>JAZRQP010000001.1:0-23613 GCA_045649885.1 Faecalimonas sp.
TCAAGCACCTGAAAGCCAATAGAAACAGCATATGACAGAACCATTTCTATAACCTCATAATGGGTACTCTTTTCTCGTACAACACCTTTCTTGCCAACCTTTTCGCGTCCCGCTTCAAACTGAGGCTTAATAAGTGCCACAATCTGTCCATTTTCTTTTAAATAATTTCTGATTGGCAAAAGTACCTTTGTAAGCGAAATAAAGGAAACATCAATAGATGAAAAATCAATTGCTTCTCCCAAATCCTCCGGTGTCACATAACGAATGTTCGTCTTTTCCATACAGACAACACGTTCGTCCTGTCTCAACTTCCAGGCAAGCTGATTGGTTCCCACGTCAATGGCAAAGACCTTTCTTGCACCGTTTTGCAGCATGCAGTCCGTAAAACCGCCGGTAGAAGAACCTACATCAGTACAAACCTTATCCTGCAATTCTACATCAAAGTTTGCAATTGCCTTTTCCAGTTTCAATCCCCCACGGCTTACATATGGAAGCTTATTTCCCTTGACTTCAATATATACTTCCTCCGGAAATGTGCTGCCTGCTTTATCTTCTCTCTGCCCTTCCACAAATACATTTCCGGACATGATAATTGCTTTTGCCTTTTCTCTGGATTCTGCCAGATTTCTTTTTACTAATAATACGTCTAAACGTTCCTTCATGTGTTCTCCTATTTTCTCATTGTTGCATGTGTGAATTCCACTTTATTTACAATGGAATCCGCATCCAAATGAATCGTCTTGCGAAGTAATCCAATATTTCCATGCTCGATGTAGGCATCCGGAATACCATTTACAATCACATCTACATCCAATTTCTGCTCTGCCAAATATTTCACAACGCTTGCACCGTAACCACCGGAAACAGCTGCATCTTCAATTGTAACAAACAACTTATGCTCCTGTGCCAACTCATGCAAAATATCAGTATCCATCGGTTTCACAAAACGGCTGTTTATTAAGCTACAGTTATAACCTTTTTCTTTTAGGGTCTCCCATACAACCTCTGCAACCTCCATCATATGGCCAACAGATAGAATTGCAATGTCGGACTCCTTGTAAATCACTTCACTTCTTCCGCACGCAATCGGCTGTCTATGCTCCTCTAAACCTTCATAAACATTGCCTCTCGGATAGCGAATGGCAACCGGACCGTCATGTCCCACTGCCCATTCCATCATTTTGGCAAACTCTAATCGATTCTTCGGCGCCAAAATGGTCATGTTCGGAATATGATTTAAGTATGCGATGTCGTAAGCTCCCTGATGAGTTTCGCCATCGCTTCCAACAAGTCCTGCCCTATCAATCGCAAAGATTACCGGTAACTTCTGCATACATACATCATGTACAATCTGGTCATATCCTCGCTGTAAAAATGCAGAATATACAGCAACCACTGGTTTTAAGCCTGCGGCTGCAAGTCCTGCCGCAAATGTCACTGCGTGCTGCTCTGCTATTCCCACATCAAAAAATCTTTCCGGAAATTTCTCCTGGAATTTTGATAATCCGGTTCCATCTTTCATGGCTGCAGTAATTGCCACAAGCTTCGGTTCCTTCTCACCCAAATCACACATGATTTCAGAAAATACATCTGTATAGGTGTCTTTTGTCTTCTTGTCCAAAACATTTCCCGTTTCTAAATCAAACGGAGAAATACCATGGAATTTAGATGGATTCAACTCTGCAGGTGCATAGCCTTTTCCCTTTTCAGTCAATACATGCACCAAAACCGCATTGTCCATCTTCTGTGCTTCTTTAAAGGTACGATATAATTTCTTCACATCATGTCCATCTACAGGACCAAGATAGGTAATTCCCATATCCTCAAATAACATTCCAGGCACGAAAAGCTGTTTAATACTGTTCTTTGTCTTTCGAATATTATTTACAAGACGCGAACCAACACCCGGTATCTTATTCAAAGCACTCGTAACACCTTTTTTCATGTTATTATAAAAGTCAGCGGTACGAAGCCCATCCAGATACATATGCATTCCGCCCACGTTTTCTGAAATGGACATATTATTGTCATTTAACACAATGATATAATTACTCTTCAAATGAGACGCATTATTCAGCGCTTCATATGCCATACCTCCTGTCAAAGAGCCATCTCCAATGACAGATACCACGCGATAATCTTCTCCCAAAATCTCTCGCGCCTCCACATATCCTAAACCAGCCGAAATGGAGGTAGAGCTGTGCCCTGTATCAAAGGCATCGCAGTTACTTTCTTTTCTCTTTGGAAATCCACTCATGCCTCCAAACTGTCTTAAGTGTTTAAAACCATCCTTACGTCCGGTCAAAATCTTATGTGTATAGGACTGGTGTCCCACATCCCAAATCATCTTATCCTTTGGAAGTGAAAAAGCCAAATGCATGGCCATGGTAAGCTCTACGACCCCCAGATTAGATGCAAGATGCCCGCCTGTTTTGCTAATATTTTCCACTAAAAACTGGCGAATTTCTGCCGCTAACACGTCCAACTCAGCCCAGTTTAGTTTCTTTATGTCATTCGCTTTCTGAATTCGCTCCAATATCATAAGAGCACCCCTTTTATTTTTCTCTGTGAATCAGTGACTTTAAAAGTTCCTCCAAGAACAAGTCATGTGCTTCAAAACGATGCAATAATTCAATTGCCTCCAATGAAATCTTCTCTACATATTCCTTCGCTTTATCAAGTCCAACCAATGTCACATACGTTGTCTTTTCATTTTTCTCATCACTTAAAATCGGTTTCCCCAGTACCTCTGCCGTGCTGGTAACATCCAGAATATCATCCTGAATCTGAAATGCAATCCCCACATTTTTCGCAATGGTCTCTATGTCTTTGATTGCCTTATCATCAGCTCCCGCAAGGATTGCTCCTATCATCATGGAGCTTTCAATCAAAGCACTTGTCTTTAATTCATAAATAAAATCTAACACTTCTTTGGAAACTGCATTCCCTGCACTCTCCACATCTACAACCTGACCGCCAATCATGCCATAGATTCCGGCCTTACCGGCAAGTACTTGAAGTGCCTTTCCAATCTCCAATGCCTTTGTCGGATACATGGAAAATGCTTTTGCTGCCGTTTCAAATGCATAGTTTAAAAGTGCATCTCCGGCGAGTATTCCCATGCCTTCTCCGTATACCACATGTGTGGTCTTTCTGCCTCGACGATAGTCATCATTATCCATCGCCGGAAGGTCGTCATGCACCAGGGAATATGTATGAATCATTTCAATTGCCGCCATAAAAGGCTCAATAATATCACCTTTACCGCCAAACAAACGGAACGTCTCTTGCATGAGCATCGGGCGAAGTCTCTTTCCGCCCGCCATAACGCTGTATTCCATAGCCTCCATGATTACCTTTTGGTATCCTTCCTGCTCCGGAAGATATTTTTTCAAAATGGTCTCAATTACTTCTACCTTTTTGCTTTGCTCTTCTTTAAAATTCATGTTGCTCTCCATTTTCATCTAAAATCAACATTTTCTTCTCGATTGTATCAATCTTCTCATTGCAGACCTTTAATAAATCTACTCCTTTATGATATAACTGGAATGATTCTTCTAAGGACACATTTTCCCCTTCTAATTTCCCTACAATCTCATCTAATTGTTCAAATACTGTTTCCAATGTTTGCTCTGCCACTGTAATCCTCCTTTATAGTATCTTCGACTTTTGCCTTCACGATACCATCTGTCATATAGATTGTCAGTTTATCTTCTAACTGAACCTGTTCAACACTTTTTACCACATTGCCATTTTCAGATGACACATAAGAAAAACCTTGGTTTAACTTCGCTAAAGGTGATGCACCCTTCATTCGTTCAATCTGAATTGCAAGTCTTTGTTTTGCAAGATTCAACTTCTTTTCCATGATGTTACGAAGCTTCTGCTCAATTTCCACGCTTCTTTGCTGTTTCTCCCGCAATTTCATTTTCGGATGCAGATAATTCATCTTTAAACGATAACGTTCCAGCTTCATACGTTCAATCTGTAATTTCTGGTAAAGTGCTTTCTTCAGTTTCAAATGCAGCTCTTCCAAATAATTTTCCAACGCCTGATACTCAAACACTGCCAGTTCTGCCGCCGCTGAAGGTGTTGGCGCACGCATATCTGCCACATAATCCGCAATGGTCGTATCTGTTTCGTGCCCTACTGCTGAAATAATCGGTGTTTTACAATTGAAAATGGCTCTCGCAACAGGTTCCTCATTGAAAGCCCATAGGTCTTCAATGGAGCCACCTCCACGTCCAACTATAATCACATCCACGCCATGCTTATCCAACATTTCAATTCCCTTGACAATGCTGGCTGCTGCACCATCGCCCTGCACCAAAGCCGGATATAAAATCAACTGCACATAAGGATTTCTTCGGGCTGAAATGTTCATAATATCACGAATAGCTGCTCCTGTCGGCGCAGTTACAATACCAATCTTCTTTGCAAACTTCGGAATCGGCTGCTTATACTCCGGTGCAAACATCCCCATCTCACCAAGCTCGCGCTTCAATGCTTCAAATTTCTCATATAGAAGTCCCGCACCGTCCAAAATAATCTCTTTGGCATAGAGCTGATATTTGCCATCTCGCTCATACGTAGTAACACTTCCAAGCACAATGACCTGTTGACCATCCTGCATTTTAAATGCCAGCCCGCTTCGTTGTCCTGCAAACATAATACACGCAATAGAACCGGACTCATCCTTCAAAGAAAAATAAATGTGCCCCGATGTATGATATTTACAGTTAGAAACCTCACCCTTGATATAAATACGATTCAGCATGAAATCCTGTGTAAACATATTCTTGATATATGCATTCACCTGTTTTACTGAATATACATTACGCATAGATTCGCCCTACTTTACAACCTTTGCTAAAATACCATTTACGAAAGACGGACCATCATCGCTGCTGTATTTCTTTGCCAGCTCTACTGCCTCATTAATGGCAACACCGGTTGGAACATCCTCATCCCATTTAATTTCATATACAGCCAGTCTCATAATGGTAAGGTCCACACGGTTCATACGTGTTGTCTTCCATCCTTCGGAAACCTCATTTAAAAGAGTGTCAATCTCTTCTTTTTTCTCCACAATCGCTCTGTATTTATCTAAAATATACTCTTGGTCTTTTCCTGTAGCCTCTTCCAGGTCTTCAAAATAGAAGCCCTCCTGCTCCTTCATCTCCTCAGCACTATTAAACTCAATTCGGAATAACATTCTGAAAATATGCTCTCTAAGCTCTGTTCTACTCATTTTCCTTCTCCTTAAGTCTTGTGTATAGTTTCACATCTCAAAATATTATACTACAAACATGTAAAGTTTTGCAATGAGATATGCATATTTATGCAAAATTAAAGGAATCTCATCATCGAGATTCCTTTCTTTTATTCCTTATGCATTTACTTCAATTCCTGCAACGCGAATATTCACGTCAGCAACTTTCAGTCCTGTCATGTTTTCTACTGCAACCTTTACCTTTTCCTGAACCTTTTCAGAAACGGTCTTGATATTGAATCCATATTTCAAATTCAGAGCTGCATCAATTGTAACAACATCTTCTAACACGTCAACCTTCACGCCTTTTGACAATGTTTTGATGCCAATCTTACTGATTAATTCTCTTGTTGCATTGCCGGCTAAAGAAGCAACACCTTCTACTTCCATCGCAGCCAATCCTGTAATCACGGCAATTACTTCGTCCGCAATAATAATCTCTCCGCGATTATTCTCTAATTGTATTTTATAATCATTACTTACTTCTTTTCCCATAACTTAAAACCTCCTAGTTTGGTTTACTACTTCTCTTATTATAGCAAATTTACAACTGTTTGCAAATAGAAACTTTCACTAGTTTAAGAACGGCCAAATTCGGATAAAATTAATCCTTCGTTTCTCTCCAAAGTCATTCGCACACTCCAACTGTTAACAAACAACAAGAGTGGTCTGTCCTTTAAGTCCTTAATCTTCTTCATGTCAGAAGTTCCGACTAATTTATCCAGATTAATATCTTCGTTTTCAATCCAGCGAATATGTTCATATGGAAGTGGTTCCAATTTGATATCCACGTTGTATTCGTTTTCCAGACGATATTTTAACACATCAAACTGAAGCACCCCGACAACACCTACAATGATTTCTTCCATTCCGGTATTGTACTCTTGGAAAATCTGAATCGCACCTTCCTGTGCAATCTGATTGATTCCCTTAATAAACTGTTTACGCTTCATGGTATCCATTTGTCGCACTCTGGCAAAATGCTCCGGTGCAAAGGTTGGAATTCCTTCATATGCAAACTTATTCGGCGAAGTGGTCAAGGTATCACCAATGGAAAAGATACCTGGGTCAAAGATACCAATGACGTCTCCTGCGTAGGCTTTTTCTATCATCTTTCTTTCACTTGCCATCATCTGCTGTGGCTGAGAAAGTCTTACCTTTTTCCCACCTTGAATATGGAACACATCCATACCCGCCTCGAATTCTCCGGAACAAATTCTCATAAATGCGATTCGGTCACGGTGCGCCTTGTTCATGTTCGCCTGAATCTTGAATACAAATGCTGAGAAGTCCTTCTCTTCCATCGGGTCAATGCTTCCTTGGTCTGACTTTCTCGGTAGCGGTGATGAAGTCATATTTAAGAAATGCTGTAAAAATGTCTCTACACCGAAGTTTGTGAGGGCGGAACCGAAAAATACCGGTGATAACTCTCCCTTACTTACCAAGTCTAAATCAAACTCTGCACTTGCTCCATCCAACAACTCAATCTCTTCTAAAAGCTGCTCTTTTTGCGCTTCACTGATTAATGTATCCACATCCGGATGATCTAATGCAATCTTTCTTACTTCTCCCATCTTTGTACCCTTTTGAGTATCTGAGAAAAGCTCGATTTCCTGATGTTCACGGTCAAAAACACCTCGGAATTCTTTCCCACAGCCAATTGGCCAGTTGATTGGACAGGTCGCAATTCCTAATTCCTTTTCAATATCGTCTAATAATTCAAAGGTATCACGAGCTTCACGGTCCATTTTATTAATAAATGTAAAAATCGGAATGTGACGCATCACACATACTTTGAACAATTTTCTCGTCTGGGCTTCCACACCTTTCGAAGCATCGATAACCATTACCGCCGAATCTGCTGCCATAAGCGTTCGGTATGTATCCTCCGAGAAGTCCTGATGCCCAGGTGTGTCCAGAATATTGATACAATAGCCGTCATAATTAAATTGAAGAACGGAAGATGTAACAGAAATACCTCTTTCCTTTTCAATCTCCATCCAGTCAGAAACTGCATGCTTTGCAGTGGCTTTTCCCTTTACAGAACCTGCCTGATTAATGGCTCCTCCATAAAGCAGGAACTTTTCTGTCAATGTAGTTTTACCTGCATCGGGATGGGATATAATCGCAAATGTTCTTCTTTTCTTTATTTCATTTGTAATTTGTGACATATATAGTTAACTCCTATTTTTTATCATCCTTATTGCGCGCCTGCAATCCTGCCGGTGGCATATCATTTAGACGCAGCCCTGTTTGATAGTGTACCACAATTTCCTATTTTTGCATAGAAGAAATTACAACATTTTCCGGCTTGATTCCTGTCTTTCTTGTTACTATATCCTCTATTTGCGCACGTTTTGCATCTGATAATTCTGTTGCATTTACAACAACATCTGCACCACCATCAGTCAAGGTTACTACAACCTCAGAAAAGCCTTTTGAAAGCAGCATTGTCTCTACTGCAGCTTCCAATTCTGCTATCTCCGTCAATTCAATCATCTTTGCAACCGCTTCTTCTTTTTGCTTTTCACTTAGGTTCGCATTATTTATTATACCCAAAAGTGTCTCTTTATTCTCTGCTCTCACTTGTTCTCTTACAACTTTTGCTTCTGCAACAATGTTGTTTCCATTGGTCAGCACAGCCGCGCCCGGTGTATCATCAATATCTTCATCCAAAGACTCAATTTCCGCTGTTTCTCCAAGACTGATATCTAAAAGTTCCTGCTCCGCCAGTTCATTATCTGCCTCTTTTGAATCATCTCCAAAAAATCTGCCGGAGTAATTCAGATACCCAGCCACCGCAATCATCACAGCTAATGCTGTAATCATAATCTGATTTTTCTTAAATATTTTTTTCACACTATCTCCTCCCAAAGAATCTATTTACTATCTATCACCTTAATTTTATGCGAGTCCACGTCAAATAATGCTCGAACCACCTCGGTTATCTTTTGAACAATCACTCCTTGTTCTCCGCCCTCTGCTACAACCACGACCCCCTCGACTTGATTATCTTGCTTGTATGTAATCATTGCATGTACTTCTCCAATTCCTTGCATCTGGCTGAGTATATTTTCTAATCTCTGTTCCGTCTCCGATGTGCTCCACTCTTTTAAATCACCAACGCTTTTTTCTTCTGTTCCCGACTTTGTAGGAATCGCAATCACCACCAGTAAAATTCCTACCAGTAATAGAATCAGCCATTGATTCTTTTTATTCTCCAATAATTTGTTCCATATGTTTTGTGGCATTTTCGATTTCCTCTAACTCCTTCTGATATTCTGCAACCTGAAACTCACTCATTCCAAATATCTTTAGAATTGGTCCCGTCAGCATAAGAATCAAAATCATTCCTGCAAAAAAACGAATGTATTTCTTATAGTTTTCTCCTGCCACCATCTGCATGGCAGCAACAACAATCACCATGTAAAATGCAATATTTTCCATCCATTCATAAATATAATCCAGCATGTTAACCTCCTGTTGTTGTCGCAACCACAGCAATGGTGATTAGAAACAAAACACCCGTTGTAAATACAATTTTAAGCAAAATTTTACTGCCATCCGCCACACTGCTGACACAATTAACCATTCGTTTATCAGACACGGGTTGAATGAGTGCCGCAATTAACTGATACATAAGAGATGTGATTGCTATCTGGATAATTGGAACCAGACACATGACGAGGCAGATAATCATGCCCGCCACGCCGATTCCATTTTTAATCAAAACTGCGGTGCCAAGCACCACTTCTGCCGCGCCTCCTATGGCATCACCCACAATTGGGAGGGCTTCTCCTCCTTTTAACACAAGACTTCGTTTCACGGAATCAATTGCCGGCGTCAGTAAACCTTGAATCACGTTTAGGCCGATGATTCCTGCAGATAAGGTTTTTAGTGACCAAGAAATGATGGTCTCCATTAATTCTGCGAACTTAGATAACTGTATCTCTGGTGAAAATTCATCTGAAATTCTGATTACCATATAAATCTGTGTCATAGGTATTAAGAAATTCCGTATTAATAATTCAATCAGGAAAATAAGCAACAGCACTAACTGATAAAAGGTCACCGAAGTTGCGCTTCCCGTAGCAATCGCAACTGCCATGAAATAAAGCGGGCCAAGTAGCTTCATAAATTCCATAATTTGGTCTACATTTGCAGTTGCCGCTTCTATCAGTATTCGGAAATTATTCAGGCAGATGGTAATAAGAAGCATGTACAACATGGAAAAACTAATTTCTGCCACCTGTGTGCTTTTAAAAACTCCCGAAAAGTTTGAGAATATGGCGGCAATAATGACCAACAGTAATATATGTATGATTCCTGTTTTACTGCTATCAATTTCATATCTTAACTGGTCACTAATTAAATTTTTAATTAAGTCAAATGAGAATTCCAGCTCTCCTGAAATAAGTCCTACAATGGTATCCTTGAAGTTCAGCTTTTCCTCTGGGAAAATTTCCTCCAGCATCTTATCTATTTCCGTAAAATCGTATCTACTACTCAATTCCTCTTCCACATCTGTCGCATTTACATCTGCTGTTTCTACGTTTGCCGCCTTTACCTGCATCGGGAAAAATAAGCACATTACAATAATCAACATTTTCACTATCTTCATCCCAGAAACTCCTGTATGGTTCGAAGTAATGCAAGCAGAATCGGTAGGCTCAGCACCAATATAGTTAGCTTCCCAAACATTTCAATCTGGGTTGCAATCGAACTGTATCCTGCATCCTTACAAAGACCGGCGGAAAATTCTGCTAAATAGGTAATTCCAAGCATCTTGATCAATGTCAGAATGTAGGAGTTTTCTATCTGAACAAAATTTCCGATTTCGCGCAAGGTTGTGACCAATTGCTCCAGATGGTCTGTCATACCTACAAAGATAATCAGGGTAATCACGATACACAGATAGACGGCGACCTCTGACTTCTCCTGCTTTAACTGCACTGCAAATATAATACCAATGATACCGAGTAATCCAACTTGAATCATGCTCATAGAACTACCCTCTAAAATTCAAATAAGACTTGGACTTGCTCAAACAAATCAATGATGTATGGCAGAATCCAGAACAGGACCAAAAGGAGCCCTGCAAAGCTTGTAAGAAATGCCTGCTCCTCCCTGCCACTATGCTTTAATACCTGGCTTAATATAGACACTAATATCCCCACTGCAGCAATTTTAAAAATCAGACTGACACCCATGTTTTCCTCCTATTTACAGCAACAAAATCACAAGAAAGATTCCTCCCATAATTCCCAGACTTTGGCATAATTTTCGCTTTGTTCGGTAGCTTTCCCTCGTATTTTTAATTCCGTATTCCATCTGCTCTATAAATAAATCCAGACTCTCTATGTACTCTAGGTTTTTCCCAACGTTCTTTAGTTCTTTTAACTCGTCCTCTTTTAGTCTACTGCCCTTTAGATTTTCATCTATGGAGTTACACCACATGTCCCAGAACATACCGGAGCGCTTCTCATTTAACCTATTGCAAAGGTCTAACAACCAAGACTGAAACGGCTCCTTAGTCTTTTGCCCTATTTTTTCAAACACTTCTGCAAAAGGTGCCCTTGTATATTGGAGTTCGCTTTTCAATAGGTAAAATATCTTTTTCAGTTCTTCAAGTTCATTTAGATGAGCTTGCATCTCACTACTTTTCGAGAAACCAAGACCGGTGCATGACGCTAGGATAAATATGCTTCCAATCAGTTTCATCATATCTTGTGTTCCTTAACTTTATCCTGATACAACAGTTTCCCATATGCATCGTAGATTCCTGCAATTTCGCCAACATGAGTTTCATTTTGAAGCACCACGTATCTTTCAAAACATCGTTCATTTACAAGTTGCTCGAATAGTGGTTTCCTTTGAATCTCCTCCAATGTCTCTCCATGTACAGTGGCAATCATCTTACACCCACAATGCATGGTGTATTTAATCGCTTGCACATCCTCAGGTGCTCCAATTTCATCTACGGCAATGACCTGAGGCGACATGGAGCGAACCAGCATCAGCATCCCATCCGCTTTTGGACAGCCATCCAACACATCTGTCCGCATTCCCATTTGATTCTGCGGGATTCCCCGATAACAACCAGCAAGTTCTGAACGCTCATCCACCACACCAACGGTACAACCTTTGACCCATTTGTTCCCGTCCGAAATTTGCCTTATCATATCTCGTAAAATGGTTGTTTTTCCACATCTAGGCGGGGAAATAATGAGTGTGTGATACATTTGTTTGTTGTGCGTGATGTACGGAAAAAGTTTGTCCGCACAATTTAAAATCTCATGGGATATTCGTACATTCAGTGATGAAATCTGCTTAAGATTCTTTATCTTCTTATCTTCTATAATGACCTGCCCCGCCATACCGATACGATGTCCGCCCTCTATCGTGATAAACCCCTGCCGCAATTCATTTTCATACGCATATAGAGAATAATTACTGACGTAATCAAGAGTTTCCCGTATGATTCTCTCCGTCCCATTCATTGGCAGAATCTGCTCCTTGTTTTTATAAAATAAGATAATCGGATAACCTACACGTAAACGAATTTCCTGCAAATGCTCAAAGTCTATGTTTTCCCTGTCAATTACATGTTTCACTTCACTTGGAAGTATATTCATAATCTGCTTGTACTTCATGTCCTTCACCTCTTTAGACAATATATGTACAAGTTGGGGAAATATGCAAAAGAGACGTAGCAAAATTTTGCTACGCCTCGTAAGATATTCAATATTATTTTTTTAAATCATTAAAAAGTTCATCCATATCTGTATAACCCTTTACAGATGGATCCTTTGCAATCCTTTCCGCTTCTTCCAGTGCTGATTGCATTTCCTTTGCTTTCAATCTTGCATTTTCTTCAAGCAATCTTGCAATTTCTGCTTCCGCTTCATCTGCACGACTCTCTGCTTCATCTGCCCTTTGTCTTTCACGTTCTGTATTGATTCGCTCTTTCTCAGCACCTCGCACCTCGCCCAAAGCCGTATACTTCTCAATTAAACCTTCTCCTAAATTACACATACTTCCTACGCCTCCTTCTATTACTTCTGTCATTATCATATCATGATTTTCAGCCAACTCACGTTTCTTTGTTTCTGCGTCCATTTCCTCTGACAACAGTACCGTCAACATATCAATCAATTTATTCTTTTTATCTCGATTGTCCTTCCCTGATAATCGAATAATAATAACTGATAAAAAATCACATAATTCCTCGTCTTCAAACTCACCATATACTTCTTCCTGTTTCATCGAACATTTTGTTATGGTATTCGCATCTTTTTCGGGTGCATTCATACAAATCCAGATTGAATACACTTTCTTCATGTCATCATAATTATCTGTCGTGAATTCTTTGTCAAGTTGTTCAGATATCATTCGCGAACAATAAAACACACCTCGCGCTCCAAAATGATACCCAACATAATATTCTCTTTGCAGTTCAATGTTAATAATAATCTTAACACTTTCCTTTTCTCTGGTCATTACATAAAAATAAATATCATATGTAACCTTCCCTTCACCTGGTATCGCACTCTCCGTGTTCATCCCATGAATGGATCCCGGTGCTTTTCTTTTATACTGCTTACCTGGATACATTTCTTTGGTCGCTATCTCTGGCTCTTTCTCTATACCGGCAATGATTTCATCAATGGTGTAATCTTTAAATTCGTTGATTGTGCCTTTCACGATACGTGCCAGTACTTGTTTGTCAGCGACCAACTTCTTTGCTGCTTCGTCGTATTTTGCCGCATACTCTGTCCCTTCTATACTATGGGACAAATGTGTCATTTCTGTCATAGACAACCTCCTTTGTTAAATTGTGCAGGAGGTTTTCCTGTTCATTCTCTAAAACCTCTCTGCTTTGTTAATTGGAATCTAAAGCATTGAGATTTCTTTGAATTGAAACATAGATTTTCAGAAACGGATAATCCGTATTGAACTCAGAAATATTAATGCTTTTAAACATTATAGCATAGTCATTTAAAGAATGCTATCTTTTTTCAAAAAAATAAAAGCCCTGCAATACAGGACTTTCTTTGAACATTTTCTTTCAGTAAAGATTACCTATTCAAGTTGTGGTAAATGTACAACCCTTATAGAGCTAACAAGACACAGCCTCTTGAAACAATATTTTGCATCATCACTCAGATAACACACTTGTTGTTATCTATACTATTATACTACTCTTTTCTACTAAATATGTCAATGGATTTTATTTCCGATAAGAAATAGAAACTATATACTGAAAGGTAATTTGAAATATCCCAAATTGCTTCTTTAAAATATCATATATTATCTTTCTTGTCCATTACTGTTTCAACAAAAAAGGGAGATATTCATCTCCCTGTTTTTATTATTTAAAATATTCCACACCAGATTCGAATATCTTCAAATCTTGTTCTCCGTAGATATTGATTGCTACTGAATCACCTCGACGTTCTGAGTGAGCCATCTTACCAAGAACACGTCCGTCTGGACTTGTGATACCTTCTATGCTTCTAAATGAACCATTTGGATTCCATTCTTCATCCATTGTGATAACACCATCAAGATTACAGTATTGTGTTGCAACTTGTCCGTTTGCAAATAATTCATCTAACACTGCTTCCGGTGCTACGAAACGTCCTTCACCATGTGAAGCTGGGTTCGTATACACTCCGCCAAGTTCAGCACCTTGTAACCATGGCGACTTGTTTGTTACAACCTTTGTGTAAACCATCTTTGAAATGTGACGGCCAATTGTGTTGTAAGTAAGTGTCGGTGAACCTGCTGTCTGTCCACAGATTTTTCCGTATGGAACCAAGCCAAGTTTAATAAGTGCTTGGAAACCGTTGCAGATACCAAGTGCAAGACCATCACGTTCGTTCAATAATTTTTCAACCGCTTCTTTAATCTTCGCATTCTGGAATGCAGTTGCAAAGAATTTCGCAGAACCGTCTGGTTCATCACCTGCACTGAATCCGCCTGGGAACATGATAATCTGCGCTTCGTTAATTGCTTTTTCAAATTCTGCAACTGATTCGCGGATATCATCTGCTGAAAGGTTCTTGAACACTTTCGTAATTACATTTGCTCCTGCACGTTCAAATGCCTTACGGCTATCGTATTCACAGTTTGTTCCTGGGAATACAGGAATGAATACGGTTGGTTTTGCAATTTTATTCTTACATACATAAATGCTGTCTGCGTTGTATAATTTTTCTTCTACCGGTGTTGGTGCATCTACACCTGCTACAGATGCAAATACTTTTTCCAATGGTGCTTTCCATGTTTCCACTGCGTCTGCCAATGAAATTGTCATATCACCATAAGAAATTGCTGCATCATCTGTTACTTCACCGATTACTTTGTACTCGATTGTAAGTGCATCTACTTTATCTGCAGGAACTTCGGCAATGATATCACCAAATCCAGGTGCAAATAAATCATTCTTATCTACACAGCCACAAATCTTCACACCCATGCCATTACCGAACGCCATCTTACTTACTGCAGCCGCAATACCATGTCTGTCTAAGGTGTAAGCAGATACGATGTTTCCGTTTTGAATGTCATCACGGAATTTACCATATGCATCCATTACCTGTGCGTATACCGGTAAATCATAGCTATCTTTTGGGGTCTCCATCCACACTAACTTATTGCCTGCTGCTTTCAGTTCCGGTGTAATAATGTCTTTTTGAACTGCAACATCTACTGCAAATGATACCAATGTAGGTGGTACGTCGATATCCTGGAAGGTACCTGACATACTGTCTTTACCACCGATTGAAGGAAGACCAAGTCCTAATTGCACATCATATGCACCAAGAAGTGCTGCAAATGGTTGACTCCATCTTGATGGATCTTCTGTCATACGTCTGAAGTATTCTTGGAATGTCAGACGAATCTTGCTGTAATCACCACCGTTTGCAACGATTTTTGCAACGGATTCTAACACTGCATAAACAGCACCGTGATATGGGCTCCAGCTTGACAAATATGGGTCATATCCGTAGCTCATCATGGTTACAGTATCGCATTTACCTGTAAGTACAGGAAGTTTTGCAACCATAGCCTGTGTTTCTGTCATCTGGTATTTTCCACCATGTGGCATGAATACAGAGCCAGCACCGATAGAGCCGTCAAACATTTCCACAAGACCTTTTTGTGAACAAACATTTAAGTCAGAAAGTGTTTCAAGCCATTTTGCTTTTACGTCTGCTACTTCTTCTTTTACTAAAATGCTGTCTTCTTTATTCGGGATATCCACAGCAACTGCTGTTTCCTGATGCGCACCGTTAGTATCAAGGAATGCACGTGAAATATTTACGATTTCTTTGCCTCTCCATGATAATACCAATCTTGGTTCCTCTGTAACAACAGCAACTTCAACTGCTTCTAAGTTTTCTTCTTTTGCGTAACCCATAAATTCTGCTACGTCTTTCGGGTCAATTACAACAGCCATACGCTCTTGTGATTCAGAAATGGCAATTTCTGTTCCGTCAAGACCTGCATATTTCTTAGGTACTTTATCTAAGTTGATTTGAAGTCCGTCAGCTAATTCACCAATAGCAACGGATACACCGCCTGCACCGAAGTCATTACATTTCTTAATTAACTTACTAACTTCTTCTCTTCTAAATAAACGTTGAATCTTACGTTCTGTAGGTGGGTTACCCTTCTGAACCTCTGCACCACAAGTTTCGATGGATTCCTCTGTATGAACCTTAGAAGAACCTGTAGCACCGCCACAGCCGTCACGTCCGGTACGTCCACCTAATAAGATAATGATATCGCCTGGGTCAGAAGTTTCGCGGATAACTGCTCTTCTTGGAGCTGCACCTAAAACAGCACCGATTTCCATACGTTTTGCCACATAATTTGGATGGTAAATTTCTTTAACTGCACCAGTTGCAAGACCGATTTGGTTACCATATGAGCTATAGCCGTGAGCTGCTTCACGAACTAATTTCTTCTGTGGAAGTTTTCCTTTTAATGTATCCTTTACAGATACCGTTGGGTCAGCCGCACCGGTTACACGCATTGCCTGATATACATAAGTACGTCCTGACAATGGGTCACGGATACATCCGCCAAGACAGGTAGCTGCTCCACCAAATGGTTCGATTTCTGTTGGATGGTTGTGAGTTTCGTTCTTGAAGTTTACAAGCCACTCTTCCTCTACACCGTCAACAACAACAGGAACTACAATACTACAAGCATTGATTTCATCTGATTTTTCCTGGTCTTCTAATTTACCTTCTAATTTCAGTCTTCTCATAGCCATCAAAGCAAGGTCCATGAGACACACGAACTTATCTTCTCTGCCTTTGAAAATCTCGCTGTGGTCATTTAAATATCTCTTATATGCATTTACGATTGGCTCTTTGTAATCACCTTCGCCAAATGTAACATCTGTAAGCTCTGTTGCAAATGTAGTATGACGGCAGTGGTCTGACCAATAGGTATCAAGTACACGGATTTCTGTCATAGAAGGGTCTCTGTTTTCTTCATTCTTAAAGTAATTCTGAATATGCAAGAAATCCTTGAATGTCATAGCCATTCCAAGAGAACCATATAATTCTTTTAATTCTGCTTCATTCATATCCTTGAAACCATCAAAGATTTTTACATCCTCTGGTTCATCGAATACTGTAATTAATGTTTCCGGTTTTTCCATTCCTGTTTCTCTGGAATCTACCGGGTTGATGCAGTGAGCCTTAACAGCCTCAAATTCTTCATCTGTAATATTTCCTTCAATCACATAAGTTGTAGCAGATTTGATAACAGGAAGTTCATCCTCTTTAATGAACTGCACACACTGAACTGCAGAGTCTGCTCTCTGGTCAAATTGTCCCGGCAAATATTCTACAGAAAAGATTCTGCTTCCTTCTTTTACATCAAAGGACTCTTTATATAATGTATCTACTGGTGGTTCAGAAAAGATTCCATTACATGCTGTTTCAAATGTTGCATCTGTGATGTTTTCCACATCATAACGAATAAGAACACGAACATTTTCTACGTTCTTAATTCCCAAATAGCTTTTCATTTCGCTCTTCAATGCTTTCGCCTGAACAGCATATTCCGGTTTCTTTTCCACATAAACGCGTTTTACACTACTCATAGTACCCTCCAATTACGATTATCGTTTTTGTATTTTATACAATCATACCACATTTTTCTTCATTAGTACAATTAATATAACTAAATAGATTTATTAGTTTTTCTTATGTTTCTTAACTTTAAAATAACAACACTTATAATTAAAACAATTACCATCAAGATTAGAAAGATAAATCCGATTCGTTTCACCATATCTAAAAAGAATCCTTCCGGCAACATGCGTATTAACAAATCTGTATCTGGGTCTAACAACCACAAATCATTTGTAAAAAATATCTCATGAAAAATCATGAAATACCTATGAAAGTCCGTCATAAAGAGTGCGCCGGCTACCAAAGTAACCCCGATGAAACTCCCTATGGTTATAAGAAATGATTTTGGCAGCAATCGTTTCCAGTCTGCTTTTGTTCTGATAAGGAGAACTATAGCAAGTGCTAGAACGAGTATTGCAGCTCTTCTAATCCACAAACCACCAGCAAACAGATTTTTTACATCTACCATATGCGCCTTTTCTCTGTCATTAAAAAATTCCCGTTCTTCTCCATCTACTTTTGTGTCAACCACCAAATCTGCCCTATTTCCACGCAAATACGACATCATCTCTTTTGTAACCTGCATGGCATCTGACATTTCCATCTCCAAATCATCAAGCACGTTGTACTTGGCATAGGTTTTTTCATACCAGCCGAAATTACTGTATGCACCGATTTCAAAGCTGGAAATTAGTAAAATGATAAGCATCGCTATGCCGGCAAGCGCGCTTAGAAGTCTTTGTAAACCTTTCATATTTCTTTACTTCCTCTTGTTTTCTTTTATTTTTTACCTTATAATAAAATCATATTTTATAAGGAGGCCTTATAACATGGATATTAATTATGAATTATATAAAGTTTTTTATTATGTTGCAACTACTTTAAGTTTTTCCGAAGCCTCGAAGCAATTGTTTATTTCCCAATCTGCTGTCAGTCAGGCAATTAAAACATTAGAGAAGAAATTAGAGCAGACATTGTTTATCAGAAGCACCAAGCGGGTGCAGCTTACCCCTGAAGGTGAAATCCTTCTAAGACATATCGAGCCTGCTATTAACTTAATCCAACGCGGAGAAACACAGCTAGTGGATTCGGCTTCAACGGGCGGTCAAATCCGTATTGGTGCCAGCGATACTATCTGCCGCTACTTTCTTGTTCCGTACTTGGAACGTTTCCACAAAGAGTTTCCTAATACACATATCAAAGTAACCAATGAAACATCTATGAGATGTGTGGAACTATTAGAGTCTGGCCAAGTAGATTGCATTGTAATCAACTATCCGAATTCTCATTTAGGAAATCTGTATGCCATGAAAAAAATTGCAGCCTTCAAAGATGTTTTCGTTGCAAATGATACCTTTCGTGAATTAAAGGATAAAAAGGTTACGTTTCACGACCTGCTAAACTATCCGATTCTAATGTTGGAAAAGCAAACAACCACCAGTGAGTTTTTGCACAACCTATTCCAACAACACCAATTAGATTTGGTTCCAGAGGTGGAGCTTACCAGTAATGATTTGCTCCTGGACCTTGCAAAAATCGGGTTGGGAATCGCATTTGTTCCGGATTATTGCCTTCCTAAGGTTTCTGAAGATTTATTCCTTGTTGAGACTGAAGAGGAGCTACCTTCCCGTGAGCTTGCAATTGTATATAACAACCGAATTCCTGTCACAAAATCTACTTTGGAATTTCTAAAATATTTTGAATAAAACAAAGAAAATCCGTTACACTAAATTATCTTTAGTATAACGGATTTTTTACATAGCAAACTATTTATTTCTGTGCTAAATAAGCCTCTCTTCCGCTTTCGTAAAGGTTATTTCCCTCGCTGTCAATAATAACAACTAACGGCATATCCTCTACATATAATTTACGAAGCGCTTCTGCTCCCAAATCTTCATATGCAATGAGTTCTGCACTCTTGATACATTTTGCAAGAAGTGCACCTGCTCCACCGATTGCTCCGAAGTATACGCCTGAGTATTTCTTCATAGCGTCTACTACTTCCGGAAGACGTGCTCCCTTACCAATCATACCTCTTGCTCCAACGCTCATCATGGTTGGCGCATAAGCATCCATACGACCACTTGTTGTTGGGCCTGCAGAACCGATTACTTTTCCTGGTTTTGCAGGTGTTGGTCCTACATAGTAGATGGTTGCATCTTGTGGATCAAATGGAAGTTCTTCTCCTCTTGCAAGTGCTTCACACATACGTTTGTGACCAGCGTCACGTGATGTGTAAATAGTTCCTGATACTAATACAGAATCTCCTGCTTTTAATGTTTTTGCTAATTCTTCTGTCAATGGTAATGTAATGCGTCTTTCCATACTAAATTACCTCCGATTTATGACGAGTTACGTGGCAGTTAATGTTAACCGCACATGGCATACCTGCAATGTGAGTTGGAAGTGTTTCAATGTTAAGACCGATTGCTGTTGTCTTTCCACCAAAACCTTGTGGTCCGATACCTAACTCGTTAATCTTTTCAAGCATTTCTTTTTCCAAATCAGCATAGTATGGGTCCGGATTTTCTGAATCTACCGGTCTCATTAATGCTTTCTTCGCTAATAATGCTGCTTTATCAAATGTTCCACCGATACCTACACCAACAACCATAGGAGGACATGGGTTAGGACCTGCTGTTTCTACTACTTCAAGGATGAAATCTTTGATTCCCTGAAGACCTGCAGATGGCTTGAACATACGAATCTGGCTCATATTTTCGCTACCGAAACCTTTTGGTCCAACAGTAACTTTGATTTCTTCACCTGGTACGATTTCTGTGTAAAGCATTGCAGGTGTGTTATCACCTGTGTTTCCACGACGTACTGGGTCTCCTACTACTGATTTACGAAGGTATCCGTTTGTATAACCACGTCTAACACCTTCATCTACTGCTTCTGTCAGATTTCCACCTACTAAGTGAACATCTTGACCGATTTCAAGAAATACACATGCCATACCTGTATCCTGACAGATTGGAACATTTTCATTGTCTGCGATTTCAAAGTTTGTAATGATGTTATCTAATACACCCTTTGCAATATCCCAGTCTTCACAAGCTCTGCATTCACGAATCGCGCATTTTACATCACCCGGAAGATGTGTATTTGCTTCAATACATAATCTTTCTACAACGTCAGTAATCTGACTTACATTAATTTCACGCATATTTTTTCTCTCCTAATTAGCTAAAGAATCGAATTAAGAATTGTGATACCAATACAACCGCAATAAGAGCGATTGGGTATGTAGCTGCATAAGCAGCTGCCACTTCTTCTGTTCCTGCTGTACTAATCAAAGTTCCAAGAGCCGGTGTACTTGTCATACCGCCTGTGATAGAACCAAGGTTGTTAAGTAAGCTTAATTTCACTACATATTTTGCTACGAGGAATCCAATAATCATTGGCACGATTGTCATGATTACTCCATATACAAAGTACATAACATCAAACATTGCTACGAATTCTGCTCCACCAGGGATACCTGCCCCGATTAAGAAAAGCATAAGTCCTAATTCTCTGAAAATCTTTAATGTTTGTTCTTTTGGCATAATGCTGATTTTTCCAATTCTTCCGAAATGTCCAAGAACCAAAGCAACCATTAAGCATCCACCTGTTGTTGTAAGCGAGAAGTCGATTACCGGAACTACAAACTTACCTACAAGAGTTCCAAGGATTGCTGCAAATGCAAATGCTGCAAATCCAAAGTCATCAAGATCAATTAATTTTCCTGTATATGCTTTCTTTGCTCCGTCATCGATTTGCGCAATTTTTGCACGTTCTTCATCCATGTTAGCTTTCATGAATTTTGGAACTAATTGAACAAATAATACTACACCAATAACACCAAAGATGTATGCGATACCGTGTCCTACAGAAACAGCATTTACATACTCAGGAAGAACTGTATCTTTTGCTGCTGAAAACGCTGGTGTAGATGTAAGAGAACCTGAAAGGAGCCCTACAATCATTGCTGTAAATTCAGCATAGTTTGTTTCTCCAAGTGCTCTTCCAAGATAGATACATCCAATTGCAGAAAGTCCTCCTGCAACAATAATTACAAGTCCTAGTAAGATGTATGATTTGAAGTTCTTTTTCAAGTTACCGAAGAATTTTGGTCCTGCAATGAAACCAACAGCTGTAACAAAAAGAATCAAACCAAATGTTTCAATAATCTTAAGTGCATTGTCTACATATGCCACTTCTCCAACCATAAGTTCTGCTTTTAATGGTTCGAAGAAAAAGCAACCAAAAAGTAATGCTACAATGAATACACCTGCTGTACCAAGGTTTACACCTTTGATTGTAATACGTCCAAGTCCATAACCAAGTGCGGCAATGGCAAAGATGCAGAACATCAAAAATGCAACACCATTAACTGAAAGCATGTTTTCTATAAGTGTCATTTTTTTCCTCCTAATTTACAGCATGATTTCCAACATCAGATTGCTCTAATGTTGGAAATCCATGCCTTTTTATCTCATTCCTAGTTTAATCTTGTTACGCCTTCTGGTCTGTAGTCTGGTAATAACTTAGGAGATACTACCGTTGGCTCGATACCAGCGTCTGCAAGTGTCTTAGAGAAATCATCCACATGAGAAAGTGTAAGTTCTTTAAGTTCAACTTCTTTACATTTTGCACCTGCTTGTTGTCCGGCATTACGTCCGAATACAATGATGTCAAGTAAAGAGTTACCCATAAGTCTGTTTCTTCCGTGGATTCCTCCGATTGCTTCACCTGCTACGTAAAGGTTTTCAACCTCTGACATACCATTTACGCCAACCTTGATACCACCGTTTTGGTAGTGAAGTGTTGGGTAGATTACGATTGGAACCTTTCTCATATCGATTCCACATCTCAAGTACATACGAAGCATACCTGGTAATCTCTTTTCAAGAGTACCTTCTCCGTGAATCATATCAATCATTGGAGTGTCAAGCCAAATACCATCAGCTACCGGTGTTGGAACACCTTTTCCTCTTTCTTTACATTCACGAATGATTCCTGAAGCTGCAACGTCACGTGTTTCCAGTGGGTGCATGAATACTTCACCATCTACGTTTACGAACATAGCGCCCATTGAACGAACTTTTTCTGTTACGAGTGCACCGTAAATCTGTGATGGGAATGCAACACCTGTTGGATGATATTGCAATGTATCTTGGTATAATAATGGAGCACCTGCACGGTATGCAAGAACAAGACCGTCAGCTGTAGCACCATAGTGGTTTGATGTTGGGAAACCTTGATAGTGCATACGTCCTGCACCACCTGTTGCAATGATAACTGTTTTTGCTCTTGCAATCAGAATTTCATTTGTTTCCATGTTCATAAGAACAGCACCTGCTGCCTTACCATCTGTATCTTTGATAATTTCGATAGCTGCTGTAAAGTCAACAACCGGAATTTTTCTGTTGAATACTTCATCACGAAGTGTTCTCATGATTTCTGCACCAGAGTAGTCAGCTGCAGCATGCATTCTCTTACGAGATGTTCCACCACCGTGTGTTGTAACCATTCTTCCGTCTTCGTCTTTATCAAATAATACACCTAACTTATCAAGCCAGTTGATTGCGATTGGACCATCACAAACAAGTTTTTCAACGAGTTCCGGTACGTTCGCAAAGTGTCCACCACCCATTACATCAAGGTAATGTTGAGCTGGTGAATCGTTTTCTTTATCAGCAGCTTGGATACCACCTTCTGCCATCATAGTATTAGCATCACCAATACGAAGTTTTGTAACGATCATTACGTTAGCACCTGCTTCGTTTGCTTCGATAGCTGCTGAAGAACCAGCACCGCCACCACCGATAACTAATACGTCTACATCATAGTCAGGATTAGAAAGGTCTAAATCCATTCCTTTGATTCTGCTTTCGCCCTGAAGAATTTCTACTAATTCTTTTGGAGCTTTTTGTCCTGCATTAGGACCAACTTTAATTTCCTCGAAACTGTCAAGGTTATAATCTGGATGGAAAGCCTGAAGGAGAGCTGTTTTTTCGTCAGCTGTCATACGTCTTGGTTCGAAACCGATACGTGCCGCTCTACCTGCTTCAACCTTTTTAATGGATTCCATCATCTCGGCTGTATATGGTAAACTCATGTTTTTCTCCTCCTTATTTCTCAATTTCTCTTGTATTATAGAGTTCTTTTAATTCTTCGATTGGTTTTTGCATGATT
>JAZRQP010000002.1:0-7093 GCA_045649885.1 Faecalimonas sp.
AATCGGACCTGCAATTGAAGATGGTTTTTACTATGACTTTGATAGAGCAAGTGCATTTACACAAGAGGAACTTGCGGATATCGAAAAAGAGATGAAGAAGATTGTAAAAGAAAATATTAAGTTAGAAAGATTTACACTTCCAAGAGAAGAAGCAATCAAATTCATGGAAGAAAAGGAAGAGCCATACAAAGTGGAACTTATAGAGGACCTTCCGGAGGATTCAATCATTTCTTTTTATAAGCAAGGAGATTTTGTAGACCTTTGTGCCGGTCCACATCTTATGAGTACAAAAGGTATTAAAGCATTTAAATTAATTTCTTCTTCCATGGCTTACTGGAGAGGCGATTCTAACAAGGCGCAATTACAACGTATCTATGCGACAGCATACGACAACAAAGAAGATTTAGCAGCGCACATGGAACGCTTAGAAGATATTAAGAAACGTGACCACAACAGACTTGGCCGTGAAATGGAGCTTTTTGCAACAGTTGACGTAATTGGACAAGGTCTTCCATTGATGCTTCCAAAGGGAACAAAGATGATTATGAAGCTACAAAGATGGATTGAGGATTTGGAAGATAAAGAGTGGGGATACGTTCGTACGAAAACGCCATTAATGGCAAAATCTGATTTGTACAAGATTTCAGGACACTGGGATCACTACAAAGATGGAATGTTCGTACTGGGCGATGAAGAAGTGGATAAGGAGGTATTCGCACTTCGTCCGATGACATGTCCGTTCCAATATTTTGTTTATAAAAATTCACAGAAATCATACCGTGACCTTCCTTATAGAATGGGTGAAACATCTACTTTATTCCGTAATGAAGATTCCGGGGAAATGCATGGCCTCACACGTGTACGTCAGTTTACAATCAGTGAGGGTCACAATGTAATTCGTCCTGACCAGGCAGAAGAAGAACTTCAAAACTGCTTAAATCTTGCAATTCACATTTTGACAACCTTGGGATTGCAGGATGATGTGACATACCGTCTGTCAAAATGGGATCCGGAAAACAAGGCAAAATACCTTGGAGATGAGGCTTATTGGGAAAGCACACAGGATGCTCTTCGTCAAATCTTGATTGAAAAGGGAATCAATTTCGTGGAAGCAGATGGTGAAGCTGCATTCTACGGACCAAAGATTGATATTCAGGCTAAGAATGTTTATGGTAAAGAAGATACCATGATTACCATTCAGTTAGACTGTGCAATCGCAGAAAAATTTGATCTGTATTATATCGACCAGGAAGGCGCAAAGGTACGTCCTTACATCATCCATAGAACATCTCTTGGATGTTATGAAAGAACACTTGCATGGTTGATTGAAAAATATGCCGGAAAATTCCCGACATGGTTATGCCCAGAACAAGTACGTATCTTGCCAATCTCAGAAAAATATGCAGATTATGCAGAAAAGGTTCGCAAAGAACTTGCTATGAATGGCGTAGATGTAACAGTTGATAATCGTTCAGAAAAGATTGGCTACAAGATTCGTGATGCAAGACTCAACAGACTTCCATATATGCTCATTGTTGGTGAGAAGGAGGAAGCAGAAGGACTTGTTTCTGTAAGAAGTCGTTTTGCAGGCGATGAAGGACAGAAATCTATCGATGCATTTGTAGAACAGATTTGTAAAGAAATCCGTACAAAAGAAATCAGAAAAGAAGAAGTTCAAGAAGAAAAATAGAGGTGATCGTATGAAACTTGGATTTATCGGATGCGGGAATATGGCGAGCGCCATTATGAGTGGCATCATTTCCAATGGACTAATTCAGGCAGATGAGATTATAGGGGCAGATGTATTTGCCCCAAGCAAAGAAAAAGCAAAAGCGACTCTTGGTATTCAGATTGCAGAAAGCAACATCGAAGTGGTACAGAAGGCGGACGCGTTTGTGCTGTCAATCAAACCACAATTTTATGCACAGGTGATTGCTGAAATCAAGGATTATGTAAAAGAGAATCAGATTATTATTACTTTGGCGCCTGGCAAGACCTTAAAATGGTTGGAAGAACAGTTTGGCAAACCGGTAAAAGTCGTTCGTACCATGCCAAACACTCCGGCAATGGTGCAGGAGGGTATGACGGCAGCATGCGCAAGCACATCTGTTACGACAGAAGAACTGGCATATGTATGTGATATTTTAAAGGCCTTCGGTGAAGTGGAAGTTGTTCCAGAAAAATTAATGGATGCAGTGGTGGCAGTGAGCGGAAGCTCGCCGGCATATGTATTTATGATGATTGAAGCTATGGCAGATGCAGCAGTTGCTGAAGGCATGCCAAGAAATCAAGCATACAAATTTGCGGCAAAGGCTGTAATGGGAAGTGCCAAGATGGTTCTTGAGACTGAAAAACACCCAGGTGAACTCAAAGACATGGTATGCTCTCCAGGTGGAACTACCATTGAGGCTGTAAAAGTGTTAGAAGAAACCGGATTCAAAGGTGCACTTATGCAGGCTATGGAAGTTTGTGCTGAGAAGTCGAGAAATCTATAAGTTCTGAAGGCAGTACTTGTTGGAGGCATACTGGGTATAGGAGAGGATGTTTCTCTTGCTAATACCCATTAACCACAAGAAAAGGCTTGAAAAACAAGTGGTTTTCAGGTTGAATTTCTATAGATATTAGTCAAGATACAGATAATACCCAGGATTTTGCAAAATCCTGGGTATTTTATCACTTTATATAAGCATTTATAGAAAGTTGTGACTCCGAACCTCAACATTTGGTGCAGAACCAAAGTTATTTGTTTCGCAAAACCTACATCAACACTCCATCCAAGTAATGCGAAATTGACCGTCTTATATTTTCTTCAAATTCAACATTTCCTTCACGCAATGCCCATTCAAACACATTTCCAATTACTAACATACGAATATCTGTTACGACTTCAGCAATACTTAAACTTAGCTGAATCGCACCGGCTGATATGGCCTTTTCTAAATACTGTTGTACTGTTACAATCGGATATGGTCTTTCGGTACGGATATCAGGGTTTAAAGCTTGATTCTTAGGTGTATAATATCCGGCAACGAAATCCACACCAAGTTTTCTGCAGTAAGCAGCATAATTTAAGTACACTTTTACAATGGTGTCCCTGGCAGTTTCTTTGTCAGTTGGAATATCCAAAAGCTCCGGATTAATGGAAGGCTGCTCTTCAATATAATAAGAAAGCAAATCATCTTTTGTTTTGAAATGGTGATAAAAGCTTCCGTTAGAAACTCCGGCTTCTTCGCAAATGTTTTTTATCGACAAATTTTCATAACCGCTTCTTTGTAAAATCGCTTTAGCGGCTTGGAAAATGCGTTCTTTCGTCTCTTTTGATTTCAATTGTTGTTTGGATAATTCACTAGTCTTTTCCACGGGAATGTCTCCTTTGCGTTCTATGCTACCATCATTTTATACCATGTGCTTTGCACATGCCATGCTCCGCACGGATGCGCACTTCACTGCGTTGCGGCGCTAGTATAATGTAAACATTATACCATAACAAATTGGAAAAAACAAGAAAACAGAGCATGCTCTAAAACTTTGTTTTATTCATTGTAAAATTCATAGAAATATGGTATTCTTAAAACAGTATTTTTGACAATATGGAGAGGATAATTTACATGGACATTATTCAAAAACTGACACAAGAACTAGAAGTGCAAAGATGGCAGGTAGAGGCTGCTGTGCAATTAATTGATGAGGGGAATACGATTCCTTTTATTTCGAGATATCGTAAGGAAGTTACGGGTTCTTTGAATGACGAGCAACTTCGTAAGTTGCATGAAAGACTGCAGTATTTACGCAACTTGGAAGAGAAGAAAGAACAAGTCCTTGCGACGATTGAGGAACAAGGTAATCTGACGGAAGAATTGAAGGCTCAGATTCTTGCCGCGGAAACCTTAGTAGTGGTAGAGGATTTGTATCGCCCATATAGACCAAAGAGAAGAACGAGAGCGACCATTGCAAAGGAAAAGGGGTTAGAACCATTAGCCGCACTTATTATGCTACAAAAACTGGACATGCCTTTGGAAGAAGCAGTGGCAGAATATATTTCGGAAGAAAAAGAAGTTGCCACGGCAGAAGAAGCTATCGAAGGTGCAAAGGACATTATTGCAGAACAGATTTCCGATGAAGCAGACTATCGTATCTATATCCGTGATTTAACGACGAAGCAGGGAAAAATCATTTCTGTGGCAAAGGACCCGGAAGAGCAGTCTGTTTATGAAATGTACTATGAGTTTGAAGAACCAATTACGAAACTTGCAGGACATCGTGTGCTTGCCCTTAACCGTGGTGAAAAAGAGAAATTTTTGACAGTGAAAGTCGAAGCACCGGAGGATAAGGTTTTAGGATATTTGGAGAAAAAGGTCATTATCTCTGATAATCCGTATACCACACCGGTATTAAAAGATGTGATTGCTGACAGCTATAAACGTTTAATCGCACCTGCAATTGAGCGTGAGATTCGAAATGATTTAACGGAAAAAGCTGAAGATGGCGCAATCGTTGTATTTGGCAAGAACCTAGAACAACTTTTAATGCAACCACCAATTGTTGGACAGACCGTACTTGGATGGGACCCTGCGTTCCGTACAGGTTGTAAACTGGCAGTAGTGGATGCCACAGGAAAGGTGTTAGACACAACTGTTATTTACCCAACAGCACCGACTACACCACAGAAGATTGCGGCAGCAAAAGATACGTTGAAGAAATTAATTCGTAAATATAACATTACTTTATTTTCAGTGGGAAATGGAACAGCATCTCGTGAGTCTGAACAGATTATCGTGGAACTGTTCAAGGAAATTCCGGAAAATGTGCAATACATTATTACAAATGAAGCAGGGGCATCTGTTTACTCCGCAAGCAAGCTGGCAACGGAAGAGTTCCCTAACTTTGATGTAGGACAAAGAAGTGCAGCTTCCATTGCGAGAAGATTGCAGGACCCGCTGGCTGAATTAGTTAAGATTGATCCAAAATCCATTGGTGTCGGACAATATCAGCATGATATGAATCAAAAGAAACTCAGCGAGGCACTTTCTGGAGTTGTGGAAGATTGTGTGAATAAGGTCGGTGTAGATTTAAATACTGCATCCGCTCCGCTGCTTGCATACATTTCAGGTATTTCCGGAATTCTGGCAAAAAATATCGTAGCCTACCGTGAAGAAAACGGAAGCTTTACAGACCGTAAGCAGTTATTGAAAGTAGCAAAACTTGGACCAAAAGCATACGAGCAATGTGCAGGCTTCATGCGTATCCAAGGTGGAGATAATCCATTAGATGGAACCAGCGTGCATCCGGAAAGCTATGAGGCGGCAGAAAAACTGTTAGCGAAGCTTGGATATATTACAGAAGATATTGCTGGTGGAAAACTAAATGGACTTTCAAAATCGGTGAAGGATTACGCGAAATTGGCAGAAGAATTAGAGGTTGGTGAAATCACCCTTCGTGATATTGTGAAGGAATTGGAAAAACCGGCACGTGATCCGCGTGACGAAATGCCGAAACCAATTCTCAGAACCGATGTATTGGAAATGAAGGACCTAACAGAAGGCATGATTTTGAAAGGGACAGTCCGCAACGTAATCGACTTTGGTGTATTTGTGGATATCGGTGTGCATCAAGACGGTTTGGTTCACATTTCTCAAATCACAGACAAGAAATTCATCAAACATCCATTAGAAGTGGTAAGTGTCGGCGATATTGTGGAAGTAAAAGTTATGAGTGTGGATTTACAGAAGAAACGAATCCAGTTGACAATGAAATTGTAAGGAACAATTTACCTATTGAAATAATTTATTGCATGTTGTAACTTTACGAGATATAATAAGAAAAATCAATAAGGATTCTTCAGGGCGAGGTGTAAGTCCTCACCGGCGGTAAAGTCCGCGACCCACGAAAGTGGCTGAACCGGTGAGATTCCGGTACCGACAGTTAAAGTCTGGATGGGAGGAGAAATATGAAAACACAAAACAAAACAAAATTCAGTACAAGAGATATCGCAACAATTGGAATGTTGGGGGCAATTTCAACGGTTTTAATGCTATTTGAAATCCCTCTTCCCTTCGCTCCAAGTTTTTATAAGATAGATTTGAGTGAAGTTCCGGTATTAATTGGATGCTTTGCTATGGGACCGCTGGCAGGTGCATTTGTCGAATTGGTGAAAATTATTTTGAATTTCGTAATAAACGGAACTATGACGGCGGGAGTCGGTGAGTTGGCCAATTTCTGTCTTGGATGTTCATTTTGTGTCCCGGCAGGTATTGTTTACCGAAAAATGACAACGAAAAAGGGTGCGGTTATAGGATTGGTGTCAGGGACACTCATTATGACGTTCTTGGGATGCTTTATCAATGCATATATTATGCTTCCGGCGTATGCGAAAGCATTTTCATGGCCATTGGAAAATATAGTAGCAATGGGAAGTGCAGTGAATGCAAGTATTACGGATTTATTTACATTTGTAATGTTTGCAGTAGTGCCGTTTAACCTGCTGAAAGGAATCCTAGTATCTATTGTGGTTCTTCTGATTTACAAAAAAATCAGCCCAATTATAAAAAGACCTTAGTTGTAACAATGAAAATGCTGTGCTATAATTTCTATGGCACAGCATTTTTCGATGTGAGAATCTGCAAGTTTGTTATAAGTAATACGCGTGCCGAATTGGAGGAATATGAATGTCAGTAAAATTTAATGTAAAAATGACAGATGAATATATGTATGACTTTATGCTATATCACAACTATACTCATGCGAGTGGTCTGATGACAGCAATTGCGGGTGTCCTGTGCTTGGCTGTTTTCATTCAGAAGCTGATGGATGGGGAAATGCAGGCATGCGCGATATGGCTGATGTGTGCCATTTTATTTTTAATCATCTCGCCATCTTCCATGAAAGCGAAGGCAAAAAGTCAGGTGAACAATACAGAAATGTTTCAAAAGCCTTTGGAATATGAATTCACAGAAGAAGGTATCACAGTGAGCCAAGAGGAAGCAAAGGCAGAAACAAAATGGGAAGAAGTGACAAAGGCGGTCAGTACACAAAAAAGTGTGATTTTGTATCTGGGAAGAGTACGAGCTCTTATTCTTCCAAAAGTATGTATGGG
>JAZRQP010000003.1:0-16915 GCA_045649885.1 Faecalimonas sp.
TGCATTTCCACGATGACAGGCTTTTTGCCATTCAAATACAATTCATACGCAATTTCACAACCGGTAAGACCACCACCAATAATCACAACATTTTCACCAACTTGTTTGTTGCCAAGGAGATAATCTACGGCTTCTACAGCTGTATCTGCACCCTTAACAGGAATTCTCCTTGCAACCGCACCGGTTGCCACGATGATTTCGTCGGCATCAAGAGTACTTATATCGGTAACTTCTGTGTTCATATTCACGGTGATAGGATATTTTGCAAGTTCACGAATATACCAAGCAATGAGCGCCTTATCTTTTTCCTTAAAGGAAGGAGCTGCAGCAGCAACAAACACACCACCGAGCTTATCACTCTTTTCATATAGCGTTACGCTATGTCCACGCTTTGCACAGGCGATAGCAGCTTCCATACCACCGATTCCGCCACCGATGACTGCGATGATTTTCTGCTTTTTGGCAGGATCAAGGTGATATTTCTTCGATTGCATGGTTACCGGATTCAGTGCACAACGGGAAAGTCCCATGGTATCCTTGAGATCCTGAGTATTTGCGTGTCCCTTAGACGACGAGAAGTTAAAGCAGCCGCTATGACAGCAGATACAAGGCTTGATATCTTCCAGTCGGTCCTCGATAAGCTTCGTTACCCATTCAGGAACTACAAGAAATTGACGGGCAATACCAACGGCATCGATACTACCATCAGCAACTGCCTGTGCACCAACCTCAGCATCCATTCTACCTGCACAAACAACAGGAATATCTACAAATTTCTTAATATGTGCTACATCCTCAAGGTTACAATTCTCAGGCATATACATAGGCGGATGAGCCCAATACCAAGAGTCATATGTACCGTTATCAGCATTCAGCATATCATAGCCGACATCCTGCAGATACTTTGCTGCCTTTTCGGATTCTTCCATGTTACGACCCACTTCAACATATTCTTCGCCAGGCATTGCTCCGTAGCAGAAATCCTTTAGTTTAGATTCTACAGAGTAGCGAAGTGATACAGGATAATCCTGTCCACAAGCTTCTTTAATCGCCTTAACAACCTCTGCCGCAAAACGGTAGCGATTTTCAAAACTTCCACCGTACTCATCCGTACGCTTATTAAAGAATTCTATAGCAAACTGATCGAGAAGATATCCTTCATGAACGGCGTGTACCTCCACACCGTCAACCCCTGCTTCCTTGCAAAGTTTAGCAGTCTTTGCAAAGGCCTCAATGATTTCGTGTATCTGCTCTACTGTCATTTCCGGACATTCAATATCGTGTGCCCAACGTGATTTTTGAGCAGATGGTGAAGCCAATTCATGATTCGTGTCAATAACCGGCTTAATCAAAGCACGAGTAAATTTGTTTTTATGCAGAGGTGCTACAAGCTCGGTGATTGCCCAAGATCGTCCCATACCTGCTGTTAATTGAACAAACAGCTTTGCACCTGTTTTATGGATTTCATCCATATATTCTTTGAGTTCTTCAAACATTTTCGGGTTTTGCCATAGCCATTTTCCCCAGAATGTATCGCGCAAAGGTGCAATACCAGGGATGATAAGACCTACGTTATTTTTTGCTCTTTCAAGGAAATGGTTTGCTGCTTCCTTGTCAAAGTGACAGCCAGTAAGTTCAAACCACCCAAACAGAGATGTGCCACCCGTAGGGCATAAAACAATGCGGTTCTTAATTTCCACATTGCCGACTTTCCAAGGCGTAAACAATGCCTCGTATTTTTGTTCTGTCTTTTGCATAATAAATAATTCCTTTCATTTTTTTCGGCAAAAATTATTATAAATATTATATCATACTATACGAATATTTTCATCAAAAAAGAGATGAAATTGGTATAATCTCCAACTTCATCTCATCTCTATAGCATTCCTTACATTTCCTCCGCCAACTCGTATATCAATTTCTCTGTCTTTTCCCAACCTAGACACGGGTCTGTAATAGATTGCCCATATGTGCCGCAAGAAGCAGGCTGTGCCCCGTCCACGATGTAACTTTCAATCATTAATCCTTTTACCAAAGAACGAATATCCTTATTCACACGGCGGCTATGCATGACATCTTTACTGATTCGAATCTGCTCCAAAAACTTCTTGTTTGAATTCGCATGATTTGTATCAATCACAACACCCATGTTCTTTAAATCCTTACTCTGATAGTAATCATAAACCTTCATCAAATCTTCATAGTGATAATTGGCAATGTTTTGCCCTTGTGCATTCATACCACCCCGAAGGATTGCATGCGCATATGGATTCCCTGTACTTTCCACTTCCCAACCTCTGTAGATAAAGGTATGCCCGCTTTGTGCGGCTGTAATGGAATTCATCATAATGGATAAATCCCCGCTAGTTGGATTCTTCATTCCTACCGGCACATTAATTGCACTTGCTGTCAGGCGATGCTGCTGATTTTCCACAGAACGGGCACCTACTGCCACATATGCTAATAAATCTGACAAATATCTGTAATTTTCCGGATAAAGCATTTCATCTGCACACGAAAATCCGGTTTCGCGAAGGGCTCTCATATGAACCTTACGAATCTTGGTAAGTCCCTCTAGCATATCCGAATCATGAACCGGGTCCGGTTGGTGAAGCATTCCCTTGTAACCAGCTCCTGTGGTTCTCGGTTTATTGGTATAGATTCGAGGAATAATAATAATCTTGTCTTGTACCTTATCTTGTACCGGACGTAATCTGTCAATGTAATCCATAACAGATTCCTCATAGTCTGCAGAACATGGTCCTATAATTAATAAAAATTTATCACTTTCACCCGCTAGCACTTTCTTAATTTCCGCATCGCGTGTTTCAAAATCTTCACGCATCTTGTCCGTTACCGGATACATGGCTTTTACTTTCTTTGGTATCGGTAACTTTCTTTTGAATTCACAGTTCATATCTATTTCCTCCGTCTAAAACTTCTCTCGTCACATGAATTCCTAGTGTTTCTATCGTTTCATAATAGTTTGGAAAGCTCTTTTTCACAGCCTCAGCGCCCTCAATCACACCACTGGTAAGAGTGCATAGGGTTGCCAATGTCATGGCAATACGATGGTCATTATGGCTACTCAATACCTTCTTCGGCTGTTGCAAGGTTCCTGGATGAACAATGATTTCATTTTCCATCACATCCACCTGAATGCCAAACTTTTTCAGTTCTTCTGCCATCACTGCCCCACGGTCGCTTTCTTTAATTTTCAACCGTTTGGTTCCAGTAAATTTCGCTCCATGCAATGCAGCTGCCATTCCAATCAAAATCGGTCCCAAATCCGGGCATCCAGAAATATCCATCATTGGATTATCTGTTTTTAAAACTTCATAATATTCTTTATAAATCTGGTCTCCCTGCAGACTGTCTGCCCGAAGCCCGGATACATTTACATTTCCACCAATTAAGTTAAATGCATCTAAAAATGCAGCGTTAGAATAATCTCCCTCTACGGTTACATCTTTTGCCTGATAGGTTTGATTTCCTTTGATATAGTATGTGTTTTCTTCCTGGCAAATTTCAATTCCAAAGGTCGTCAGAGCTTCCATTGTCATGGCAATATAGGCTTTGCTCTCAATCGGTGGCAATACCTCCAACACACTGTCCCCTTCTAACAAAGGGAGTGCATATAAAAGCCCTGTAATAAATTGGCTGCTAATATTTCCTGGTATCTTATAATGCGATGCCTGTAACTGTCCTTCTACCTTTAGTCCCGTCTCACCTTTTTCAAACAAGATTCCTTGCTCTTTACAAATATCTTCATAAATCCCAAGGGGACGCTCAAATAAACGCTTGGCTCCGGTAAACTCTGCAGCCGCGCCTCCTGTCAAAACAAGTGGAATAAAAAAACGCAAAGTACTTCCACTTTCCTTACTGTCTAACACTTGCTCTGTCTGCATTTTTTGGCCGCCTATCCCCTTCATAGTAACTTTGTGGTCCTCTATTGTATACTCAGCCCCAAGTGCTTCTAACATCCCAAGTGTAGCCTTAATATCTTCACTTAAATCAATATTTTGAATCACCGAGATTCCATCAGAAAGCCCCGCCCCCATCAAAAGACGATGAGCCATACTTTTCGATGGTGGCGCAAGCACATTTCCCTGCGCCCTTCCCGGATTAATGGTTACTTTCATGCTATTTCTCTCCTAAAAGCCAGTCTGTTCCAAAACGCACTGCCAGCATATCTGCCAGTACAATCGCTGTCATACTGTCCACTACCACTCTTGCACGATGAATGATTGCAGGGTCATGTCTTCCGTGTATTTGCAGGATTTCATTTTCCATAGTTTCTATATTAACAGTTTCTTGTTTTTTATAAATAGATGCGGTTGGTTTTACCACCGTGTTAAATCGAATTGGCATTCCATTTGTAATACCGCCATTAATTCCACCGTTGTGGTTGGTCTTCGTCACTACCTTCCCATCCTTGATTTCAAATGCATCATTTGCCTCACTGCCCTTCATATCTGAAAAAGCAAAACCTTCTCCAAACTCCACGCCTTTCACTGCCGGAATACTAAACAGCCCATGTGCAAGCATACTTTCCATCGTATCAAACCAAGGCTCACCAACACCGGAAGGAACACCAGTTACTACGGTTTCTAAGACACCGCCAACACTGTCCCCTTCTTCTGCTGCACTCACCATATAGGCATGCATTTCTTCCGCTGCTTTTTCATCTAATACAGGAAACAGTTTGTTGCCCAAGTCTGCGATATCTTTCGCATAATCGCCAAATTCTCTATCCATAATCGGACCGCATTTTCGAATATGACTTCCTATATAAATGCCTTTGTTCTGCAATGCTTTCACTAGAATTGCCCCAACAGCAACAATCGGTGTCGTAATTCTTCCTGAAAAATGCCCGCCTCCACGATAGTCTGCATATCCATGATACTTCTCAATTGCCGCAAAATCTGCATGACCCGGACGCATCAGATTCTTAGTTTTCGTATAATCCTTACTCTTTGTATTGCTATTTTCAAAAAGAATACAGATCGGAGTTCCTGTGGTTTTTCCTTCAAACACACCACTCACAATATGCGGCTCATCTGTCTCAACACGCTGAGTAGAAATCTTTCCATGGGGTTTGCGAAGCTCTAACTGTTTACAGATAAAATCCATATCAATCTCGATACCAGGAGCTATTCCGTCAATGACTGCTCCTATCTGCTCCCCGTGGCTTTCTCCAAATAAGGTTACTGTAATACTATTTCCAAATACATTTTTCATATTTAAAACTCCAATCTTTCGAGCACCGCTTCCATCGGCCACTCCTCAATACTTCCCTTTCCAATCTCCGATACATATACAACAGAACAATTACTGTTACTTGCTTTTTTATCGTGAAAGACCGCTTCTTTTACTTCTTCCAGATTAAAGGAATAAAATTCCGGAAGCTCAAATCCTAAGTTTTCATAAATCGCGCACAGTTGCTCCTGTACTTCTTCACTACTCATGTATAGCATACCAAGAGCCACACATTCACCATGCAAATATCTTCCATGAGCTGCGCTTTCAAATCCATGCCCAATGGTATGACCAAAGTTTAAAATTTTACGTAGATGGCTTTCCTTCTCATCCTGCTCCACCACATGTTTTTTTACCAATAATGCTTTCTCGATAATCAGGTCAAGGTTTTCTTTCCATTCATCATTCAGAAATAAATCAAACAACTCTTTATCATTTGTAGCACCCATTTTGATTGCTTCAAACAAGCCGTTAACAAGCTGGCGTTCTGGTAAGGTGTCCAGCGTATCCGGGTCAATCAATACTGCCTTCGGTTGATAAAACGCCCCAATAACATTCTTAATTCCTGCCAGATTTACCGCTGTTTTACCGCCAATGGAAGAATCCACTTGTGCCAATAGAGTAGTCGGAATATTATAGAAATCAACGCCTCGCATATAAAGAGAAGCCACAAATCCGCCAAGGTCTCCGACAACGCCACCGCCTACTGCTACCACGCAATCCTTGCGGCTGAATTGATACTTGAGCATATCTGTTAGAATCTCTTCTGCTGTCTGCAGCGACTTGCTTCCCTCACCCTGCGGAACTACTTTTATGTATGCTTCTTTACTTTGTGAAGCCACTTTTTCTGCATAGTTCGATGGAACACCCTCATCGGTGATAATCATCACTTTACGGTCTAAGTTTAATAATTCAGACGCTCTATTTAGGTTTCCCCTTTCCAGTTCTATGTTGTAACTGTTTTTTCCTAATTCCATGCGAATCATTGGCATTTCCTACTTTCCCATAATATGATTTTAATTCTAGCACTACCAATTTATTTGTCAACAAATTCTTGACTTTGAAAGTTTTTACAAGTATACTAATGCTTGTGGCAAATGTCACTTGCCGAAATGGCTCAGTTGGTAGAGCGACGCATTCGTAATGCGTAGGTCGTGGGTTCGAGTCCCATTTTCGGCTGTAAAAAAATCAGGCTTTCATAGCCTGATTTTTTATTACTGTTCTTTCACATGCACAACAACCTGGTTAAACGGAATTTCAATTCCATTTTCATCCAATGTTAACTTGATATTCTCGGTCAGTCTCCACTTCGTAGTCCAATAAGCATCTTTCTTCACCCAGCCACGTGCTCCAATCACCACCGAGCTATCACCAAGATTGTCTACAAATACATTGATACCTTCTTCTTTTAAGATATCCTCGTCTGCACGAAATAACCCTTCTATCAATTCTTTAGCCTTTTTCAAATCTGCATCATAAGAAATGCCAACAGATAAATCCAATCTTCTCTTATCCTGAGCAGTCACATTTGTAAGACTTGTATTTGCCAAAGAACCGTTTGGAATAATAACCGTCCTATTGTCAACAGTCAACAGTTTGGTATAGAAAAGTTGAATCTCTTTTACTGTTCCCTCACGGCCTTTATTGTCTTCTACAATATAATCTCCCACCACAAATGGTTTTAATACCAAGATGAGAACTCCACCTGCAAAGTTTGATAAACTTCCCTGCAAAGCCAAACCAATTGCAACACCACAGGATGCCAGCGCTGCCGCCACAGAAGTGGTATCCAAGCCAAACTTACTTCCGATGGAGAAAATCAAAATCGCATATAAAACAAATTTCACCAGCGAATCCACAAACTGACGAACGCCCTTATCCACACTCGCCTTTTCCATAGAAATGCGAATCAGTTTACGTATCCACTTAATCAGTTTTGCGCCTATCCAGAATACAAGTAATGCAAGCACTACGCCTATTGCAAAATCAATCAATTCCGGGATCTTATCGCTTATGTACTTTGTCAATCTATTAATTTCATTTTCCATAATCTTTTCCCTCCTACTGTTTAACTACTTCAATGCCATAAATGCTGCCAAACTGCCTCTCTCACCTTTCGTTGCTCTGTGTGAAAACAACACGTCACTATTGCAGTTTGTACATACATTGGTTACCGCTATGTTCTCTTTAGGAACACCTGCTTCTAATAATATAATCTCATTTGCCTTCCAAAGATTCAACTGGTATTTATTGTTTTCTTTTTGGTAAAACAATTCTCCCCAGTATATTTCATCAAATGCTTCCTTGAATTTTTCAATCACATCTTCACTAACTTCATAACAGTCCTGACAGATAGACGGACCAACTGCTGCAATCACATCTTTTGCATCCGTGCCATATTCTTCCTTCATTCTGCGAAGGGTCTCCTGTCCCATCTTTCCAACGGTACCACGCCATCCAGAATGACTAAGTCCAATTGCCTTGTGTACTGGGTCTATAAAAAATAATGGAACACAGTCTGCGTAAAAGGTTGTTAAACATACGCCTGACTCATTTGTTATTAGCCCATCCACATCTTGATAATCGAGCGGATAAACAATTCCTTTCCCTTTGTCCTCTGCAGTTACCTTGCGCACATTTGTTGTATGCGTCTGCGCAGCAAAAACCAAACTATTTGGCTCTACCCCAATGGTCTCTGCCATTCGTTTGAAATTTTCACGCACACGCTCTTCATCATCGCCACGGGAAAAGCTGAGATTCATGGAACTGAAAATACCTTCACTCACACCACCTATGCGAGTGGAAAATCCGTGATTTACAATTCCTGTTTTTTCCAACAAAGGGTATGACAAATAGAGGACTTCCCCTACTTGCTTTTCTTCAAATATATGGTTTTTGTTTTTGTAAACTATTTTATTCATGCTACATCTCCATCATTCACCATATGAATTCAAACGCATTTTGCACTAATGTTACTTCATTTCCCTGAATTCCAACCACATCAAAGCGAACCGATGCATCTTGCAAATGATTCCTATTCATGTAATACATGGCACATTTTGATATTGTCCTTTGCTTCTGCACGGTTACTGCATCTAGCGGCGAGCCTGCGCCGTCATCTTTACGGAATTTCACTTCCAGAAACACAAGATACCCCTCATGCTTTGCAATAATGTCTATCTCTCCATGTCTGCTGTAGAAATTGTATTCTATGATTTCATAACCACACTTTTTCAAGTATTCACCAGCTATTTTTTCATATTCAAAGCCTATTGTTCTTTTATTTTTCATGCTTCCCCCTACACAAAGTTTTTGATAAAACTCTGCCTATGTATCGGTGTTGCACCCATCTCCTGAATGGCCTGAATATGCGTCGCAGAACCATATCCCTTATTACTCGCAAATCCGTATCCTGGAAGTACTTCCTCGTATTGCACCATCAAGCGGTCTCTCGTCACTTTTGCAACAATACTTGCCGCAGCAATAGAAATACTCTTCGCATCACCTTTGATAATCGGAACCTGCTTAATATCCACCTCTGGAATGGTTACTGCATCATTCAGCAGCAAATCAGGGCGCACCTTTAGATTATCAATTGCCATGCGCATCGCCTCATAGGTTGCCTGCAAAATATTGATTTCATCAATCCTGCCCGGCCCCACAATTCCAATACCCGTAGCAACAGCCTTTTCCATGATCTCATCATACAAGGCCTCTCGCATTTTCTCCGATAATTTCTTGGAATCATTGAGGTACAGAATATCGCAATCCTTTGGCAAAATCACAGCACCTGCTACTACCGGTCCTGCAAGCGGACCACGCCCCACTTCATCAATACCGCAAATATATTGAAAATCTGCATACTTACGTTCGTAAATACTCATATTTTCAATTCGCTTTTTCTCTTCTTCTAATTTTTCTTCCTGTTTCTTATATTTCGAAATCAGGCTGACAACACCTGCTCGGTTATCGTCAGCATACGCCTCGTACAACGATAACAAAGTCTGTCTGTCAGCCTGTTCAAATTCTTTCTTTATTTCACCAATGCTCTTACTCATGCGAAATTACTCCAATACTATTTAATGGCCAGATACGTACCCATGCTCTACCGATCAATTCATCTCTATGCAAAACTCCGACATTCGGTTCTCGGCTGTCCGAACTATGATTTCGGTTATCTCCAAGAACAAAATACTCATCTGCACCCAACTTAATCGGTTCTGCCGCAAGCCCGTATTTATCGTCATCGATGACCTCTCGCCCATAATGTTCATCCAGCTGCTCACCATTGATGTAAACATATCCATCAATTATCTGTACTGTTTCACCCGGAAGTCCAATGATTCGCTTGATATAATATGTGTCCTCTGCATAACGATATGGGAATACAATAATCTCGTAACGCTTAGGCGCACGGAAACGGTAGGAAATCTTATCAACAATCAGATTATCCTCATTGTGTAAGGTATTCAGCATAGAGTCGCCGCTTACCTTTGTACGCTGTCCCACATAAGTAACTATCAGATATGTAGCACATACTACTATTAATATATATACAACCCAACCGAGGAATTCCCGCAAAGACCTTTCTGCATCACTTTGATTTTCTAAACGCTCTGCCCTTGCTCTCTCTCGTTCTCTTTTTCTCTTCCAATGCTCATAGCGATATCTACGCGCCATTTCTGCCCCTTCTTTCAGTCATTTATTCATAATCTTCCGGGAATTCCAAGGTAATTCTTCCAAGTCTTCCGCTTCTAAAATCATCCACCAATAAAATCGCTGCTTTTGCCATGTCAAGTTCATTGCCGCGAAGCAGACAGTGCCTACTCTTTGCAATATCTGCAAGACATTGATATGGATCATCAGATTCTATTATAGCATACTTTTCAGCTAATACACCCCTATAATATTTTTTCATAAATTGAATCATCTCTGCGGCCAGCTCTTCCGTATTCAGAATCTCATCCTTGATAGAGCCGATGAACGCCAAACGAAGTCCAACCGTCTGGTCCTCAAATTTTGGCCATAAGATTCCCGGTGTATCCAAAAGCTCGACATTCTTATTCAGACGAATCCATTGCTTACCTTTGGTAACTCCTGGCTTGTTTCCTGTTTTTGCACATGCTTTCCCAGCCAATGCGTTAATAAATGTAGATTTCCCTACATTTGGAATACCAACCACCATGGCTCTAACCGGACGATTCAAGATACCTCTCTTACGGTCTCTTTCTATCTTTTCCTTACACGCCTCTTGAATAACACCTTGTATGGATTTGATTCCTCCACCTTTTTTGGAATTCACCTTTACAACGGAATAACCCTTCTCCTTAAAATAAGCAGCCCAAGCATCGTTCTGCTTATCCTCTGCCAAGTCTGATTTATTCAATAAGATTAATCTTGCCTTATTCTTCCCCAATTCATCAATGTCAGGATTACGACTACTCATCGGAATTCTGGCATCCACCAGTTCAATCACCAAATCAATTAATTTAATATCTTCCTGCATCATACGTTTCGCTTTTGTCATATGACCAGGATACCATTGAAAATGCATCTTTCTTCCCCTCTATCTAACAAATCCGAAATTGTCACCGGCAATTACAAACCAGACCTTTCCTTCTATGTCTGTCCGTTTCACATTACCGATGTCAATATTTCTACTGTCCTCACTGTTCTGTCTATCATCACCCAAGACAAAATATTCATTATTTCCTAGTTTCATGGGTTCACTCAAAACACCCACATCATCAATTTTTGTTGTTTGATATCTTTCCTTAATTTCTTTTCCATTCACCAAGATTTTTCCATCTTGAATCTCAATTGTTTCTCCCGGGAGCCCCACAATACGCTTGATATAATAGTGGGAGCTTTCATTACCATTTGGCTTAAAAGCAATCACATCTCCCCTTTTTGGAGTACTCATGTTATAAACAACCTTATTAATCAGAGTGATATCTCCATTACTCAGCTCTGGGTTCATGGAATCCCCAATCACGCTGACCCTCATACCGAAATACCATATAATTACAAATGCAATAAAACATACAATTGCAACCTCAAATGTCCATTTAAATATTTCACGAAATAAATCGTAATTCACTCGTCTTCTTTTCTTTCCAAATTTTAACTTAGACATTAATTCACCGTCACGCCCTGCGCATCTCGCGGAGCATCCTTTTGCACGAAATACAAAAAGAGACAACTAGTTTTATTTAGTTGTCCCTCTCACATTTACTATTTTACTAATTCTTTTACCTTAGCTCTCTTACCAACACGTCCTCTTAAGTAGTTAAGTTTAGCTCTTCTTACTTTACCTCTACGGATAACTTCTACTTTTTCTACGTTTGGTGAGTGTAATGGCCAAGTTTTTTCAACGCCAATACCATTAGAATTCTTTCTAACTGTAAATGTTTCTCTTGCGCCGCCACCTTGTTTCTTAAGTACTACACCTTCGAAAACCTGAATTCTTTCACGGTTTCCTTCTTTGATTTTACCGTATACTCTTACAGTATCACCAACGTTAAATGCAGGTACTTCTGCTTTTAATTGTTCAGCTTCAATTTTCTTAATAATATCGTTCATTGTGTTCCTCCTTATTATTCGGACGTTCTTAATACTCTTTGGTACCAGAGGACCATCTCTTTCTTCTCACAATCTTAGACATTCTACCATACTATTCCAATACTTTCAAGTATTTTTTTGCAAAATCTTTTTCTTTTTGAGATAAATTTGCTTTTTCCAACAAATCCGGTCTTCGTTCAGCGGTTCTGATGATGGATTGCTCCCTTCTCCACTTCTCCACATTTGCATGATGACCGGAAAGTAAAATCTCAGGAACCTTTTTCCCATGCCATTCTTCGGGTCTTGTATACTGCGGATATTCCAAAAGATTATCCTGAAAGCTTTCAAACTCTGCAGAAACATCATTATGAAGCACCCCCGGAATCAAACGGGAAATCGCATCAATCATAACCATAGCCGGCAGTTCCCCACCTGTCAGCACGTAATCTCCAATAGACACATAATCCGTTACGATCTCCTCTAGGACACGTTCGTCAATCCCTTCATAGTGTCCACAGAGGAAAATCAATTCCTCTTCTTTTGCAAGCTCTTCTGCTTTTGCTTGAGAGAAGGTCTCACCTTGCGGCGACAAATAAATCACACGCGGCTTACTCTTTGCTTTTTCTACAACAGACTGATAGGCACCATAAACAGGACCTGCCTGCATGAGCATTCCCGCACCACCACCGTAGGTGTAATCATCCACGCGATTATGTTTGTTCTCAGCGAAATCACGAATATTGATTGCTTCAACGGACAGTAGCCCCTTACTTTGCGCTCTACCTATGATACTTGTGTTAAGTCCGTCCATCACCATTTCCGGAAATAAGGTTAATATATGAAAGTTCATACCCTACACCAATCCTTCCATTAAATGAATGGTCATCTTTTGCCCTTCAATATCCACATCTAAAATGCACTGTTTAATTGCAGGAACCAAGACTTCTCCATGCTTCGGACTGTCAATAATATACACATCATTTGCGCCTGTTTCCAGCACATCTTTGAGTACGCCAAAAGCCTCCCCGTCTTCTGTATATACCTGAAGTCCAATCATGTCTGCAATAAAGTATTCGTCCTTACGAAGCTTTACTGCATTTTCTCTATCTACCAAAAGGCTTTTGCCCTTATATTTTTCAATGTCATTGATGTTGTCAATTCCTTTAAACTTCACAATTGCAAACTGCTTAAAGAACTTGACACTTTCCACTTCCAAAGGCAGATGTTCCCTGCCCGTGTCGAGAATCACCTTTTTCAATTTTTTAAAACGTTTTACGTCATCTGTTGTCGGGAATACCTTCACTTCTCCTCTAATACCATGTGTTGAGGAAATCACTCCCACCTGTAATAATTGTTCCATATAACTCCTTTTAGAAAGCGAAGACATCGCCTAAGCGATGTCTACGATTACCTTTTTGTCTTCCTTTGCTGCTGCGGCTTTTACAACGGAACGGATTGCTTTTGCAATTCTTCCTTGCTTACCGATTACTTTACCCATATCAGATTCAGCCACTTTTACTTCGATAACAAGTGCCTTTCCATCTTCTTTTTCAGTAACAACAACTTCTTCAGGATGATCAACTAATGCCTTTGCAATTACTTCTACTAATTCGCGCATTACCTGTACCTCCACTATTTCGGAGCAGATTATTTTTCAATACCTGCTACTTTGAAAATTTTTCCAACCATTTCTGTAGGTTGAGCACCATTGTTTAACCATTTTTTAGCTGCTTCTTCGTCAACTTTGATTACACTTGGTTCTTTTGTTGGATCGTAGTATCCGATTTCTTCGATGAATTTACCATCTCTTGGTGAACGTGAATCTGCTACGATAATTCTGTAGAAAGGAGCTTTCTTTTGTCCCATTCTTCTTAATCTGATTTTTACTGCCATTTTTCTTTACCTCACATTACTTTTTTTGTTTTGTTAGTTTTATCTATGTGTTAAAAAGGAAATCTGAATTTTCCTTTCTTACCACCTCTGCCACCCATCATGCCAGGAAGCTGTTTCATCATCTTTTTCATCTGTTCAAATTGTTTCACCAGACGATTTACTTCACTGATATCCACACCGGCACCTCTTGCGATTCGATGTTTTCTTGATGGATTCAAAATGTCCGGATTGCGGCGTTCTTCTTTGGTCATCGAATAAATAATCGATTCGATTCTTGCCATCTGCTTCTCGCCTGCATCCATGTCTTCGTCCTTGATTTTGGCATTACCCATCATGCCAAGACCAGGCATCATACTCATGACACTGGAAAGACCGCCCATCTTTTTCATCTGCTGCATACTCATCAGATAATCTTCAAAGTCAAACTGAGCTTTCTTCATTTTTCGTGTCATTTCTTTGGCTTGTTCTTCGTCAATGCTCTCGCCTGCTTTTTCAATCAGACTTAACACATCGCCCATTCCCAAAATTCGGGAAGCCATTCTATCTGGATAAAACTGTTCCAAATCGGAAAGCTTTTCACCCATACCTACGTAGAGAATCGGTCTTCCGGTAACTGCCTTAATAGAAAGTGCCGCACCGCCTCGTGTATCGCCATCTAACTTGGTAACAATAACACCGTCAATTCCGATTTTCTCATTGAAACTGTTTGCTACGTTAACCGCATCCTGACCTGTCATGGCATCCACAACTAAAATGGTCTGGTGCACGTCCACAGTTTCTTTTATTTCTTGCAGCTCAGCCATCATGTCTTCATCAATATGAAGTCGACCTGCCGTATCAAGAATTACTATATTATTACCATTCTTCGCCGCATGCTCAAGTGCTGCCTTCGCAATATTCGCAGGCTTGTGATTCTCACCCATGGAAAATACTTCTACGCCTTGCTTCTCCCCGTTAATCTGCAATTGCTTAATCGCAGCCGGACGATACACATCACATGCAACCAATAATGGTTTCTTGCCTTTTAATTTGAATTTACCGGCAATCTTAGCAGTTGTCGTCGTCTTACCGGCACCCTGCAGACCCGCCATCATAATCACGGTGGTCGCCTGTCCCGGTTGCAGTTTAATCTCGGTCGTCTCAGAACCCATGAGCTTCACAAGTTCCTCATTTACAATCTTGATTACCATCTGTCCCGGATTCAATCCATTCATTACGTCCTGCCCAATGGCACGCTCCTGAACGTCTTTTACAAATCCTTTTACAACCTTAAAGTTAACATCTGCTTCTAAGAGAGCCATCTTAACTTCTTTCAGTGCTGCTTTGACATCATCTTCTGTAAGTCTACCCTTACTGCGAAGATTCTTGAACACATTCTGAAGTTTTTCCGACAAACTATCAAATGCCATCCTATAACTCCTCTATAATCTCTCCTGAAATCTTTCTAATATCCTGAATCAACTTACTTTCATCTGTCTTTGCTTCTTCTAAAAGCCCATTTATCTGATGTACCTTTTCTCTAATAGAAAGAAATTTCTCTACCAAGTGCAACTTTGCTTCATATTCTTCTAAAATCTTGTTGCATCGTTTAATCAAATCATGTACACCCTGTCTGCTGATACCGGCATCTTTCGCGATTTCACTCAGGGATAAATCTTCTACGATGAACTGTTCATAGATTTCTTTCTGGTGTTCTGTTAAAAGTTCACCATAAAAATCATAGAGCAATGATTGTTTTAAAATCTCATCCATTTTTATCACCTTTGCTATCATAACGGATAAAAAAGAGGTTGTCAAGTAAAAATTCTTGACAACCTTGAAATATTTATTTTTCAAAGTAAATTCCACTTTGTCACAAATGTTATCCCAGTTTTTTCTTAACAATATTCTTATAAATGTTCTTCTTAAATGCGTTCTTGGAATGAAAAAACTCTACCTCAGATTTTGTCAACACATTTTTCTGTGCAATCGCCTCCAGCGTACATATCAAATCTGCCGCCTGCGATAACTTATATTGATTTGTCTCTATCTTTCTGAATTCAACATTGGCGAACATTGTATTAAATACGGACACCAATATCTGTGCAAGTTCTGTCTGACCATAGTCATAATAAACAATTATATTGTCAAACTTATGAAAATACTCGTAATTAGCCCGTAGCTTACTAGCAATTTCCTTCGTAAGTTTATCAGTATATGCTATTTTTGTTTTTTCTTCACATTCTCCTTGGTTAATCACAGAACATATATAATGAATATCAAGCATACGTGTAAAATGATATAAGTACCTCTACAATCTCGTCAAAATAATAATGGCGGGGTAAATCCCCGCCGTTCGGTGGACCAGGGTCTGACGACCAGCCCAAATATTTGCAGTTCTGCAAGTATTAATATCATTCACTATGCAGAAATACTTTTTATTTCACAGATTTCTCTGCTCAATTATAGTATATACAAACATTCTCAAAAAATCAACAAATGTTTTTTAACATATCGACGTCACTATTTAATTGTTAACTTGTTAAATCTTTGGTGAATTACCATTAAACATATAGAAATGGAAACAGAACCATTACTGTGTAAACACAGTATAATACGCGCAGCAAGAATATGTCAAGTAGTAATTCCACACACAATCATTCATTTTTATTTCAAAAGCTTCTGCACATTCAAAATTCCACTCCCCTGCCGTATCACAGGCATGTTCAAATTATCGCAGCTTTTCTTTAGTCGTTTTTTCACTTCTTCGTTTGTTAAATTCGGTTCCTTAGAAAGCAAAAGTGCAACCGCACCACTTACAATAGGCGTTGCCATAGAGGTGCCACTTTTCTTGGCATATAAGTTCCCTTCTTGAAATCTGGAATTACAGGAAAATATATTTGCACCAGGGGCAACCAAATCCGGTTTTAGTATCTGTTTTTGCAGGGAACCCCTGCCTGAGTTCATAACATCAGCGGTTCCAACTGTAATAATCTTCTTGCTAAGTCCCGGAATGGTGATGCTTCCTTCACTTGGACCTAAGTTTCCTGCTGCCGCAACCACGATGAGTCCCATATCCCACAGCATTTCCACTGCTCTTAATATTCGTTCTTCTCCCCATAGATTTACACCCGGTTTCATTCCCATTGATATATTTACAATCCGAATATTATACTTCTCCTGATTTTCCAAAATCCAGCGGAACCCTTTCATGCTATAGATA
>JAZRQP010000004.1:0-34398 GCA_045649885.1 Faecalimonas sp.
ACTTTTTTTAGGAATTTAATTGAAATCATTCCGGAAAAAAGTTATACTGTAATTTAGGAGAAGTTATAAAGGAATTAAGAAGTTATGAAGAACAAAAAAACAACTAAATACAAGAAACCGAAAATGGCGCATTGGCAAGTAATCAATCTGGGCCTGATGCTATACGATGTGTTATCTGTGAACGCGGCATTCTTTTTAGCAATGTGGCTTCGTTTCGATTGCTCCATTTCCGCGATGCTCGGTGAGTATGAATATTATTTGGATGCGTTCCTGAAATTTGCTCCAATTTATACGGTGGTATGTATTCTGGTATTTTGGGGCATGCGACTCTATAAAAGTATCTGGCGTTTTGCAAGCTATACGGAATTACTACGTGTGGTGATAGCAACTGCCATTACCGGAATTGTTCAGGTAGTGGGAATTACGGTGCTGTTCGAGAGAATGCCGATTTCCTATTACGTGTTCGGTATCGTATTGCAGTTCTTTATGGTGCTGGGAATTCGTTTCTCCTACCGACTGATTCTGAAACTCAGAAGCTTGCAGGCGAGAAGAGAGCATGAGGCAACTGCCACCAATGTGATGATTATCGGGGCAGGAAAGGCCGGACAGACCATTTTGCGCGAATTACATACCAGCAGAGAGTTGGCGGCAAACGCCTGCTGTATTATTGATGATAATCCGAATAAATGGGGACGCTACATTGATGGAGTTCCGGTTGTGGGTAACCGTGATGAAATCATGGCGGCTGTACAGAAGTATCATATCGACCGCATACTATATGCAATACCGAGTGCAAGCGCAGAGAATAAGAGAGAAATTCTCAACATTTGCAAGGAAACAGGCTGTGAATTAAAGACACTCCCAGGACTTTACCAGATGGTAAACGGGGAAGTTTCTTTGAGTAAAATGCAGAATGTTACGGTAGAAGATTTGCTCGGACGTCCGCCGATAGAAGCTGACATGGAGCAGGTGTATGAATTCATACACGGCAAGAAGGTTCTGATTACCGGCGCAGGCGGAAGTATTGGTAGCGTCATTGCCCAGCAGGTGGCAGAGCATAAACCGGAGCAATTGGTACTGTTCGATGTATATGAAAATAATATCTATGATTTGCAGCATGAGCTTCAGACAAGTTATCCAGAGTTAAATCTGGTGGTTTTGATTGGTTCTGTGCGTGACAGTAGAAGAATCTTCCAGGTATATGAAACCTATCATCCGGATGTGGTGTATCATGCAGCGGCCCATAAACATGTGCCACTGATGGAAGCAAGTCCGAATGAGGCGATTAAAAATAATGCAATTGGTACCTATAAGACGGCGTATGCGGCAATGGTAAATGGCTGTGAGAGATTCGTGCTTATCTCCACCGATAAGGCGGTGAATCCAACCAATATCATGGGGGCAAGTAAGCGCCTTTGCGAAATGATTATACAGACCTTCGACTACATGATAAAAGAAGGAAGAGCGCATGAACTTCCGGAAATCTTCGAGCATGCAGTGAAGAAAGAGAAAATCGAGGAGATGCCAGAAACAATTCAGCCAAAGACAGAGTTCGTGGCAGTTCGTTTTGGAAATGTACTTGGAAGCAACGGCTCCGTAATTCCTTTGTTTAAGAAGCAAATTGAAAAAGGTGGTCCGGTTACGGTTACACATCCGGACATCATCCGTTACTTTATGACCATTCCGGAGGCAGTTAGCCTTGTGCTTCTAGCTGGAACTTATGCAAATGGCGGGGAAATCTTCGTGCTTGACATGGGATCACCTGTTAAGATTGACACACTTGCAAGAAACCTGATTAAGCTGTCAGGATTCAAACCAGATGTGGATATCAAGATCGAGTATTCCGGACTTCGCCCAGGTGAAAAGCTTTACGAAGAAAAGCTGATGGCGGAGGAAGGACTTAAGAACACACCAAACCGTTTGATACATATTGGCTGCCCGATTCCATTTGACATGGATAAATTCATTGTTCAATTAGGTGAGTTGATGGTGGCAAGTTATAAGAATAAAGACAATATTCGTGAGCTGGTGGAAGCAATTGTGCCGACCTACCATCCGGCAGGAGAGCATGGCAGCGAAGCAAAGGGTAAGGCTTACGAAGAACAAAGAAAACAGATGGAAGCGTAAAAGAAATATAATAAAATGCTATCGTGCTGTGAAATGAAACAGTGCGGTAGCATTTTTGCGTTTCTTCGACATTTCCTATGTAGTACTTGTAAAAAAATGCGTTTAGGAGTATAATTATTAAAACATTAAAAATATGTAAAGTGGAAGAGTGTGTGCATCTTAATATTATTAGAAACAATCTTGTTTTTTGGAGGGATTCGTGATGCAAAGAAACAGAAGATATACGAAGATAAAAAGAATGATAGATTTTATAATATCCCTTATTGGTTTAGTAGCGTTTTCACCGTTGTTTCTCATCTTAATGTTAGCCATTAAAATAGATTCTCCGGGTCCAGTTCTATTCAAGCAAAAACGAGTCGGCATACATAAAACACACTTCTACATTTTGAAATTCCGTACAATGAGAATTGATACCCCAAAAGATATACCTACACATATGTTGGCAAGTCCAGAGCAGTATATTACAAAGGTTGGTAAATTTCTACGAAAGACATCATTGGATGAGATACCACAGATAGTAAACATTCTCAAAGGTGACATGAGTATCATTGGACCACGTCCTGCGCTTTGGAATCAGTACGATTTGTTGGAAGAAAGAGATAAATACGGTGCTAATGATGTGCTTCCGGGCTTAACAGGATGGGCGCAGATTAACGGACGCGATGAATTGGAGATTCCTGTAAAAGCAAAACTAGATGGAGAATATGTTAAAAAGATGAGTTTTTCTTTCGATATCAAATGTTTTGTTGGAACAATTTTGTCAGTATTGAGATCTGACGGTGTTGTGGAAGGCGGAACTGGTAGAATGCAGAAGGCAGAGGATAAATAGAGTATGAAGTTTTTGATTATCACAAACCATTCTTATATGTTGTGGCAATTTCGTCGGGAATTGATAGCAGAATTGCAGACCGAAGGCGAAGTGGTAATTTCTATGCCATTTGTTGGACACGAGGACGACTTTAAAGAGATGGGGTGTCGGTGTATTGAAACTTATGTGGACCGTAGGGGAATTAATCCTAAGATGGACTTAAAACTATTTAAAACATATAAAAAATTATTGGTGAGTGAAAAACCGGATGTGGTCATTACATATTCTATCAAACCCAACATTTACGCCGGCTTTGCTTGTAGAACTATGGGAATTCCCTATTGCGTAAATGTACAGGGACTTGGAACTGCTTTTCAAAAAGAACCGATAGCAACGATAGTTACAGGGATGTATAAAATTGCGTTGAAGAGATCTAAGACGGTATTTTTTGAAAACAAGGCAAATGCAACTGAGTTCGTAAGGCGTGGGATTATACAAGAAAGCCAAATTACCATTTTGAATGGCGCCGGAGTAAATCTGGAGGTATATGAGCAACAACCATATCCAAGTGAAACAGATGGAATCCACCTTTTGTTTCTAGGGAGAATCATGAAAGAAAAAGGTGTGGATGAATTGTTTGTTGCGGCTAAGAATTTGAAAAATAAACATGGAGATAAGGTTGTTTTTGATTTAGTAGGTTTCTTTGAAGATGAATATAAGGAAATAGTCGAACAACTTGAAAAAGATAAAGTAGTAGTATTTCATGGATTTCAATCAGAACCAAGGCATTTTTATAATTTGAGCCACTGTGTCGTGCTTCCGAGTTATCATGAGGGAATGAGTAATGTGCTACTGGAAGCTGCAGCTACAGGCAGAGCGTTAATTACAAGTGATATTCCAGGGTGTCATGAGGCTGTGGATGAAGGGGTTAATGGCTTCCTTTGTGAGAGGATGAATGCAGAAAGCCTTGAAGTATGCATAGAAAAATTTCTTTCCTTAACGTTAGAAGCAAGAGAACAAATGGGCTGCAATGGACGTAAGAAGATGGAAAAAATGTTTGACAAGAAAGATGTAGTGAGAAAAACTGCGAGCAAAGTATTAGCAAAATAAGGCAGGAGATAAGATATGTCAGAGTACATATTAATTGTAATTTGGATTGGATTTATGGCCGTGTTGGCAGACGCTAAAGATTTCTGTAGAACAGAGATTGTATGCGGACAGAAGGTGAGGAGATATGTTCTATGGTTTTCTATAGCAGCATTTTTGCCTATCATTTGGATGGCAGGACATCGGGGCGATTGGGTTGGCGATACAGGTATGTATGTTATGTCATTTCGAGGAATGCCAACCTCCCTGACAGACTTTTTTAAATATGTTGACACCGTAGAAAAAGACAAAGGTTTTTATACCTTTTCTGCAATTCTCAAGCTCATTATTGGGAATAACCGTATCCTATATTTTACCATTATCGCGGCTATCCAGGGCGGGGCAATTATTGCAATTTACCGAAAGTATTCCATCTCGTATTTGGCGTCCGTCTTTTTGTTTGTGATTTCAACAGATTATATAGCATGGATGCATAATGGTATCCGTCAGTTTTTGGCAGTGGCGATTATCTTTGCGGCAACGCCATTGATTTTAAAAAAGAAATATGTCCCGTTACTGTTGGTTATATTACTGGCTTCGACCATGCATCGGTCAGCATTGATTATGATACCTATCGTGTTTATTGCCCAGGGAAAAGCATGGAACCGAAAGACTTTGATGTTTATTGCCCTAACTCTTCTGGCGATTACTTTTGTCGGTGAATTTACGGAATTATTGGATTCGTCATTGGCAGAGACCCAATATGCGAACGTTGTGACGGATTATAAGGAATGGCAGGATGACGGGACTAACCCGTTGAGAGTGATGGTTTATTCGGTTCCGACGATATTAGCTTTTATTAGGCGGAAGACGATTCGCAAACTCAATGATCCGTTAGTAAACCTATATACCAATATGTCCATTATTTCTACAGGGCTTTACATCATTTCCATGTTTACCAGTGGAATTTTCATGGGGCGTTTGCCGATTTATGCCAGCCTTTATGGATACCTTTTACTTCCGTGGGAGATTGAGCATTTGTTCACACCGAAATCAAGGAAGGTTGTTTATCTTTGCTTGGTAGGATGTTATGCATTGTATTATTATTATCAGATGCATATGGTTTACGGTCTGTTTTAGATAGGTTTCATGTTATTTGATTAGTATTAGAATTGTGAGGAAGTTGAATGATTGAAAAAATGGTTTCTGTTATTGTTCCGGTATATAATATGGAACAATATTTGTGCAAGTGCATTGATAGTCTTGTTGCCCAAACATATAGGAATATAGAGGTTATATTAGTGGATGACGGTTCAACAGATGCGAGTTCTCTTTTGTGTGATGAGTGGGTCAACAAAGATACGAGAATTTGTGTTCTTCATAAGCAGAATGGTGGCTTATCTAGTGCGAGAAAGATGGGACTAGATAATGCAAAAGGAGAATATGTTATGATAGTTGACGCTGATGATTGGCTTGAACTAGATACTGTGGAACAGTGTGTGAACAAGATGATAAATGAGAATTTAGACTGCGTTTTGTTCTCCTATTATAGAGAATATAAAGATAGTGCCTTTATAAACAAAATCCTTGACGCTACTTACGAAAAAAACATTGAAGTACATACACAGAACATATATCGAAGATTGATTGGTCCAAGTAAGAGGCAATTAGCTTATCCACAAAAGGTTGATAATTTATCCTCTGTGTGTATGAAGTTATATAAGAAGGATATTGCTCTAAAAGGTAGGATTATTGACGAAAAAATTGTAGGCACATCTGAGGATACGATTTTTAATATATGGGCATTATGGGAGTGTGAAAGAATAGGGTATATTGACAAATGTTTTTATCATTATAGAAAAACAAATGCAAGTTCGATTTGCACTACTTATAAAAAAGGATTGCCAGAAAAATGGGATGTACTTTATCAAATTATTGAACAATTCTTGAAGGAGAAAAAAGTATTTGAGTTGTATTATGAAGCTTTCATGAATCGTGTTGCGTGTTGCACGATAGGTCTTGGGCTAAATGAGATAGCATCACCGGAATCTCTTTTTAATAAGTCTAGGAAAATAAAGGAAATATTAAATAAGCCGCTATATAAAGAAGCGATGAAATGTATTGATATAGCATATTGTCCATTGAAATGGAAAGTTTTTTTTGTTTTATGTAGGTACAGAATGACATTTTTTTTGGTGATGATGCTGTATTGTATTGATTTTGTACGTAATAAATTTGCAGAGTAGAGGAAACATAATGAGCAAAATATCTATTATTATGGGAATTTATAATTGTGAAAAAACCTTAGCAGAGGCGATTGATTCTATAGTGCAGCAAACATATGAAAATTGGGAACTTATAATGTGTGATGATGGTTCGACAGACGGAACTTATGATATAGCGTTGGCATATCAACATCAATTAAAAGAGAAAGTGATTTTGCTTAGAAATGAGAAAAATTGTGGATTAAATCATACGCTAAATCGTTGTTTAGAGGTTGCGACAGGAACTTGTGTTGCACGGATGGATGGGGATGATATTTCATTACCAACAAGATTAGAAAAGGAAATGGATTTTTTGAATAAACACTCAGAATATGCGATAGTGAGCACTCCGATGATTTTTTTTGATGAAAATGGCGACTGGGGTAAAAGTGTTGCGATAGAGTGTCCTACAAAAAAAGATTTTATAAATCATAGTCCGGTTTTTTGTCATGCACCGTGTATGATAAGACGGGAAGCGTTATTGGCGGTCAATGGCTACACAGAGGATGTCAGGATGTTGCGTTTTGAAGATGTGAATTTATGGTACAAACTATATGCGAAAGGATTTCGCGGGTATAATCTTCAAGAGCCGCTGTATAAAATGCGTGATGATATTGCTGCTAGCAGAAGAAGAAGTCTTAAATCTAGGATGAACGGTGTGTATGTTACATTCAAAGGATTTCAACTGTTTCAATGGCCATGGTATATGTATATTTACGTTTTAAAAGATTTCCTGGTTCATTTTATCAAAGGAATATTGCCAGAAAATATTTATTTATTGATTCATAGAAGCAAACTTACGAAACAGCAAGGAGAAAAGCAGTGAAGATTCTATTTTTAATTCACGATTTAGGACAAGGCGGAGCTGAAAAAGTCCTTGTTAATCTAGTAAATAATATGGATAGAAGCAAATTCGATATTTCCGTGACGGCTTTGTTTGGAGGAGGAATCAATGAGCAATTCTTGGCAAAAGACATTCATTACCGTTCCGTTTTCCCTAAAGCGTTTCCAGGTAATAGTAAAGTGATGAAGTTGCTTACACCAAAGCAATTACATAGATTATGTGTGAAAGAGGAATACGACATTGAGGTTTCATATTTAGAAGGACCTTCGGCAAGAGTAATTAGTGGTTGCACTAATCCCAGAACCAGATTGATCTCATGGATTCACTCTATTCATCACTCTATGAAGATGCTTGCGACACCATTCCGAAATGAAAAAGAAGCAACAAATTGTTATGCTACTTTTCATAATACAGTCTGTGTTTCTGAGAGTGTTAAGGATGATTTTTGTAACATTCTAAATTTTACAAATCCATGCGAGGTTCTGCACAATACAGTTGAGTCGGATAAGATTATTCTGCAATCAAAAGATATGGCTGCAGGATTGATAAACAATGAAGAGTTTAAAATTGCTGCAGTTGGAACCTTAAAAAAGGTTAAAGGTTTTGATAGGTTATTACGTGTAGTGAAACTTTTAAATGAACAACAGTATCCGATTCATTTATATGTATTGGGACAAGGACCACAGAAAGAAGAATTAAAAAATTACATTGAAGAGAATAAGCTATCTTCATGTGTAACTTTGTTAGGTTATCAAAAAAATCCATACCAGTATGTGTCGAAATGTGATTTATTTGTTTGTTCGAGTTATGCAGAAGGGTTTTCTACAGCAGTAACAGAAGCATTGATTGTTGGAACTCCTGTATGTACAGTAGACGTGTCTGGCATGAAAGAGTTGTTGGGCAATAATAATGAGTATGGATTAATTACTAAAAATGATGAGAAATCGTTATATGATGGAATAAAAAAATTGTTGGATAATTGTGAACTGCTGAAATACTACAAAGAACAGGCAGTGACTAGAGGAGAGATGTTTGAAGTAGATAAGACAGTTAAAGACGTCGAGAGAATGTTGGTTAAAATGATAAGTGAGGATTAAAATATGAATAACGTAAAGATTTCGATTATTGTTGCCGCTTATAATGTGGCTGAATGGTTGCCAAGGTGTGTACATAGCGTAATTGCTCAATCTCATACAAATTGGGAATTAATCTTGATTGACGATGGATCGAAAGATGAGACTGGTGAAATAGCAGACTGTTTTGCGGAAAAAGATTCAAGAATCATTGTAGTACATCAGAAGAATGCAGGACTTGTTTCGGTGCGTGAAAAAGGTATTTCAATGGCATCCGGAGAATACATTGGATTTATTGATGGAGATGATGCAATAGATCCTACCATGTATGAGAAATTATTAAATAATGCGTTTGCATATGATGCGGATATTTCGCATTGTAGCTTACGAGTATGTTATAATGGTCAAGACGATAAGGGAAACAAGGGTACAGGAAAAATTTTGGTTCAAAACAAGATTGAAGCAATCAGGGATTTGTTAGAAGGCGAATGGATGACTCCGTCTTTATGCAATAAACTATACAAAAGACAGTTGCTCAATGATAGTTGCTTGGATAAAGACATAGTCAATAATGAGGATTTACTAAGAAATTATGTCTTATTTGGAAGAGCAAACAGAGTTGTTTTTGAAGATTTTCAAGGTTATCAATATTGGAGACGTGAAAATTCTTTGTCAAATGACTCTAAAGTGTTGCAAAGAATGAAGTATGTCCTAAGTGCAAGGAAATGTGTTTTGGAAAACAGTGATAATCAAAGTAGAGAATATGCAATGAAATCTTGGTTATCGGCTCTTATCAATACAATTAATTGTATGACTTTCTATGAGGATGATGAGGCTAAGTCTCTTTGTCGAGAATGTAGAAAGATGTTGATGCAAAGAAAAGAATCACTGAGATTACTTATAACAAGGCAACAACTTGCAGCCTTACTGATTATTATTTCGCCCAAATTACATAAATGGATATATAAATTATATCGGGAAAGGTAGAACATGGAGGCATTAGTTTCAGTTATTATACCAGTATATAAGGTGGAAAGTTTTTTAGATGAGTGTGTCAAATCGGTGACCGAACAGCAATACAAAAATCTGGAAATTATTCTAGTTAATGATGGTTCTCCAGACAATTGTCCAATAATGTGTGATAGATGGGCTGAGCGTGATAAACGTATAAAAGTTATTCATAAATCCAATGGAGGTTTATCTGATGCCCGTAATGCAGGAATACAGATGGCCAAAGGTGATTTCATTGCATTTGTTGATAGTGATGATTGGATTGCACCCAATATGTATCAGATAATGATGGATACTATCGAAAAAGAAAATGCTGATATATGTGCTTGTGGAATTGTGGTTTCTTATCCTGAAAGAGAAAACGCATTAAGTATACCAGCGGTTGTGGGGGATTCAAAAAAAATATTAGAATTGATATATAATGATACACAGTATCCAGTCGCTGCTTGGAATAAATTGTATCGTCGTGAATGTTGGGAGGATTTGAGGTTTCCAACTGGAAAAATTTGCGAAGATGCTTTTACAACATACTTGCTCGTAGATCATGCAAAAAAAATAGTCCAGATTAGTGAACCTCTTTATTACTATCGGATTAGAAGCAATAGCATTATGACGTCTGATTTCAGTCGTAAAAGAATGGACGAAGAGGAAGCATGGAGATGCAATTACGAGTATATGAAGGCTCATTATCCTTCAATCTCCAGTAAAGCATTTGGCTTCTATTTGCAAAAAGTAAATGTGTTAATTCATGCAATCCCAGTAAGAGAGCGTGAAATTTATAAAGAAGAATACGAGTATTTAAGAAAAATTCTGAAGGATAACATTTTATATGTTTTGTTTAAAAGCAAAATGGGTTTTAAGCATCGTATAAAGTTTGTTCTTGATTTTATTCATTTGTGAGGGAAAAAGTTATGATAGATTTTTCGATTGTTATTCCTATATATAATGCAGAAAAATCTTTAAAAAAATGTTTGGATTCTGTTAATGCTCAAACATTTCAAAATTACGAGGTTATTTTGATTGATGATGGCTCAACGGATCAGAGTTTAAGCATTTGCAAAAGTTATGAAATACAAAACAAAAAGTTTCGTGTATTTCATCAGGAGAATGCTGGCCCGTCGATAGCCAGAAATGCTGGATTAGACAATGCAGAGGGTAACTGGATTTGTTTTGTGGATAGTGACGATTCAATCGAAGCGAGTTATTTGCAGGACATCCAGGATGCAGTGCAGAGGTATGATGCAGATGCTGTGTTTATTGGGTATAATAAAGTCAATGAAAATGGAATGAAAGATATTTTTCTTCCAGGGGAAGTATCGGATACAAATATCAATACAGCTTTAGCATTGTCTGAGCGAGATATGTTCGGCTATACTTGGATAAAAGCTTTTCGTAAAGATTCTATTAAGGAGATTAGATTTGACCCTTCCCTCAATCTGTTTGAGGATGAAGTATTTACATGTCAAGTGACTCCGCATTGTAGGAGAATAGGTGTGCTTAACAAACCGATATATAATTACAATGTTGGGGATGGAAGTAGTCTAATCGGACGCACACATGAGGACTACTGTCTAAAATGTGATAAAGTTTATCAAGCATGGAAAGCAATGCTTGGAGAGATGCAAGAGTCGGAGCATATTCTGATAGGGAAAGCTAACGGATTTGTGTCCCGATGCTATTATTATGCGTTTGAACGTCAAGTAAATATTCAAAATTACTTTTCTCAGTTGAAAGACACCAATTTTTTCAAGGAGCATACTGAGATTAACAGATTAGATGAAGCTGTGCGAAATAGTGACTATACAAAGTTGCGGTTTGAGAAAATGAAATATCAAACCAAAGTGCGTGTTTCAGCTATTTTGAATGGTAGAAAGTAGAGACAAAGATGGGAAAAAAGAAAGTTGCAATTTTATTGCCGTGGCTTAAAATGGGCGGAACAAATAAAATTGCTTTGAATTTTATTAGAGAATTATCAGAGTACTGTGAAGTTACTTTGGTTTTGAGTGAAAAATCCGGAGAACTTTTAAGTGATATGCCATCCGGTGTTCATTTGATTATAGATGAGATGGCAGACTTTAAGAAGTTGTTCTTTGAAGATATAAAGCACTTCCGTATTAAATCAATAGTAAAAGACGTTATCTATTATGCAAAGATTCGGATGGGCAAAGATAGTATTGACAATTATCGTTACATAGTAGATCGCAGTAAGCAGATTTGTGACACAGAGTTTGACTGTGCTATTTCTTATCATGGGCAGTCTCCGGAACGTTTGCTGAATTTGTTATATAGAATTAAGAGTAAAAAAAAGGTTGCATGGATACATGGTGAGATGGCTTTTTCAGAAGATAAGTGCCGTCGATTGAGAAAGTATTATCAGCAGATAGACCACTTTTTCTTTGTGTCAAAACCAACTCAGGATTCTTTTGCCAAAGTCATTCCGTTCGATGAAACAAAAGCCACTGTATATTATAATCCGATAGATAAACAGGATATTTTAGAAAAGTCCTTGCAGCAATGTGAACCGGCTTTTGACAAGAGCTATATCAACTTGCTGACTGTTGGTCGTGTATCTTCTGAAAAAGGACAAGATATGATTCCGGCGATTACGCGTAAGCTTATTAATCTTGGTCATATAGTACGTTGGTATATTGTTGGAGATGGTGATATGCGCCCAGTAGTAGAAAAGCAAATAGAGGATGAGCAGGTTGAAGATTCGGTTTTCCTTTTAGGTGTAAAAACAAATCCTTATGGTTATATGAAGGCTTGTGACATCTATGTGCAACCATCCTACACGGAGGGATATTCAACTACTATTTGTGAAGCCGGAATGCTTGGGAAAGCAATTATTGGAACGAAGCCATCTGGTGGTATCCGAGATCAGATTATAGACGGATTTGATGGAACTATTGTCGATGCGACAGTAGATGGACTGACTGAGGGAATCCTGGAATTATTGCACAACAAAGAACTGAAACAACAGTTTGAGACTAAGATCCAAGAGAAGAATTTCGAAGGAAAAGGAGAAATTCAAAAATTTCTCAATTATCTGCAAAAAAAAGATTAAGAAAGGTGTTGACAATGAATATAGAACGAATAGAATCTGGACAGACAGAATACCTAGGATAATTCATTATTGTTGGTTTGGCAAAAATGAGAAGCCCAAACTATTTTATCAATGTTTAGAAAGTTGAAATGCTACGCTGTACCCATCTGAGTATTTTTGTCCATTATCACCGGATGGTAAGCAGATGATAAAAACCGATAATACATTTTCTATTCATTGGTTCAGTGCATCTTGGCTGTCAGAAGAACAAATGATTGTACATAAATGGAGAATTTTTCTTGGAAAATGCGAACGTCATTAGGAAAGAAATACGGTAAAGTGTTTGCACGATTTATATATCTGTTTATGCCTAGGAAACGAAATATTCTGAAAAGGATGTAGAAAGGTAAGTCGGAAATATTATTTCCGTTAGAAAAGTTATGAGTAATTCAAGAACCAAAAATTCAATATTAAATATGGCAGCGAGCATTGGCTATCAGATGATAAGCCTTGTAATGAGCTTTATTAGCCGTACTATATTCCTTCAAGTATTAGGCGTCGGATACTTGGGAATTAATGGTTTGTTCAACGATGTTTTATCAATGTTGAACATGGCTGAATTAGGTTTCAGCACGGCGATGACCTTTAGTATGTATAAGCCATTAGCGGAAAAAGATTATGATACAATAGCAGGTTTGACGAACTTTTACAAAAAGGTGTATCGTATCATAGCTGTAACAATTTTAACCTTAGGTGTGGTGCTGTTACCGTTTCTTCCCCATTTAGTAAATCTTGAGCAAGACATACCGTTCATTGAAATATATTATTTGATTTTCTTGATGTGTAATGTTGCATCGTATTTGGTCACGTACAAGACAACGGTTCTGTATGCAGATCAGAAGAACTATCTTATGTTACAACATGGTGCAGTATGGCATGTTGTCGAGGTATGCACAATGCTTTTGATAATGTATATCTCTCGAAATTATTTATTATACTTGATTACACAGCTGGTATTTGTGTATGGTCGTAATTTTTATATGTCTCATTTGGCAAGTAAACATTATCCATACTTAAATCGAAGGATAAAACTGCCAAAAGAAAAGACAAAAGGCATTTTTAAGGATGTTGGTTCAGCTTTTTTATATAAGATTTCAAATGTACTTCTTATTGCGACTGACAATACGTTGATTTCAGTATTAATTAGTACAGAAATGGTTGGTTTTTTCTCGAACTATCAAATGATTATTGGAAAATTATCGAGTCTTGTAGGTACGTTATTTACTTCGCTTATAGCAAGTTTAGGTAATTTGATTGCTAAAGAAAACGAGGAACGTAGATATAGTGTTTTTCAATCTATGCAGTCTTTAAGTTTGATTATTAGCACATTTTGTGTTACGTGCTTGTTATTACTTGAAGAAGATTTTATAAGAATATGGCTAGGGGAAAACTATGTATTAAGTACATTTGCTTTACTGGCAATCGTATTTAATTTTTATTTTACTATTTCAACAAAACCAGTTACTACATTTCGAGAGGCAGCTGGACTATTTAGGAAAACAAAGTTTCTTATGCTCTGGACAGCAGTTCTGAATATAGCCTTGTCCATCATTTTAGGAAAACTAGTAGGATTAGCAGGAATCATTCTTGCAACATCGATGTCAAAATTGTTGACATGTTTTTGGTATGAACCCAAATTGTTGTTTAATGATTATTTTAAGAAACCATGTAAATTGTATTTCCTTGAGATGTTAAAGGGAACTTTTGTAATAATGATTTCTGTTAGTATAGCATGGATTGCAACTGTGTGGCTGATTCCTGCAAATTGGTTGGAGCTTATATTGAAGGGGATTATTGTTGCATTTGTTAGCATTATTACAATTGTTGTCTTTTATAACAAGACGAAAGGGTTTGCAATGATTTGCGATAGAGGTGTGACGATTGCAAAAAAGTGCTTAAAAAAATAGTTGTTTTTAGTTATTGTTTAAGAGGTAAAGTATGGAGCTAAAAATAAGTGTAATTGTCCCTTGCTTTAATAGTGAGTGTACTATTGATCGATGTATTGATTCAATCTACTCTCAGGAAGGAGATTTTCAAATAGAGTTGATTGTGGTTAATGATGGTTCAACAGATTTAAGCGGAGAAAGGATTCGAAATTGGATTTCTTTATTTAAAGACAAGGGATATGAATTAAAATATATTGAGCAGGGAAATCAAGGCCCTGGCGGAGCAATTAATCAAGGGTTGAAATATGTTTCTGGAAAATACTTGTCTTTGCTTGATGCAGATGATTGTTTTTTGCAAGATTCCATAAAAAAAAGAGTTTCTTATTTAGAAGAACATTCAGAATATGTAGGAGTCCGTACTAATGGTTGGCAAGACAAACAAGGTGAAAGAAAACTGTTTGACTTAGATCCGGAAAGGACAACAAACGAAAACTTATTTGATGGATTAATCGGGGGCAAAGCAACTAACTGGGCAGGTTCATATATGATAAGAACCAAAGCTTTGTTTGAGTTCTATCCGACAAGAGAAATATATGCTTCTCGGTTTGGACAGCATATGCAATTACTGCTTCCAGTTGCGTATAAGAAGCGGTTTGGTTATATCGATGAGCCGTTAATGGTTTATTTTCTGCAAGATAATTCACATTCTCAGGCGTCTACCGTAGATGGACAATTAAAAAAAGATGATTGCAATTTTTACGGCTATTATGATATTTATACACATGTAGTCGACGAAATTGTCATGGATAAAGATGAAAGAGATATCTATTTGAATATTATTGAGTCTTGGAAGTATAAGCATGAACTTAATAAAGCCATGCAGTATGGAGATAAAGTGACAGCTCGAAAATATTTTAGATTGTATAAAGACACTGGGCGAATGACATTAAATGAAAAAATAGACTATTATTCTAAGACAAGTCCAATTAGAGCGATATGGCTGAAAGTATATCGTCGTATTGGTATGATCTTGAAAGGGACGAGATGAAAAAGAAAGTAAAGATAGGTATTGTAACCATAGTTGACAATACGAACTATGGAAATAGATTGCAGAATTATGCGATATATCATGTGTTACGAAAGAAGATCCACTGTTCAGCCGTGACATTAGTGTCCTGTGAAGAAAAAGCCTTTTATAATGGTGCGTATGTTGTATGGTTAAAAAATCAGATTGTAAAAAGGTTATGCGTGTTTCCAACGTTAGCAGAAAAACGTTTTGGAAATACTGTTACCAGATGGGCGAATTTCCAGAACTGGAGTAAATTAATTCCTACAAAGTATTTCTATTCTCAGAGCTCGCTTCCGAAATCTTTAAATGAGCAGTATGATTTCTTTATTGCAGGTAGTGATCAGATTTGGAATTACCATTTTTCATCACATAAATTTGAAGATTATTTTTTAAAATTTGCAGATAATCAAAAGAGACATGCAATTTCGGCAAGTCTTGGGGTAGATTTTTTGCCCGAAGAATGGAAAGACACATATAAAGATGAACTGAGCAAGTTTGAGAATATTTCGGTGCGTGAAGAAGCTGGACAAGCGATCATTAAAGAGTTGTTAGGAAGTGATGTACCAGTATTAATTGATCCAACAATGATGCTTACAAAGGACGAGTGGCTGGCTGTATCGAGAAAACCTAGAGTTGATTGCACTAAGCCATATGTTTTAAAATACTATTTGGGAGATGAAGTGGAGTCTGAGAAAATAGATGTTTGGGCGAATGAAAACGGATATGAAGTGTACGAATTACTGAATAAGGATATTCCTGAGTTATATTCAGCAGGACCGGGAGAGTTCATTTCACTAATTGGTAATGCAGCATTGGTGTGTTCTGATTCGTTCCATTGCATTGTTTTCTCAATTATTTTTTTCAGACCATTTCTCGTGTATGCAAGACAAGGTTCTGGAAATTATATGGCTTCAAGATTAGATACATTACTTAAAAAATTTAGTTTTGAAAATCGTTGGAAACATCTGGCTGCTCCAGAGAATTATCTTAAATGTGATTATTCAGAAGTACCGGAACGTTTAGAAAAAGAACGGCAGAAATTTATGGATTACTTATCTAATGTTTTGAAATAAAAGGTGGAATTGAGGTGAAGAGTATGCCGATTTTAGCTGATTCCAATTTATGTGTGGGATGTTCTGCGTGTGCAAGCATATGCCCAAAGCGATGTATTGAAATGAAAAAGAATTCAGATGGTTTTTCTTATCCTGTTCTTATGCATCCTACAAACTGTATCGAATGCGGTATGTGTGAAAGAGTGTGTCCAACTTTGAACCAAAGCATCAGAACATATGACTTGCCTTCTGCATACGCTGCATTTACTAAAGATGAGTGTACTCGCTTGGATAGCTCATCCGGTGGAATCTTTACTGAAATAGCACAAAGAATCATTGCGCAGAATGGCGTTGTATATGGCGCTGCGTATGGTGAGAAATATGAGGTTCATCATTGTTGCGTAGACAATATAGAAGATTTGCAGAAATTACGTGGGGCAAAATATGCAGAAAGTAATCTCGATAATTCATTTTCTGAAATTATGGATAGACTGGAACAAGGGCAGCTCGTCTTGTTTTCGGGTACACCTTGTCAAGTTGCCGGACTGAAATCTTATGTTAGAAAAGATTTTAATAATCTGATCTGTATAGATTTTGTATGTCATGGTGTTCCTTCACCTATTGCATGGAGGGCTTATATAGAATACAGATCGAGAGAAGATGCTGATGGGAAACTGCCGCAGAGAATCAACTTGCGTTCAAAAGAAACAGGATGGAGCAAATATCAGTATTCTAATGTCTTTGAGTATGAAAATGGCAAGAAGCACAGTGCATTAAGCTCTCGAAGCTTATTTATGAAATTATTTGTAGGCGATTACATTTCCAGACCATCGTGCTCGAGCTGTAAATTTAAAGGCTATAACAGAGTCAGTGATATTACGCTGGGAGATTTCTGGGGGATATGGGATATAGAGCCGGAAATGGATGACAATAAAGGTACATCTGTCGTTCTCGTTCATTCTGAAAAAGGACAGAAGCTTTGGTGGGACATTAATCTCAAAATAAAGAGTAAAGAAGTTACTCTTGAACAGGCAAGTCAACAAAATCTTTCGATGCTAGTTTCTTCTAAAGCTAATACGAACAGCAATCTTGTCATGCGTAAAATAAAAGAAGGAAAAATAGATACTTGTGAAGAGTTCTTTAAAATATATAAGCCATCAATCCTTGCAAGAATTAAAGGAAAAGTGAAGCGGATGATTGAAGGGAAATAGATGTCAATATGGTTAGTTCGGATTCCAATGCGACAATAGTAGCCATGCATGAAAAATGAATAGCAAAATTCATGTAATACGTGGTCAGAGTGAAGTGAAGGGTCGATTACCAAAAAGCATATAATATATATTGACACCACCATGACTTTGTAATATAACAAATTGGCTGTCGCAAAAACTTGTTTAGGATTGTACATAAGATGAAAAAGATTACAGATGAAATGCAAAACTATGTGTTTTGGCAACCATTTATTATTACATATGCAATTACAATTATGCTTGCCTTTTTTATATGTGTTGTTCATTACAACATAAGTCCACCTCCTGTTGATAAGACATTTTATCAAGTGAGTTGCCCTAATTATGTTGTTTTGTTTATTGCCAAGATTGCGGAAACTCTCGTGCCGACAACGATAACATTCGCACTTACCTTGGCCGTAGCAGAGTATAAAAAATAAAACAGAGCAGTATGGGTTATACTCTATTTATTGTCATTTTGGTTTTTCTGAGTTTAATCATGCCTATCATTGTTGGAGTCGGTTTTTTAGGCTTTATAGTTTATCAAATTATAGGGGGCAGAGCTCAAAAAGCAAAGAATGCAAGTTATAGTATCATGTATTTTGCAGATAGTACCAATTCCGGAACTTGTGCAAGAGAGGTATTTGACGTAATTAATGAATTGGAACCGAATTATTTAGGGATGAAGGAATATACATTATGAGTCACGAGCAAGTAATTCCTACGTTTGATTCGTTTTGGGAACATATAATATTGCCGTCTATTAAACTTTGCGTTAGTGAGATGGACGAGAGTTTTAAGAAAAAAATAAAGTTCGAGTATAGAAAAATTGATATTTATAAAGATGAGCTTTCGGTTATGTTTAAGAGAAAAAGAGAATGGCTTAAACGTGAATATTTACCGAACAAAGGCTCGGATGCCGTCTTGGATTTTCATAAATTGGGCTCCATTTTTTGTAGATGTATTATCGGTAACAAACCTTTCTCTTTTACAAAGAGAAAGGCTGAAGCATTATTTAAGCAAATTACTGAAAGAACCGATATTTCTGATGAAGAGAAACTTAATTTGGAAGTGAACAATATATATGTTAATCATAAATGTGCGTTCCTCGTATGTGCGGGAGTTGCATATATTGACTTGCTGTATTGGGCTGATGAAAAGATAAAAAGCGAGGAGGATACTCGAAAAAAAGATGTATATTGCGCTTTTTTAGAACGATTGAAAGAAGAAAAAAATTGGTACAATACAAAAAAACCCCAGAACATGATGATTATGTAACAAGTATGATAGTCGCTTTTATGAAAAATGATATTCTGTTGAGAGATTTTGATTATTTAGCGATTGCAGCATCCATGTTTCAATGGCAGGTGCACACTAAACAATCGCTCTTTCTTGAAATTTTGGCAGAGAGTGACATTGATAAGATAGATATGGTGGCATATATTAATGAACTTATATAGAAGGATAATTTGGGATGTGTTGGCACATCCCATTTAATTTTTACAAAAATAAGATGTATTCTTCTACTTTGGTTGTAAATATTATCGAAATGCGTTATTATATAAACATGTTAATTTGTCATTAATTTGAAAGGAAAATCATGAACACAGCACACAAAAGATTTCTGGAAGCGCTTAGAGCTTCCCTACAAAAAAAGAATATTGATTGGACAGACTTGTCTGAGAGTGATTGGCGTGCATTATTCAGACTAGCTGATTCACAAAGTGTGCTGCCGTTGATTTATCAAGCGACTTATAATTGTCCTTCTGCACAGGAGCATGCAGATATTATGCAGGCATACTTTAGAACTGTTTCAGAGCAGGTGGCCATGCAGGCTATAAAAACAGCAGACTTTTTGGAGGTGTATCAGAGACTATGCAACTTGGGTGTGAAGCCTTTGATTGTAAAGGGATTAATATGTAGAAATCTGTATCCGTTTCCGGATTATCGACCATCTACAGATGAGGATGTATTCATTCCTGCAAATCAGTTTGGAATTTGCCATAAAGAATTCATGGATTATGGTATGCAGCTTCTCGAAGAAGATGAGGACATTATGAAACCGCACGAAGTCGCTTACTGGAAGAAGCCTTCGTTGTTATATATTGAGTTGCATAAGACCCTTTTTGTGCCGGAATCCGATGCCTACGGTGATTTTAATCGATTCTTTACGGACGCACATGAGAGGGCATTACAGGATATGGTGCAGGGAGTACCTGTATATACCTTAAATTATACAGACCATTTGTTTTACTTAATATGCCATGCATTTAAACATTTCATAGGAAGTGGTTTCGGTATTCGACAGGTTTGTGACATCACATTGTTTGCAAATCAATATGGAAAAGAGATTGATTGGGAAGTTTTGAGAAAACAATGCGAGGAAATTTCTGCAGACCGATTGGTGGCAACATTGTTTTTGATTGGAGAAAAGTATCTGACATTTCAGCCGGAACTGGCTTGTTATCCGGATTCTTTTGCAGAGTTAGCAATTGACGAAGAAGATTTATTAAAAGACATGTTAGAAGGTGGTGTTCTTGGTAATGTGAATTTGAGCCGTATTCACAGTAGTAATATCACATTACAGGCCATGTCTAAAAATAGAAAAGGGAAGGCGCTGAGAGGGATGCTGCTCAAGACGGTTTTCCCTTCCAGAAAGTATTTAGTTAAGTGGTATAAGTATTTAGATAAATATCCTTTTTTACTTCCGGTCGCTTGGGGGAGTCGTGTGTTTAAGTATCTTGGTGAGACGAATAAGCTACACAACGATCCGAGTAAGGCAATGCAGATAGGTGCACAAAGAGTGGAACTACTGAGGAAGTATGGGGTGTTGAGGCAGAAGACAGCGGAGGTGAGGCATGTGGAAGACAAAGTAGAAGATTTTTTAAACATCATGAAATATGTGATACATCAAAATTTGTCGACAGAATTGCCAAAACTTCACGAGGAAGTAAATTGGGGCATTTTATTGCAATTGGCAAAAGAACACAACTTGTTCCCGCTGTTTCATGAAGTGGCTTGCAAATATTCAGAATACAATAATCAATCTGATTACACAAAAAATATGCATATTGCAATGAATGCTGTTGCAAATCAAGTTAGAAAAACAGAAGCTTTTCTAGAATTATATCGTGACTTTATAAAAGAGGATTTACATCCGATTGTAATGAAGGGTATAGTTTGTCGCCAATTATATGGGAAATATGCAGAACATCGCCCATCAGGAGATGAGGACATTCTTGTACGAAAGGAAGATTTTTATAAAGTTAAAACTGTGATGGAGAAAAACGGATTTGTCTGTTCCTTACCTAATGTCACGGAGGCGCAACTAGAACGAGTACAACAGGTTGGATTTTATAATAAAGAAACTAGATTCTTGATTGAGGTACATACGAATGTTATGGGGCATGAAAATGAAATGCGTACTCAAATGACAAACAGTTTTGAAGATGCATTTGAACATGCTCAAACGCTCGAAGTACAGGATGTTCCGATAACCACAATGAGTCATACACAACATTATGCATTTTTAGTTTTACATGCATTAAAACATTTTACCTTAAGTGGCGTAGGTATACGTCAGATGCTAGATATATTATTATATCAGAAGACATATGAACAAGAAATTAATTGGGAATGGGTAGAAGCTGTATTGGTAGACAATCATGCAAGTAGCTATCTGGGAGATATACAATATATCGGTACACATTACTTGGGATCCACACTAAAAAAACAGTTTGAAATATGCAGCCCAGAAACCTTATTGCAAGATATGATTGAAGTAGGTGTGTTTGGGAAAACAGATAAAGCAGATGGATTTGGCTCTAGCATTAATGTATTAACAATGAACGTAAAAAGGGCGGGTGCTGTTGCATGGATTCGAGTGGCATTCCCTAATATAAAGTTCATGATGCATACAGCTCCATATTTAGAAGAGAAACCATGGTTATTACCTGTTGAGTGGATAAAACGCTGGGGTAGATTTATGAAACAGGCAAAGAAGTACAATGGCAATCTTCTTGTGGACAGTGTGAAAAAAAGTGAGGAACGGAAGAAAATTATAGAAAAATACGGATTGAAATAGTGGGGCGAAGAGAGTATAATTGATAAAGTGAAATTTTATAATTATGGTAATGAAAGTGAAGGGAACAAAATGTCAGAAAAACGGATTTGGTTATCCACTCCAACTATGCATGGAGAGGAATTAGATTACATACATGAAGCGTTTGAGGAAAATTGGGTTGCTCCACTTGGCTTTAATTGTGATAATTTTGAGAATGAGATGAAGGCATATTTAGCAGAAGATTCATTAGAAGAACGTGAGACCTTAGCACTTGCTTCTGGTACAGCAGCAATCCACTTGGCCTTGAAACTGGCTGGAGTGAAAAAGGGTGATATTGTATTCTGCTCAGATATGACATTTGCTGCAACAGTGAATCCAATTGTTTATGAGGGAGGGATTCCTGTATTTATTGACTCGGAGTGTGAAACATGGAATATGGATCCACAAGCTCTAAAAAAGGCTTTTGAAAAATATCCAGAGACGAAAGTGGTCGTTCTTGTTCATCTCTATGGTGTACCTGCAAAGGTTGATGAAATTCTTGACATTTGCCAAAAATATGGGGCAATTTTAGTGGAGGATGCGGCAGAAGCACTGTCGGCTACATATAAAGGAAAAGCATGTGGGAATTTTGGAAAGTTTGGTATATTGAGTTTTAATGGAAATAAGATTATTACAACTTCTGGCGGTGGCATGCTTATTATGGAAAATGCAGAACAGAGAAAAAAAGCTTTATTTTGGGCTACTCAAGCAAGAGAAGATACCCCTTGGTATCAGCATAATGAGATTGGCTACAACTATCGTATGTCTAATATTGTTGCAGGAATCGGACGTGGTCAATTAACACATCTTGATGAACACCGTGAAATAAAGGAAAAGATTTATAAAAGATATGAAGAAGGCTTAAAAGATCTTCCAGTTGTAATGAATCCACATCATCCGGAATCTAAACCAAACTTCTGGCTTAGTTGCATATTAATTAATCCGGAGAGCAACGTGAATTTTATGGATGTGTTACAAAGATTGTCTGAAGAGAATATAGAAAGTCGTCCAATCTGGAAACCAATGCACATGCAGCCGGTATTTGCTGAAAATGATTTTATTACAGTGGAAGATGAGGCTGTCGACGAAGATATCTTTGCAAGAGGACTTTGTTTACCATCTGATATTAAGATGACAGAAGAAGAACAAGATAGAGTAATTGCAATAATTAAATCTTGTTTTGAGGTAAATTAAATGTATACGAAATATTGGAAAAGAGTAATTGACTTTCTCCTTTCGTTTATTGCGATAATTGCCTTATCACCAGCTCTTTTAATATTAACGATTATTGGTGGAATTGTGATGAAAGGAAATCCTTTTTTTACACAATTGCGTCCAGGAAAAAATGAGAAAATATTTAAGTTGGTTAAGTTTCGTACTATGACTTGTGAAAAGGACAAGGAAGGGAAACTTCTGCCGGATGAAAAGAGGCTCACTAAGTATGGGGAAATTCTTCGTTCTACATCATTGGATGAGTTGCCGGAATTATGGAATATTCTCAAGGGTGATATGTCGATTGTAGGACCAAGGCCACAACTTGTTCGTGATATGGTATTTATGAACCAAGAACAGAGGAGACGTCACGTTGTTCGACCAGGCTTAACCGGTTTGGCTCAGGTAAATGGTCGTAATAATATTACTTGGGAACAAAAATTTAAATATGATTTGCTTTACATAGACAATGGAATTACGTTGATTGCTGATATTAAGATTCTACTTCAAACAATTCTAAAAGTAGTTAAACGTGAAGATACAGTACGCGAGGGGACAGCGAGTGACATGGATTTTGGGGATTGGTTGATGCTAGAGGGAAAGGTGGCTCATGAAACTTACAACAAAAAACAGGAAGAGGCAAAAGGATTGTTAAGAGGTATAAATTCAGGGGGGGAGTGACCGTTCGTGAAAAAAACATTGTGGCAGAAAATAAAGTCTTTTTTTCGTAAATGGATGAGTGCAAAAATTATTCCGCATATGGTTCTGAACGGTTGGAGAATTTTCTTTTATCGTCTGTGTGGATACAATATAGGAAAAAATGTGTTTATTGGAATGAGATGCTACCTTGATGATTTGGAACCTCATATGTTTACAGTAGAAGATGACTGTATCATTTCATACGGAGTCTTCTTTGCTTGTCATGGTCGCAATCAACAGCATACACCGATTACTATAAAGAAAGGTGCATATATCGGCATGAGAGCGAATATCATATCCGGCAAGAACGGAGTGACGATTGGGGAAAATGCGGTGATTGGTGCTTGCACATTGGTAAACAAAGATATACCGAACAATGCAACAGCCGTTGGTGTTCCTTGTAAGATATTGGAAAAGTAGGCGGTTCAAAAATAGAAGAATTGGTAGGAAGATAGAATGAATGATTCAGTTTCAATAGTAATGCCTTCGTATAATACAGGCCGATTTATAAAAGAAACAATAGAATCTGTACTGGCACAAACGTATCCTAATTGGGAACTGATTATTGTTGACGATTGTTCAACTGACAATACTGACGAGGTAGTAGGGCAGTATCTTCCAGATGAACGAATCAGATACATTAAAAATGATATGAACAGCGGTGCTGCAGTATCAAGAAATAGAGCTTTGAAAGAAGCAAAAGGCAAATGGATTGCCTTTTTAGATAGCGATGATCTGTGGGAAAAGGATAAACTTGAAAAACAGATTGCTTTTATGCAAAACAACGGCTATCATTTTTCATATACGAATTATATTGAGATAGATGAAGAATCAACACCAAACGGGAAAAGTGTGACCGGTCCCAAGCATATCAGAAAGCATGGAATGTATAACTATTGCTGGATGGGGTGTCTAACGGTGATGTATGATGCAGATGAAGTTGGGTTGATTCAAATTGCAGACATAAAAAAGAACAATGACTATGCCATGTGGTTAAAAGTGTGCAAAAAAGCAGATTGTTATCTGCTTGATGAAATGCTTGCTAAATATAGAAAAAGAAATGGTTCAATAAGCAATCATGGATATATGAAGTTGATAAAGTGGCATTACAAGTTGTATCGAGAAGCTGAAAATAAAAACCCGATTTCCTCGTTTGCGCTAACAGTAAGAAATTTGTTTTTTGGAGTAATAAAGAAGATACAATATGTGAAGGGGTGAGCTTGTGCGAGTGAAGGTAAGTGTATTAGGACATTTTGGAGAAGGCGCAAACCTTCTTAATGGTCAGACAGTTAAAACAAAAATCATAACAGAAGAATTACAAAAGCTACTTGGTCAAGAACAAGTTTTAAAAATTGATACACATGGTGGTTGGAAAACACTTTTAAAAGCACCGTTCCAAGTGTTCCGTGCATTGAAAAGCAGCAAAAATGTAGTGATCTTTCCCGCTCACAATGGTTTGAGGGTGTATGCACCTTTATTATCCTTTCAAAGACGACTGTTTATAAAACGAAAAATACACTATGTTGTGATTGGCGGTTGGCTTCCTCAATTTTTATTGAAGCGTCAAAGACTTGCAAAAACATTGAAAAATTTTAACTACATATATGTTGAAACAAACACCATGAAAAGTGCGTTGGAAACGCAAGGCTTTCAAAATGTGTATATTATGCCGAACTGTAAAAAACTAACGGTTCTTTCGGAAAATGAACTTACATATCCTTCAGGATTTCCGTATAAACTTTGTACTTTTTCTCGTGTAATGAAGGAAAAAGGTATAGAAACGGCAATAGATGTGATAAAGCAAGTAAACGACAGGCTTGGTTTCACGGCATATTCATTGGATATATACGGTCAAGTGGATGTTGCACAAACAGAGTGGTTTAAAAACCTAAAACATCGATTTCCAGACTATGTTCATTATTGTGGATGTGTTGATGCCAAGCAAAGTGTTGACGTGTTGCACAAATATTTTGCGTTACTATTCCCGACACACTTCTATACTGAGGGAATCCCAGGAACTATTATTGATGCATATGCTGCTGGAATACCTGTGATCTCAGCTAAATGGGAAAGTTATTCAGATGTGGTCGATGAAGGCATAACTGGCGTGGGATATGATTTTGACAACGAAGAACAGTTTGAAAAAATTCTGCTTACTACTGTCCAAAATCCCCAACTCTTGCTCGGAATGAAAGGAAATTGCATCCGCAAAGCAAAAGATTATATTCCCGTAGCAGTAATTCAAATTATGGCCGAAAAATTCGGTAGAGTCATATAACTTTACCATGCCAGTTGAGTTATTTGGTAAGAAATGGCTTTGTCTCAAAGAAGCCGAAAAATATATAATTGATAAGGCTGTTCAAGTTTTGATTGAGCAGATAGAAGGCGATTAGAAATGGGTATATCAATATATAAGTTCAAAAAATGGTATAAAATGATGACCGGGAAAAGTATTTTTCATGTCAATCAGGGTGTGGGAACTTGCTATTCCAAGCTTGAGGTGGCGGGTTATTATAACGATTTAACTGAGAAAGTTACAAAAGATGATCCGAATATCCTCGTTCCAAAGTATCATGTTGATACTGGAGAGGAAATATATTTTTCCATTGGTATTTTTCAGTATGGATTGGCTGCCTATGACCTTTTCTTGATTAATCAGGATGAAGTTTATAAGAATAAACTGATTGCTTGCGCAAATTGGGCGGTAGAAAACCAACAAGAAGATGGTGGATGGATAACGTTTGCATATGACAAATCTGATGCACCGTATTCTTCTATGGCTCAGGGAGAAGGGATTTCAATGCTTATTAGGGCAGCAATTTTAACAGACGACAAACGATTTGATGATTCGATTTATAAAGCAAAGAACTTTATGTTAAAGCCAATCAGCGAGGGAGGAACAACGGAATATAGAGGGGATGATGTTCTTTTTTATGAAGCTACTAATAATCCGGTTATTCTCAATGGATGGATTTTCTCTCTTTGGGGGGTGTATGATTATTGTAAATATACCATAGATGGAGAAACACAAGCAATATTGCAGAAAACACTTGAAACCTTAAAACGTAAATTACCCGATTTTGATGCAAAATATTGGAGCAAGTATGAGGACGGACAAAGAATTTGCAGTCCATTCTATCATAAACTTCATATAGCGCAGCTTGAAGTGATGTATGATTTGTTTGGTGATAATATTTATAAGGAATATGCAAGTAGGTGGGGACAATATCAGAAAAGTTTTTGGAAGCCTAAAAGAGCTTATTTTATAAAGGCTTTGCAGAAAATACTTGGGAGGTAATGAATGAAACGCTTGTTGTGTATAGTTGGTGGAATGAATGTTGGTGGTGCGGAAACTTTTTTAATGAAGGTTTACCGTAATCTTGATAAAACACAGTATCAAATGGATTTTGCTGTTTCCATTGAAGGCGATGGTACTTACGATGATGAAATAAAGGCACTTGGGGGTAAGATATATCATATTACACCAAAAAGTAAGGGAGTTATAAAAAATTTTTGTGATATAAAAAAGCTTGTAAAAAAAGAACAATATAAATATGTTTTGCGAACATCTCAGCATTCACTTTCTGCAATGGAACTATTAGCAGCAAAATTTGGTGGAGCAAAGGTAAGGGTTTATCGTTCGAGTAATTCTAATACTGCTTCTGTAAACAAAAAACAGTTATGGATACATAGATTGTGCAGTTTTATGCCAAAATGGTTTGCCAATGTGCGAATCGCACCGTCGACAGAAGCTGCTGAATTTATGTTTGGGAAAAATTGTATAACCAAGGGAAAGGCAACAATACTGAATAACGGAATAGATTTAGATGTCTATAAATATTCGGAAAACGACAGAAAACAAATAAGAAAAGATTTTCATTTAGAAAATAAATTAATAATAGGTCACATAGGTAGGTTTAACCATCAAAAGAATCACAAATTTTTATTGGAGATTTTCAACGAGATAAAAAAACATCGCGAAAACGCAGTAATGATGTTAGTTGGTAAGGGTGAGTTAGAAGAAGAAATCAGAAAAGAAATTGAAAAAATGAAAATTTCGGAGTATGTTATTTTTACGGGAGTTCGTTCAGACATTCCTCAAATTTTGTCATCAATGGATGTCATGGTATTCCCATCGTTATATGAAGGATTGCCAAATGTAATTGTAGAGGCGCAAGCATCCGGATTGCCATGTATATTGTCGGATAGAATCACAAAGGAAGTAAATATTACAGAATCGGTGCGATATCTCTCAATAAGTGAACCTTTGGAAAAGTGGGCAATAGAAGCCATTGAGAAAGGAGAAAATGATAGAGTGGATGTTACGCATATGTTATTTGAAAAAGGATATGATATTCAATCTGTGTCAAAAAAGTTTGTTACTATAATTTTTAGTAATAAGTAGCGACGGAGATTAGAGGGATGAAGCATATCGTATATTGGTTGATGAAAAGACAAGCGTTTTTGAAAACAAGTATGATATTCAATCATTAACAAAAGAATTTAAAAATAATTTTATTAGTTGCAATTAAGGAGCATCAGAATATGAATTTAAAGATAAATCTTAATAGCATAATTCGGGTCATAATGATTCTGTTGTTTTGTTCGTTTACAGTTTTCGAGACATATTCTTGGGGGTTATACATTATATTATCTTGTATTGCTTTGATTTTTTTCTTTCATGCCATGCGAGATAACTTAAAGTATCGTTTTGTTTTTGGAACATACTCAGGAATAATAATGTTGTTTACGATATATACGTTGATGAGTTCAACTTGGGCCCAAAGCACTTCCGATGCCATATCTATGGGAATAACATTGTTGGAAATATCTTTAATGATATTTGTTCTTTTTAATTGTTATCGTACAAATGAGCAGAATGTACATGATATTCTAACCGTAATAAAATGGGCAAGTTTTATTATTACTGTCTATTCAATATTTTATTATGGCATAGATACGTTAATTATGATGAGTGAAGCTGATTTAAGGCTTGAAAATGCTTATACAAATGTTAATACGATTGGTATGCTGGCAAGTATAGCAACACTGATACAATTTGATGAAATGGTTGTTAATAAAAAGATAAAATTAACAGGACTTCTTTGTGTACCTATGGTAGCTGTGCTTGCGCTGACACAAAGTAGAAAGGCATTTGTCATATTGCTACTTGGAGTTTTCTTGATCCTTATCTTTAGGAACATTGATTCTAATAATTTTTTTAAAACAATGTTAAGGGTTATTTTTACAATAGCTATTGTTGGATTTGTATTATACTTTGTCCTTTCGTTACCTATATTTTCTGGACTTATGAGCCGAATGGATGGATTGATTGCAAATTTTATTGGATTAGGAGAGGTAGATAATTCTGCGAGAGTAAGAACGCAAATGATTGCAGTTGGACTAGAACAATTTAAGAAGACACCAATATTGGGTATGGGAATAGGAAATCCACATTTCTTGGCTGCAAAATATGTAGGTAAGGATGCTTATTTGCATAATAATTTTGTAGAATTGCTTGCGGGTGGAGGGATTATTGGCTTTGCAATTTATTATTCAATGTACGTATATTTGTTTGTAAACTTTTGGAGGTATCGGAAATATAAGAACAAAGAATATACAATTTGCTTTATTATTATGATCCTGCTCTTTGCCATGGATTACGGTCGGGTATCGTATTATAGCAAAAGTAATTATATATACTTAATGATGTATTTTTTAGAAGTGGAACAATTGAAGAAAAATGCATGGCAATCAATTCAAGGACGGTATATAGACGATGGTAATTAAAAACATCATAAGGAAGGTAAAGCGTTACTTATTTGATTCAAACTATCGATTTTTAATTAATGCAAATATATTTCATAAGTATGATGCAATGCAGGACAATGAGTATTTGGAAAGAAAATATGAGGCTACTATGGGTAGTCGGCTAGAACTCACCCATCCGAAACGCTTTAATGAAAAAATACAGTGGCTGAAACTATACAATCGCAATCCAGAGTACATTACTATGGTGGACAAATACAAGGTTAAGGATTATGTTGCAGAGATTATCGGAGATGAGTATATTATCCCAACGCTCGGTGTATGGGATGACCCTAATGAGATTGATTTTGACGTTTTGCCAAATCAGTTTGTCTTGAAATGCAATCATAATTCTGGTTTAGGAATGTACATATGTCGAGACAAATCAGAAATGGATATTAGGAAGGTTAAAAAAGACCTCAGAAAAGGATTAAAACAAGACTATTATCTGACAGGACGAGAGTGGCCTTACAAAGATGTCGAAAGAAAAATTATTGCTGAGATGTACATCTCTAATGGAGAAGATGGGCTAACTGATTATAAAGTGCACAACTTTAATGGAGTGCCGAGATTTATTCTGGTTTGTAAAGATAGATTTAAAAGTAGCGGTTTGACGGAAGATTTCTTTTCAACTACATGGGAGCATTTGGAGGTAAAAAGACCTAAAAATCGTTATTCATCAGAATCAATTGCACAACCGGATGAGTTGAAAGAAATTCTTGAACTTTCGGCTAAATTATCGAAAAACATTCCGTTTGTACGTGCAGATTTTTATATTGTTAATCATAAAGTTTACTTTTCTGAACTTACATTTTTCCCTGCATCGGGTTTTGAACCATACGAGCCGGATGAATGGGACTATACATTTGGTGATTATTTGACATTGCCAATTGAGTAAATGATATAATTCGCTTTGTGCGAAGTATATAAGTAAAAATTTATTAAGGAGAGGGAAATGATGAAAGAAAAAAATGTTTCAAGAGTAGTATCGTTAATTCTCATTGCAACACTTATTTTAAGTAATATATCTATTACAAGTTTTGCAACTGGAATTGAAGACAACACCCAGACGATGGTAGGGGAATCAGATGAGATTACTACATTTTCTACAAAGGAATCTACACTAGCGCCAGGCATTACACAGACGATTAATAGTGGTTACGCAGCAGATGGCAAACTGATTAATTATTACGTTGCAGTTGCAGATATTAGTCGCGATGATGTAGGAATTCATACTACATATAAAGATGCACAGTGTACAACAACAGGAATGGCGAAAATGACAGAGCAGGCTGCATCAATGGAGGCATTGCATCAAAATCCTGAAGATACAGATAACTATATTCCTTATTATGCGATTGTTGCGGGTGTAAATGGTGATGGTTATAATACGGGTTCTGGTAAGCCATCTGGGGCACATGTTATGAATGGTGTCGTTGGATTTGGTATCTCAAAGAGTGCAAATTCACCTTGGTTTGCTATTTTTGAGGATGGTACAGCTCTCTGTGGAACAAATAATACAGATTGGGACCAGGCAGTAAAGGCTCATGGTAATGCTGTTGAAGCAATTGGAGGATTTCAACTTGTTAGAAAAAACGGTGTAGATATTCCATATGGTTCTGCAGAATCAGGTCCTTCTGACTATCTGAATGATGGACGTTATCCACGTTCTTTTGTTGGAGTTACATCAGACAATAAAGTTGTATTTATGGCAGTAGATGGAAATAGTGCCGGTGGCTCAGTAGGTTCTAATTATGCTGAATCCTTGGAGTTAATGAAAGAGCAGGATTGTACATATATTTTATGTCTTGATGGAGGTGGTTCTGCCACATATATTTCACGTCCGGAAGGAAGTAATGACATACAAGTAACAAGTGTTCCGTCTGATGGTAGTGAGCGTGCAGTTTCTAACGGTCTTGTTATGTATAGTTGTACACCACCATCTGACGTGTTTGAAAAGGCTACCGTTTCTGCTGAGAATGAATATGTAACACCTGGTGCAAAGGTGTCTGTTTCTGCTATTGGAGTTTCGCCTGCAGGTACTGCAGCAGAGATTCCAGAAAATGCGGAATGGAATGCTACGCGAGGAACGATAGAAAACGATGTTTTTATCTCAGATGGAACACTTGGTGATGCGGTTATATCATTGGTTGTTGATGGAAAAGTTGTAGGTTCTACTACAATCCATGTTGTGCGCCCTGATTCTATCAAATTCACACGCACTTTACTTACGGTTCCTTTCGGAGCAACTGTAGAATTAGAGGTTGTTGCGAAGTATGGGCTTTATGATGTTCTGCTTCAAGAAGGCGACATTTTATTTACACTTTCAGATTCCACAGGAGGCTTCATTTCTGGAAATAAGTATACAGCACCGGAAAGTGGAACAGGGACAACTATTATTGCAACTGCAAAAGGAACGGAACCAGCCGTTACAGATACGATTGAGGTAAAACTTGGCAAAGGTTCAGAGGTTATATTTAGTTTCGAAGAAGGTACTGCAGGTGCAGACCTTAAAAATTGGGGACTTGGTGACCATGGTTCCGGAACTCACATTTATACAGACTTGTCCATTGTAAATGAAGAAACTGGTAAGGTTCATAACGGAGAACAGGCACTTGCGTTTAATTATCATATGGACCAAGCAATTCATGGAACTGAATTTTGGGCAGGTAATCAAATTATTTGGCTTGGTGACTCTATAGAACTTAAAAATGCGACAAGTTGGGGATTCTGGATCTATGTTCCAGAGGACGCCACACATCTTGCAATGTGGGTTGGAACAGCAACACATGACGAAAAAGGTAACATGAACGGATGGACGGGATATGAAGCTGTTGAGTACACAGACAGCAAGTATGAAAATCCGGAGTATTCAGGTTGGCATTATATTAAGGTTCCTGTTACAAAAGATGCCGTTTATATTGAAGATAACAGTGACCAGATTAATAAATATTTCAATGGCACACAATTTAAATATAAGACAAACTGTTTTATTAAATTTTATGCGGTAAACATTGAATCGTGGAAGAATCATGAGACTAACTATGCTGGTGATTTTACATTCTACATTGATGACATTACTGTAGACTACTCGGATGCGGTGGATGACCGTGAAGAACCAGTTTTTTCTAAGATGACATATGCCGTTGAAGGTATGAGTGATGCTGCAACATTAAATGGGCAGACAGTTTCTAAAAACGTGGTTAACTTAGCAGGTCATGTTTCGGAAGATATGACGAATCCATATAACGCATCAGGGCTTGATGAAGATACAGCAGTTGTTTATATTGATGGCGTAGAGATCGATTGTGCGTATACCAATGGCTTAATTACGGTTGATGCAGTTTTGACGGATGGAGTTCACACTATTCGCATGGGAATCAGCGACAAGATGGGCAATTATGCGGAAACAAAACGACAGATTACGGTGAATACAGGCAATAATGATGCTTCTGTCCATGTTCGTCCTCATGACAGTACTTTGAATTATATTCTGAATGACGCGGTTTATTGGATTGATGTTGAGGTTGATGCTATTGAGACTGTTCAGTCAGTGGAAATGAAATTGGACCTTGATAGCATGAATAATTGGGAAGCGGAGTATATGAATGTGCTTCATGGTTTTGATTGTGAATACAGATTTGCAACAGCAAGTGAAAAAGCCGAAAACATCCTAACACTTAAGTTTACAAGAAACAAAGACTATCTTTCTGAAACAGGAACAACGGTTCTTGCAAGCATACCTATTCGTGTGTGGGATTATGTGGCTAGTGATGACCATACACATAAAAATGCAGTAGAGGCATGGAAGTGTAATTATGTGTGTGCTCCGGCACTTTCAATTGATGTTGATACAGAGATGGGTGTTGTAACATATCAGGATGACACTATCCACACATTCTCTAGTAAAGATATTCACACATTATGTGTGTCTTATACCTACGGTCTGAGAATACGCGACTTTGATAAAGAATATTACAATTCACATAGTTACCATGTACATACAGAAGAAGCAATTGCCGACCTTTCAGCAACGTGTACAGAAGATGGTTATACTGGAAGAACGTACTGTAAAACATGTGAATCTGTGGTTGCATGGGGAACTATTGAAAAAGCAACGGGACATGAATTTACCATCAGTGAAGGTGTTCTCAAATGTGGTTGTGGTCAGACCTTTACTGGTACATGGACAGATGCTAAGGCATATGTTGACGGCACTTTAGTGTCTGATGGTTGGAGTAATGATAGTTATTGGATGGATGGTGTAAAACTAACAGGTGTTAAACTTGTGGATGGTTACTATTATGACTTTGGTGAAGACGGTGTTTGCGATGGCAAGATGAAGTACACGGGTCTTTTCTATGATGAATCTGTTAAAGCCTATAGATATTCAAAATTGGGAGAACTCTATGATGGATGGGTAAAGATTGACCAGTATTATCATTACTTTAAGAACTGGACTAAAGTTGCAGCAACTGGAGAATATACCAAAGATGGAATTACTTATCAGTTTGATGAGAAAGGTATGACAAAAGGAACATGGCATACAACAGAAGATGGAACTAGATATTATTATGGTGGAGGATATCACAAAGCAACAAATCCAAGTTATGAGAAATTTGTTAAAATCGATGGAAAAACATACAATTTTAATTATGAAGGATATGTGACAGTTGGTATATGGGCATTGCGTCCTGCAGCATTTGTTATGAAAAAGAATATATATCAATTCGATGAAGCGGGAGTCTTAATTAACCAGATTACTACACAAGGTTTAGTACAATGTGCTGATGGTAATACTTATTACATTAATGAAGAAGGATATGCACCAATGAAAGTTGGTCTTGTGAAGTATGAAGAGAACTACTACTATGTATGTCCTAGCGGAAAGTTAAAACAAAACGGATACTCAACAGTAACAGAAGCTAACGCAGAGCAATATCCAGAACTCACAGCAGGCAACTATTACTTTGGAGAAGACTGTAAGATAGTAATTCCAGAGAAACCGGAGCCGGAGATACCGGA
>JAZRQP010000005.1:0-9780 GCA_045649885.1 Faecalimonas sp.
TCTCCGTCAAACTCTGTTATCTTGACATCGGTTTTCTTCTGTACTCTTGTGTACGTGCGTACAGGGTTATCTGTGCCATCATCGGCTACGGTAATAACATCAACATCCTTTACAACAGATTCGGGATTGTCAATAACAATAATTCTCTTTTCGGAAAGGATATCTTCATCGTTATATCTTTTGCCGCTTGTAAAAAGCAGAGCGTTATATGCATAAAGCTTACTGAGCTGACATTTGCCGATAGTCATACCCAGCATCATTCTTTCCTTAAGTGCCTCATAAATATCCGAGCGTACAAATGAAAGTCTGTTGTCACGGCTCATAGAGGCAGAGCGTTCAAAGGCGATATATGTCATATCCTCTTTGCCGAAATTAATCTTTATACCTTTCGGCTTGAACATCTCTTTTGCAAGCTCTTGTAATTCAAGGATTCTGCCAACAGGCATACGGTTAAATATACCCGAGAAATCTACATATACAAAAACATCACGAAGAGCTTCGCACAGAAGCTCACTGTTACGAAAATCATCACCGTAAATGATACACATAGCCTGATGAAAAATCGGGCAGTCATCCTGCAGAGTATTTTCTGTGCGATATTCATTCGGGATAGATGTTGAATCAAAACAGAAATCATATCCGTCGTCGGTTTTGCGGGCGGTTGAAATTATACTGAGTGCCGAAATTTCAGGTATAAGATACTTTTTGCTTTTCATACTGTTCTCCCTGATAATTATTGATTATTTTCAGTATATCACAGGTAAATATATATTGCAATCATTATTATAATAACTGCCCCCACCAAATGGTTTTCGGGTGGAAGAAAAGTATATCAGAGGGAGGCAAATGGCAAAGAAAAACTGCCCTCACGGGGAGAGCAGTTGTAAATATTCTGTTCTACAAATTGGAATTTGTCTGATTCTATGATATATCCTTAGGTTTCATATATATAATGACGATTAATAAAACTCACTGATTTGCATCAGAAAAAAACATAATTATCCATTGACAATTATCTATATGTCGCATATAATACATATAGATAAACATCTATGGGTGGTGAGATTTAAAATGGATGAAAGAAAAATGGCATTGATATTCAAAGCCTTTTGTGATGAAAACCGTATCCGCATTTTGAAGATGCTGACAAGCGGTGAAAAGTGTGCCTGCAAAATTCTTGACGAACTTAATGTTACACAGCCTACTCTGTCACATCATATGAAAATACTTTGCGATTCGGGTATTGTGGTTGGTCGCAAAGAAGGTAAATGGATGCACTATTCCATTTCATCTGAAGGCGTAGAGTGTGCAGTTAAATATCTGCAAACCCTGACAACTCTTGACGGCACAGATGAAAGCAAGCCGTGTTGTGAAAAGTAATTCGATACTTTTCCGCACGGCATATTCTAAAACTTATGTATAGATACATTTCTATATGTTTATATGAAAGGAGATTTTTATGAGTGTATTAAAAACGACTTGGGATTTCTTTCAAAATGAAATCCTTGGAATGCAATGGCTGAACAGGCTTATTGCAACAATCTTAAATGCTTGCGGTTTAGATACTTCAAGCAGAATCGGCGGAAGTATTCAGTTCTTTATCTACGATACCATAAAAATTATGGTGCTACTCGGTGTTCTGATTTTGATTATCTCGTATATTCAAAGTTATTTTCCGCCCGAAAGAACGAAAAAGATACTCGGCAGATTTCACGGCATAGGAGCAAATATCATAGCCGCTTTGCTCGGTACAGTAACTCCGTTCTGTTCCTGTTCGTCTATTCCGTTATTTATCGGATTTACAAGTGCAGGACTTCCGCTTGGCGTAACATTCTCATTCTTGATTTCTTCGCCTATGGTTGACCTTGGAAGCCTTGTTTTGCTGATGAGTATTTTCGGTTGGAAGGTTGCCGTTATTTATGTAATCATCGGTCTGATTATCGCTGTTGTCGGCGGTACACTGATTGAAAAACTTCATCTTGAAAATCAGGTTGAAGAATATATCCGAAACGGTAAATCACTTGATGTTCCGCAGGAAGAATTACACTTCAAAGACCGTATCAAATATGCGTGGGAACAGGTTGTTTCTACTGCGAAAAAAGTTGCTCCCTATGTTCTTGTCGGTGTAGGTATCGGTACGATTATTCACAATTGGATTCCCGAAGATTTCATCGTTAAGGTACTCGGTGACAATAATCCGTTTGGTGTAGTTCTTGCAACGGTTGCAGGTGTACCGATGTATGCTGATATTTTCGGTGCGATTCCTATTGCCGAAGCGTTGCTTGCAAAGGGTGCGTTGCTCGGTGTTGTACTCTCCTTTATGATGGGTGTTACCACTCTGTCCTTGCCCTCAATTATTATGCTCCGTAAGGCTGTAAAACCGAAATTACTTGGTATTTTTGTTGCGATATGCACCATTGGTATAATCATTGTCGGTTATTTCTTTAACGTAATACAAAACTTTATTATTTAATTTTGGAGGTATCATTATGGCACTGTTTAAATTCGGAAAGAAAAAAGAAGAAAAGAAATCATCTTGCTATTGTTGTTCATCGGAAAACACTGCTGAAATTCGCTGTAATTCTGACGGTGAAATCAAAAGCATTAAAGTTTTAGGTGCAGGCTGCAAAGCTTGTCATGAGCAATATGAATACACAAAAGAAGCTGTTAAAAATATGGGGTTATCGCTTGAGGTTGAGTATATAACCGATATGGCAAAAGTTATGGAATACGGCGTTATGAGTATGCCTGCCATTGTTGTGAACGAAAAGGTTGTTGCAATGGGCAAAGTATTAAAATCTGCTGATGTAATGAAACTTCTGGCAAATAACAGCTGATAAAAATCTCTGCATAGAAATAAACCACTTCATTCAATGCCGATTCGGCACCGATATGAAGTGGTTTAATGCATTATAGGATTGCTCTACAAATTCTTATTTGTCGGGCTGATTATAGCACAACAATTGTTATTTTACAAGGGTATGCGTTTGGTAATAAAAAAGATCTATTTTTTAGAAGCTTAACTTCTTTAAAAATAGGTCTTATGTATGGAAATATTCAATTTTTAGTTAATTCCCCAGTTCAAAACCGAGTGGTCTAAAAAAATGGCGATTTTGGTTCATTGAGAACACAACTAAAAAAATCACCCTAAAAAAGCTGAAAACCCTTGATTTCTCAAGGGTTTCGGGCTTTGGTTCACTTTTGGGTGAACATCATGGAGGTACACCGCATTTTCGAACCGCTTGTATTATAAGTGCAACCACAGAGATTGCCTGATACTGCTTTCCCAATTTAAAAATTCTATTTGTTCCTTTTTGATATAGCTTATATTATACCTCTGAAAAATTTTCAGCTATTCTTCACACCGATAAAAGCTGTAACCGTTTTTGTCGGTGTCATCATAAAGCTTTCCGTGAGAGATATCTTAAGGTGTTCGTTTACGGCCAAAAGACTGAAAAACTCTTTCTGATATGAGATGTCTAAATCACCGTAGCCGGGACTGAACCGAGGTCTGTGTTCACCCTTAATCTGTGTTTTAAGCTCTTCACATGCTATGTCGCACAGGTTTTCTACAAGAGAGCTGCTTACCGCCTGAGCAACTGCAGCCATTGCAATATCGTCAGCAGAGTATTTATGTATAAGGTCATCGACCCCTTTGCCTAATGTTGCAGAAAAGAGAACCAAAGATGTTGAGTCCTTCAGATGGTTCAAAAGCTTTCGGCTTCTGAATTCAATGCCGTTAACGGTTATGCCCTCATCAGTTCTGAGAAAATCGTATTTCTTAAAGATGAATTTCGGCTCAATCACCTTGCAAAGCTCTTCATAGGCTTCATCAATAAGCTCACATATTATTTCACTGGGCTGTGCACCGTGCTTATAGCCCATATAACGGGCAACTTCATGTAAATCATATCTTAACAGCATAAAATACTCCTTTATGCATTTTTGTAAAGTTTATTTACAGTTTCAAAATAAGCATCAATATTTTCCCATTTACTTTCGGCAGGAATATCACAACCGCTTGAAATCATAAAGTTCTCATAATGCGAGCATTCGTCAAAAGCTCTCCGTACACCTTCTTTTATTTCGTCAGTTGTACCGTTTCTGAAAAGAACAGGGTCAATGTTGCCCATAACAAGAGCATACTCTGGCATAAGAGAGATAATGTCCTTAAGGCTGATTGCATTGCCGAAATGGTAAATATCAGCTCCGAGAGTCGAAATATCCTTTGCCATATCCTTAACTGCATCGCCGCAGTTGTGGTAGCAGATTACAAAATCATCATCGTTTACCGCATCGAAAATCTCTTTTACAAAGGGTACTGAAAACTCTGAATTAAGCTTTGGAGAGAGCAAACCTGCCGCAGGTTCTGCCATAATTACACCGTCAGCACCGGCTTTTTTGAACTCTTTTATGTAAGAAATAATGAATTCCGTCGCTTTTGAAAGCAGAATTTTAACCTCATCCGGACTGTCATAGCACTCCATCATAAGCTCTGTCATATCAAAAAGTCTGCCTGCAAGAGAATAAGGTCCGATAACACCACAGAAAACGGGAATATCTGTAATTTCTCTCTTAGCCTGTCTTATGCCCTCAATGCAAACGGCAGTTCTTCCCGTACCTACAGGCGGTACAACAATGCTTACAGCATCGAAAATGTCATCAATTATGCCTTTTCTTACAGTCGGCACATCGTGGTCGTAGTAGACAATCTCAGCACCGAAAGCCTCTGCTTCAACGGACAAATCCATCATATTAAGGCTCGCTCCGATATCGCACCTGTCAGCTATTGCTTTCATACCTCTGACCTGCATTTCAGGACTTTCAAGAAGCTCCTTTACAGTTATACCCAGTAGTTGTGCAGACGGAAATGAAAGAATGGGAATTGTTTTCTCTTTATTTCGGATAATCTTTTTTACTGTCGTTTTCATATGTTTAATCCTTTTTGAAAAACGAAAGAGCAAGGTCTGCTGCAGTTGCGGCATCAGGTGCATAACCGTCTGCACCGACCTGTTTTGCAAATTCTTCACTTACAGGAGCACCACCGACCATAACCTTTACACTGTTGCGAATTCCTGACTCTTTGAGAGCATCTACAACATCCTTGTGGTATTCCATTGTGGTTGTGAGAAGTGATGAAAGAGCAACAATATGTGCTCCGCTTTCTTTTACGGCTTCAACCACCTGTTCAGATGAAACATCGGTACCAAGGTCAATGCATTCAATACCGACACCCTCGAGCATCATTTTAACGAGATTCTTGCCGATATCGTGAAGGTCACCCTTGACAGTACAGATAACCGCTTTACCTACAGGCTCGACACCCTCTTGTATGAGATAAGGCTTAAGCACATTTACACCCATATTCATAGCACGGGCAGAAATAAGCACCTCAGGAACGTAGACCTCATTTTTCTTGAAGCGTTCACCGATTGCTGTCATACCTGCAATAAGGCCACTGTCAAGAATTTCTTTGGCTGTAAAGCCTTCTGCGAGAGCCGTTTCAACCGATGCCTTAACACCTCTTCTGTCACCCTTTTGTACAAGAGCTGAAATTTCATTTATAACTGACATAATTAACCCTCCCAATATTTATCGATACATTCTCTGATTAACTCAACATACCTTTTTACCTTGTTCATATCTCCGCCAACAGTATAAACATCACGCTGAGCAAACTCAGCCTTACATCCCTTTGCTGTTTTAATAGTCTTTTCAAAATGCTTTCGTACTGCATCTTCGTCAAGGCTTGAGCCAACACCTAAAAGTGTAGGGTCGGGCTTTCTGTGGTAGATGATGCCTGAATTTTTTAGCTGCTCTGCCATAAAAGCCTCGTCACACCAAGGTGAAATTGACACTTTTTTAAGATTAGGCAAGGTTTTTATAGTGTCCCAATGAGGATGAACAGGCTCGCAGCAGCCGTAATTAAGCCTGCCGAAAAGAGATGCAATTTTATGATAGCAAGGAAAAATGAATTCACGGAACATTTCGGGAGAAATACCTACTGTTTCCTGGCTGTCCATAAAGCCCCAAAGGTCAGTTGTCTTAATCTGACCTTGTTTGTCGGGCTCGTCATAAAACGCCAATGAGCCCTGGCACACCCATTCAAAAGATTTATTCTGTAAAAGTACATTTTCACTTTCCAGATGCTTGAAATATGCCACATAAGCATCTGCAATTCTGTCCATCATCTCTTTGAATTCATCAGGATAGTCATACATTGAATAGAGCATATTTTCCATACCCATCATATGTACCACATGCTGTGTGGGAGTGGAGTAAAGTCCGTCACTGACAAGTCTGACAGGAAGAATGTCACCGAAAATGTCATTATACAGTTCGAATTTCTGCATAGTGCTTTCTTTGTTTACGCCGTAAACCGTCGGTGATTTTATCTTATCAAAATCATCGTAAAGATCATCGATAATATGCTCAAAGTGGTGGCCGAGTTCAGTACCGTCTGCCTTTTTCATAACTGTCTGCTTTATGCGATGACCGAAAAGAGTAAAGTAAATATCATAGGTCTGCTGAAAGTAAGGGGGTACAACCTTATCATCGTCAAAAAGCTCAAGATTTATAAAGTTGTTTATGAGCCTGTATTCAATCCACCTTGCCTGCTCGTCCTCGCATTGCAGCTGAGGATTTATTGCCTCGTGAGCAAAGGAACCAACCTCAATGTGAATGGGCGGTCTTTCTCCCTTATACATATTGTGTCTTTTCCAAAGCTCGACTCTTTCGAGGTTTTTAGGTGAGTTTGCTATTTCAAGCTGATGATTTGCAAGATAACGAAGTCTTTCTCTGTCTTTGGTATTCATAAAATCAATCCTTTCAGATTTTACTTATCATTCTGATTATACCCAAAAACAAAAAGACAGTATTTCAAAATACTGCCTTAAAGTTTAGAAATCCTAACATATTAAAATTTAATCTTACGAAATCTGCCCGGTGACATACCCTCGTGATTTTTAAAGCAATAGATAAAATTCGCCTGAGAATTGAAACCGGTAAGATACGCTATATCTGTAATGCTTTTGTCAGTTGTGAGAAGGTATTCTTTTGCCTTGTTGATTCTCTCGGCAATAACATAGTCATAAGGTGAAAAGCCGGTATGCTGTCTGAAAAGCCTTGATAAATGAGTTGAGCTTATATGAAGCTCATCGGCAATAACACCGGTTGATATTTCTTCATCAAGATGTTCTGCGATATATTCCTTTGCTTTGGTAATGTAATGAACGCCTTTATTATCGAATTCTGACTTATCTGAAGAAACGAGCTGAGTAAGCAAGCTATAAATCAGCAGTGATATTTCTCTCTCATTTTTCTTGGACGAGTTATATATTTTCAAAAATAGCCTTTCTGCTTCACTGAATGCAGAGTCGTTAATGAGATTGCCGCTTGTATTTACTATTTCACCGCAAAATTCACGGCAATTGGCTCCGTTGATATGCATCCAAATAAATTCCGCATTATCTTGAGTGAAGTATTCGTGAGGCTCATAGCAATCAATTATCACCAGACAATCTTTGTCTGCCGTTATATATTCTCCGTTGCCGTTACGGAAAGTAAAGCTACCGTCTTTTATGAGCGCAAACAGGATACTGTCGAAGTTATCACGGGTCAGATGATAACTTCCATCGCAGAAAAAGTGTCCTGAGCAAAGAATGTTGTAGTAGAGTCTTCTGGCAAGAGCAGACCTTGAAAAGAACTGTATCTGTGATTCGGGGAGAATGCCTGTATCAATTTGCTTCATATTTTCACCACCTTGTATAGACATATTAACATAAATGGGCAGTGGTTTCAATGTATGGTAATATTTTTCATCAAAATTTTCATCACTCATTTACCCTTACTTGCACCTTTTTTATTAAACATATAATCGAAGAACGCTTTTGCGACTTCATAAGCATAGCCTTTACCGTGGTAATTTTTGTTCAGCATCCAACAAGGACTGAATGTATCGCAATTCCAACCGGGATATCCGTTACTTTCCGGGTAAGAAAATATTTCACCTCAATAAACGAGCAAAGTATCAGTCTTTCGGTTTCAATCATTTTTTCACCTACAAATTCTTATTTGTCTGACTCATTATACCACATCAACACCACAAATATCAATCTATTTACATACACTTGCTACTTCAACAGCAGCAGGTGTTTTTTTATATCCAAAAACCTAAATTTCTGGATGTGAATACTGCGTTAGATTTTTGCCCAGTGATACTCGGTATCACTGGGAGACTTTTACATCTGGTAATTCTGGTAGATGGCTAAAATAGCCACTAACCAACTTTACATACAAAAAATATTCTACTGAAAGGAGTGTTTATCTTCAGCATTCGCGACAGACCCATTTTCTACCGCACCCGTAGAGGGTGCTTTATTTATGCCCAAATTTATTATCAAACAAAATTTTAATTCAAAGGAGTAATTCAAAATGAAAAAATTTAATGATGTAATCATCATCGGTGTTGACCATGGTTATGGCAACATCAAAACAGCAAACCACTGCTTCAGAACAGGCATTACGGCTTACGATTCAGAGCCGCTTTTCACAAAGGATATGCTTGTTTACGGCGGAAAGTTCTATCTTATCGGTGAAGGACACAAGGAGTTTCTTCCCGACAAAATCAAAGATGAGGATTATTATGCCCTCACACTTGTGGCTATTGCCAAGGAGTTAAGTGCAGAAAACTTGACAGAAGCCACTGTTCACATTGCGGCGGGGCTGCCTCTTACTTGGACTGCAGGTCAGAAAGAGAGCTTCAAAGCATATCTCACCAAGAATGAGGAAGTAACTTTCACTTGGCAGCATACCGAGTACAAAATCAAAATTGCAGGTGCAAGTATCTATCCGCAGGGATATGCGGCGGTTTCACAGTTTGCAACCAAAATGGACGGTGTTAACCTTGTTGCAGACATTGGCAACGGTACTATGAATGTGCTCTATGTTATTAACGGCAGACCGCAGTCCGAGAGAATGTACACGGAAAAGTTCGGTACTCATTTCTGTACTGTTGATATCCGTGAAGCCTTCCTCAGAAAAACACAGAGAGAAATCAATGAGCATATCATTGATGAGGTACTCTGCAAGGGTACGGCAAACATCGTTCAGGCAGATATGAAAATCATCAAGGCAGAGGTGCAGAAATATGTAGCTGAAATCTTCCACAGGCTTCGTGACCACGGGTACGATGAAAACACTATGCTTCTGTATATTACCGGCGGTGGGGTTTGCCTTGTAAAAAATTTCTATAAATTCAATGCTGACCGTATTCAGTTCGTTGATGACATCTGTGCGGCGGCAAAGGGTTATGAGTACCTTGCCGAAACTATGATGAAAAGTGGTAGGATATGAATAATCGCAGACTTAATGTAAGGTTTAATCTTGATAACCCCGATGAGAAAAGTGCCAATGACTATTTGGAAGCCTTGGCGCAGAACAATAAGCAATCACGCAACAGATTTATTGTTGAGGCAGTTATTGAAAAGATTAAATCTATCGACAATCCGAGGAACTTTACTCTTGAAGATATCCGTGCAGTTCTCAGAGAAGAATTGCAGAATGTTTCATTCGTTTCTTCGGCACAGCCTTCAGTACAGAAAGTTGATACTGAGCTGACAGAAGAACAGCAAGAAAAGAACGATGCTGAGGCTCTGTCTTTTCTTGAAAATTTTATGTGAGCCAAAAGTATGGATTTTTGGCTCAAAACAGTAAAAATACAGAATTTTATGAGCCACTTTGGCTCATTGATATTAAATCAAAAGGATATATTTCAAGGGC
>JAZRQP010000006.1:0-1909 GCA_045649885.1 Faecalimonas sp.
TTAAGAAATTTGTAAGTTTCGTGTTTGGTGATGATGGTATTGAAAGGTGAGGACGATACTATGAAACGAACAATATTGATAATCCTAACTTTAATTTTCTGTTTGACAGCTTTTTTAGGGTGCGCAGATACACGTCATAAAAGAATTACCGATCTTGAAAAATCAATCTCTAAACAATGGGAAGTATTAGAGGATTTTGAGTTTATAAGAATTACCGTTGGTACTATAGATGGCGTGGAACAAGAAAGCGGTGTTTTGAATATCAAATATTCGTACATTATTGACGATAGCGTTGTTGTAAAGGAATCATCTTTTGAAATCTCACACGATGATTTTCTCACTTTGCATAATGACAACGATAGCTATGTCGTTTATAATAATCTAATTGATGATCAATATAATGCTCTAATTACGGATATTAAGCCTGCTTCTCTCACGATCATTCAAAGCACGATTGAATGGAATTGGAGAACTATTCATATTAAAGAACGGGAGGATAATTTCTATGAAAAATTGTATTAGTTTAGTAATGGTATTGTTTTTGACTGTTACCTATCGCGGTTGCTCGGCTCCACCCACATACAGAGAAGAAAATCCTTCTTTTTCTTATCAAGAAGAAATCCTTACATACCCTGAGGAGTCACCGAATGTCAAGCGCGATGAATTCGTCAACACAGACGAACTTGAAAATGTGATTGACAACAATCTTGATGCTGCCGACCAAGCCATTAAAGAGTATACTCTTGATAATGCCAATCCATATTATAAAGTTTTTTTCGATCCCGAATCCAATGTGTGGAAAGTCGTATTTAACTATTTTGACGAAGATGTTGAAAAACAAGCTGTCTATATGAACGAAGAAGGAAAAACTTTGTTAATTGTATATTATATTGAATAAATTCTAATTCTCAAAGGAATGCTCTGCAAGAAGGAGGAAAACCATGAAAAAGTTGATAGCGTTAGTCTTGACAATGGTTTGTGTATTCAGCATAGTGGGATGTAATAACACAACTAAAGATCTTCAAAAAAAGTTCCCCGAATACTATAACCTTGACACCTTCAAAGGCGTTGAAGTCTATGTATGGCAAACGGAGGAGGGCGAATATCGATGCGGTGCTTTGTACGGAACAAATAGGGGCAAAACATTTGAAGAAATATCAAACTTAGCCAAGAATAGTGCGACTATTGAGGAAATGAGGATTATCCTCGCTTCCTACGATATTCCTACAGAAGATATAACTATATTTCCTATAATAATTACCTCGTCCAATTATGAGTTTGTTGTTGCGGATTATACTATAATCAAGAATATATTTTGGGGTACCAACGTTCTTACTTTGACAATCGCAGAAACACTTCCGAGCTGTGTGCCGTTTGAACATCGAGAACCGTATAAGCCTTATTGTTTATACGCTTACGACACAGACAGACAGCTTTATCGTGTTCTTTGGACAGATTGGGACGGTTTGAGCGAGAAAGACCGAATTGTTGTAGAATATTCCGATATAAAAGAAATTGACCAAACAACCAGTCCATCCACCGGATGGAATCCAAAATATGAGATCACCGCAACAAGTGTGAAATTGGAACGTAATAAATAATCCATATATCAATTAACAAAAGCGTTAAAGGAGGTGTGATATGAAGAAAATATCTTTACAAATATTGATTGTAATCTGTGTCTTTACCTTTTTGTTTGTCGGATGTGAGCATCGTCCTGCACCTATACACTTTGAGGATGTACGCAGTTTCTCTTATGAAGAAGATCTTGCTATGTATCAAGAGGACACGTTAAGAGTTAAGCGCAACGGATTTATAAACACATCTGAATTAAAAAACACAATAGAATGGGATACCGATGCTATTGAACAAGCGGCAAAAGAGTGTTCTATTGAATGGCATAATGTTA
>JAZRQP010000007.1:0-14518 GCA_045649885.1 Faecalimonas sp.
CCAATGCATTGCCACCATCGGGCGGTCATCCTTGTCAAAGAACAGGAAGCCTGAATAGCCATCAATCGTCGGCTCAACAGCATACGATTTTCTGTTCTTCAAAATCCTCTGAAAACAAGCATATACATCATCTTCCATCGGTAAGGTTCTGGTGCCCGCATTTGTTTTTGTAGATGTGATGTATTTGGTACCATTGCTTAATCTCTGTAATTGATGGTCAATCCGAATGGTTCTGTTTTTCATATCCAGATCCCCAACAGTTAATCCAACGAATTCAGAAATCCGCATACCTGTATGGAATAGAATATACATTGCATCGTGATACTTGCAGTAGTGCTTGTCCTCTTTGACAAATGACAGGAATTTCCGCATCTGATCTCTGGAAATGGCTTCTCGCATAATAGAATCGTTAATGATGACCTTTGCAAGCTCAAAATCAAAGGGGTTTTTGCGAATGTAGTCATCTTCAACAGCCATCTTAAAAGCAGGGCGAAGGACACCTCTAATGCTATGAATGGAACTATAGCTCCGCCCATCTTCTTTTTGTAGCTTGATAAGAAACAGTTTTGCATCAGAAAAACGAATGCTCTTAATGGGCAGCGAAGCAAAAGCTTCATCCGTTAAAATATTTACTACTGTTTTGTAGCCAGCTTCTGTTGTTGCCTTGACTCCAGTTTTAGTTGCAATGTACCGCTTGACTAAATCCAGCACGGTCATTTCACTACCCTGAACATCAATTCCATCTATCATATCCTTTTGGAGCTGTCGGATTGTTTCCCGCAGGGAAACACAATCCTTTTTCCCAGCAGGGAGCTTATCGGTAGGTTCCAGTTTCCAAGAATATAGAAAATGGGGTTTGTGGAAGATGTCATAGTATTTATATACATATCTTCCATCGGACTTTTGGCTTTCACCGTTTCTCAAAACTCTGTTTTTACTATCTCTTCTTTTTTCACTCATGTTCTTTCATTCCTTTCTTTTAGAAGGCCCCGAACATGATATATAAGCATTATATCATATATTGGGGCTCATTTCATCATATTTTTAGATTACTGTGGCATCGTTCAGGAAAGCTTCAAACTTTTGCCGCTTAATCATACATTTCACCCCAATTTGGATGAAAAGCCCCAGGTGATTGTAGTCTACAATCATGCTCCGTAACTTCTTTTCGCCAATACCAAAGTAGGCGGCAGCCTCGGTTACAGTCAAGGCATACTTTTCACATACTCTCACTTCATTACATTCATTTTTACTCACTTTCATTTTAATCAATCTCCGTTTCTACAAACAGAAAACCGTGGTAGAAAAGTCCAACAATAGCTGGATTTACTACCACGGTTAAAATCGTGAGATTGCTACCACCAATAATAGGGGCTATACATCAATAACGGCAAAGTGCCTATAATGAAGCAATATAAATAGTAAACTCAAATATCGTATCGACCTCCTTTTTCGGAATGTATTTGGCTTGACCGCCATGGTATCTGTCCGACCGCATAATTCTCCTTGTGCTCCTTAAACACCACGGTCCAGACAGGGTGCATAGAGTATGGATGCAGACCATACTTTTCTGCTACGATTTTTGTTTGTACGGTCATTTTAGCAATATCAAAAAATATTTCAATAGATTTTTTGCACGATCTCGAAAAAATTTTCATAGCTCATACACTAAAAATTTATATTCATCTTTACCGCCAGTAATATGCCCATACCTGACACTTCAGGTAGAAAGGATTTGATTACTTTGGCAAGAAGAACCCAAAGAAAAATTACTAATAGCACCAGCTATATAGAAAGAGAGAACGGCAGAATAATCAGTCGTACCTATCACAACACATTTGTCATCGGCAGCGAAGAGGACTATGTAAAAATCTATTTTACTGGATTGTTTTACATACGAGATATGCCTATGGACTGTATGAGGTTACTTGTGTACTTGCTACCACATGCTCGATATGCCCAACCACCAGATAGCAATATGGCAGACTATAGTCTGGCTATCACACTTTACCCGCAACTGAAAAAGCAAATTGCTCAAGCTATGGATTGTAAAGTGGCAACCATTAGTAACCTCTTGACCAAATTAGTAGACGGAGAGGTTTTGATAAGGGTATACAACTCGGTATATCGTCTAAACCCGCATATGTTCGGTCGGGGTTCTGTTAAAGACATGGGGGAAATGAGAGCTCAATACCCCGCACCTATGTTAGGCGATACTTTCATGTCTGTGTGCACCAGAAACAAAGCCATCAAGAAAGCAAAAAAGGAAGGAACCTTTATAGGTCCAGAAGAACAAGACATCACAAAAGCCACTGATCCTGATGGTGTTATTGAATAGGGCAACATATATACTGCTTCATCAAATCGTTGCGATTTGCACCATGACCCAGCGAGCGACTAACTGTAGACAGCGAACTCTGGACACTCATGCCCTGTTGCCTACAATCTTTGAAAAGTTGGGTAGCATAGGCTTTCCTTGTCATGTGGAATGCACCCTCCTTATAGGTATCTGCCAACCCACAGGCAGCAAGCTGGCGGCGAAATGCCTTCTGCAAACTCTCTGTCTGGCAGTTACATATTCTGCCCTGTGACGAGTTCATAACGGCATTAACGGCTGGAATATGCTGCTGAGGCACTTTTATGGCTCTGCTATGCTTGCCTTTGCTATCCACCACTTTCAACACACCGCTGGTAGCATCCCAATCGGATGCTTTAAGTTTGCTACACTCGGAAGCACGAAGGCCAGCACAATACGATAGCACTAAAGCATTATGCAGATTGGTGTTGGTTGTGTTGTTCAGCAAAGTTTGATAATCCGACGATTCTAACATCTGTGTACGAACCTTGCCGCTACACTTGCTGGAAGCGGGTACAACAACACTATGAAAGTCTACACGGCAGCTTTTATAACTGTCATTTACCAGTCTTTCCAGTTTGGCAAAGCGACTACCATATTGGTCGAGGGTCGCCTGTGTTACTGTACTGCTCTTGACTGCCAAAAAGCCTTGTACATGGTCTGGGGAAATTTGCCGTATCTCCCGAACCTGTGGATATGTCTGCTTCATGCATTCCGAAAAGCAAGAAGCAAGATCAACCAAGTTAGACCTATCCGCATAGGAAAATATGCGGGTGCCGTTCATTTCGGCAGCATGCTTCACCGAATGCTTATCCATTCCCTCCTTAAAATGCTGGTTGATTGCCGTTAAAAATTGGTATTTAAGATTGCGAGCTATGATATTCACCCCCTTAGCTAAAATGCCCCCATTAAAGATGCCCTCGCAGGCATCTTTAATGGGGACATACGACACCAGCGGGTGAGAAATTACGGGCATTAACCCATTTTCAGACTACTTCTTCCATAGTTGCCACTATGGACTAAAATGGAAACCCCGCTGGATCAGCGATGGGTTTCATTCTCCTAACGGAGAAAAATGGGCAATGCCCGTGTATGCTTCGCATACCTGGTTGATGCAGTCAAATTGCCATTTGTCTGCATTTGCAAGCCACCCCCGACCGCCAAGCGATTGTGGCTTGCAAGTTTGCTATCCTTACTACTTATATACTCCTTTCGTGTGTAATGGCGGTTTGTCGGCAGCGGAGCTCTCCCAAACCCCGTTAAGGGTTTGGGAGGAAACATGAAAAGCATTTCATGTTTCCCATAGAAGCTCAAAAAGTCGCTTGCCGAACAACTATTTAATTTAACCTGATAAAAATGTGCCATATAAGCACCCCTGTAAATTTGATATTTCATTATAGATAATGGCACATTTTTTATAAATCTTTGAAATTCGCCAGAGTGTTAGCTCTGTGCGACCTCTACAAAGATAGGCAATAGAGAATTTTAAGTTTGCTGGATATAGTTTCAACCCAGATAATACTAATAAGCAAAATGGCATAAAAAATATCCCGCAAAATGTTGAACATTCTACGGGATATTATAAAAAATGCAATAATGGAAACAATTATGTTTGATTTTTTCAGTTTTTGAAATTTTCAAAACTCATGTGTACAGATGATACCTTGTCATTTTACACAGGGATCGCTATCTTGCTGGGAAATGAATACTATCATGTAGACACATGAAAAAGGGGGCAGACCAAATGGTCCGCCCCCTTTCCACGGGATACAGACTATGCTGCTTTTCGCTTGCCCCCAGCATAGCTACCGATTTAGCGGTGATTGACTTTGGCAAGGTCATTGAGCAAGCGACTAAATTCCACCTTTATAAATTCACACCAGACAAAACATTTCTCCTTTGACCAAAAACACATAATCGTGTGCCTATTGAATGACAGGTCGGTTTCGCGCCTAATTCATTCGGTGAGTAAAGAAGAATAGTGGATAGTATTACCTACCAATACTATTCTATATAGCAACCTAAAAAATATAACTAAACCACCCCCAATTTTAAAATTTAATATTTTAACACAAATTTTTGCAATAGCATAATATCGAAAATTGTCAAAAATTGCAAATTAATACTTTTATTCTCTTACCCACTGTTGTATAATGTGATTATAAAGAAAAAAGGAGGCAACAATTATGGGCATCTACATTGGATGGATTGAGCGGAAGACATCAGGCCGAACCGTATTTTTCAATTTTAAGCCGTTGGCGGAAGTTCTTGAAAACGAAATCAAAGAATTGAATTCTGCAGATCTTGATGTTTTACTCCCCCAATCTTCTAAACACGATATTAACTTGTCCTATCAGTGGGACTCGTACGACAAGTTGAACGAGATGGACGCATTTTTCAAAAATAGAGGACTGGTTATTTTTGAGTTTGTATTGTCAGATTTGGAGGACAACATCCACAATGGTATCAGAAAACCGACAGGATACCAGGTTAATGCACTTGAGATGCTCAAAGTAGGCAAATTTAGAAACCTCTCCGAAAACAGGGTATACCAACTTGCTGGAGAGAACGATGGCGCTGATTTTTATGCCGAACCAATTGTTGAGATTGATATTGACGATGTAATGTCTGGTCAAGAAATCTTTATCGACCTCGGTGATTTTGTTGCAGGCCCGTATGTTGTTGATTTTAGACAGCATACGCAAACCTACTACATCCGTCCTGAAATAAAAAACAGCAAGTATACTGTTAGCGGATATAGCAAGCGGAAATGTCTCCCTATTACATTATTAGAAACTACTGACTACTGGAATAGAGACACTGCCTATGAATGGACGGTTTTTCTCGCACGAGAAGAAGCGGGAATTGAACAACAAGATGTAATCTCTGATAATCTGTTGCTTGAAAGTTTCCGTGAAAGCATTGGCGTTGAAAACATTAAGAATGGCAGAGTTGTTATTGATAACATTCAGTCTTTGATTGCACAATATGAAAAATCATTGCTCTCTGGCGCCTATATTTCGGAAACTATTAGTAAAAAGCGCTTAAATCGGCTTGTTGAGTTGCTTACTTCAGAGGAAGAACTAACTGACACATTAAGTCTGATTACAGAATCAATTTGCGGATTGCTTGTTCGCCATAAGGATTTACCTGAAGTGGAAATGTGGCTTCAGGAAACACTTGCTCAGCATCCAGAATTCTGGGATCGTATTCGTGACGTGCGGATAATTGGTTCTAAAATTGATCAGTTATCTCAGGATATTGAAGACCTGCAGAAGCAACATTCTGCATTAGATGCTGAGTTGCAAGAGAAACAAGCTGCGGTAGATGCTGTCAATCAGCAAGCCATTGAAGAAAAGAAAAATGAGATGCTTGCGGTTGATACAGCCTATACCGAAACTAAAAAGCAACTGGATTCCTTGCTCGCAACACTTGGGCTGGTTCAAGATTTTGCCGCCACCCAGAAGCAACTGGCAGATCTTAAAGATGATGTTAGTTATTTTGAAACACATAAGCGACATCTCGAAAATGACGCAAGGAATCTGGAGACACAATTCTCTCAGCTTATCTCTAATCAGCACGATAAAATGTTGGGCATATCCTTTGATGGGTTTATGGCCAGCAAAATGTTAAAAGCCGCTGCAGAATGGGAGGCAGAAGAAACCAAGCAACTGGGCAAAGCATTTGTAGAAGCAGCAAATGCACTTGACGCGCGCAATATGACTTCTGACGAACTGATAGAATATATCACCAACATGGTGCAGATAGTCCGTCCCCAATACACAAAGAATACTATTATTAACATTGCAATCTGTACAACACAAGGCTTTTTGACAGTATTTTCTGGTGAGCCTGGTTGCGGTAAAACCTCAATTTGTAATATCTTTGCGGATGTTTTAGGCCTTAATAAAGCAGAAGAACTTGTCAACAATGATGGCGGCGACTATAGTGCAGCACGGTATGTCCCTGTTTCTGTCGAGCGCGGTTGGACATCCAAGCGGGATTTTGTCGGTTATTTCAATCCCTTGTCAAAATCTTTTGACAAGAGCAATCGTGATGTGTATGATGCTTTGAGCCGTCTGCACATTGAGAATACGCTTGGTATAAACAAATTTCCTTTTGTTGTGCTGCTCGACGAAGCCAATCTCAGTCCCATGGAATACTATTGGGCAGATTTTATGTATATCTGCGACAACACAGGAAAGAAAAGGACTGTAAACTTAGGCGATAATAATGTATTGTCAATTCCTGAAACACTACACTTTGTTGCTACAATTAACAACGATCACACTACTGAAACCCTCTCTCCCCGACTGATTGACAGAGCTTGGGTGGTTCAGTTGCCGCAGCAATTTGGTAGTTTGTCTGCTTGCACAGAAATTCCCGTTGAACAAATTGAGTTGATTACTTGGGAATCTCTCCACAACACCTTTGGTGCAAAGTCGGCGGGCACAGCAACACTTCCTGCAGACATTCAAAGAAAATACGATGCCGTTATTACACACCTGCGCAAGGTGAAGATTTATGTCAGTCCGCGCGCGGAGATAGCAATCAAGAACTACTGGCATGTTGCAGAATCACTATTTGAAAAGGAATTAGGCATCGAACCTGCTGTCGTTGCCATTGACTATGCAATTGCGCAAAAGATTCTTCCAAAGATTCAGGGACATGGTGACGAGTTTGAAAAATGGCTGGACGATTTCAGGTCCCTACTGAACGCCAACGACTTGAATATGTCTGCCAAGATTGTTAAAGACATTGCAGATCGTGGTAGCCAGCAAATGAAATACTTCCAATTCTTCGCATAAGGAGGTTGGAAAATGGATCACTGTTCACTGACATTAATCCCTTATGGAAAACCCAAAATGTCTGTGCCGCTGATTCCTGCCGAAACCCAGCAGTCACATTATGAGCGCATTGCAGAACAATCTGGTTCGCAGAATAGCATATATTCCGATTTGAGTTATGAATTTCAAATTGAGAATATCGATTGCTCACAGATTGATAGCATTAGCGTATTCATCAACGACTGTTATGAAAGCTGTTCTTGCTCTAATGGTAAAATCCGCTTTCCTGGTAGAGGTAGTTCTGATCGCAGAATTTTCATTGATTGTTATGGTTTTGTAGAAATTACATTGTCGCTTCAATTGAAGGACGGGGATGAAATAAACCTCCGTTCTGAGTACTTGCCCGTTCTTGTCAAAAAAGGCCAGCTTAATGACTCAGTTAAAGCAATGGCTCAATATGTTTACACAAATCAAGAAGATTTGTTACTAAACGGAGAACCAAAACCGCGTGATATGGCCAGCCTTAAAGAGCAAGGATATAAAAGCTTGATTGCACAGGTAATATTGGCTGAAGAGCTGCTAAGTGTTTACGAGCAAAGCTATGGTTACTTTAGAGCAAATAGCCGTTTTAAAATTGACAAAGTAAATTCTGTAGATCATATTGAGAAACTTCAATATGTTTCCCCCGCAACCATGCAATATATTGTGCAGCACCCAGAAGAACTACGGCAGGTCAATAGTAATATTGGAGTACGGATTAATAACAAGGTCTATCATCCCAACAAAACGCTTATTACAGAGGATGTTCGTTCACATGATATATACGAAAATCGTGTTGTGGTAGGCTTTATCCGCACTCTAATCAACGATGTTGACACTTTGGCAGAAAACACAAACAATCTGATATCCAAGATCCCTCGTGAGGATGAGGAAACAGGGGAATATGTTCACTCATCTTTGTTTATCTTTGCTCATACCGCTAAAATGCTACGCGAGTGTCAGGTTAGGCTGTTAGCCGTCAAAAAGAAGCTTGCCCTGTTGTGGCATTCCTATAATAATATGCTGAATGTTAGCGCTGTGGAGGTCTGTCACATCCCCAAGCCTACAGCAATTTTTATGGCAGTGCCGCAATACAACAGGATTTTTGTTGCTATTAGCCAGTGGTTTTCTTACGGTATTTATAATTTGCAGAAAGAAAACTTCATGCTTTCGTTTGTCAAGATTTCGTCTTTGTACGAAAGCTATGTGCTCATCAAATTTATAAAGTATTTTAAGGATCAAGGGTATACATTAGAAAACGCAAAAAAGTGTCGCTATCCTGTTCCTCAACGATGGAAATTCAAGAACACGGAGTGTCAGAATACTTTTGTTTTTACTGCTGCAGAAAAACGAGTCACGCTTTATTACCAGCCTGTTGTTTTTGATTCGGATAGTCGAAAAGTAAATGGTCTGGGCCTATACAGAAATAACACCATTTCCCTAAACCATGATAACAACGATGAGCGCAGAGGCCGCTATTATGTACCTGACTATGTGATTAAGGTTGAAATTGACGATAGCGAACGATATTTGATACTTGATGCTAAATTCAGTTCGCTTGCTACAGTAAGAAAAGACTATGTCGCAGATCTTTCGTTTAAGTATTTGTTCTCAATTAGCACTGTCCAAGAGAACAAGCCAGCAGACGGATTGTGTATTATTTATGGTCAATGCTTTGACGGAGACCACCACCAAAGCATATATGATAGGCAAGCTGCCGTTGACACCATATCGCCTTTTGCTGATACTCTTCCGTTTATGGAATCGTTTAATAACGATGACCAAAAACCTGCTCTTCAAAAATTGTTGTCTAAAATTGGCATATAGAAACGAACACGCACCAAGGGGGGCCTTGGTGCGTGTTCGTTTATCGGTTATCAATGACAATTCCATAGCTGGTGTAACAGCAGTTAAGTTCCAAGCGAATATCCCTGCCGTATGCTCTAAAGTCGAAATACCGACTGATGCTGTCAGGAATGCCGTGGAAAATGCAGCAAACATCTGCATAGTATTCTCCCAAAGCTTCATCGCTATCAACATCGGTTAAGAGGTCGAAGCTATCCAGCTCATCGATGATTTCCAAAATCTCAGCTATGGTCATACAGCTTTCACATTCCAGAACCGCCCCCAGCTTTTCATAATCACAGTCTGCCAACCCGTCAATTTTCTCAGCCAGTTCGTTCAGATCGGCAATGCTGGCATATTCGCTAATATGTAAATTGGCGAATAGTGTTTCGTAATCGCTGATGAAATATTCCTCGTACTGTTCATTGATTCCGATGCGGTCTAATACCTCTTGTAGCTTGTCCTTATCGACTGGCAGTTTTACCCACTCGCCCATAAGACAGCCTTCATTGTATCGACCTAAGTTGGTTAAATAAATCGCTATTCGTTCTCCCACTACAGAAAACCTCCTGTTTATAATGATTTTTCATTATATAAATCGGGAGGTTTTTTATAACCAAGGGAATAGTTTACTTGTTCGCCAATTCGAACATTTCGGCTTCGACATACACTCTATAATACTGGCTGTTGCCTCTGTCTTTATAATATCCAGAAACACTATAAAGCTCCATGACCAGCTCCAAGTAAGAGATTGTCTTATCGATTTCTGGCTTAGTGCCTTGTAATCTTATTTTTATCACCGCATTCACCACCTTTCAATTTCGCATACAGTCGTATATTTCGTTCAAATTACAATAAAAAAATTTTTGTACAACCAAAGCAGTCGTACAAAAATTTTATTTATCATTCATTTTTTAAGAATATCTACTTTCGCCTACACTAATATAGGATATATAAATTAAAAAGAAAGGAGATTAAAAATGAGAACCAAAGAGCAATTTGACGAAATAGTAAATGATTTCTTCAACACAGTACACGGAAAAACAGGTGGTACATTCTTTGTTGCCATATTAGAATTTATGGACAAGCACAAGTTCGAAAACAATGTTATTAACCACTTGTATGAATCGGAGCATGAATGTGTGTATTTCTTTACAGACCATCTCTTAAACGATGTAGGCATCGTAACAGTGGAAGTGTTTGGCAAACAGTTTATATGTTATGTAGGAAACAAAAAAGAAGCACAGAACATAATAAAAAACAGACTGTCAAAATAATTGGGGCATATAAACAAAAAAGGGTACCACCTAATGGTGATACCCTTGTTTTTATGTCATGTTCGGGGCGAAAAGTAGTTTTTGTGAAAAGTAGTATGCTGGTAGTATGAATTACGAAAACCCCTTGCAAAAGCTGGCATATGGCGGCATATCTTGGTGTTCTATGCCCTGTTCAAAGATTGCCATGGCAGACAAATAAGATTTTTACCATCTTATGAATCTCCTTAAAAGTACCGGATTTCTTCTTAAATCCTTGTATTTACGCCTCTTTCATCACCTAAATGTTAGGGGCGATTTTCGTATCTTCTCAAATCTTCTCGTTTCTTTTCATGCTTTCTTGGGCAACTTTGGTAAAAACGTTGGTAAAAGCGGGATATTTACCAATGAAATTTTAGCATAAAAAATGCACACTGTAAAGTCAGCGCCGGCAAAAAGGACACCACTTGCAATGTGTGATATAATGACAGAAAAAGCCAGCGGGGTGTGCTTATGATAGAAACTGAAAGACTGATCCTGCGAACCTTCCGGGAGGAAGATGCCGCGGATCTATATGAATATTTGAAAGAGCCGACGGTTCACTGCTTTGCTTGCATGTAGGTAGCGTCCGTGGAAGAAGCCAAGAGCGCTGCGCTGGAAAGAGCAAAAGACAAAGAATACTATTTTGCCATCGTTCTTAAGGATAACGGCAAGGTGATCGGTGAGATTGATGCGATGCCTGAAACACCTGCGCCGGATGAGAAAAATGCTGTGCTTGATACCTTCAGCCCTTGCTGGATGCTGCATCCCGACTATCACGGAAAAGGCTATGCCTTTGAGGCTGCCAAGGCATTCTTTGATTATCTGTTCTACCGCAAGGGCGCGCGCCGAATCTATGCTTTTACAGAGGATTATAACCTGTCCAGCCAAAAGCTGTGTCAAAAACTGGGCATGCGCCAGGAGGGCCTTTTCCGGGAGTTCGTAACTTTCGTGAATGACGAAGATGGCAAGCCCATCTACGAGAACACGATCCAGTGGGCTATTCTGAAAAAAGAATGGGACGCAAGCAGATAACTTGAAGTTGACGAAGGAGCAAAACTATATGGATAAAGAAACGATTGGAACCGTACTATCTGTTGCAAAGCAATGGTGGTTAAAGGTGAATACGAAACCTATACGAACGGGTGCCTTGGACGGTGCAACCTTTCCGCATATCATCAAAGTGCAGTATGTTGTGGATGGAAATACCTACACTAAGAGAAAATGGATTGGTGCAGGTAAAGCAGTTCCTACTGTTGGGAGCAAACTGACAGTTCTTTATTGTTCCAACAAACCGAACAAAGCAAAAATCCTCTAATTTAACAAAATTGAATTTGTAGGTGAACAGATGGCGGAGCATATTGCAAATATACTCACTGGTTGTCGTATTTTCGGCAGTATTTTGTTGCTATTCTTTCCTGCATTTTCCTTGGCATTTTATATTGTATATCTCTTCTGCGGTTTTAGTGATATGATAGACGGCACCGTTGCCAGAAAAACAAACAGTACCAGTCAGTTTGGTAGTCAGTTGGACACGATTGCCGACCTTGTTTTTGTGGTGGTAGCTATATTTAAGTTATTGCCGGTGATCCATCTTCCGGGGTGGTTGTGGTTTTGGAGCGGTGTGATTGCGGTTATCAAGATCAGCAATATCATATGGGGATTTGTTTCTAAAAAACGGTTTATAGCTTTGCATACGATTATGAACAAGGTAACAGGACTCCTTCTGTTCCTATTGCCTTTGACAATATCCTTTGTGGAACCCCAATACACGGCCATAATTGTATGCGCTGTCGCAACTTTTTCTGCAATTCAAGAAGCAATCTGGGTCATCACAGATCGTGGATCCAAATAGTCCAACTGTAATTTGCCTGACGGGCAGCATCAGTGGATTGCAGCAAAGCAAAACAGGAGGGGATTTCCTCTCTTGTTTTTTCTATGATTTAATGTAAAGTTTACTTGACATCTTATGGAACCTGTGCTATACTTTGTGCGTAAAGCAAGCTTTACATTTTGGCTATGATTTTTGGGAGGTATTTCTTTGAAAAACAAGATAGAAGCTATCAGGAAGGAACAAGGTATCCTTCAGGAGGAGTTTGCCAAGGCTATGGGTGTTTCCCGGCAAACGATCAGTTCTTTGGAGAACGGACGCTACAATCCCTCCATTCTCTTAGCACATAAAATCGCAAAATTCTTTGGAATGACCATTGAAGAGGTCTTCGTTTTTGAGGAGGAATAATATGAAGAAAAAGGACATTATTTTTGGTGCTATCTGGCTACTGTTAGGTCTTGTTTTGACCGCTCTGAGTTGCCTGGAAACCCTGGACGGATTTTGGAGTGGTATGGGCTCTGCCTTGGTGGTCATTGGTATCGTGCGCTTGCTCCGCGGCTACCGCTTGAGCAAGAGTGAAACTTACCGTGAAGCAAGAGAAGTTGCTGAAACCGATGAACGTTTCCACTTTATCCGCAACAAGGCATGGGCATGGGCAGGTTATTTGTTTATTATCATCTGCGCTCTGAGTACCATCGTGTTTAGGCTTTTGGGACAAGACCTGCTATGCATTGCTTCCGGCGGTGCTGTGTGTCTGATGCTGGTACTGTTTTGGGTCAGCTTCTTTGTTTTGAAGAAAAAGTATTAAGGATCACTGCAGCCGTCTCGAGGGAGGCGGCTGTACCATTTCAGCAAATAAAGTCGAGAAAAATCTGTCCGGATATTTTATGATTGGGGCGTAAGGTGGTGAACAAGGATGGATGAACGCATTGAAGCGGTGCAAAGGATGCAGGATTATATTGAAAACAATCTGGATCAGGATATTTCTTTAGCGGACCTGGCCAAAGCCGCCGGGTACTCTCCCTGGTATTCTTACCGGTTGTTTCAAAGTCTGCTCCATATGACACCTGCCGTCTATATTCGGCGGATGCGATTGTCCCAATCGGCGCTCCGTTTGCGGGATGAAAAGGTAAAGATCATCGATGTGGCTTACGATTCCGGTTTTGAAAGTGTGGACGGTTATCAGCGGGCATTTTATAAAGAGTTTGGATGCAATCCCTATGAGTACTCCATAAGTCCTATGCCCATCTATCTATTCAAACCTTACGGCATAAAATATTCGAAACGAAAGGACAGTAATGAAATGAGCGAAGTGAAAAGCGTGTTTGTTCAAATCGTGGAAAAGCCTGCAAGGAAAGTGATCATCAAGCGGGGGAAAACCGCAACGGAATATTTTAAGTATTGCGAAGAAGTGGGCTGCGATGTGTGGGGACTTCTGTGCAGCATGAAGTCCATTAGCGGTGAGCCGGTATGTTTGTGGCTTCCGAAGCACCTTATCAAGGACGGCACCAGCAAGTATGTCCAGGGCGTGGAAGTTCCCGTGAATTTTGATGGTCAGATCCCAGAAGGCTTCGATATCATCGAGCTTCCAAAATGCAAATATATGATGTTCCAGGGCGAGCCTTTTGCAGAGGAGGACTTTGAAGAAGCTATCCTGCAAGTGTGGGAAGCAATCAAAAAGTATAATCCGGAAACTGTCGGCTACTGCTGGGATGATAAGAATCCTCGTATTCAGCTGGAACCCAGAGGAGAAAGAGGCTATATCGAACAGGTTGCCGTGAAGGCCTTATAAGAAACAAACAGCCGATTGATAATATGTTTAATTAGAGGTTGCAAGAGAAATAACACATAAAAACACCTGTCCTATGGCAGAATCAACCTGGACAGGTGTTTGTTTATTTTTGCAAGTTTGGCTCTCCGGTTTCGTTGGTAAACCATTGGTAAATTTAATTTAGGAAAGCGATTTTCCTTAGAGGCACAAGGACTTTTCAGAATTCGCCAGAATCCTGCCATGGCAAACAAATAAAATCTTGATCATGCAAAATTCCTCGCTTTCGTTGAAGGTATTATAGCACAAAAGGCCCCGGCTTTTGACCGGGGCTAGATGTTTAGGTGGCTGATATTATTTTCCAGGATCAAGCATGGGCGGCTCAGGAGTAGAATAGTCGTTCTCGGTGCTATCCGCAGATGGTTTAGCGGTGTCGGCGGCCTCTTCTAACGGTGTATCACTAAACGCTAGGGAGTCTACTTTGCAATCCACAGGAACGTTGACGTCTGTCAGAGCATAGCATTCAAAGAAAGCCAAACTGCCAATACTTTTGCAATCCCCAAGTCGGATCGTAGCCATGTCGTTCTGTGAGCCAAGGAG
>JAZRQP010000008.1:0-2147 GCA_045649885.1 Faecalimonas sp.
TTTTTTGGGTTTTCGCTAGAAAAGTGCTAGAAAAATGTTAGATAAAATATTTCAATAAAACATATTGACATTTTTCTATGTGTCGCATATAATATATATAGATGATTATCTATGTGAGGTGATTTACTTGGAAATGAATGATACAAAAATTGCTGAAATATTTAAGGCATTTTGTGATGAAAACAGAATTAAAATTCTTAAAATGCTGAGTACAGGCGAAAAGTGTGCCTGCAAATTACTTGATACACTTGAAGTAACACAGCCCACGCTTTCACACCATATGAAAATTCTCTGTGATTCAGGCGTTGTAGTCGGCAGAAAAGAAGGTAAATGGACACATTACTCCATATCAGAAGAAGGTGCAAAGATTGCATCGGAAATGTTGCAAGAGTTAACAAAAATAAAGTAATACAAAAGCCGTGATGCGAATAAGCCACGGCTTACAAAAACAACTACACATAGATGTTTTTCTATTTGAGGAGGTTTTTCTATGGAAGTAATAAAAGCAGCATGGGACTTTTTTCAAAATCAAGTCTTGGGTATGAAATGGTTAAATGAGCTGATAGGAAATATTCTGTCAGCATTCGGTCTTGATGTGGGTGGCAGAATTGGTGGTAGTGTTCAGTTCTTTTTATATGATACAATTAAGATTATGGTGCTTTTAGGTGTCTTAATTCTGATTATCTCATACATTCAAAGTTATTTCCCGCCGGAAAGAAGCAAACGCATACTTGGCAGATTTCACGGCATTGGTGCAAATACGGTTGCGGCACTTTTAGGAACTGTAACCCCGTTTTGCTCTTGCTCATCAATTCCTTTGTTTATTGGTTTTACAAGTGCAGGACTTCCGCTTGGAGTAACATTTTCGTTCCTTATTTCTTCGCCTATGGTTGATTTGGGCTCGCTTGTTTTGCTTATGAGTATTTTCGGGTGGAAAGTTGCAGTTACATATGTTGTAGTCGGTCTTATTATCGCTATCATAGGAGGTACGCTGATTGAAAAATTACATCTTGAAAATCAAGTCGAAGAATATATAAGACAAGGCAAATCGTTTGATGTTCCGCAAGATGAATTGTATTTCAAGGATCGTATAAAGTATGCTTGGGAACAGGTGTTGGGAACTGCAAAGAAAGTGTTTCCTTATGTCCTTGTAGGTGTCGGCATAGGTGCGATAATTCATAATTGGATACCTGAGGATATTATTGTAAAAGTTCTTGGCAGTGGTAATCCATTGGGAGTTGTTATAGCTACTGTTGCAGGTGTGCCAATGTACGCCGACATCTTCGGTACAATCCCGATTGCTGAAGCTCTGCTTGCAAAAGGTGCACAGCTTGGTGTGGTTTTATCATTTATGATGGGCGTAACCACTCTGTCACTTCCGTCAATAATTATGCTCCGTAAAGCAGTCAAACCGAAACTGCTTGGAATATTTATTGCGATATGTACAGTTGGAATTATCCTTGTCGGATATTTCTTTAATGCGATACAAAATATTATTATTTAGGAGGTCTGTTATGTTTGGATTTGGTAGAAAGAGAAAATGTGATTGCGGTTGTTCGGCAGTAATCAATTCTGTAAAGGTGCTGGGTGCAGGATGTCAAACTTGCCACAAGCAATATGAAAACACAAAAAAGGCAGTGCAAAATAAAGGTCTTGACATCGAAGTCGAATACATCACAGATATGGAAAAAGTGATGCAATACGGAGCTATGAGTATGCCTGTTTTAGTGGTGAATGAAAAGGTTGTTTCGCAAGGCAAGCTCTTAAAGCCATCAGAGGTGGAAAAGTATCTATGAAAAAGAAAATAGCATTTATATGTGTTCATAATTCTTGTCGAAGTCAGATGGCAGAAGCTTTTGGAAAAGCGTATCTTTCAGAAAAGTACGACTGCTATTCAGCAGGGACAGAAACAAAACCACAGATAAATCAAGATGCGGTGCGGATTATGAAAGAGTATTTCGACATTGATATGTCGAGTCAGTATTCAAAACTGATTTCGGATGTTCCTACACCTGATATTGTTATCACCATGGGGTGCAATGTCAGTTGCCCGAATATCCCTTGCAAAGAGCGTATAGACTTCGGACTTGATGATCCCACGGGTAAAAGCGATGAGGAATTTATCAAGACCGCCAATAGAATTAAAG
>JAZRQP010000009.1:0-7436 GCA_045649885.1 Faecalimonas sp.
AAGTGTCATGAAAGACAGTCCGAATACGGTAATCCCCGGAGTCAGCGTGTCAATTTCAAACAAGCTCACCGGAATGTTTGCCTGCAGGCTACTCAGAAGCAACAGTAAGACCAAAGGAAACCCCAGACCAAAACCAAGATTCATTGGATCACGCAAAATCTCTTTTGTACATCTTTTTGCAAAGGTTAACATTCTCATACTTTCGCCTCCTTTACAATAGAAACGAAAGCCGTTTCAAAATCTTCAGTTCCAGCCTTCCTATTCAATTCTTCTACGGTTCCTACCGCAAGAAGACGGCCGCTTTTCATAATACCGATACGGTCAGAAAGTGCCTCTGCCTCTTCCATGTAATGTGTAGTTAGGATAATCGTTATCTTACCTTTCAAAGAGCGAATCACTTCCCAAAGGTCGTGCCTTGCAATGACATCCAAGCCAAGAGTAGGTTCGTCCAGAAATAAAATCTGAGGTTCGCTAATCAGTGCCATTGCAATACTGACACGTCGCTGGAAGCCGCCGGATAACTTGCCGGCTCTCTTACGCAACACTTCATCAAGAGCAAATTGCTCGGAAAGTTCTCTAATCTTTGCTTCCGTTTTTTCTTTAGAAAATCCATGAATTCCGCAAATCAATTCCAAGTTTTCTTTCACGGAAAGGTTCGGAGCAACAGCGGTCTCCTGAGGAGACACACCAATCAGCCGCTTTACCTGTTCCGATTCCTTTGTAATGCTGTATCCACCTACAAGAGCATCCCCACCCGTAGGTTTTGTCAGACAGGAAAGCATTTTGATAGTTGTAGTTTTTCCTGCACCATTAACGCCCAACAGGGAAAATAATTCACCCTGATTAATTTGCAAATGGAGCTTATCCACAGCAGTCAAATCTTTGTACTGCTTAGCAAGCTCCATTGTTTTAATTGCATACATTTATATTGTCCTCCACTTTTTTATTTGCAAGTACCATCATAGCAAATAAAAATGGAGAAATGTTGATTTTTGTCTGTTCGGTCATTTCTGGTGTCTCATCGGTCAATCTATTGGCAAAAATTATCATACAGAATCATCGAAGCCATATACCATTCCACTGCCGACCGTCTTTCCTCCGGTACGAAATAATGAATTACCTCACCGTCGTATGTTTCAAAATTTTCACCTGCTCCGAAAAGCAATCTATAAACCTGACGGATTGGGAAGCACAGCTGTACATTCTCTCCGTCCTTTGTGCCTTCATAAGTAAGGCCCTCCCGACTGAGAGTGCATACGCCCTGTCCTCCGTGTCGTGTCAGACCATTTCCGTTGCCCGGCAGCCGTAGTTCCACCTTCGAACTAAGCACATAATCCGTGTTATCCAAAATTTCTTTTGCCAATAAATCCTTTTGCCAGTCATACCACTGAGCAAAGTTTTTAAATCGAAATCCTTCCGCAAATCCATATCGCTTATCCACAGAAGTCAGATATCCGCAGTGTTCGCAAAAGACTTTATTTTTTTCTGTAACAAGAGTATGTTTTCGGTTACATTTCGGACATGTGGTCAGGATATTTTCCAACCCTTCAGCTATATTTCGCGACTGATAACGAATATTCGGACGCTTTTCAAGCCATTCGAATTCGTTATAATACAAGCGCGCCTCAACGCCTTTTTTAATCTCTTCAACCGAAATTGTTTTAATCTGCTCCGCTGTATATAAAATATCTAATTCAGCCTCTACCACCGCACCGCGTCGGAAGCCCTTGCCCCACTTCGGATTTGCAAAATAATCCCCGCCAAATTTTACAGTATAAACAGGCACTCCCGATTTCTTAATAAAAGTGTATGTATTGCTCTGAACATCTTCGAATCGCCCCGTGGTCGAAAGGCGTGCTTCCGGCATCATCGCCAAAACACCATTGGATTTCAAAACTCTAAGACAGTTTTTGGTACTCTCCATATCCATGGCGAACATGCTCTTAGGAAATCCACCAATACACTTAAGAATCCATCGCAGGTACTTGTTATAGAAATAAAGCCTTGCAATTATAAAGTTAGGCTTGTATTTTCTCAGCAGCGGCGCTAAAAAAATAAAATCAACAAAGGAACCGTGATTGCAAAGTACAATTGACGGTTTTTCCAGTTTCTCAACCTTGTTGACGGTTTTTACCCGTACACCGCAAAGGAAACAGTAAATTCTAATCCCATAGTATACCACGCCAAGCATAAAGCTATTGGCTTTCTGCACCTTGTTATCTTTTTTATCTTTCGTCATTTCTCCAAACCTCATAAACTTTGTTTATGTTAAATGTTTTTGCTTATTGTGATTGTAACACTATTGCAAAATACATTCAAGTTTTGGAATTTGTTATTCTGAATCGGGTTGTTGCCCATTATGGGCAAGCCATTTACACTCAGTAATTTCCAAATTTGTAAATATTGCTTTGAAGGACGAATTTTCAGGGCTACACGCATAAATACCGAATTGAATCTTCCCCGCGCCATTCCACATATGGCATACTCTCATCTGCTTGAATGTAACACCATCTTCGGAACATTCAATACAATAATCATCTTCACGACGGCTTAACCGATACCACATTGATTTGATATTGGCATTAATTTCGGTTGTTGCCCAGTCAGAGTAACCATTGTTTGTTACAACCGAACCCAGATGTTGAAATCTCTCGTTTTCGTACTCAATTGAACCTTTGAGCCAGTTATCGCTGTCAAGATATATTACAATTCCACACTGGTCATATCTGTGTTTGCTTTCAAACTCTGTTTTTACCGTAAAGGAGAAGAATTTTTCATCAGTTTCCATCTGCAATACAGGTGCATTATCATTTCGGAAATGATAATATGTTCGTTGCCACAAATCCGTATGAGGAACGGTAATAATTTCGATTTTGTCAGTTGAAATTGCGTAATCTGCTGGCTCTCTTATCCAGCTCATTTTATTGGTGTCGAACTTCATAATAGCACCTCGTCAAATTCCAATTTATCTACATCCATTATACCACACTCCACTTCCACCACAATACAAAATTGGAAGTGTTTCCGGCACAGAATCTTTTGTTCGTAACGTCGCTTATATGATAATGATTGCACGCATGGTAAATGTCGTTGGCGAACAAGGAACATACTGGGTAGCAAACAACTTTGTTTGGGGTTGGCTGCTTCTGCCGATTCTTCAACTCGGAGAGTTAATTAAGCAAGAAGTTGCAATTGACAATTATAATATTCGAAAAAATTCTTTAGGTTACTTTAGTATTACGATACTTATTGCAGTTTTATGGTTTGTAAGTATTCCTATTTGGAAACCATTTATGACACATATTTTGTGTTTTACCGATGTAGATAAACTATTTGAACTCGTATTACTACTTGTGGGCTTTTATGTCCTCTATGCAATTCAAAATGTTTTCGACTCTACTTTTTATGGTTTGGGAAAAACAAACTATATGCTATTTGAATCCGTTGTAACAAATACTGTTTATTATGGCATTGCATTTATTCTATATGTTACAAATGTATGGACACCTTCTTTAATGGGAATTGCCTTGCTGTTTGGAATAGGAAATGCCTTTGATAGCATCGTATCATTAGGAGCATACATCCATCTGCTTACAAAAAGAGAAATTAATATTCTTTTATTGTCTTGGTGTTTCTCAATGCAAGCGCTTTGTCCAAATCTGTTGTGGTAAATTCAGTCGCAAACCCATTATGATCATTCACGATTAATGTTACAGGACTATTGACATATTTAAAATGCAATTTCCATGACCATTCCTCGCCACCGTCATGCCATGTAACTATTATTCTATCATTTAAATTTCCTGATACTATCTTCACTTTATCGCAAGTTGACTCACCATTTCCTTCTGTAAACCAGTAAACGTAACCCTCATCAAAATTTATTATCCAATATACATCATAAGAGCCACTTTTGTTCTTATATGAAAATACGCCTGAGTTCCCCTTCTTTGCGGTTTCGTAATCGTTAGTAGAATAGAATACTGGATCGGGTTTTTCTGGTTCCTTATACTTATAAGACCAAAGAACAACTATTGCATCGGATTCATATGTATCACCTTTAGAAAAATCGCCATCACCGAACACCCAACTTTTAATTTCTACTGCGCCAATTTTGTTATTTAAATTACTGTCTTCGGTATCTAATGTATTATACTCGAACTCTGTGAATCCCATAGATTTTAATTTGTTTTCAGCATCCGTTTTTTCCAATCCTTTCAATTCATCTTCGCTCATTGTCACAGTAATTTTTGTGGTATCAGACGTATCTGCTTTTTTGTCTTCCTTGTTCTTTTTATCCTCTTGGCTAGTTGTTCCAGCAATAGTTTTTACATCAATACCCAAACTTGAACAAGAAATTTTAAACTTAAATTCTTCATCTCTAGTAATATTAATCTTTACTTTTCCAGTCAATTCATCATCTTCGGCACTTACAAATTTAATTGTATAAGTACCTTTCGTAAGCGTAATCGGATAAGTTTCTGTAGTGCCATGTAAAAGGGTATCCTCATAATCATCGTCTATGTATATTTCCACGTCATATTTGCTGAAAATCCAGTTTTCGACACATTCTACTTCAATGCTCACCTTATACTCTGGCTCATAAACAGAAACTAGCATGACGTTATTTCCCTGATATTCTATCAGCAGTTTGTTCCCCACACTATTCCTTGCAGAATAGGATTTTTCATTATCTTTTACATCAAGGTTAAATCCCTCATCTGCACATAATTTCACATAATCCTTCAATTCATTAAGAGAAGTTTCTGCCACATAAACCTTAAAACACTTTTTATTATCTTTTTCAATTTTCCCTTTTGATGATTTCGGTGTAGGTATTAATTTTGCCAACCCCTTTTCAGGCCATTCGACTGTTTCAAATTTTTCGGGAGCCTCTAAAGTGATGCCCATTTGTTCGCTGCTTTCATAATGATATACGGATAGTTTGTATCCTGTTTCGTTAAAAGCATAAAATGAATATTCTGTTTCATCTATATCTAGCGAAAATCCTTTGTCTTTACATGCGTTAATATAATTGTCATACTTATCCTGATTACATTTGTAAATATATATTGACATATAGTCATCTGAATTACTCACTACGCGCCCTAGTTTGATATGGGGTTCTGGTAGCATATCGCCTAGAACAATATCCGCCCATTTAAAACGTTCTGCCCCATCATTGCTAATTCCAAATGCCCCAACATATGGCACTACTAAAACAACTGCAAGGAACAGCATAAAAATAGGTATCCATTTCTTTGATGTCTTGATTATCTGCTTTTTCATTAAAAGTGCTACCACAGTAAGTACAACAGATAATCCTGCAATGATTCCTGCAAGTGATTTGCCAGTCAGAAAACCAATCAAACTCATCAATATAAAAAGTGACAGTGCAATAGTTGTAACCTTTCCGTAAAGAGTTAACTTATTCCAAAACTCTGCACATTTGTGCTTAATACTATTCGCTAAAGAAATTTTTGTTTTTTTGTCCAAAGAATCAATTTGACTTATTTCTCCAATGATATGTGCATTTGAGTTCTTCTCCTTAAAATTTATTTCCGTTTCAATTTCTTCACCACAATACGAACAAAATTTTGCATCTTTCGTTAATTCTGCTCCACATTTAGAACATTTCATTTTTTGTCCCCCCTCATTGTACTTTTTCCATTTTGTCATTAACTGTGTCTTAAATTCCGATACCAATAATATATTTTGAATTTAATTGTCCTTATTCTAGCACGTTTTTTACCAGTTTTATATAATATATCTTGAATTTTATCATCAGCAGTGTTATGATGACTATATAAAGAGAGCACCCACTCCAAAGTGGATGCCTCGCTAGTAGACTTAAATGTCCTTACGGACGCCGCCTATCCTGTTGGCAGACAGGATAGGCATTTTTATTTTCGCTTCTTTCTCTTTTGGAGAAAGGTTAGCAACGCTAGTACAAACATACCAACAGCCACCATTAAGGAAGCTACGGCTAAAATCGTCGAAACAATTTCAAAAGCTGTCATCACGCCACCTCCCTTCCTATGTATTCCGGCAAGCCGGTTGCATAAACTAGGGAGGCTACCACCCTGTCGTGGATACTCTCTGTGCGACTATTTTAACATTTGAGAGCACCTTTCACAAGCCTATTTTAAAATTTAATATAATTATTTAGCATCATTTAAGAGGCTGAATTTTTAGTGTTTTTTGGAGATGTTTTATGCATATCTTTTTAGTCCAACTGTTCAAATGTATTTTGTTATATTGTTTTGCTAGATTTTCTTTTCCTTGTTTTTTCCCTTATCAGATGTCATAATGGCAAGGGAGAAGATATAACACGATACAATTCTTGATAATGCGCTAACTGCCTAAAAGTTTGAATTTTCAAGGCTTGGAAAAGAATCTAATAATACGCTATAAAAGTTATTATATTGCTATAAATATCTGCTCTTAGAATTGAAATTTGTGCGTTCAATACTACGCTGTTTGTCTCATGGACAATAAGCTATTCGCTTACTTTTTCAAAAAATGCTTCGTGAAGCACCAGACCTTTCTCCATTATTTTGGCTTCATGCTCAGATATACTCACATGTTCAGATGTACTCCCATCATGTATTGAATAACTACTTTCAAGTGCAATATATACCGTGTTTCCATCCAGTTCCCATGTAGCCTTTCCTCCAGACGGATATTGGCAAGTCCCGTCCCCATACAGTACCAATGTTCCACTCTTTCCATTCCAAGAACCTGTTTGATATACACCGACTACACTATCTCTGTTATGATTACCTTTTCCCACTACCATTCCCACACCAAATGAAACAATTATAGACATAACTAAAATACAGACATAAAGAACCTTTTTCATTTTGCTCCTCCATTTTGACAAATTCAATTTGATTTACACCTATTATACCACATCCTCCACTCTCCTCAACACAAAATTTCCCTACAAATCATTCGCAGAGGAATTTGCCCTGAAACATAATTAATTGATTTTTTCATTTTCTCGGTATATTACTTCTCAGCAATAGCTGCTTTGTCTACTGTAGTTAAAAGGTAATGCATTATTGGCTAAAGTGGTCGAATTCGACCACTTTAAAACTTATATGGTAATTTTGCTCCATACCACGTTATTTCATTTCTTAATTCCACCATAATACCTCCGCAATAAAAAAAGACGAGGAGTCTCCTCGCCAAATAGGTTGGACCTGGGTCTTTCAACCAGCCCGCTGTAAACTTGTTTACACCATCATTATATGCTGAAAAACGAACTGTTTCAATAACTATTCTAAAATTTCAATAAAAAAGTGTCTTTGACACTTCAACTCCCCTGCCCCTCATTCTTGAGGGGTGGGGGTTTTCTTTTTCCTCGTTTTCCTTCATAATAGTAGTATGAATATCTTACAAAAAATTTTTATTGACCATTATGAGGAAATGAT
>JAZRQP010000010.1:0-93194 GCA_045649885.1 Faecalimonas sp.
CGACGGTTTACGTCGATTTTCATACCTGTCAATGTATTGATCAAAGAAACTGCATCTGCTCCGCCTGCTTCTGCAGCCTTTGCAATTTCAGTAATGTCCGTTACGTTTGGTGTAAGTTTCATGATTACTGGTTGTTTTGCACGTTTTTTGATTTCTGCAGTCAACTTTTCAACTTGTCTTGGATCTTGGCCAAATGCTAAGAGTCCTGCATTTACGTTTGGACAAGAAATGTTAAGTTCCATCATGTCGATTGGCTCATCTGCAAGTCTTTCTACTACAGCGAAATATTCTTCTGGCGCGTGTCCGCAAACATTAACAATGATCTTTGTATCGTATTGTTTTAAGAAAGGGATGTCTCTTTCACAGAATAAATCAATCCCTGGATTTTGAAGGCCAATGGCATTCATCATTCCGCCGTAGGTTTCTGCCACTCTCGGTGTCGGATTTCCTGCCCAAGGAACATTTGCGACACCCTTTGTTGTAACTGCACCCAATTTATTCAAATCTACAAAATCAGCAAATTCTGCTCCTGAGCCAAAGGTTCCGGAAGCAACTGTGACTGGATTTTTCCACTCAACACCTGCTATATTTACACGCATATCCATTAGATTTCCACCTCCGTAGACAAGAATACCGGACCATCCTTACAGATACGTTTGTTATTCACGTTTGTATGATGGTCTTTTTCTTTGCTCTTGCAAGTACATGCCAGGCATGCACCGATTCCGCAAGCCATTCTTTCCTCTAAGGAAATGTAGCACTCGATTCCATTTTCTTCTGCATAATTTTTAATTGCACGTAGCATTGGTGTAGGACCGCACGCATAAATAATATCTGCTGACAGATTATTTTCTGCAATTGCGTGCATTACATTTCCTTTTGTTCCCACGCTGCCATCCTCTGTAGAGATGTAAAGTGTGCCATTTGCTTCAAACTGCTCTTTTAAAAATGTATGCTCATCGCGGTACCCAACTACTATCTGTTTCTCGCAATTTAATTGCTTAGCAAGCTCTAAGATTGGAGGTACACCGATTCCGCCACCCATAAGAAATGCTTTCTTTCCTTCTGCTTTTTCTAATGGGAATCCATTTCCAAGTGGTCCGACTACCGGAATGGTATCTCCGGCCTTCATTTCCGAAAACTCTTTTGTACCGGTCTTCTCACCTGTCACGCGGTAAACCACGCGCAATCTTCCATTTGCTTTATCTATCTCACAGATACTGATTGGTCTAGGAAGCAACTTTGTCCCATCGTTTGTATACATGGAAATAAATTGTCCCGGCTTTGCAGATGCAGCCGCTTCGGTCTGAATCCACATACTGAAAATATTGTCTGCAAGTTGTTCCTGAGAAACCACCAACGCTGTTTCTTTCTTTCTGTCTGCCATAGCCTCTCTCCTATCGATTATTTAATGCACTTGCGATGTCTGCAACCATATCCTCTACCGCTGCTCTTGATGCTTCCCCAAAGTTTTCTGCTCCGAATTTTGCATAAGCTTCTTGCTTGTAAGCTGCGATAATTCCACGTGAAGAGTTTACAATTGCACCAAGTCCGTCTTCATTGAAGAAGTGTACTAAGTCTTTTCCTTTACCGCCTTGTGCGCCGTAACCTGGAACTAAGATGTATGATTTTGGCATTACTTTACGAAGCACTTTACCCATTTCCGGATAGGTTGCACCAACTACTGCTCCCACGTAGCTGTAATCATCTCCCATGTGAGAAGCTCCCCATTCAGCAACCTTTTCACCTACGATTTCATACAATGGTTTGCCATCGATTAAACGGTCTTGGAATTCACCGCTGGATGGGTTTGAAGTTTTCACCAATACGAAGATACCTTTGTTTTCTTCCTTACAAACTTTGATAAATGGGTCTACGCCATCAGAACCAAGATATGGGTTAACAGTAACGAAATCTTCATCAAATGGCACATATGTCTTGCTTCCTACTTGTACTCGGCCAACATGTCCTACTGCATAAGCTGCTGATGTAGAACCGATATCACCACGTTTGATATCACCGATAACTACTAAGCCTTTTTCTTTACAGTAATCCACTGTTTTCTTGAACGCTACAAGACCCGGAATACCAAATTGCTCATACATTGCGATTTGTGGTTTTACAGCTGGAATCAAATCGTATGTTTTATCTACGATTTCTTTGTTAAATTGCCAGATTGCTTCTGCTGCACCTTCTAATGTTTCACCAAATTCAGCAAATGCTTTTTTCTGCACATGCTCCGGAATATAGTTAAGCATTGGGTCTAAGCCCACTACAATAGGTGCGTTTGTTTTCTTAATGTTTGCTACTAATTTGTTAATCATCTCTCTTATCCTCCAAATATCATTATCTTTCGTATACCACGTTACCATCCACCAATGTGTAACGAATATCACCTTTTACTTTACGTCCATGGAACGGTGTGTTCTTGCCTTTTGAATAAAATGTATTCTTATCGATTACATATTCTACTGTTGGGTCAAACACAACAACATCTGCAATCTTGCCTTCTGCAATTGCTCCTTTATCATCAAGACCAAGAATCCTTGCCGGGTTATAGCTTGTCTTTTCAGCCATCTGCATTGGTGTCAGAATTCCCGGTTCCACCAACTCAGTATAAGTAAGGGAAGCCATGGTCTCCAATCCAACGATTCCAAATGCAGCTTTTATCATGGAACAGTTCTTTTCTTCTGCCGCATGAGGTGCGTGGTCTGTTGCAATCACATCCATGATGTCAGCTTTCAGTCCTGCTTTCAACGCTTCTACGTCACGTCTGCCGCGAAGCGGTGGATTCATCTTAAAGTTTCCATCATCCTCTGTAATATCATCTGTCGTCATGGCAAAATGGTGCGGACAAACTTCTGCTGTGACAGGGAGTCCCTCCTTCTTTGCCGCATCTACTAATTTCACACTGTCCTCTGTAGAGCAGTGACACAAATGCAGCCTCACGCCCGTTTCCTTTGCAAGAAGAATATCTCTTGCTACAATCACGTCTTCTACTGCGTTTGTAATTCCTTTGAGACCAAGCGCCTGCGCCTTTTCATCGGCGTGCATCACTCCGCCCTCTACCATGGTAATATCTTCACAATGTGCAAAAATGGAAATCCCATTCTCTTTTGCTATTTTCATCGCTTTTCTATAAAGAGATGCATTCATAACTGACTTGCCGTCTTCACTGATTGCATGACAGCCTGCTTTCGCCATTCCTTCAATATCGGCGAGTTCTTGACCTTGCTGGCCAACAGTAATTGCACCAATCTGAATGACATGTACCGGTGAATCTGTCTTTGCTCTGTTATGAACATCCTCCACCTTCTCACCATTATCTACAACCGGTTTTGTGTTTGGCATGGCACAGATAGTAGTAACACCGCCTCTTGCCGCTGCCTTTCCTCCGGTTTCCAGTGTCTCCTTATATTCTAACCCAGGATCACGCAAATGCACGTGAAGGTCGATAAAGCCCGGCATTACATAACATCCTCTCGCATCCAATACTTTGTCTGCATGGTCCGTAATCTGCTCTGCCACTTTAATAATCTTGTTATCTTCAATCAAAACATCAAACTTGCCCTCTCGCTTACTCTCCGGGTCCAAAACGTAACCATTTTGAATTAATATTTTCATGTGGTCTAGTCCTTTCCTGTTTAATTAATACATACTGTTGTTATTTTACCATATTACAGTAAAAAATGGAATGTAAATTTACATCCCATTTTTCAACACTTCTATCGCTTTCTCCAATTGATTATCCTTTTCCGGATTATCCTCATCATACTCATACTCGATTTCCACATCCGGCGCTACACCTACTCCGTGAATATTCGTTCCGTTTGGTGTGAAATATTCGGAACTGGTAATCTTTAAGGAGGTGCCGTCATTTAATGAATAAATATTCTGCACAATTCCTTTCCCGTATGTGGTTGTTCCAACCAAGGTTCCAAGTTTGTGGTCCTTTACCGCACCGGCAAAAATTTCCGATGCACTTGCACTATAGCCGTTAATCAGAACTACCAGTGACACGTTCAGTTTATCATCCTTCTTCGCTGTATAGACATTTCCATTACCATTTTTGTCTTTAATGGAAACAATGGTACCTTCTGACAAAATCAAATCCACCATATCCACTACAGTAGCCAGATTTCCGCCCGGATTACTGCGAAGGTCAATAACGAGACCTTTCATGCCCTGCTTGTTCAAATCATCCAATGCTTCTTCAAATTGTTTTAGCGTTACATCCTCGAAGGCGGTAACCTGAATATATCCAAGTTTGTCGTCCTTCATCACATATTCAACGGTATCGTTTTCAATCAGCGCCCTAGTTGCAGTACCTGTATACTCTTCACCGTCACGGATTACCGTAATCTCAACATCGGTTCCTAATTCTCCACGAATCTGAGAAACTATGGTATCCAAATCCTGGCCGGTAACATCTTCACCGTTTACCTTATAGACCACATCGCCTTCTTTAAATCCGGCTTTTTCTCCCGGACAATTCTTATAAATTTTTGTAAATGTAACTAGTCCACTGGTGGTATCCTGCATAATCGCAACACCGATTCCTCCAAATGTTCCGGAGGTGGACTCAAAGAGTGCTGTTGTCTCTGCCTTGTCGTAGTATACCGAATATGGCTCCTGGAGACCATTTACATATCCTTTTATCAGATAATCCTGCAAAACTTCCGCATCTACTTCATCCGAATACAGATAATATTTATCAATCAGGTCCTGTATTGCCTCAAGCTTCCATAGTGTGCGGCCAGATACAATCCCGTCTTCCCCGTTTGCGGTACTTCTTTTCATGAGAGTGGAAATAACAAGTATACCACCCACAATTAGACTTACCGTTAACATAGCAAGGGCGCCGCAAAGCGCCCCTTTCCAGAAGTTGTTCTTTTGTTTTTGTTGTATATGTTCTATATGCTCGAACTGCTCCATTATCAATATAACTCCTATGCTTTCAAATGTTTCTTAATCGTAAAGAAACTTCCTACAAAACCAATTCCTACTCCAAGTAATAATCCCACCGGAAGTAATGTTTTGTAAACTGCTGACGCAGGTAAGAAATCCACATTCAAAATAGTACTAAAGATAGTAAATTTCGTCAGAATGTAATTAATCGCCTTCTCATATGCAAAGTAAAGCAATGTCAATGGAATGGCTGCGCCAACCACACCGATAATCACGCCTTCCAATACAAACGGTGCTCTTACAAAGGAATCCTTTGCACCAATGTATTTCATGATTGCAATCTCTTCCTTACGGATAGTAATACCCATATTAACGGTGTTGTTAATCAAGAAGATAGCTACCGCAAGCAAGATTAAAATAATTGCTCCGGACACATAAGCGATTAACATATTTACACTCGTCAATGCATCTGCAACAAGTTCGGACTTGTTTACCTTACGTACACCGTCAATACCTTCTGCATACTTAACCAATTCCGCTTGTTTTTCTACATCCTTCATATAAACTTCAAAGTTGTCAGAATGCTCCAATGGGTTTTCAGTCCAACCATCAGCCAAATCGCTATTTTCACCCAAATAGTCTTTTCTAAATTCTTCCCATGCTTCATCTGCTGAAACATATTTCACTTCTAATACTTCTTCTCTTTTACTCAGTTTTTTCTCAATATTTTCTTTTTGTTTTTTTGTAATGTCCTCATCTAGAAAAACAACAATTGCAACGCTTTCCTCTGCCTTTTCCACAAGATATTGGAAATTGGTTATGATTGAGTAAAATACACCAAACAAGAAAATACATGCTGCCATCGTTGCAATAGATGCAATCGAGAACATTTTATTTCTTGAAATATTTCGAAGCCCCTGTTTTACTGTATATCTAACTGTACTGATTCTCATTATTTACGCACCACCTTTTTCGTATCACTCACAATGTTCCCCTTCTGCATTGTGATTACACGTTTTTTCATTGCCTCAACAATTTCATGGTTGTGTGTAACAACGACAACTGTTGTACCTCTCTGGTTTGCCTCTTCCAAAAGTTTCATAATTTCCCATGAGTTTACCGGGTCAAGGTTTCCTGTTGGCTCATCGCACAAAAGAATAGATGGTTCATTTACAATTGCTCTTGCTATCGCAACTCTCTGTTGCTCACCACCGGATAATTCTTTTGGATTTGATTTATATTTCTGAGCCAGACCTACCAAAGAAAGTGCGGCTGGTACTTTTTTCTTAAGCACACGTGTCGGTGTCTCCGTAACACGCAGTGCAAAAGCAATATTCTCATATACATTTCTATCTTGTAACAAACGGAAATCTTGGAATACAACTCCCATCTTTCTACGATAATATGGGATGGCTTTATGTTTTAATTTGCCCAAATCCTTTCCCATCACTACAATTTTTCCTGATGTCGGTTCTAATTCCTTCAAAAGAAGACGAATCAAAGTTGATTTGCCCGATCCACTATCCCCCACAATGAATACAAACTCTCCCTGCTCAATCTTAAGGCTTACTCCGTTGAGCGCGGCAATCCCCTTTGCGTACTCCTTTGTAACTTCTTTTAATTCTATCATACGCTCCTCCTAAATTATTAATACTCCACTGTCTCCATATATTTCATATATTTCACTACCATCAATGCAATTTTGAATGTAATTGCATCTTCAAACACACGAAGGTCCAGTCCTGTGCTTTTCTGAATCTTATCCAATCGGTACACCAAGGTGTTTCTGTGAATATACAACTGTCTGGAGGTTTCTGAAACATTTAAGCTGTTTTCAAAAAATTTATTAATCGTTGTCAACGTCTCCTCATCGAAGTCGTCCGGTGATTTTCCCTCAAATATCTCACGGATAAACATCTTACAAAGCGGGACCGGAAGCTGATAAATAAGACGCCCGATTCCCAAAGTATTGTAAGCAATCACATTTTTCTCACCGAAGAAAATTTTGCCCACGTCTAGTGCAAGCTGTGCTTCTTTATAGGATTTAGAAACCTCTTTGATATCGCTTACAATGGTTCCGTATGCAATGTGGAAGCTTGCTTCACATTCCTGCTCTAAGACCTCCAATGTCTCTTTTGCATACTGGTCCATTTCTGCATATCCTTGGGTTTCTTTCACTTCTTTTACGATAATAACATTCTTCTCATCCACAGCGGTAACGAAATCCTTCGTTTGACAGCCAAGAACATTTCTAACCTGTTCTAAGACATTCGTCTCTTTATCACTTGGCATTTCAATAATAAAGATAACACGTCTCACATCTGTGTCAACATGCAATTTTTTTGCACGATTGTAAATATCTACCAAGAGTAAATTGTCAAGTAGTAAATTCTTGAAGAAATTATCCTTGTCAAATCGTTCCTGATATGCAACCAAAAGACTTTTCAATTGGAAAGCGGCCATTTTACCAATGGTCTGAACTTCATTGCCATTGCCTGCTGCCACCAAAATATATTCTAGCTGTCCCTCATCATAAATCTTGTATAAATGACATCCTTTCGCTTCTTGATTGTCTGCAGGAGATTTTGCAAAATCAGCCACCTTGCTCATATATTCTGTTGCATTCCCATATGTACTTGCAAGAATCTTGCCCTCCAGGTCGAAAACATGTAAATCAATTTGAGTAATCTCTTTCAATCCATCAACTGTACTTTGAAGAATTTGGTTCGAAATCATCTTTATCCCTCCGTAATACATAACCTTTTATCATATTAATGCAAAATCGCAAAAAAATAAAGGGGAAATTGGCATTTTTTTATGCATTTTCCCCTTTTTTCGCCATTTCTCTCTTTAAAATCTGTCTTAAGACAAATTCTTTGATTTTTTGAAATACATTTTTCTGCCTTCGCATCTCTCCGAGCAAATCTCCAAACCCAAACCAAACTCTTGCATTAACAAGGGTTTTGTTGCGGTAAATGAATTCTTCCTCAGATGGAGAAGGTAAAGTAGAAAGAACACAGTCTACTTCTGCACCATTCACCAAATTCAAAAGCATATCGTCTGACACTGCGTTTTCTTCCAAAGTAGCAGTCCCTACAATCTGAATATTGGCATAATCTTCGTTCATGTAGCCTTCCAGCTTCTCTAAATCTGCACCATTCTCAGCCAACAAAAATACCTTAATCCCATTCTTATGAAGATATCTCATCACCATCTTAATAATGAGCAATTCTTCCACTTCCTTCAAACGGCGTTCTTCTTTCACACCTGCCGCCTGCAAGATTCCCTTGTCACTTGCAAGGGCAAGTTCAAAGGATTGGAACATGGCATTTGCCTCTTCGTCCTGTTGGAACTTCCCAAGAGTGTTCATTGTAACCATCTCAATTACACTCACCGGTTCCGTTCCCATATAGTCCATAATAAGCTTCATGGCATCTTTCGCTGAAAGGTTGTCAATTTCTAAATCTAATACTTGAATTTTCTCGTTCATAACCTCACCTGATTTTCTTCAGTCTCTTGATTATAACAGATTATGTTCTATTTTTCAACTCTCATATCTCGGCGCTTCTTTGTGACTAATCCTCCAATTTTCCCAGTCTCTTTAGACGTCAGAGAACGCCACCCTTCCTTTAACACTTTATCTAAAAGTCCAAGCTCCTCTGCCACTTCATATTTCATCTTTTCTTCTTCCGTAAGCTCTGACATGCGAATTTCTTTTTGTTTTTTCTTAGACATAGAAAAATCCCCTTTCCCTTTTTGGTAAGAGGATTTCCCTTTTTTACATATTTATTCCAATTAGCAACTGATTTCTTCATGTAAAGCAAATGAGTAAATCACCTTTTCCTTCACTGGTTTTCCTGTCAACTTATGAAGCGCCTCTGCATAATAGTCAAGCTGTGTATGATAGCGCTCTACCAGCTCTGAGGCTTCTCGCACTCTATCCGTCTTATAGTCAAGCACTACCAGTTGTCCGTCCTCTTCAAAGTAGACATCCACAATTCCCTGCACAAGCACACATTGCGCTTCATCCGCATCTGTGTATATTCGATTGGCATCAAAACTCATGACAAATGGTTGTTCCGCGTGGTAGGTACCTCTCCGGCTGGCTGCTTGCACACGTTTTCCAATAGATGAACGAAGGAAAGTCTGTATATCGCAGATATCAATGCACGCTGCCATTTCCTCTGATAGAAATCCTTCTGAAACAAATTTCTCAACGGTGACTAAAAGGCTGTCATCTTCATAATCCTTTGAAAAATCCAAAAGTTCAAGCAACTTATGGTAGGCCGTACCTCTTGATGCACCCGTAAGTTCCGTCTCTTCTTGCAGGAATTTTGGCAGTAGCGGAATCACGTCTTCCTCTTTGAAGATTTCCTCACCTTCCTGCTCCATATACATGCGTTTCTTCAACTCGGAAACAGAGAGTTTTTGTTTCACCACCTGACTGTTTTCAAATGGATACACATAAGAAAATTGCTCTGCAATCTGCTGTTTCATTTCTGAGGCATAGACCACATCCGTATCCCACTGTTGCAGGACATCCTTTGTAATCTGATTGAAAATCTGTTCCTCAGCCTCTTGTTCTGCCAAATCCTCCAGTGTCATTTTTTTGACTACAAATGGAATCTCGCTCCGCATACATCTGTCACGGTATAATGCAGGTAAAATCCAATCCATGTATTTTACAGCTTTGGCCAGATGATAATATGGAAGCTGCGTGCCTTCATATCCCTGAAGGACTGCACACTTATCCGCTTCCTTTGCCAAATCTGCTACGGTGCCTGTCAAAATCAATTTCTCTTTTGCACGCGTCATGGCCACATAAAGGACACGCAATTCCTCTGCAGTTGTCTCCCTTGCTTCCCTCAGTTGAATCATTTTCTTCAAAAATGTTGTCGTCTTAGTACGTGCAATTGGATCAACGGCATCCACACCGACGCCCAATTCAGAATGCAATACAAGGCTCTTTTTGGTATCCTGCATGTTGAATTGCTTACCCATTCCTGCCACAAAAACAATCGGGAACTCTAAGCCCTTACTTTTATGGATGGTCATCAGACTTACCACATCCGCATTTTCATCCATAAGGTTGGCTTCCCCATAATCAACCGCGTATTTTTTCAACTGCTCCATATAGCGTACGAAATTAAACAACCCTTTGTAACTGGTTCCTTCAAAAGCAACTGCCTTCTCCACAAGCATTTCCAAATTGGCCGCTCTTTGTTCTCCGCCAGGAAGTGCTGATACGTAATCACGATATCCGGTCTCCTCCAGAATCTGCCACAGGAGCATGTGAATTGCCATATATGGAACACGATTTCTATAATAATTTAACGTGGACAAAAATTGTTCAAGTCGCTCTTTAATCACTTTATTCTGTCCGTATTTTGCATAATGACAAATACAGTCATACATGGTCTTTTCCTGGTTGTTGCTTCGAATGATTGCAAGCTCCTCACTGGTAATTCCGGCAAACATAGAAGTCAGAACTGCCGTAAGCGGGATATCCTGTCTTGGATTATCCAGCACCTGTAGATAGTTTAACGCAATCTGTATCTCCGGCGTTTCAAAATACCCTTCCTGTGAACATGCATAGGTTGGAATGCCTGCATCTCCCAACACCTTGGAGAAACTTTCCGTCCACCCCTTAGCACTTCGGGTTAGAATTACCATATCACCATATCGAACCGGACGGTATTCCCCTGTCTTTTTATCAAAGACCGTATGACCTGCCATCAAACTTTTAATCCGTCTGGCAATTGCCTCTGCCTCCACCTCAATCCGTTCCTTTGCTTTGCTCTCCGGCACTTCAATCAGTAGAACCTCCGCCTCCTTATCCGGTTTCTCTTCGTAATCTGCACCCACATACAAGGCGGCCTTGTCATCATAATCAATTCCACCCAGACGTGGCACCATAATCTGCCGAAATACAAAATTAGTACTGTCTAAGACCTCTTTCCTGCTACGGAAATTCTTATGCAAATCTATGCGCTGTTTCTCACTGTCCAATGTGCTGTAGGAATTGAATTTCTCCATAAAGAGCTCTGGTCTTGACAAGCGAAAACGATAGATGCTTTGTTTTACGTCTCCAACCATAAAGATATTGTAAACGCCATTCGACACACCGGAAACACTGGTTAAAATAGCTTCCTGAACATAGTTGCTATCCTGGTATTCATCAATCATGACTTCTGCGAACTTCTGCTGATAACTTGCTGCAACCTCACTTGGAACAAAATTACCATTTTCTTCTCTCGTCAGTATCTGCAGGGCATACTGTTCCATATCGCTGAAATCAATGAGGTCTTTCTTCCTTTTCTCCTCTGCAAACTGCTCCGCAAAGCGTGCTACCAGACCGGTTAACATCTTCATATTACCATGAACGGCCGACATATCCTCTGCCAGATTTTCCAACTCATCATAGAAATAATTTTCCACCAGCTTTTTGATATATCCCTTCACTTCATCTCGGATATCTTTCACATGAAGAAGCTTTGCATCATCCACAATGATTCCTCTGTTGGAGCCCAATTTCTGCCATTCGATATGGGTGATTGCCCGTTTCATTTCTGTAAAGCCTTTCGCTGCACATAGGAGTTCTATCTGTTCCAAATCAGATTGCAACGTCTTCTCGTATGCAATCGGTCCCTGTTCTTCTCTGCAAACTTTGATTCCATGCTCTAAGAGACTCTTCATGTACTGCAGGTTTTCCCGCACCTCGTCCAGAAATTCCTGCACATATGCTTTTGCTTCCAGCTCCTCTCCCGAACCAATGTCATACTGCTGAGCACACAGGGTAAGCCATGTGTCTGGATTCGGATAGCTTCTTGAAAATTCATACAAACGTAAAATGAGCTCTTCTAAATTTTTATCGTCCTTCCCTGTGGAAAAGCATTCAACAAAGGTCAAAAATTCCGGGGCTGCTTCCTCAAACGCCTGCTCTAATACATCGCAAACTACATCCTGACGTAACAGTTTTAATTCGCCCTCTTCACCTACGCGGAATCCCGGTTCCAAATCAATGGTATGAAAGTGTTCCCGAATCACAGACAAACAAAATTTATGGATGGTTGTAATCTGGGCCTGATGAATCAGCGTTGCCTGCTGCTGCAGATGCACATTATCCGGCTGCTCCATTAATGCCTTTTCGATGGCACTATGAATACGCTCCTTCATCTCTGACGCAGCTGCTTCTGTAAAGGTTACAATTAATAGTTGGTCCACATTAAGGGGCGAAGCATCTTTTGTTAAGCGGGTGATAATTCGTTCAACCAGTACCGCTGTTTTTCCGGAACCGGCCGCTGCAGACACAAGAATATTGCGGTTTCGCAAGTCAATTACCTGCTGTTGTTCCTTCGTAAATCTTACTCCCATTTCGCAGCCTCCTCCCGCATGATTTCCATGGCTTCTTCCGCCTTCAGCTTTTCTAATTCCCGATATTCGTATCCGTCTATTTTCTCGTCAAAGCCACAAATTGCCTGATAAGGACAATATTTGCAAGCGGACTGCTGGTCTAATTTGTATGGCGAAACACTTGCTTCTCCTTGCAATATCTGTTTTCCAACCTTTCGCACCTGGCGATTGGCAAACTCGGAAATAATCGCAAACTCTTCCTCAGATAAAACCTTAGAAGCCTTCGCCAGGGTACCGTTTTTATTCTTCGATACCGGAATCACCTGTGATGACTGGTCAATTTCCCTGTCTAAATGTCCAATAACCTCCGGTGAATTCAGCACAATCCCATCTGGGCGCAGTTCCTTCAAGAAGGCATCCTCTAACACCTCTTCATCCTGCACTTTTTCCACAATCGGGTCTTGCACACGATAATAGAATAATCCCGCAGGAATAATCTGCTTTCCTTTACTCTCCTGCTGACTCATTTCCATGGCAGCATTCATATATACAACTAACTGCATTTGCAGTCCATAGCAAAGTTCACCTAAATCAAAGACCTGCTTTCCCGTCTTATAGTCCACAATCTTGACGTAAATGTGGTCCTCATCTTCATAGGTATCAATGCGGTCTATTTTCCCGCGAAGCACCATTTTACCCAGTTCGTCTAACTGGATATGGGAAGTGGAAAGTTCTCGCACACCGCCAAAGGCAACCTCATATCCTTTCGGTTTGAAATCTCCTTTTCCCAGTTGTTTTTTTAACGCCCATATGGTGCGACGCAGCATCCGTTTCAGTCTTGTAATGATATACTCATTTCTTGCCGAGCTATACAGAATGGAATTGCTGTAATCTACAATACTCTCATCCACACTTTCTTGAATCAGCTCTTCCTGTCTATCCTCCGGTATATCGCCCCAGCCATACCCCTCCTGCTCGATTTTCTTCGAAAATCGCTCTAGTGAGCTATGACAAAGATTTCCCAAATCTACGGCCTGGAATTGATATTCCTCCCGTTCCTTCAGGTGGAGACCATATGTAAGGAAATGGGCGTATGCACAGGCAGAGAATTTCTCCAGTCTGGTCACACTATTTACCAGAACATCACCGTATAGTTTCTTGGCTGTCTCTCTTGTCAGCAAGTTCTCCGGTTTTTGATAAAATGCGGCTTCTACAATCTGCTCTATCTTCCTGCTCCACTCCGGATGCCCCTTATACCATGTATAAAGCTCCTGCCATTCCTTCGAAAGACCGGCATGCTTGTTCTGCAACCCAATCACCAAGGAATCTAAACCGCTTTCCATGGTAAGCTCCTTATCTAATAGTCCGGAAGGAACATGGCCAATTTTCATATTCGGGAACATATTTGTCAGCTCCGAAATCAAATAGGATGGGCGGATTGCTTTTCCATCCACAGAGGTTTTGCTGTATGTCAAATAAACCTGATTCGTTGGCTTTGTCAGAAGCAGGTATAAATAGAATTTTTGAATATATGTTTTTTCTTTTGCTGTCGGTGCTAATGTTACACCCAAATTTAAAATTTTGTCTCTGTCATATTCCGTTAAAAGTCCGCCGTTTTGCACACTTCCCGGAATATAAATATCATTGGTACCTACAAGAAAGACTACCTTTACATCCTTAATTCGGCTGCGCTGCACATCACCCACGATGACCTGGTCAATACTAGGAGGAATGATGCCGACCTTCGCCTGCTCTAATCCGGCGTCTAAAAGTTCGCAATACTCTTGTATGGAAATATATTCATCTCCCAAAAGCTCCACAAACTGGTCCAGCACCTCGATTACAATACGGTAAACCTGTGCATATTCCTTTTCCAATGCAAGCTCACCCATTTTCTCAAACATCAATTGATATCCTTTGACACGTTGCTGCAGCTCTGCTCTTCGGAAGAACTTTTCTAGTGCCTTAGTAACATCCAGAACCGTCTTCTTTCTGCTTTTTAGTACAGATATCACCTCTTCCAGACTATCTACAAATTCCTTTCGTATACGGTTGATTTCAGAAAGCTGACTCTCATCCATCCCGTTACTTCTGCGAATCCAAGGCTCTTGCCATTTCTTATATGTCTTAACGCCCATGGCTATGACATAGTTTTCCAGCCTGTCTATGTCTTCTCTTTCCATACCTGAAAGACCGGTACGCAAATATCGAAATACACTTTCATAAGTAAAATTCTTCTCTGCCATTGCAAGCAGACTGCGGATAAATTCCACACAGGAATTCAGTAATATGCTTCTTTTATCATCCATGAAAACCGGGAGTCCGTACTTCGCAAACACCTGCTCGATTTGGTTCGAATATGCAGCCAAATCATTTGTGATAATCGCAAAATCATTATAACGATACTGCTTGGTACGAACCATGTGGCGAATCCTTTGTGCCACAAAATCGACTTCTTCCCTCGGACTTTTCCCGCACCAAATCTGAATGCTGTCCTGATCCTTCTCATAATGTTCCTTCGAATAACGGAAGAGATGGGATTCCAAAAATCCCAACGCCTCATTGTCACGGAATCGATAAACCGGCTCCTGATACATACAAACAGGCTCGTCAATAGAAGTCCCACTTTCTTTTGCAATTGCCATAAGACCGGTAACCATTTTTTTACTAAGAGCAAATAATTGGTATGGATGTTGATACACATATGGGTTTTCCCGTTTATCCATAGTGACTGTAACCATCACCTTTTCACTCACCTTCAATAGTTCTCGAAGCAATTTATTCTGAACCGGTGTAAAGCCGGTAAATCCATCCAAAACAATGATACTTTTCTTTAGCAGCTTTGATTTTATTACAACCGAAGCAAGCACATCCAGAATTTCTTCCACTGTGATGTACTTCTCCTTTAAATATTCTACAAATCCCTCGTAGACAAGTTGAATGTCTCGAAGCTTGTAATACATGTTCGGATTACTCTCTGCCTTTTGTAACAATTCCTCCAGGCTATCCGGGGTGATATCGTACTGTGTGAACTCGGATATAATGGATTTGATTTCACTGATATATCCGATCTTTTTCAAATTGCTGCCAAGAAGCTTTAACTGCTCCTCTTTATCCCCCGCAATCTTTCGAATGACAAAGTTTTTCCCCACATCATCCAGCACAATCCGCCTGTTATTACCAACCTCTTCAAACACGCGGTTTGCCAAGCGATTGAAGCTTAGCACTTCCACATTCAGAGTTCCCTTATTGGGACTTGCCAAACACAAATCCTTCTGTGTTTGCATGGTAAACTGCTCCGGCACAAGAACAATGTAATTTTTGTCCGGATTTTTCAATGATTCAGTTGTCACCCATTGATACAAATAATGGGACTTTCCTGCACCGGAAGGTCCCATAATAAATTGCAAACTCATTCGTTTCCTCCTAAATGTACTTATGCAAATCTATAATATTCTACTATAATTTGATAATCATCGCTGGAATCGGTGGATTTGATGGACGATTAAAGTAGGATGTTAAAATAACAAGATACTGCTTTGTATCCAGTTTCTTAAGCTCCCCTAATATTCCATCCCGTTCTTCAAATCCACTGTCGCCGCCGCTATAGATACAAAGGCTCATCATGCCGCCTTTTTTCAACAGTTTTAACCCTTCATGAATTGCTGCGATACTAGTGTCTTTATGGGTTGCTAATGCATGATCTCCTCCCGGCAAATAACCAAAATTGAAAACAATGCAACTCACATTTTCCGCTTCAACGTATTGCCCCATATTGGTATGACTGTCCTTTATCACTTCAACTCGGTCTGACAAAGCAAACTTTTCAAGACGATTTCTAGTATTCTCAATTGCCTGCTCCTGAATATCAAAGGCAAATACCTTTCCAGTTTCTCCTACAAGTTCACATAAAAGCTGTGTATCGTTTCCATTTCCTGCAGTTGCATCAATACATATATCTCCCTGTTTTACATGCTCACGGATAAAATGATGACACCACTCCGTAATCTGATAATTTTTCATAAGAATCTATTTCACTTTCTCATAAATTTCCACCGGGACATAGCCCTTTGCGAAAATGCCTTCACCACGGTATTCCTCTTCCAAAAGTTCTCCGTACTTACGAATCATTTGAATCTTGCCTGCTTCTGCATAGGAATATACCTTCTCAATATACACCTTCTGCCCACGAAGTACTTCCTCAATGGTTTCTTGAAGCTTATCCAGACCATCTCCATGCTTTGCTGAGATACGTACAATATGGTCTGCACGGAAATCACGCAAAATGCTCTCGCCTTCTACTTTATCCTGCTTATTAAATGCCGTGATAATCGGCTTATTCTTTACTTCCAAATTGGTCAAGGTCTCATAGACAATATACATCTGCTCATCCACCTGAGGATTGGACGCATCTACAACATGCAAGATGATGTCTGCATATTTGGCCTCTTCTAACGTACTGCGGAATGCCTCAATCAAATGATGTGGTAATTTCCGAATAAATCCAACTGTATCGGTAAGTAATACTTCCTGTTTGCTTGGAAGTTTTAAATTTCTCGTTGTCGGGTCTAAGGTTGCAAACAGCTTGTCCTCTTCCAATACACCTGCTCCTGTGAGCTTGTTTAACAACGTAGATTTACCCGCATTGGTATAACCGACTATAGCAACTACCGGAACTTTATTTCTGCTGCGCTGTTCCCTTGTTACCTCCCGATGACGTTTCACGTCCTTCAGTTCACGATTAAGCTGTGCAATGCGGTCACGAATCAATCTTCGATCCATCTCCAGCTTCTTTTCACCTGGTCCTCTGGTACCAATACCACCGCCCAGTCTAGACAGTGATTTTCCAAGCCCTGTCAGTCTGGATTGACGATATTTCAATTGGGCCAATTCTACCTGAATCTTTCCTTCATTGGTGGATGCTCGCCCTGCAAAAATATCCAGGATGATTAACGTACGGTCCATAACCTTGGTATCCAACACATCCTCCATATTGCCTAACTGAATCGTGGAAAGCTCATCATCACAAATAATACCGGTAGCTTCAGTTTCCCAGATTAATTCCTTAATTTCATCTAATTTTCCTTTTCCAACATAAGTTCCCGGATGAATCTGGTCCAGATTCTGAATCACACGTCCTACGGTAACTGCCCCCGCTGTCTGCGCCAATTCTTCTAATTCATCCAAAGATTTCTCCGTATCATCATGGTCACTGGTGCTTACACCGACTAATATAACACGTTCGATGTCCTGTTTTAGGTCTATCATTTCTGCCATACTAATTTTACCGCCTTGTTTTTATCTTGTTTCCAAAAAATCTGCTTCCTTTTCGATGCGCTCATCATCCGGGTAAGCCTTCTTATATTCTTTCATCTGTTTCTTAGCCGCATCCCAATCTGCCATTTTTTCATAAACTGCGATTAAGTTGTATTGTACCTCTTGTTTGATATCATCTGTGATATCCTCCATAGATAGTGCTTTCGTATAGACATCGAGAGCCTTCTCGTATTCTTCTATTTCCATATAGCAGGCACCCATAATACTGAATATCGTTGCAGTCTCTTCCGTCTCGTTCTCCAGTGCCAATTCAAATGCTTCCAAAGCCTTTTCATACTCTTCTAATTCAAAACAGGAAATACCAAGACCTCGATATGCTTCATCCAGATTCTTTTCTCTTTCAATCTCTTGTTCAAAGAACGCCTTCGCCTTCTCATAATTCCCTGCTTCCAATGAAGCTACACCATCTTTTACATTGTTTGCACAACCGCTCAAAATAAACATCCCTGCCAGGACACCTGCTATGATCCATTTCTTCATCTATAAAACCCTCTTATTCCGTAATATGTTCCATTCCTTGATTAATAATACTCTGTATATGTGCATCCGCAAGCGAATAGTAAATGGTTTTACCTTCCCTGCGATTCTTTACTAATTTCATCTGCTTCAAAATGCGAAGTTGATGCGACACGGCAGACTGTGTCATTCCTATAGCCTCCGCCAGTCCACACACACATGATTCTGACTGAAAAAGAGCACACAAAAGCTTTACTCTTGTGGCATCTCCAAATACTTTAAATAATTCCGCTAAGCCTTGCATAATTTCTTCACTTGGCATACCATTTTCAATCTGATGTACCAGATTTTCATGTACATGTGTACCCATCATAGCTACTTCCTTTCTTCCTTGCATGCACTTCTGCGCATCATAGGGCCTTTGCATGAAATTAATTCCGTACAAAACGACACCGTCCATACTTGATATTATGAACGATGTCGCCTGTTTGGTCAACTTATTTTCGTCTTAGAATTCGAATTGCATTCAGTACACATAGCATTGCAACTCCGGTGTCTGCAAACACTGCCATCCACATATTTGCAAGCCCCAAAAATCCCATAATTACAACAAGAGCCTTCACCCCAAGAGCGAACACAATATTCTGCATGGCAATACGATTGGTTATTTTCGCAATCTCCAAAGCTTCCGGAATTGCCTGCATAGATGATGTCATAAATACAACATCAGCCGCTTCAATGGCTGCATCTGCACCGCTTCCCATTGCCGCACCAACATCTGCTCCCGCTAGCACCGGTGCATCGTTAATACCATCCCCAACAAACATCACTACTCCATATTTATTACGTAGTTCTTTCAGATAGTTCAGTTTATCTTCCGGAAATAATTTCGCATGAACTTCTTCAATGCCTGTTTCTTTTGCGACCTTCTCTGCGCTTATCCATGTATCTCCCGTCAACATAACCGTCTTAATTCCACGTTTCTTTAGGTTTTCAATGGCTGATTTGGAATCTCCTTTTAATGCATCCGCAATCATAATATAACCAACCAGTTCACTATTACATGCAACAAAAACTTCTGTACCACAGTTGTCTGTTTCTTTTTGCGTAATTTCTACTCCATAGCTTTCTAACAAAGCTTTGTTTCCACATAAGATTTCGCCTCTGTCAGTGAGCGCACGAATCCCTTTTCCTGTAATTTCCTCCACAGACTCCGGTTGTTGTAAATAAAGTCCTTCTTCCTTCGCTTTTCTGACAATACTGTTTGCAATCGGGTGTGTGGACTGCAATTCACACTCCGCAGCCATGCAAAGAACTTCCTTTTCGGTGAAACGTTCTGTTGCTACACATGTTTGAACCTCAAACGCACCTCTCGTAACGGTTCCTGTTTTATCCATTACAACTGCCTTTACGCGCTGCAATATTTCGATTGCCAAACCGCCTTTAAAAAGTATATTCTTTCTTGAACCTACACCTATTCCCGAAAAAAATGCCAGTGGTACACTTAAAACAAGAGCACATGGACAACTAATAACCAGAAATGTAATTGCGGTATATATCCATTTGCTCCACTCACCGGTAAAAAGAGAAGGCAAAATGGCTGTCGCCACTGCAGCAAGTACCACGATTGGTGTATACACTTTTGCAAATCTGGTAATAAAACGGTCCACCTTTGGTTTACTGTCTGCTGCATGCTCCACCGATTGTAAAATACGTGTAACCATAGAATGCTCCAAGGTGTGTGTGACACGAATCTTTAAAAGCCCAGAAGTATTCAAACAGCCCGATACAACCGCATCACCTTTCTGTACCTTCACAGGAACCGGCTCTCCCGTTACAGGGGCTGTATCAATTCTGCTCTCTCCCTCCACAACAACTGCATCTAAAGGAATTCTGTCCCCTGCTCTGACAAGAAGGATATCACCTACCTTGGCTTTCTTTGCCGGAATTATAGACTCGCCGTGCTCATGTACAAGCTGCACGGTTTCCGGACGCATATCAACTGCCTCCATAATCTGTTTTCTACTTTTCTTGACTGCAATATCCTCAAATAATTCACCAACTCGGAAAAAGAGCATGACGCCAACTGCCTCTGCAAAATCTCCGATTGCAAAGGCTGCAATTGTGGCAATACTCATCAGAAAGTTTTCATCCAAAAAATGACCTTTTACGACATTTTTTACTGCTGATTTCAAGATTCTTCCACCAAGCAAAAAATATGCAATAACAGATAGGATGATAGATGGCACTCTTGCCATATCCTGCGTAAAAATTGCTCCAATAAAAAGAAGGGCTGAAATTACAATAAGTAAAATCTCCTTTTTCTGCTCTGTATCACTATGTACATGATGATGGTCATGACCGCATCCACAGCTTACATATTCCTTATGCTCATGATTGTGGTGCCCGCACGCACACGCTTCATGATTGTGGTGTTCACATGCACATGCTTCATGTTTATGGTATTCATGTTTATGTTCTGACATATTGTACTCTCCTTTATATATGAATAACTGTTCATATATTCATATAACCACATTTCAAGATATATGTCAACAAAAAAGCAAGTGCTATTGCAATCGCAACAGCACTTATAGTTTCAAATATTCATCTTCAAAATGTCTTTGTATCCATTTCTTCGCTCGATATAGTTTGCTATATAAAACGTCTCTGGACATTCCCAATTCTCTCGCCACTTCATCATGTGACTTATCCATAATATAGATTAAATGTAAGATATCATACCATGATTCATTTTCTTCTCTTACCCTGTGTAGAATTTCACTTGCAAATTGTTTGCGTTCTTGGGCGCTCTCGTCCAGAATGTATTCATCCTCTGCACTGTGCAAAATTGCACTCTCTTCCGGGATATTGTCGATATAATCCCCTTGTTCATGCTTCATATCTCTCAGCCAGTTGAATGATAAATTACGGGCTGTTCGCAACAAATATGCACGAACACAATCTAAATTCACATTATCAAAATGCTGAAACAATTTATAAAAAGCCTTCTGCGTAATATCGTGCGCAGTATATTCATCATTTGTATAATACCGGCTAATCTTGAACACTTCGTTCTCATATATTCGATAAATTTCTTCAAACTTTTCCTCTTTTGTTGTACCCTTTTGCATACCAATTCCCTCTAAGCCTAATATTCTTATGCCATTATAGCATGTGCCTGGCACATGCTACGCTCCGCACGGATGCGCACTCCACTTCGCTGCGGCGCTGGTATAATGTAAACATTATACCATATGATTGGCAAAATATGGTATAATTTTATTGATAAGACTGTTTCTTTATTTTCAGCGTGTCGATAAAAGTCGAATTTTTTTTATTGTTTTCCTGTTTCTTACAATTTACCATGTTATTATATTGGGAGAGAAATGCTATGGAGTACAGAACAATTACAAAAAGCGTCTTGCACCAACTTGGAATTGGAAAAACTTACAGCGGATACGATTACATTCTTCGTTCCATTGAACTAATTTTGCAAAATGAAGATGTCCTGACAAATGTCACAAAAATTCTATATATTGATATAGCAAAGGAGTATCAGACTTCACAAACTTGTGTAGAAAGAAACATCCGTAAAGTAATTGAAGTCATCTGGAAGCATGCCGATGAAAACAGCATTCAGCTTCAAAAAATCTTTGGTAAAAAATTCCTATCACTAAAACCTTCCAACAAGGAATTTTTAGAACTGCTATATGAATATATTAAATTACAGGACACTTTGCAAAAAGCCCTTATCTCCAATCCGTTTATTTGTCCAATTTCCAACAAAGCTTGTTGCGCCTTCGATGAAATTCTAAAAAAATTTATACAGCTTTATTAATTTTTCAATCATCTTATGTCTTATCTATATTTGCCCCAAAAAATTTTATTACATGCACATTATATACTTATGACACACTACCCCCGAATCTCTGACGAAAATTGCGTAAAATCATGAGAAATCCTGCTATTTTGGGAAGTCCTCAATCTGCCAGTCAATCGGCTCTAGCCCATGACTTTCCAAAAATTGATTGGTCTGACTAAATGGGCGACTTCCAAAAAATCCACGGTAAGACGATAATGGACTTGGATGTGGTGCCTCTAATATCAGATGCTTTGGATTGTTAAGCATAGACTTCTTTAACTGGGCCGGCCTTCCCCACAAAATAAATACAATTGGTCTGTCCTGCGCATTCAACACACGAATCGCAGCATCCGTAAATTCTTCCCATCCGATTCCTCGGTGTGAATTTGCCTGGTGAGCGCGCACGGTTAGTACCGTATTCAAAAGCAGTACGCCTTGTTTTGCCCATTTTTCCAAATATCCATGACTTGGAATCGTGCATCCCAAATCGTCGTGTAATTCCTTATAAATATTCACAAGTGAAGGCGGAATCTCTACTTCCGGCTTCACAGAAAAACAAAGTCCATGTGCCTGTCTCTCACCATGGTACGGGTCTTGTCCAAAGATAACCACCTTCACATCCTTCAGAGGTGTTAAATGAAATGCATTAAACACATCATCTGCAGGTGGGAAAATCTGATGAGTGCGATACTCCAGATTCACCGTATCAAACAATTTCTTATAATAATCTTTCTTAAATTCATCTTTTAAAGCTTCAAGCCAATCTCCATTAATCGCTGGCATATTTCCTCCTAGAGTCTGACAGATACTCCCTTTTCTCTTAAGTACTGTTTTACTTCTTTTACTTCTAATTCTTTAAAATGGAATAGGGATGCTGCCAAAGCCGCATCTGCTTTTCCTTCTGTAAATGCATCATAAAAATGTTCCAGCGTTCCTGCACCACCGGATGCAATAACCGGTATGGACACACTCTCTGAAACTTTACGAGTAAGTTCTAAATCATAACCTGCCTTTGTTCCATCGCAATCCATACTGGTAAGCAGGATTTCACCGGCACCAAGCTCTTCCACCTTTTTTGCCCATTCAATAGCATCAATGCCCATATCAACACGGCCACCATTTTTATAAATATTCCAACCGGTACCGTCTGCGCGACGCTTTGCATCAATTGCAACAACCACACATTGGCTACCAAACTTCTCAGCCGCTTCCGAAATCAACTCCGGGCGATTAATGGCAGCTGAATTCACCGAAATTTTATCTGCACCTTCTCGAAGAAGCGCCTTAAAATCATCGACTGTACGAATCCCGCCTCCTACAGTAAATGGAATAAATACATTTTTTGCAACTTCCCTTACCATATCTACAACGGTTTCTCTGGCGTCTGAAGATGCCGTAATATCTAAAAATACAATCTCGTCTGCCCCCGCTTCATCATATGCCTTTGCAATGGCAACCGGGTCACCTGCATCCACAAGGTCCACGAAATTCACACCCTTTACCACGCGTCCCCCATGTACATCCAGACAAGGAATAATTCTTTTTGTAAACATGCCTCTTCCTCCTAGTTAAGCTCCACAAAATTTTTCAGGATCTTAAGTCCCACATCACTGCTCTTTTCCGGATGGAATTGACATGCAAACACATTGTCTTTCTCCACCGAGGCATGGATATTAACACTGTAGTCTGTGGTTGCTTTTACAATCTGCTCATCCTCTGCTTTGAGATAATAAGAATGTACAAAATATACATAGGACTGCTCAGAAAGTCCCTGAAACAATCTTCCTTGATTTTGCAAATGCAAAGAATTCCATCCCATATGCGGAATTTTCAAATCATCTTTGTCCGGAATGCGAAGAATCTCACCCTTCAAGATTCCAAGACCTGCTACGCCTGGAGTCTCATCGCTGCGTTCAAACAACAATTGAAGTCCAAGACAAATCCCCAAGAATGGCGTTCCCTTCTCTACCACCTCATATATCACCTTGTCCAATCCAAACTTCTTCAGATTAGCCATGGCATCTCCAAAAGCACCTACACCTGGTAAAATCACCTTATCTGCCTGCAAAATTTCTTGTGCATCCTTTGTAATCACCACATCTGCACCTAGTTTTTGCAGTGCCTTTTCTACACTTTTTATATTTCCTGCATCATAATCTATAATTGCAATCATCGTCTCAACTCCTTATAAATCAAGCATTTTTCAGATGCTTTCTTACATTTTCAACAGTTACTACTGTCATTTCGTTGCATTTCATATCATTTTATTGCATTTCGTTACACTTCATAATTAGTAAACATTTAGTATGCTAAATTTCATACTAATTAGCTATTAGTTGATTTGCAATCGTATTTATCTGTACCAACTGCTCATCACTCGGTCTAGCATCAACATAGTTATCCATTGTAGTAGATATGTTTCCATGCCCTAATATGTATTGTAATGTTTTCGGAGGTAAATATTGAAAGTTTGTCGCAAAAGTGTGTCTACAGATATGTGGCTCAAATTTACGAATCGGATTATCAACATTTTCTGCATTAAAACGCTTGATACAATTTTGTAGATATTCTTCCACATGACTTCTTACTATTGTCTTCCTGCTTCTTGTTGCAAGAAATACAAAGCCTTCATATTTACTACCTTTTTCATCATAACATACTGGTTCTATATCGCCCTTAATATAACGCTTTTCAAGAATACGCTCAAAACATTCATATACACCATCTGTCATCGGAATACTGCGTTCACCATTTGTTGTTTTTGTAGGTAAAACAATATGTGTATGATTGATGCATTGTAATTGCTTATCAACTTTTATCATTCGCTCTTCCATATCAATGTTATCAAGAGTAAGACCACACAATTCAGATGCTCTTAATCCAGTCCAAAACAACACATATAGCATATCATAGCAATGTAAACTATGTGCATCTTTTGAACAAAAATCAAGAAATCGGTTCATATCCTCTACTGAAAGTGCTTCCATCTTTTTACTATCGCTTCTATCTGTTGTAATTCGTCTGAATGGATTTTTTGCAACATAATCATAATCTAAAGCATACTCAAAAGTTCTTTTTATAAGACTAATCTGTGTTTGAATAGACGAGCCTCTATACTTCTTTTTCATATCAGCAAGCCATTCTTCACAATGCTCTGGTCTTATCTTTCCGATTTCCATATATCCTAGTTTATACTGTTGTAATGTATTTACCGTTACATTATATCCAACTTTCGTATTGTGAGCCAACTTTTTCCTATTATATAGTGAATTAAGATATCTATCCACTACTTCTAATAATGTAAGTTTTGCTCCATCAATATCAATATTGTTTTCAAGTTGTGCGTTTAATTCAGCCTCCTTCTCACGCAAACTCTTTGATGATTTTTTACCTTTTGGTAATTGGTCTGTCATTTCAAGTCTGTAAGAACTTATAACCCTTTCTTTCCCCAAGCAGTCTTTATAATGATACTCATATCTTTTAGTTTTGGGATTATAATATTCATTAGGTCTTAATGTTTTTCTCGCAGGCTTGTTCTTTTCTGATGTTGTTTTATTTGCCATTTCTCAGCCTCCTTAAATAAGAGTGCCTTGAATGCATATTATAGTAAATTATAACGCATTCCAAACACATTGTCCATTTGTTTCTATATCTGTTCCACTTGTTCAATAAACTCCTCAAATTGCTTCCTTTTAATCTTTATAGTACGTCCCAACATAAGATGATATTTGTTTCCAAAGTCTTCATGCACTATCTCACGCAACCTACGTTGTCCTATTCCAAATAAATCAGATGCTTCTTTTATATTTAATAAAATTTTATTTTCCAATGCTATTGCTTCTATAATAAACACGCTCCATTCCGTTAATAAACATTCTCTAATAAAAACACTGCATAACTAAGGCAGTGTATGCTTTTCTAATTCATATTCAATTTAATCTTCATTATAAAAGGGCAAAGCCTAACACCTTGCCCAAATCAATAATCTATGCCGTAGCAAAAACATCTACTGTGGAACTAACAACTTCTAAAATCTCTGCAACACTTTCTTTATGTTCGTCTGTTAAACAATCCCATTTATCTGCTAAAATCTTCATCACTTCATCAACTGTCGGTAAATCTTTTACACAACGCTCAACTGATTGCTTATACATTTTCAGTAATCTTTCATATTCTTCAAATACAACATGCGAATATGCTTCACGTACTTTGTTCTGTTCATCTGACTTCTTGCAGATGTAAACTAAATCTTCCATCTTAACCAGTTCTTCACATACAAACTTATCATTTTCAGTTGCTATGATTTTAAGCACAAACACACAACAATTGTCATTATCTGTGTCTGTTGCCACACCGATTTCCTTTAATATTCCCTCAAAGATACCTTCACGTGTGACGTAAATAATCTCTTCATTTTGATGAATGCAAACTTTGTGTTCTTCCTCTTTCTGTGCCACACAATAATCTACACCTATTTCTCTAAATCTCATTATTTAAAATCCTCCTTATTTTCATTTTTTAATTCCTGATTGTCCAATTGTAATCGGTCAACCATTTTCTGTAATACTTGAATTTTTCTACTTTCTTTCATAACTATTTCTCCAATACAAAAGGACAAGAGAGTGTTAGTCCCTTGTCCTTGTTTTGTTTACCACTTATATTTACTCAAATCACCTTTACCATCGGTAATCTCCAAGATGATATTTTCAAAACGTTTACTGTGTTGTAAGTCAGTAATGAAATCATCAGCATTCTTGACATTTGGAAATGTCATGTTTTCAAAATGAATTTCTACGTTTTTGTTACTATTGTTATTAGGTACGAAATTCGGCAATTTAGCGTAATTGCCAATAGCGTCAAACATGTTAGTTTTTGCAACTACACTCAAAGCATCTTTTAACGCAATAAAGTTTTCCGTATCTTTTGCATTAAGCATAAGTTCTGGTTTAGATTTAGAACCATGTACCATAGCAAGACCTGTGTAATCAACTTTACCTCCTGTTGCATATGCTTTTACGTCTGATTTTTTAAACCAACCTGTTGTACCACTAGAGAGTGATTGGTGGCGAACCTTCCAGAAATTGCCCTTCTGTCCAATAATTACATAATAAGGATTTTCATCATAGAATTGATGATATCCTTTTGTGCCATTTGCCTGACGATATATCAAAGCATTGCCAGCATTAATCCTGCTTCCAACAGTAATTACATTATCATTAGAAGATGAATTGCTTGTTGTTGATGGTTTACTTACAGTTGGTGTAACTGTAGTAGATGGAGTCACAGATGTTTGTGTATCTTTAACATTGCTATCTGCAACTGCGTTACTGTCACTTACCATTTTTGCAACGAGATTTTTAATATCAGACAATGTGCTATTTACTGTAGTAATTCCATCGCCAACAATATTTTTACCAGTTCCATCCCAAATACTTTGCATTTGTTCGGACAATACATAACCCACATCCCCAGTAACGTCTTTTAACGTATCTGAAATTGTTGAACCATTGCTATTCGTACTATCAATAGCACTTTGTATCAGACCAGTAATATCATCCAATCTCTGATTTTGCCACTCAGCAGCCGAATCCATTAAACTTGTTAATAATTTTTCTTCCTCTCTGAGTTGTTGTTCTCTCTCAGTTTCAGAAAGAGTTTCCTTTGCATCCTCTAGTTCGACTTGATATTTTTGAATGAGCATCTTTGCTTCTTCTGAGTTATCATTCCCATAACTATTCAAGATATTTTGAAGTCGTGAAATCTCTTCTACTTGGTCTTTTACATTCTTCTGATAGTCAAATAAACTATTCGACGAATTTTGCAACTCAAGTCTTTTGTCAATTAAGGAGTAACGCCAATTACCCTTACACATTGAAGCCAAAGTGTCGCCAAACACATGTGGCTTCTTTTTTATTACCACAAAGAAAAGCTAATTTTCTTTCTGTTGCAATAAAAAAACTACTGTACGTTTACACACGTCAGTAGTTGTTTCAGAACATTATTCAATTGTCAAAGGTTCTGCACTTCCTTGTGTGCAAATCAATATAGATGTCTTATACCAAATTCTCTTGATATAAGCATATGTTAACAGACTTTATATCGTTTGTCAATAATATTTTAGCACTCTTTCGTCGAGAGTGCTAATAATAAAATTATTCCGTTTGATATTTTATTTCATGTTCAATTGCATATTTCTCTGCATATGACCCAGCTTCACATTTAATAGTAAAATTCTCATCGTCTGTATTATCAAATGCACTTGATGATATAAATGCATTTTCATCTATACTTGTTACGCTACTAGGAATATATATTTCTGTCAGTCCTGAGAATAAAAATGCACCACTACCAATCTTTGTTAGTGTATTAGGTAGATTTACTGTTTTTAAGTTTTTGCAAGAGCGAAATGCACAGTTTCCAATATATTCATATCCTTCTGGTATAGTTACTGTTTTTAATTCTTTGTGTAAAGCAAAAACTCCGTTGACATCTGATGTAACCCCTAATATCTTTTTCCCTTCAAAATATTTAGGAAGTATCATCTCTTCATATGTTCCGCTATATCCAGATATATAACAAGTATTATTGGCTGAATATTGAAAAACTAGATATTTCAAATCAACATTTGTTTCATTATCTTTTAATTCTGGCTCAACAGTTGGACTGTTCTGTTGCGTTTTTTGACTAGGTGTAGTAGTCGTGGGCTGTTTTGTTACCTCGTTAGTAGATGGTTTCTCTTGTTTTGATGTTGCTTGTTGTTCAGATTTTATTTCAGATTCTTTAATTGAATTTTCTTCATTGTCTATAACTTCATTTTCAAGATTGGAAATATCTGTATCACTTTCATTATCTTTTAACAACTCATCATACTCTTTTATTTGTTCTTCAAGGCTTGCAATACGTGATAACAATTCTTTTTCTTTTTTTATTATGAATATTATTGCTATGTATAAGAATACCTCCAACTGTTGCCAATGAAAGCAAAAAAGCGACAGATACGATAATACTTTTATGATGGGCTTTAATGAAGTTTTTTATTATGCCTGTTATATTTTTCATGGTACTTGCTCTCCTATGTGTTTTGAATCATATCTTCTTATTAACTATATCTAACACTCGTTTATGATATTCTAGGTCTTCCTCTTCTGCATCATATACAGCACATCTATCAACATATTTATCAAATATAGAATAATCATAATTACAATCTGTCCATGACACAAGAAAAATCTTTGAGATTTGCTTGCGTATAAACAAATCCTCAACACAATCTATTTTTACGTCTCTTCTTGCTATCGCATCAATTGGATATAGAATAGCAGCATCAAATTGATGGCTTGTTTTAGACCAACTATTCTTAGTATTGAAACTATCAGCTTCATAAATATTTTTCCCTATTCTAAACTTCTCTCCCGCCTTTGGCTTCTTTGATACATATTTACCCAAGAAACTATCACCTGTTATATTCTGCATAGCATTAATTCGGAATAATATCTTTGAGTTTGGCATACATCGGTTTAGCATTGCCATCGCTGCAATATGTTTTTCGTATTGATGTGTTCCAGTAATGAACATACATTTTTCATCAGATGCAAGAAATTCCTCAATAGACTTTATAAGTTGTTCTTTATTGTTTGCCATAAAACGTATTTCCTTTCTGTAATGTAATTAATCCAAACCATACAAAGCATCAGAATTAAACTGATAATCGCAATAAGTCATAAGATTTCTTTTAGCAATCCAACCTTCGATTTCTTCCCCTTCAGAATCAATATAAGTAACTTTATCCCATAACTTTATAGATTCAACCAGAGTTACTTGCTCTCCATATGGAATTTGCATTGTTACAGATGAATAACTTGATGGTTCTACATATAATTTAGCAGAATCCACTTTAATAAAATAAATATCATCATTACCTTGCATAGAAACTATTGCGCTTTGTATTTGTGGTAACATCATATCATTTGTAACCTGCGCTCCACTTAATATCGTCCAAATGATTGCAATTGTATAAACTATATATGCTAAAGCTGGATGGTCTCTTAGAAATGCATTGACCTTTTCTTCCGGCAATACGTTTTCCGATATGTCCCTCAAGTCAAATGTCTCGGACACTTCGTATTCAAACTGTTCTATGTCTTCTAAAACATCTTCTCTTGTAAAATCCGTTCCATCCAACATGGCATCAAATTCTTCTCTTGGAATTGAAGTTATATGACTGAAAATTCCTTGGTATGATGAAACAATATCAGAAATGGTCTGTTGGAAATTTTGCATAGATTCTGTCATACCCATAGATGCAGATAAATTCTTTGTAATGTTTTCTACATATCTGGAGTAATCATATGTTTTTAATATTGATTGAAAATTAGAACCAAGAACATCAGCAAATGTTTTGGTATATGCTGAATAATCTATAAGTTCCATACAATCCATATATCCCTGCATTGTTTTAGAAAGTGATGTCGAGAAAATTTCAACCATATTTTTGGTAGATATGTTCTCGAAAATACCCTGATAGGATTCAAGTATAGATGTAATACCTGATAAATTAGATTTAAAATCTTCTCCCACAAGTGTATCCACAATTATTTTGTTGTTAATTACTTCATCCTTTATATTACTCATTGTTTTCCTCTCAATAATTCCGTAATGTTTTTATATGGATAATTATATTGTATCTGTTCAATTTAAGCAAATAATATATGTCACACACACTACTGATTAAAAATATTACCGAACCGAACATATTTTTTGTCCCAAAATCACCTGAACCTCTTGAAAAACAAGGCATTATAGCACTTTAACAAAGTTTCTTTTAAAAACTCTACAGAATGCAAGAAACAAAATAGTTTACAATCATCTTTTATTCTATCACCGAACACATAACCGAACATCTAACATTTGATGTTTGAACTATTACAGAAAGTTCCAGAGCGATTCATTCCACAATCTTTAATGGAGTGGTTAGACAAATATCTCACCAAACGCATCCAACTGTTAAATCAACAGAACATAAAAAACACATGGCGAAATATCTACCTTGAAAATGTCGTTAATGACATTAATAGCCGGACACAAAAAGAAGCACCTTCAGATGATGATTAATTCATCCGTTGGTGCTTGATTTTATCTTGCTATTCGTTTAATACAGAACTCTTTCATAAATGTAATGATTTTTTCATCCATTGCCGTTTCATAAAATTCGAGTAATAGTCCTTTAAACTCCTCTAATTTTTCTATTGGAATTTGGAAGATTCCGATATCATTTTCTACCAATACTTTATTTGCTATAAGCTGCGCCACACGTTTATTTCCATCAATAAACATTTGTGTTCTTGCTACATAACAGAAATATTTTAATGCCTTGAATTCGATGTCTTCTATCTGTTCAATCTTTTCTAGGTTTTCAATAATGATTCCTGTATGTGGTATTTCAGGCTCCCATGACGTACCACCTATTTGTACTGGGATTGTTCTGATTTCACCTGCATAACTAAATAACAAGTCTCCGACAACTTTATTATATTCTCGCAACAACATTAGATTGTTTCCATAATCGAGATTATCTAATAAAAATTGCCATGCTCTTTTCATATTTATTACGAACAAAACTTCTTCCGTTTTTGTCGTTGTAGGTGCATTTGCAAGAATTGCTTCTGTTTTGGGAAATGTCGTTCCAAGACCTTCCAAATTCGCACTCTTCCAAATACTATCAACTAGAAGACGTTTTGCCATCTCAATTGCTGAATCACGCATTATCTTTTATGCTCCCTTCTTCTTATTTTATTATTTTTCTTCCATTGGTACTCTTTGAGGTAACTCTTCTCTCGTGCAAGTATGCTCTTTTGTGCTAAGTATCTCGCATAATTTATCTGCATTTTCCCACGTATTAGGTATTACTTCCATAATATCACTTGGTTGACATTTCAACCAAATACAGAGTGATTCAATGGATTTTGTATCAATAGAATTTTCTCTAGTCCTTTTTTCTAATAACCTCGTTTCAGGGTTTTTGTAATCGTATTCTTCTAAAAGACCTGTTCCCATCTTCAATTTTCTCAAGGTTTCTTGTCCTATTATCTTTTGTTCTCTAATATGCGTTTGATTCTTCCCTTGTTCTTTCATGAGGTCAAATAATTTTCCATAATAAATCATTGTATGCCTTTCTGGCTTGTTTCTTTCATCCTTATATATCGCCAACTATATAATGACACAATTATTATACTAAAGTTTTTCCTTTTTTCAAATAGTTAATTTGTATCGGCAGAAAACTTTCCACCGATACACAAACCAAATTATATTTCAAACAATTCCTTTAAAGTTCTAGGCTGATACTCTCTATGTCCCAATGCTTCAAAATGTTTCCGGGTCTGCTTGTTTGTCAATCCCTTTATTCCACCAGACAAGATATAATCTATTTTTAAAGATTCATCCTTATTTTGTCTCCTGCGAATAAGTCTATCCTGCATCATCTTATAGATTTTATATCCTTTGGCTGCATCTAAATTATAAAACTCCATCGCATGATAAATGTCTGTGATTTCTCGTTCGATTTCTAGTAATTCCAATTCAAGAACTTTCTTCCGTTTGACAAGTAAATCAAAATCCATTTCCAAAGAAGCCATGATTTCATCCACATCTATATCAAGAGTAGCATCTGACAAATCATTTTTAACCTCAATTGTACTTATGATTTTCCATTCTCCATCCTTTAGTAAATTATCTGCAAGTTTATTATATATGGTATTGATTTGATTAAATTTCAACTTGACCGCCTTTTTAAAACTGCCAACAATAATATTTTCCTTTGTTTCATTGTCACAGCCCACATAACGCATTCCATCAGTAATTAAATAATGTGTTGCACACCCCATAACAGCTCCGTCCTTCCTACGCAATATATTTTTCTAATGTTGCTTTGATTCGGTTGATTTCCCTGTAATAAGTTGAAGCAGGAATATCCAATATAAGAAAAATTTCCGTATTATTAAAGCCTTCCATTTTCATTTTAGAAATAACTCGTTGAACCTCGGTTAATTTTCCAAGTAATTCATTAATCCGTTCTTTTTCCAAATATTCTGATTCAACGGACTTTCCACCAACGCAATTATAAAGATTTTCCATTTCTGAATGTTCTACATCCAAACTTATAACTGTTTCCGTTGGCTTTCGTTTCAATGCGTTTTCCATTTTTCGATTGTTCTCCAACTCAGTTCTCATATATTGCCAAACTGTAAAATACATATCAGCTTGCTTCGTGTATCTAGTTTTGCGACAATACACCTGAATTCCTTTTAGGAATCCCATTACTGCGACACCGTAAAAGTTATCAATGCTATATCCATGCTGATATAAAAAGGCGTAGACGATATTATGATTATTGGCAGCCATTTCTTTTTCTTCCGTTGTAAGTGGTTTTAATTTATATTTTTCCATTTGTTTATGCTCCTTTGATTCCGTTGGGGAATTGCCGGTTAAAGCAACTCCCCAATTAATTTAGAAAAGATTTTCAATAAGTTTATTTAATACTAATTTCTTCAAGTATCTGCTATCTTCACCATTGATTTCTATATCAAATGGGTCAAAGAATTCTGAATGTATTTCCTCGCCTGATTCATCATCAATCCATAAAATAATTGAAACTGAATATCTGACTTTACAATTTTCGATATTGATGTGTAATGCAATATCTCTATAGAGAACAAAGTCCTCTAAATTAATTTCTGGATGCTTCAACAATAATGCTTGATTAAACATTTTTTCACATTCTTCATATTTCCTGCGAATGTTGTCGGACATTTTCTCTATTGGCAAATATAAGCCAATATCCGTATCACTTAATAAAATGTCATTGATTGCTACTTTTCCGATGTTTTCGATTTTTTTGTTTTTCATAGGTTGATTACCTACCTTTCTTTTTGATTTTGTTGTTTTGGCATTTCTGCCGAATGGGTGCGATTAAACTGAATAATCCACGGCTAAACCGTCACACCCTGATTGATTACTTACGATTCTTTTTAAGTAGTTTTGAATCATCAAAATATTTCATTTCCCCACCTTGATAATTTGTTTTAGGTGTAAGAATTTGGCTTCGTCCTATCTTTTGAACAACTCCGTTCTTGGTTACTGTCGCAAATTGATTAATTGTTTTCTGCATTATGTACACTCTCCTTTTTTATTGGGGAGATTGCTCTCCCCATTCCTATTATTTAATTCGTAATACTCCGAATGTGGATTCTGTTCTGACACTTGCAAACTGTTCCATACTAAGCAATTTTTTTACTGCTTCTTTATTTACGTTTTCTCTTGTCTGTACTGAATACGTTGCTTTGTAATCTGTGCCGATATACTGGCGAATTGGCTTGCCGTTCTTGTCGGTTGCCTCACATTCTTTAGTTTCATTCAGAAATTCGATGATTGCGTTTTCTGCTTCTCTGATTTCTGCTTCTGTCTCTTCCTTTAATGCTTTGAGACTTCTTAACTCTGCTACTTTCTTTTCAAGTTCTGATTTTGTCATACACATAATGACTACCTCCTATTTAATTAATGATTTTGTGTCGGTCTGTTTCGTTTGACCTTGTAGTTATCATACACTAATGTTAGTGTTTTGTAAATTGACGTTTTCACTAATATTTGTGTATTTAATTTCACTAATATTTGTGTATTTTTACCAATTGATAATTCACCAGTATTAGTGTATAATAAACTCAACAACAAAATAATAAATCAATTTTTAGGAGGTATCATTACTATGATGAAAATTTACTTAACAAACTTAGGAAAATATAACGAAGGCGAATTACTGGGCGAATGGGTAAAGTTGCCAGCAACAGAAGAAGAACTAGAAGCAGTTTTTGAACGTATCAAAATATCAGACGAACCAGACGAAAACGGCAACTATTATGAAGAATATTTTATAACAGACTATGAGACAGACATTGACGGCTTGAAAATTGGGGAATATGACAACCTAGAAGAACTTAATGAACTGGCTGAAACATTGGAAGGCATGGACGAAAACGAACTAGAAGTTGTTGGAGTAATGTTAGAAGACGGATGCGAATTTGATGAAGCAATCAAAAAGACAGAAAACGGCGATTATAGAATCTATTATGATTGTAGCAATATGACGGATGTAGCATATGAAGTTATAGAAGAATCTGGATTTTTAAATAATGTATCTGATATAGTAGCGCGTTATTTTGATTATGAAGCATACGGCAGAGATTTAGATATCGAAGGCAAGTTTTACATGACAGATAGCGGAAACTGTATAGAAATTTTCTAATATAGAAAAGTAAAAAAATAAGGTTGGGAGCGTTAAACTCTCAACCTTTTATTATGTCTTTTCTTGGGTGTAATTCTATACGTTTCTAGGGGTTAAAATCACTTTTAGATGGTCTAGCATAGAATTGCTAGACTGTGAGCAAATAAACGGAAATTTGCTTGATTTTGTGCTTTGTGTGGGTGTGCCGGTGTTGTCCTAAAGTGGCGGGTATTTTACATTTTGACGAATGTTCTGTTTCTCCAAATACCCTATAGGTGATGTTTCTACACACTCCGTAGTGATTTTGAACTCCGAAGTTAAATATATGGTGATAATTAAAATATTTCTAATCGCTAAAAAATATTTTATGTTACTAATTACCTGAAAAAGTCACTTTATAATTTCCTTCTTCAAAACCATACTCCGTAAATGTTATTTGATATGACCTTCCTTTCTCTAAACTTGTTTTAACAAACTGTCCACCACCACTACATTTCTTTCCATCTTTAACAAACAAATACTCTCCACTAACATTTTTTGGACATCCTGCCACCTGATTGATTATTTTAACCGTAATTGTAACAGTCACTTTAAATTTACCGGACATATAATCTTCTTTTTGTATTGCAACATTTTCTATAATCCATTCATTGTATAATGTTTTACTACTACTAGAACGAGTTCTATAGTATATTCCTTCGGAACCATCTAAGTGAAATTCGGTCACTACTGAATTTTCGGCAGCGGAACGTTTTGGTGTATTTTCTTGTGCAATTAAGACAATATTGCACTCAGAACAATGTTTCCCTTCTGTTAATCCTGTTGATGAGTAGGTAGCTGCTACGGCTTTATCAATTACCTCTGTGTGTCCTTTTGCTGATACATAATCACCTTTATATGAATCTCCACAAGTACAACTATATGTGGTGTAGCCTTGCTCTGTACAAGTAGGATTCGTTTTTGATTTGGAATACGAATGTTTATGTTTTTCAGTTTCTTTTTTGTTTTCAGAAGAAGTTGTTTTATTTTCCTTTGATGAAATTGAATTTGTACCACTTGATTTGTCAGTTTGCTTTTTCTCTTCAGTAGTTTTATTTGATTCCTCTTTAGTTGTAGGCTTTGGGGTAGATGTAGTTCCTGTTGCTGATTCAGAAGCATTATTTTCTACCACAACATTCTCTTCTGCTTTTGTATCTTCTCCAATAGTGTCATTGGCATTACTCTCTGCTATTTCTTCGTCAGTCATGGTTGATTCAAGATTCTCATTATTATCTACTTTTTCATCCTTCTTACCACATCCGGCACAAGTTCCAAATACTAAAATCATAACTAATAAAATACAAATCGTTCTTTTCATTCCTATAGTCCTCCTCATAAGTAATTATTTCTTTCCATATTCAGTTGATATCGTTTCTTCTCTTATTTTCTCTTAATAGCTTCTAGCAATTTAATTATTTCTGCAAATCCTAAGAACATTGTTCCAGCAATGATGCATGCAGCCCAATATACAAATGCTATAGCAAATGAAAATTCCGTATCTGTATAAGTATAATATGTACCACGAACAACTTCCACATTACCAAAGGCTATACCGGCAATAAAACCACCAATATAGATTATCCATGCAATTACAGTTAATGCCGTGGCAATTCCATTTTCAATATCTTTATTAATAGGCTTATTGCTATCTGACTTACAACTTTCCTTCACTATCTCATATTCTTCATCCGTAATATCAATAGGTGCTTTCCGATAATACTTTCCTTCCAAATTATCATACCAAGAATATTCATCGCTATAGGTGTCTGAATATTCTTTTTCGTATAATCCCTCTCGTATCAACAAATCACTTTTCTCTTTTTCAGATAATTCCTTTTGAAGTTTCTCTTTGTGGTCTAAGTATTGCTTTAGTTTGTCATTCATTTGTACGCTTCTCCTTCTCATTCCTTAACATTGAGTCCCTCTTTTCACATTATAGTTATTTTCTTAACAACAGTCGAGAATAAGACCATATGTGGCATTTTTACACCATCGTATATAGACGGGGATATGTTTACATCTGACAGTTTAAGTACCTATATACAGCAAGGTACTTTCTCAGAAAAGGCAGAAAATAAGGCATACCAGATAACTTAATATCCGATATGCCTATAACCTAATATGGTTTCACTTCCACTTTCAAAAACCTTTCATAAATATATTCAGGAATATTCTCTTTATATTTAGCAACTACCAACAATATATCGGCTTGTTTCATAACCTTATATTCTGCAAACGCTTCTTCTGCTGTATCCCATTCAGAAAGAGGTATTGTTCTTTCTGCACCTGTAAATGTGATTTCTGCATAATATTTCTTACTCTTTCCATTGTATCTAACTCCAAGTGGTAACGTGTTCTCTGGTGTCTGTCCTTCTTCGTAGTGTTTCTTACTATTAGCAAGAAGTATGTTTAATCCTTTTGGTAATAAGCAACAGAAATCAGGAGTATACATACCAGAACCATCACCAAATAAATCCTTGTCTACATCCATCTCTTCATCGCCACATTCATAATAGTGTTCTAAATACCATTTCACAAATTCTCTTGGATTGTCAATCCAACCTTGCCACATAGTAGATTTATCATAACAAGAACGTACAGTATCATCATCTACTGTGTCACCACATCTTTTAAGAATTCCGTTATAAACCCTATATGCATGTAAACTTGCTTTGTTCTCATATTCAATATATTCTTGTTCAAGATTTAATTCTTGCCATGCAACCTTGCCAGTCTTTAAATCCTTATAATCCCTTGCGCTGACATATAGAAGATTCTTATACCAATTATTTGTATCATCTCCGTCCTTATGCCATATTTTATGTCTGCCATAATATGACACAAGAAAAGTTTCTGCAACCAATTCTTCTGGTGTAGTCTCTCTCTTATATCGGCTACCATCGACCTTATCAATTTCAAAAACTGTATAATGGCATTTACCTTCTTTATGAGAATAAAAAGTGTTTTTGTCTTTACGATTCAGATTATTTACACATCTTCCATAATTAGAAATCCAGTAATTCTCTGTTCCATCCACACGGATAAAGACCTCAAAAGCATTTTTCAGTTTATACTTAATTGGATATTCTACTGGTATACATTTATCCTTTGAAATTTCAATTAGTTCTTTTTGCTCATCTAATATGTATTGTACCTTTCCTGTACACTCATTTTCCTCACTTGTAATAATGTTAATATCATTCATTCGTCCTCCTTTTATTTACCTAGAATATAAAATAATCCTACTGTTGACTTTCTTTTACTTCTTATCAACTAAGAACTAAACCTACACTTCTGAGGTAGTAGTATCACCTTATAATTAATTTTCGCTATGTGTAGCAGTTGTCTCATTTAATGTTTTTTCTGTCAGACGTTTGCACGCTTCTTTGAGATACTTACCAGCACTTGCTTTAAAAATGTAATGTGCCGGATGAACATATATTTCTCTACTATATAGATTAATATGTTTTCTCTCAATCCTTAATGATGGCTCAATCTTAAAATATCCATCCATTATCGCAGTATCACCATCTTCAATAATATCCACAAGTACATCCATTAGTGCATTAACAACTTTTTCAATAATCTCTTTCGTATATCTAAGTTTATACCTCTTTGAATATGGATGTCCTTTTCCATTACCACCGATAACAAATCTTTCATCTTTTAGTTTTTTTCTAACACGGTCTTTAATTTCAATCTTGTTTATTTTCTGATTCATTCTCTCACTTCCTTTCACCATGAAACTGCTATTTGATTATGTTTATTGTGCTATATTAGGCTCTCACACGCACCAGAATCGTCATATTTCGATTTTCTGATTGTCTGTGTGAATTTCTTCGTCTAATAAATTCAGGCACTTAAAAAGCCCACTATCAATCATATTCCTATAACTGATAATGGACTTTAGTAAATGTCCAAATATTTAATTTTATACACATTCAAGGCATTATAATTAGTAAATAATTAGTATAATCAGAACTTTATATTATTTTGTACCGTGTAATGCTTTATTTTACAGTAGTCTTTCCGTTGTAATGGCAATCATAATCTATAATTGCAATCATCTTTTGCCCCCTACTTTAAGTCCAATTCAAACCAAAAAGCGACTCCATTTTCATAGTTTACCACACCATAGTCCTGTTGGAAAGAGTCCATTATGGCTTTTACAATCGATAATCCAATTCCATGGCCGCCATATTCTCTGGTACGAGCCTTGTCCACCTTATAAAACTTGCTCCAGATATGCTCTATTTCTTCATTAGGAATCTGTTTTCCTGTATTAAAAACAGACACACGTATCTTATCGTTTCCATCCATCTTGGTAATTCTGATATCAATAATCTTTTCGTTTTCAACATGGTTAAGGGCGTTGCTCAAATAGTTGCGAACAACCTGCTCAACCCGAAATTCGTCAGCCCATACAAATATCGGTTCCTGACATACAAATCTTACTTCTGCTTCTTTTTGCTGAATCAAAATCTCATTACTTTGAATAATGCCTCGGATTAATTCCGTGATATCAAAACGTTCAAATGCAATTTCCTCTTCACCAAACTCCAGCTGATTTAATGTCAAAAGATTCTTTACCAACTGATTCATTTTATTTGCCTCATCCATAATGACATCACAATAAAAAGCGCGACTTTCCGGATCGTCTGAAACTCCCTCTTTCAATCCTTCCGCATACCCCTGAATTAAAGCAATCGGCGTTTTAAGTTCATGGGAGACATTTCCTATAAACTCTGTACGCATGGTCTCTATTTTTTCTTTCTTTTCAATATCCTTTTGTAACTCATAGTTTGCATTTTTCAGTTCTGAAACAGTCTGTTCCAGTTTTTCTGACATTGTGTTAAAATTCTCACCCAGCACACCAATTTCATTTTCACCGCCACTCACATATTTAGCATCAAAATCCAGATTTGCCATGCGAGCCGACAAACTGGTAAGTTCCAAGATTGGATTGGTAATTCGTTTGGTAAAAAACCACACGAATACACTTGCCAAGCATGCCATAATCAATGTGATATAAATTAAAAATGTATTGGAAAGGGAAACACTTTCTCGGATACTTTCTAGAGGACTTCGCAAAATAAATGCATTGCCGTTGCTTAAGTACCCCCACATTTCAATATATTCGTCTTTGTTAATCACATCCGTTGCACTATGAATCTGATAACGGTCACTGGATTCCAAAATTTCCCCACGCACCTGGTTCTTATTTAATAAGTATCCCATCAATTGGGTAAACAACTCCTGTGTTTTTCGTTCACTCTGGGTAGCTGTCAAAAGAGCCTTATTATCTCCGTCAACAACCACAAAGGATATGTTTCCGACCTCCACAAGTTCGCCTAATTCCTCCAACATTTTTTCCGATGTCAGAGTTCCCTTTTTCGTTGCATCATTCATCTCATTGTAGACACGGATTAGAGCTGTCTGTTTATTATGAATATAAAAGCCTTCCAAAAACCATGTGTTAATAAGAATCGATACTAACAGTACAGCTGCAACCAAGGCAATGAAGATGGTTGCTATCTGGCGTCTGATTGATTTTTTCATGCTTCCACCTCGAATTTATAGCCCATGCCCCATATGGTTTTAATATAGTTTCCTTTATCGCCAAGCTTACTTCTCAGTTTTTTTACATGGGTATCAATTGTCCTTGCATCACCGAAATAATCATAATTCCATACATTGTTCAAAATCTTTTCTCTGGACAACGCAATCCTTTGGTTCTCCACGAAATATGTGAGTAATTCAAATTCTTTTACGCTTAAATCTATAATTTCTCCATCAATCGTTACCATATGGGCAGCTTTATTGATGACAATTCCGCCCGCATTAATTTCGGCATCACCATCTACATTTTTCACACGTTTTAAAAGCGCTCCTACTCTGGCAACCAAAATCTTTGGACTAAATGGCTTTGCAACATACTCATCTACTCCAAGTTCAAACCCTTTTAGCTCATTCTGTTCTTCTGCTCTTGCAGTAAGCATCATAATAGGAACCTTAGAATGTTCGCGCACTTCCTTGCACACCTGCCAGCCGTCCATACGCGGCATCATTACATCCAGAATGATTAAATCAATATTTTTATCTGCGTAAAACATATCCATGGCTTCAATGCCATCTGATGCTTCTAAAATCTGATAGCCCTCTCGTTCCAAAAAGTCACGGAGTAATTTACGCATTCTGCTTTCATCATCTACAATTAAAATTTTTATTTTTTCCATGAAACTTACACCTCGTCCAGAACTTATAATGTTATCCTAGCAAAGATTTATGTAAAAATTGTGTTTCCATTATACTATTTTTTCAAGCACAAATAAAGGGGACATTTACAGGCTTGAACAAAAGCTTCTACAAAAAAAGATGCGATAGCAAAACTACCGCACCTTTCCTTGCAATCTCTTATTTATTTTTCAGCGATTTTTTAAATTCTTTGTATGAAATATAAGCTTCTGTCTTTTTAAACTTGTTAACCTTAATAATCCACATTACTAACGAAAGAACAAACACAGGAATAAATACAAATGTTAAAACCCTTGTTAATGTTTGAACAATCGGTTCTGTTGTTTTGATTGTTGTATCTGGGCCGATGCCATTCATTGCTTGTGAATTTGCAATCGCATATAAGTTGTGGTGACAAGCTTCTCTCATTGCTGAAACTGCCACAGGGTCATTTTCAAATTGTGGCAAACCTTTTCCGCCTGTGATCATGAATGCAAGCATAGAGTCATAGGTTGTTGTTCCACCCATTACACCGTCAATGCCATTTACCATGGAATTCAATACGTTATCTGTAATCTGTAAACCGTTACATTGCCATTCACCGTTCATGATACCTTTTACAAGTCCTGCATTAGCGCCTGACCATTGTGTGCCCCAGCGAGTATAAGCCATCATAACACCGTTTCCACCCGCTTGTGAGCTTTCAAGCGCACCTTGGAATGCTCTCAAGTAAATTTCACGAGCTGCTTGTTCATTTAACCATACTCCAAGACCAATTCTGTCTTGCTCACAGTCATTTAATGCGAAGTGTTTCATTACAACGCGAACACCTTTTTCTTGGATACCTGCAACTTCATTTCTTCCGATTTCAGATGAAAGGAAACCATCTTCTGAGTAGTACTCAAAGTTACGTCCGCTATATGGCGCTCTGTGAATATTTGCACCTGGTCCATAGAGGAAGGTTACTTTTGCATCTAAACAGTCATTTCCTACAACTTTACCAATTTCATAAACTAACTCTTTGTTAAATGTAGCAGCTAATACATCTTCTGATGTAAGCGCTGTTGTTTCAACACCAAGATGGCTACCAAACAACGCTACTGTTAATCCCTGAGGACCGTTTTCATCACGTGTACCTGGAGCTTGTACAGAAAGAATTGGCATTGTCCAGTGGAAGGAATCCCCAATGAGAGAAACCATTTCATCAAATGTGAGTTGATCTAACAATTTATCCCACTTCGGATCATCATAATCAAGACCAATCATGTCATAAAGTTTCAAGCCATTATCAGCACCAAGTGTTGGCATTTTAGCATCCGCTTTTGCATCAGTTTTGTATTGTTGATCTTGCAATGCTTTGATTAAATAATCGTTTAATGCAATCTTAACTGTCTTTTCAAGGCTTGGCATTGTACCTTCCCAGTCGTTACGAGTCAAGTATACGATATCCTCTACTTCTTCATTCATGTTAGGGTCTGACGAATTTAATTGATTTTTAATTTCTGTACCCGCATCACTTGTAGCATAAGTTGTAGTATCTAATTCTGGGTTGTTCCATTTTGCTACTAATGAAGCGTTACCAGCAACATCCATACGTCCGCCTGTGCTTTCTGGTGTATAGCCTTTTGCTGCCAATACGTTATTTGCTGCATTGTGAGCATCTGTAGCTGCTGTGAAATAGTAATCACCGGCATCTAAAATATATGTGCCTGCTTTGTATGCATCATAGCTTGCCACATAATCGCCATCTACTTCGATTTTTAATGTTTCAGAAGCGCCTGGCTCTAAGATATCTGTCTTATCAAATCCAACCAATGATACTGATGCCTTTTCAATCTTGTTATCAATATCATATTGTGTATATGGACTTGATACATAGATTTGAACGGTTTCTTTACCTGCTACATCACCTTTGTTTGTAACTGTTACATTGATTGTGTATGTTGTTGTATCTTTGTCATAAGTCAAAGACATATTGCTATATTCAAAGTTTGTATAGCTGAGACCATATCCAAATGGGAACGCAACATCATTGCCATATTTGTATTCACCGGCATTGCCCTTGCCCATTACATAGTCTTCATAACGTGTTTCATAATATTTGTATCCAACATAGATACCTTCTTGGTATATCATATAAGTATCTGCATGTCCAGGAATCTTACTTGTATCTCCATCATATACGATAGGTGTAAAGTTCTGCATAACTGGACTTGAGTAATTATCATAGCAATAAGTATCCGGCAAACTACCAGATGGGTTTACTTTACCACTTAAGATTTCAGCCACCGCATTGAGACCAGTTTGTCCAACACCGCCGATCCAAAGTGTTGCATCTACACCATATTCATTGTCTTTCAAGAAATCTACCTGAAGAGCATTTGATGTATTAATAAGTACGACAATCTTTTTAACTTTGCCATCATCTTTCAACTTCTTGATGCCGGCCATCATATCTTTTTCATTCTGATTTAATGCAAGATAGTTCTTACCATCTTTTAACTCATGGTCAAAGTAACTGTCTGCACCTTCACCACCAATACGTGATAATACAACGATTGCTGCATCACCATATTCTTCTACAGACTTCAAGACTTTATCTGAATATAAATTCCATGGAGCTTCAACAATTTCTGCTGAACCATAACCCTTTGCTGTTGCTGAATCCTGTACAACTGCGCCTGCATTACCGCGTGTATATTCTTTTGCAGCCCCTGTTTTATAGAAATCCCACAATGTTTTGTTTACAGCAAAATCTTCTTTTTCCAAAGCTGTTTTTAAATCATCACATTTTGAGATATCCACGTTTGCTGAGCCTGTACCACCATATACAATATTTACAGACGATGTTGAGAACAGACTCACTTTCGCCTCTTTGTCAAGTGGAAGTGTTGCGTTTTCGTTCATCAAAAGAGACGCACCTTCTGCTTCCACCTGTTTTACAAGTTCTGCACCTTTTTTCGTTCTTTCTTCTTCTGTCTTAAAATCACCCTCATAATAAACCGCATCTTTGTCTTCATTCTCCAATTCCCAGAATGTTCCACCAACAAACAATGCTACCGTGTTGTCAAACATAGACACAACGATAAAGATGATCGTGAAGAGAATTGCAAGTGGAGCACTAAGAAGTGTTAAAAACTTCCAAGGTCTTCTTGCTCTTCTCCGCGCTTTTTTAAACGCTTTTTTCTGAGCTTTTTTCTCAGCTCTTAATTCTTTTTTGTTTTCTTCCATAAATACTTCTCCTTACTTCTTGATAGTAATTTATATAGTACATTCTAACATGTTTTTGTTAAAACTTAAACATAATTCTAACAATTTCCATAAAAAAACAGTTCCGAATTTCTCCAGAACTGTTTCTATAAAACTTATTGATATTTTTCCATGGCTTCTTCCAAGCTCATTCCACCTGCAATGGCATCTTTACGCTGTGCATTGACAGCCTGAATTTCCTTCATACGTGCTCCGGTTAACTTATAACCTTTCATTGCAATTAAAGTCGCAATCCATGCTAACATTGGCACAACACAGAATAAGATAATGACTACTCCCTTCATACCCGGTACATATGTGACATCTGCGTCCGGAAGTGCTTTCGTAAATCCAATAAATCCAACTACAACACCCACAATCGCCGTTCCAAGAGATGACACCAGTTTGTCAACCAAGCTGAATAATGTTCCCATAATTCCCGGAACATATTTCCCGCTTCTCCATGTTTCATAGTCGGAGCAATCAGCTACCATAGGAATTGGCATATCTGCAGTTGCATAATATGCGCCATAACCAATACCAAAGAACAGAAGAAATGCAATTGTATATAAGTTAATGGTTATTTTACCACCGGTCAACAGCGACAGCGTCACTGCCGGGTTACCTTGCTGCCAGAGTAACAAAATTGCAAGCACTCCAATATACATAATCAGCGCAACACTTACATAGGTCATAAGCGATGCCTTTTGTCCATGCTTTTGGGATGTCCGAACTGTCAGTAAGAAAAATGGAGCCGAGAATACATATCCAACTACCATCATTGGCAAATACAGACCGTCATAGTTGCCCATCAGCCCACCGTATAGCATACAAAGTACAGGCATGCCTGTTGCAATGGAAAATGCTAATTTACATCCTGCTCCTGCAACCATCAAACGCTGCAATTCTTTGTTGTCTTTTAATATTGCTACATATTCTGATATTTTTACCTTTTCCTGTTTAGCAGAAATACCCCAATATTCCGGACGATCCTTTTCAGCAATACCGATAATAGCCAAGATTGTCATGATTAATGAAACCACGATACACAATGGAATCATGAAATCATAGAAACCGGTGCTGTTGTATCCACCCAGACTTTTCTGTAAAATCGGTGCTAAAAATTGAACAAGCCCCATACCAATCAAACTTGCGACTGTATTAAATACTGTAAATAGCGGTCTCTGGTTAGGGTCATTTGTCAAACAAGTTTGTCCGGAACGCGTGCATGCTGTCTGGAATGTATATCCGATTACATATAGTGCGTAAAACAATACAAAACAAACCATTTTTACTGCTGTCATATCTGCCGGAATCAAACGTGTTCCGAAATACAACAGAATTGCACTGACAATCATAATCAAGTTACCGAGAAGCATAAACGGACGGAACTTACCGAATCTGGTTGCCGTTTTATCTATCAGCGCGCCAATAATCGGGTCTGTCACCGCATCAAACAGACGCATAAATGTTACCATTGAGGTAGCAAATGCAACTAATAACCCTAAAACACCACTTGCATAATATGCAATAAAATTCAACGTCAAAATATAATACACATTGGTTGCACCGTTGTTCATTGGAAACAACACCAATTGATATAATTTCGCACGATTTGTTACTTGCTTTTCCATATTTTCTCTCCTACATCCATATATATCTACATCCAGTTAGAACTATCGCCCTTCGCCAAACGATATTCCGGTTTTTCTTTATCAACCTTATAGATTACACAGCTGTCTGTATAGTCACCTGCTTTAACTTCTAATTTATTTTCAGCTTCTAACATAATATCAAACTTGAAAACATTTTCTCCTTTTTGCGTGCCCACAAGCTTGCCATTGTGATAAAGGGAAACTTCATCTAAATTAGAATAAACAGTAATTGTTTGTTTCACAGCACTGCGATACTCATAGCGCTTTCCTGCCAGATAAACGAACTTATCTTTCTTATTCCAATATGCCTTATATAAATAGAAGACATCCTTTTTCAACTTACGGTCAAAGGTAATCATGCCCTTGTGGTTCATACCAGGCTCGCCGCCCTGATTACGGGCATCTGCCGCAAAATCAAACATATTCCAGTAATAGTGTGCCCACATGTACGGATAACGTTTAAAACACTCCAGCATATACTCGTGGTATTTTGTATGATACTCTTCCGAGTTATCCCCACGCTTTGGATGTTTTGAATGAAGGTTTGGCATACCCTCCGCACCGTATTCCGAATAGCATAAGCATCTATTTGGATATAAGAAGTGCCACAATCTAATCCAAAGGTCATTGAGCCATAAAAATGGTACATACCATCCAAGATATAAGTTCCAGCCGACCAAATCTGTAATGTGCGCTACCGGATTCCAATGTAGGCACATCGCATAACACGCCAAGGTTGTTAGTCGGGTTGGGTCCATCTTATGACACAAATCATTTAACACACGATGATTCTCTAACATTTGCTTTTTATATCTTCTACCGGAAATGGTAATCTCATTGGATACTCCCCACATCACAATACTTGGATGATTATAATTTTGAATAATCAACTCCTTCATCTGTGAAATGGTATTCTCATTTCCATTTGCCAAATGCTCGGAAATGTATGGAATCTCTGCCCATACAATCATACCTACTTTATCGCACAAATCATAGAAATATTGGTCATGCTGATAATGTGCCAAACGAATCGTATTCGCTCCAACCTCACGAAGAAGTGCCATATCTCTGTCGTGATGTTCCTTTGAAATCGCATTTCCAATACCTTTGAAATCCTGATGACGTGATGCACCATGTAAAGGATATGGTCTGCCGTTCAAATGGAAACCATCTTTCGGACTAAATTCGAAGGTACGCACACCGCAGTTGCAGGAAATCTCATCCACTTCTTTTCCATTCTTCATTAGAACAGCTTTAATTTGGTACAGATACGGATCTTTAAGTCCATCCCATAGATGTACGTTAGGCACAGAAAGCTCTACCTCTGTTCCTTCCGCTTCAGCCACAATATTTCCCTCTGCATCCAGAAGCTCCACTACGACCTTCGCCTTTGCTTCCTTTGCTACTTTATTAATATAAGTACTCACTTTAATAGTCGCATTTTTTCCATCTACTTCTGTCTCATATTTCATCCCTGGTCCGCCGTAATAGTCCAATTCAAAATGTTCCTTTGAAACTACCAGGATTTCAATATCACGGTAGATACCTCCGTAGAAAGTAAAATCTGCTTTCTGTGGATACACGCGGTCGTTCACACTGTTATCCACTTCTATTTTTATCTGATTGTTCTCTTGTAAATCTTTTGTAACGTCAACACGGAATGTAGAGTATCCACCATCGTGAGCGACAACCTCTTTGCCATTTAACATGACCTTTGCACTTGCATTGACACCGTGGAATTGCAAATAAACACATTCCTTTTCCGCATCAAATTCCGGTTTTGCAAATTGATTATCATACACTAGGGTTCCTCGCCAGTAGTCATTTCCACCATCCTGACCGTCTTTGGCGTTCCATGTATGAGGAAGTTCTACTGCTTGTCTGTTACCTGTCTGGTCTGTAAAACTCCAACCTTTCATTAACTTCTCAATTCTTCTCATACTTAATTCCTTTCGTTTGTGCATTGTTACGCACAGTTCAAAAATATCTTAACATATTTTAGACAATTTGTCCTAGATTTAATGATAAATTTATAATATTATTTCTAATCAACCAAACCCTTTTTGGCCTCTATCAAATTATAAACCGTCGCAGAACCAACTACTAGGATTGCGCCTACAATCGCCATCGCACCAACTTTCTCCCCATAAAATGCAGCCACAAGAAGCGGATTTAAGATGGGTTCAATAGTAGAAGTAAGGGATGCGGTGACCGGTGACACATAATCCAAACCTTTGGATAGAAATACATAAGAAAGACCACACTGCACAGCACCAAGTAAAATGATACAACTCCAAATAACTGGTGTGCTTGTGGTTTCATTCATATATGCCGGTATCGCAAACACCATGCTCATGGCATTTGAAAGCAAAATGGAAGATTCAAAATCAGCTCCCGGAAAACGTTTCATCATAAAGACAAGTGCATAGAAGAATCCTGACACTATGGCCAACACATTTCCTGTCATCCCTCCAACATGCAAGGACTCAAAGAAAAAGCACAAAATTCCACTAAACACAAGAACACATGTCACTACTGCTTCTTTTCTTGGTCTCTTTTTATAAATAATCCACATCAACAAGATAACAAAAATAGGCTCTGTAAACTGAAGTACGATTGCATTTGCTGCCGTGGTGAGTTTTGTTGCTGCCACAAAAGTAAATGCCATTACCATGTTACAAATTGCTCCAAAGACCACAGACTTATTAAATACAAATTTGTGTTTTGTATAATACATGTAACCGCCAATAACAACAGATGAAAAAATACTACGCACTCCTTGAATCGTCATTGGTGACCATGGAATATATTTAATTAGGACCCCGCCCAAAGCAAAGCAGATTGCTGAGAGTAGCACGTATATGGTTCCTGTTAGACTGTTTTTCACAAAATATTCCTCCGTAATTGCTATAACCTTGAATTCCACATAATAACATGTAAAAAAGGATAAAATCACTTCAACAATGATTTTATCCCTTTTAAGTGGACCTGGCGGGAATCGAACCCGCGTCCGAAAGCCCATCCATCAAGGCATCTCCCATCACAGTCATTATTTTGACATTCCCTCCGTCATTCGCCTAATGACAGGCTAATAACTTTAGTAGCTTCATAAGTTCTTCCATTTCCTCAAAGCTTTGGAAACGAAGTGCCTCACCTCGTTGAAGCCGGTTACTTAAGCAGTGAGCGACCTAAGACCGACTACTGCCACTAGGCAGCGTACGCTAAATTTTCGTTTGCGTTTAATTTTAAAGTACGGATTGTTACGCGGTCCCGTCCCGCGGATGGCTTCCTCAACTTCAAAACCCCCGTCGAAACCAGTACAAGCCCTAAAATTGGTGTCTGGTTCGCAAACGTATTTGAATTATATATTATGGATTTGGGAATGTCAAGGCTTTCAAATTGACAAAATTTGTCTTACATACTATCAATATATTCTTCCGCATACTTGGATGCAACTGCACCATCTGCCACGGCGGTTACAATCTGTCTGAGTGGTTTGTTTCTCATATCTCCAACTGCAAACACGCCCGGAATATTGGTTCTGGTTGTTTCATCCGCAGGTACATACCCTGCTTCATCCAACTCCACTTGACCTTTGATTAATTCCGTATTTGGAACATTTCCGATTGCAACAAAGATACCATCACAGGCAACCATACGAACGGAATCATCATTACGACTTTTCACCTTCACACCTGTAACAAATTCATCTGCCAAAATTTCCACAACTTCGGAGCTCCAGATAAACTCGATATTCTCTGTCTTCTCCAGAGATTCCATATATGTTTTGGATGCGCGAAGCTCATCCCTACGATGTACTAAGTATACCTTTTTACAAATCTTTGCAAGGAAAATGGCATCCGCAACTGCGGTGTTTCCACCACCCACAATGACAACCGTTTTGTCTTTGTAGAACATACCATCGCAGGTTGCACAGTAAGATACACCTCGACCTCTTAAATTTCTTTCATTTGGAAGACCTAGCTCTCGAGGATACGCACCCAATGCTAAGATAATAGTCTTCGCTTGAAAGGTGTCTTTGGAGGTATGAATGAGTTTTGGATTCTTATCTAATTCCACGCTTTTTACTTCTGCAAGCTTTGTTTTTACTCCAAAACGCTCTGCACCCTTTTTCATCTGCATTCCAAGTTCAAATCCATTGATACCTTCTACAAATCCCGGATAATTTTCCACGATTTCCGTTGTAGCCATCTGTCCACCCGGTGCAAATTTTTCAATAACCATAGCGGTGAGGTTCGCCCTGGCAGCATAAAGTGCTGCCGTATACCCAGCCGGACCTCCACCGATTATAATCACATCAAAACAATTATTTTCCATCTTTTGTCTCCTACTCTACTCCGTTTTCTGCCAGCCATTCTTCTAATTCTTCCTGTGACATAGCACCCACAAATGTGGCTCTTGGTTCTGCTTCTCCTGTAAATAATTTGATTGTTGGAATACTCATAACACGATACTTTTGAGCCAATTCCACCGCTTCATCAATATCCACTTTTACGATTTTTAATCTGTTTGCGTAACTTTCTGCTACTTCATCAAGTACAGGCGCAAACATTTTACATGGCATGCACCAGTTTGCAAAAAAGTCAACCAATACCGGTGTCTGTGCATTTAAAACTTCCTGTTCAAAATTTGCTTTTGTCACCTTCATCATAATGAAATCCTCCTTAACCTTCTAACATTTTCAGGAACTCTTCCTCTGTGATAATCGGAATACCAAGCTCCTTTGCCTTTTTATTTTTGGATGATGTAGAATTTACATCATTGTTGATTAAATAATCCGTTTTGGAAGTTACTGAGCCGGTCACCTTACCACCTTTGCTCTCGATCACTTCCTTCACTTCGTTTCGATTTGCGAAATGTTCTACACTACCAGTGATAACAAACACCTTGTTTTCAAAGATTTGTTCTTCTGTATTCACCTCTTCTATTGGAATAACAAGTTCCTCAAGCAAACGTTTTACTTCTTCCACATTTTTCTCTTTTGCAAAATATGCCACAAATGCATTTGCAAGTACAGGTCCAATGCCTGATACAGCCGCCAGCTCTTCCTCTGTTAGCTGCATCATTCTGTGCATATCATATTTGAATTCTTTGCATATAACTTTTGCATTCGCAAGCCCGATTCCGGCAATTCCAAGACCGTAAATCAAACGCGGCAAGGCTGTAGTTCTTGCCTTTTCAATACTCTTTTGTAAATTCTCGTAAGACTTTTCGCCAAAGCCTTCCATGGACTTAATTTCCTCTGCATATTGTTCCAAATGGAACATATCAGAAAACACATGAATAAATCCTTTTGCAATGAATTTCTCCAGAGTCGCCTCGGAAAGTCCATCGATATTCAGCGCGTCGCGACTTACAAATAGTGCAAAGGATTTCAAATGCTTCGCCGTACACTCTTCATTGGTACAATACAAGGCCTTCGCATCACTCACCTGACGAATCTCCGTCTTTCCGCCACATGCCGGACATGCTGACGGAATATCCTTCACGCCGCTTCTGGTTAGATTGGACGCAATCTGCGGAATAATCATATTGGCTTTGTATACTTCTATCTTATCCCCAATTCCCAGTTCCAATTCCTCCATAATACTAATATTATGAACGCTGGCTCTGCTAACTGTGGTTCCTTCCAATTCTACCGGCTCGAAAATCGCAACCGGATTAATCAGTCCTGTTCTTGACGGACTCCACTCGATTTCCAACAGCTTGGTCTCGCGAATCTCGTCTGCCCACTTAAATGCAAAAGAGTCTCTTGGAAATTTAGAGGTTCTTCCAAGGGACTGTCCATAAGCAATGTCATCATATACAAGCACAAGTCCATCCGATGGAAAATCATTATTTTTTATCTCCTCCGCAAAATATGCAACTCTTTCCTCAATCGTGTCGGCTGTTACCTCATAGCCTTCTACCACCGCAAAACCTTGTTCTTTCAGCCATTCTAATTGACAAATTCTTGAATTTTCAAAATCCACGTCGTCAGCCTTTACAAGTGAAAATGCAAAAAACTGCACGTTACGTTTTGCTGTGATTTCATTATTCAATTGACGAACCGAGCCACTGCAAAGATTTCTTGGATTCTTATATTTGGCATCCACATCTTCAATCTCAGCGTTGATTTTTTCAAAATCCTGATAACCGATAACCGCCTCACCGCGCAAAATCAATTCCCCTTGGTATGCAATCTTAAGCGGAAGATTCTTAAAGGTCCTTGCGTTATTCGTAATAACTTCGCCAACCTCTCCATTTCCTCTGGTAACTGCTTTTTCCAGTTTTCCATTCTTATATGTGAGTACGATAGTTAATCCATCTAACTTCCAAGAAACAAAAGCTCTTTGATCTCCAAGAAATTCTTTCAACCGGGAAATCTCCTTTGTCTTATCCAGAGAAAGCATTGGTTTTTCGTGACGCTCTTTTGGAAGCTCACTTAGTACCTCGTAACCAACGTTGACTGTTGGACTGTTTGCCATCACGATTCCTAATTCTTCTTCTAATGCAAGCAGCTCATCATACAGCTTATCATACTCAAAGTTACTCATAATCTCAGTAGCTTCCTGATAATAGGCTTTGGATGCTTTATTCAATAATTCCACTAATTCCTGCATGCGCTGTTTTTTTTGTTCCATTTTTATTTCCTCAACTTCTATTTCCACTTCTGCCCGACTACCACATTTCAGTCTTCTATGCCCTGTCACCCAATGGTGCCTACTCCTGTACAGGAATTACGGTTTCATTGGAAGAATCTTTAATCAATTCATATAATTCCGCTATCTCATCCTCAGTTACTTTGCGATATTCACCAGGCTTCAAATTGCCAAGCTCGATATTCATAACACGAACCCGTTTCAGTTCTGTCACCTTATAACCAAGATATTCACACATTCGACGAATTTGACGGTTCAGACCTTGGGTTAAAATAATGCGGAATTTGTACTTTCCAATCATTTCCACCTTGCACTTACGAGTCACTGTATCTAATATCGGAACACCATTTGCCATCTGCTCAATAAACTCTGCCGTAATCGGTTTATTTACCGTCACCTTGTATTCCTTCTCATGCTGGTTTCCGGAGCGCATCATTTTATTAATAATATCACCGTTATTGGTCATCAGAAGTAATCCTTCCGAATCCTTATCCAGCCTTCCGATATAAGTAACTCGGGTTGGATATTTCAAAAAATTGATAATATTATTTTTCTCTCGTTTCTCTTCGGTACACACAATTCCAACTGGTTTGTTGACTGCCAAAAGTACCATCTCATTCTTCGGACGAATTTCTTTTTTCCCTACGCGAACCACTTGGGATTCTGTAATCTTCATCCCTGTTTCCGCAGGTTTTCCATCCACTGTCACCTTTCCACTTTCGATTAAGCGGTCCGCCTCTCGTCTGGAACAAACACCCGCTTCACTTAAAAATTTATTCAAACGTATTTCCATAACGTCTCCTACAAACTGAAATATGCTCCCATAAAATCAACTAAGCTTTCATAATCCTTCACACCCATGATCTCACGGCTGGAATGCATAGCAAGTAGCGGCACACCAATATCCACCGTGCGGACTGGAAGCATAGCAGATGAAATCGCGCCGATTGTTCCGCCACCGGTTGAATCAGAATGATTAACAAATTTCTGGTATGCAATACCCTCTTTCTCACAAATCTGCTGCACAATGGCAATCGCCTCACTATCTGTCGCGTAGCTCTGGGAAGCCGCTTGTTTAATCGCAAAACCTTGGTTCAGAACATGCTTATTCGTCACATCATATTTTGCAGCATAATTTGGATGGTAAGCATGACTTACATCCACAGACATAAATAAGCTATCTTCTAGCGCATTTGTAAAATCTACTGTTTTCATTCCAAGTGACACATAGATTTTCTCCAATATTGTGGATAATAATGTGGAGGCTGCTCCTTGCTTGGAACGACTGCCGATTTCCTCATGGTCAAATACAATCATCATGTTCAAACCATTCTTGCGTGTACTCCGGGTAATTCCCTCTACAATAGCCTGCGTAGAAGTTAAGTTATCAAGTCTAGGTGCAGAAACGAACTCATCTTTCAGGCCCACGTGGCTTGGCTTATCTACGTTGTAGACCATTAATTCATAATCCAGAATATCATCTTTATTTACATTCAGTTTATCTGCAAGCGCTTCTAAGAATGCTTCTTTTGTCATTTCTTCGGATGCTGTTCCGCAGATTGGAATCATCTCCACCTGTTTGCGAAGTTCAACACCCTTGTTCATCTCACGATTAAAATGAATTGCCAGATTTGGAATAATTAAAATCGGTTTCTTCATATCAATGAAACGAACCTCCGGCTTGAATACGTCATCCGATTTCAAAACCACACGTCCAGCTACCGAAAGTGGTCTATCTAACCAAGTAGATAGGATTGCTCCGCCATACCCTTCCGTATTAAGCTGCAAGTATCCGTTCACTTCCATTCCCGCATTTGGCTTAATACGAAATCCCGGAAAATCTCCGTGAGATGCGGCAATACGAAAACTATCTTCTGCTCTAAAATCTGTTCCTACAGTGAAAGCAAAAATGGTAGAGCCATGGTGTACAAACATATATTTTCCACCTTTTTTAAGGCTCCAGTTCTCCTTTAATGTAAGTTCTTCAAAACCCTCCGCAAGCAATTGCTCTTTGACTGCTAATGCAGTGTGAAATTGCGAAGTTGCATTTTCTAATAAATGAAATAATTTCTCTATACGATTCATAAACTAATCTCCTTTTTCTTTACCTTTTTATGATACTGTTTCCCACATCAAAAGTCAACTTTTCCCAAAAAGAGAATGTAATTTTTTAGGGTATCTGATATACTATAGGTTGTACTGGAAATTCCTATTTACAAGGAGTATTTTATGCAAACAAACAATTTATTAACAGAATCTGTTTCAAAAATATTTTTTCGTTACCTAATACCTGCTATTTTAGCAAATATGGTGACTTCTATTTATATATTAGCAGACACCATTATTATTGGAAAAGGTATCGACACACTTGCAATGGCGGCTCTTAATATTATTCTTCCATTATTTAATATTTTCTTTGGAGTGGGACTTTTATTCGGAGTTGGCGGTTCCGTTCTAATGTCCATCGCACGCGGACGTGGAGACGAACAGTTGGGAAAATGTTATTTCACGCTTTCTGTAATTTTGAATGCTATAACTTGTCTGATACTAACAGTGTTACTATGGATTTTCATGGAGCCGGTTGTACGTTTCTTAGGTGCAACAAATGCAACGCTGCCATACATTCGCGACTATGCACCTTATGTAATCTTGGGCTTAAGCGCGTTTGCTTTTTCTTCACTTTTACAAACCTTTGTAAGAAATGACGGAGCTCCGAAGCTTGCCATGATTGCAGTTATTTCAGGTGGTGTTTTAAACGTAATCCTGGACTTAATTTTCGTATTCCCGCTGCAAATGAAAATGGCCGGCGCGGCAATTGCAAGCGTGATTGGCTCACTTTGTACTATCTGCATTTTATTATTACACTTTTTATCAAAAACAAATGGATTGAATTTCTCATTGAAAGGGTTTTCTTTGTCCTGTATTGGGCGGATTTTCCAAAATGGTTTTACCAGTTTCCTCGTGGATATAACATCTGGGATTGTTATGTTTGTCTTTAATATAAAGATTTTAGAATACGCAGGAGACAACGGTGTCAGTATGTATGGTGTTATATGCAATACCGCAATTATCGTGGTCTGTCTATGTAATGGAATTAATCAGGCGGCTCAGCCGATTCTTTCAACCAATTACGGTGCTGGTTTTACAAAACGTATTGGTCAAATACGGAGTCTTGGAATTAAAACTGCTTTGATAATATGCGCATTACCAACAATATTAGGACTGATTATGCCAAATATGTTTACCTATATTTTCTTGAATCCCAACGAGGAAATCCTTGCCATGTCGTCCTCCGCAATCCGCATTTATTTTATCGGGTTCTTGGCTATGGGCATTAACATGTTTGTGGTTGGATATTTTCAATCTACTGCAAAACCGAAATTGTCACTACTTGTGTGTCTTGCGAGAGGCTGTGTACTTAGTATTATTTTTGTCACAATCCTTGCGCCGACATTTGGAATCAATGGAATATGGGCATCCGTTCCACTGGCAGAATTTGTGACGTTATTTATATCAATTTATTTTCTGGCTAGGAAATCGACACGCCAGATGAACACAAAGGAGGAAATCGCATGATTGCTTTATCATTAACTGAAGTAAAAGAATGTATGTCAAAATTGTTGTTATCGGAAACATTTGATCCTTTTCTATTTATTGAAGGGGAAATCATGACTTTTTCAACATTTACTATGGATGGATATTTAAAGAAAGATTTTTTTGAAGAAGGCACCGCCCCTGACAGAGAATATGTACTTTGGAAAGAAATGCGTGAATACTGCTTCTCTCTCATTAAGGGAAAACGTACACCCCTTGGGTTTAAATTTGTCTTGGGACTGTCTGAATCTAATATTGAAAAACTAATTCAGCAACAGGGATTAAACTTTGAGCTTGAAGATGTGCGTGGACTCTACATAAACTTGAAATACGATGGTCAAAAACTGCAATGTGTGACAGGAACGGCCATGAACTTATTTACAATGGATAAATCCCTGGAACAGGCATGGGATACGATGGTGCAGAAGTTCTTTACACAGAAGGAAATTACGTTTGAAGTGATGTAGAGGAACGGCAGTTGTTTTGGTTTTGACCGCTTTATGGTGCATGAATTTGAAATTTTACGGTGCAGGATAAGGATTTGCAATATGGCACCGTAATCCACATAACTGTTCAAAAATAACTACGGTGCAAAACATGTAATACATGTTCTGCACCGTTTTCATGTCCATATCCTACCTAAAATCCTTGTCCGTCCGCATACACTGCTTTACTTAGCAAGCAACATCATAATCTCATTACTTCTCTTGATAAACTCTGTCATTTGCTCTGGATTTAGTGGCTTGTTGCTAAGTAGCGCCAAGTCATACAATTGTTTGCAGAACAATGCAGTATTTTCACCTTCACCGTTCGCGAGCACATATTGTACCAATGGATGATTTGCATTGAGAACCAAAGTCACATCATTGCCAAACATACTTGGGTCCATGCCCATCATGCCGTACATTTTCATCATATCCTGCATACGACGTGATTCCTCAGAAAGTGTCATCATAGATGCCACATTTTCATTTTTCAGTTTTTCCACTTTTACATCTAACTTCTCATTTCCTAATGCTTTGCGGAAAATATCTGTCAATGTTTCTGTGTTTGCCTTAAATGCTTCTTCCTCATCTGCTGCAACTTCCTGCTTAAAGGTGTCTGTCAAATCTGCATCAATACGCGCAAACTTCACATTTTCATTGCGTTGCTCTAACTGACTGATAAATGGCGAGTCAATGTTATGTGTCAATATAACTGCATCCATTCCTTCAGCCTTGAACATATTGATGTACTGGCTCTGTTGTTGTTCGTCTGTCACATAGTAAATCGTAATTTTTTCCTTTTCTTTGTCTTCACTGGAAGCATCGCCTTCTACCGTTTCCACTTCCACAGTAGCATCTTCTGTTGCAGGTTTGGTATTTTCAATACACTCTTTCAACGTCAAATACTTGTGGTCAAGATTTTTAAACAACATGTAATCGCTCATCTTATCACAGAACTTGTCATCTTTGAGGCAGCCAAATTTGATAAATGGGCTGATGTCATCCCAGTAGCTTTCATAGGTTTCTTTATCTGTCTTGCACATTCCGGAAAGCTTGTCTGCCACCTTCTTGGAAATGTATTCCGAAATCTTATTTACGAATCCATCATTCTGGAGCGCGCTACGGGATACGTTAAGTGGTAAATCTGGACAATCAATAACACCCTTTAATACCATCAAAAACTCCGGAATGACTTCTTTTATATTATCTGCAATAAATACCTGGTTGTTATATAATTTAATCTTTCCTTCTACTGAATCATATTCTGTATTGATTTTCGGGAAATACAAAATACCCTTCAAGTTAAATGGATAATCCATGTTCAGATGAATCCAGAACAATGGCTCTTTGTAATCCATAAACACCTTACGGTAGAATGCAATGTAGTCATCCTTTTCACATTCGTTTGGATGCTTTGCCCAAAGTGGAGTTGTATCATTCAAAGCTACCGGACGTTTATTAATCTTAACCTTATCCTTTGCCGGTGACACTTCCACCATTTCTTTGGTGCCATCTTCATTTTCTTTTTCTTCCATCTTGGCTTCTTCGTGAATGTGTTCTACAACCACGTCGTCTTCCTTCAACTCGTCAGCCATGATAGTTTCATATTCCTGCTCTGCATTTTCCTTTGATAAATAAATCGGAACCGGCATAAATGAGCAGTATTTTTCAATCACTTCTCTTACGCGATATTCATTAGCAAATTCTAAGCTGTCTTCGTTGAGGAATAAGGTAATCTCTGTTCCGACAGCCTCTTTATTACCGTCTTCCATGTCGTACTCTGTACCACCGTCGCAGGTCCAATGTACAGGAGTGGCACCTTCTTTATAAGAGAGGGTATCAATTTGCACCTCGTCAGCTACCATAAATGCTGAATAGAATCCAAGACCAAAATGACCAATCATATCATCTTCTGTTGTCTTGTCTTTGTATTTTTCTAAAAATTCTGTAGCACCGGAAAATGCAATCTGTGTAATATATTCCTCTACTTCTTCCGCTGTCATACCAAGACCGGTATCGATGAATTTCATGGTCTTTTCTTCCGGATTCACAACCACCTGAATACTTGGCTTGTAATCATCCGGCATCTGGTACTCGCCCATCATATCTAATTTTTTCAATTTTGTGATTGCATCGCAACCATTTGAAATTAACTCACGCACGAAAATGTCGTGGTCAGAATACATCCATTTTTTAATAATTGGAAAAATATTTTCGCTGTTAATAGAAAGATTTCCATGTTTTGTTGCCATATTAAGCATCTCCTTTTCCGTCTAAAGTTTACCTAAAACATATATTAATACTCATTAAATCAGATGTCAATACAAAATTAGCACTCTCAAAGAAAGAGTGCTAATAATTTTATGAAAATTATGAAATTATAATAAAAAAATTTCCCCACAACACAGATTCCATGATACAATGCAAATATTGAAGTATGATTAACTTTTAACCAAAAGGAGCGTTTACAATATGAAGAATCTAAGAATTATGCCTGTTACCAATATGGAGCTTGTCTATTCCGTGTATGCCGTTGCAGATGCAATCTGGCACCAACACTACATACCTATTCTTGGAGAAGAACAGGTTGACTATATGGTAGAGAAATTTTTATCACCGGAAGCATTGGTAGAACAAATCAACTCTGGTTACGAATACTTTTTATTTTCCTATGATTATACCTTTGCCGGATTTGCTGGAATTCATGAAGAAGACGGAAAATTATTCTTAAGCAAGCTATATGTAGACGAAGAATTTCGTGGAAAAGGCATTGGAAAGCACATGTTCCAGAAGTTTGTTGAAATATGCAAAATGAGAAACTTGAAGGGGATTTGGCTTACTTGCAATCGCCACAACACAGACACCCTTGCAGTGTATGAACACCTCGGTTTTACCAAAGTTCGCGAGGAAGTCACTGACATTGGAAATGGATTTGTGATGGATGATTACATATTAGAATATGAAGTAAAATAGATATAATATTTACGGGGAGTATTGCTACTCCCCGCTATTTATTGAAACAATATCTAACACCTGGCTCAAATCATTTATTTCATAATCGATGTGTAGCCCTAGGTCATTTTCCTTTCCCAAAGGATTAAACCAGCAAGTAACAATACCTGCATTATTTCCACCTTGAATATCACTGGTAAGGGAATCACCCACAATTAGAACCTCTGATTTATCATATTCACCAATTGTTTTAAAGACTTCATCAAAAAATCCAATTGCCGGCTTTTCTATCCCTATCACATCGGATATAAATACGCCATCAAACAAATCAATGAGCCCTGAGTTTCGAAGTTTTCTATCCTGTGCTACCTTTGTTCCATTTGTAACTGCATATTGCGGAATCTTGCCCTTACACATTTTTACAGTTTCCAAGCCATTCTTATTAAAACAAATGGTATCTCCTAAACGAACCTGATATTCAGCGTTAACCTGTGGCGCAACAGAGGTATCCAATCCATATTTCTCAAGCAGATCATGGAAACGCGCTACCAAAGCTTCTTTTTTGCTAATATCACCTATCTCCAAACGTTTCCAATACTCTCTATTAATGGTTTGATATGCACCAAGCATTTCGTCTGTGCACTCGCCCAAATCAAAAGCCGAAAAACATTGTCGGATAGCAGCCTTTTCCGCCGCTTCAAAATTTAAAAGTGTACCATCTATATCCCACAAAATAACTTTAATTTTCATTTTGACGTTCCTCTCAACCTTAATTTGAATTTTGTAATAGGGAACCCTGAGTTAACCCTATTCTGACACTTGTGTGATAAAAAAAGAAAGTGCCGAAACCCTTGTAAAATCAAGAACCTTAGCACCTTCAAATCGGAGTGACGTGATTCGAACACGCGACCTCTACGTCCCGAACGTAGCGCTCTACCAAGCTGAGCCACACTCCGCTATAATTACAAAATTTCTTATTAAATAAAAAAAACTACGGAAAAGGGATTCGAACCCCTACTAACAGAGTCAGAGTCTGCTGTGCTACCATTACACCATTCCGCATTAATGTTTACCGAACAAAATACATTATATCATTATTTTTTTAAAAATCAACCATTTTCTTTTAAAAAAATATTGTAAATCAGCCTGTTTTGTGATAAAAATTTTATGTGAGATGTTTTAGTCTCCTTACTAATCATTTTGAAAAAGAGAGGAAATCGAAAATGGAAAAAATTTATACAGGTAAAACAAAAGATGTGTACAAACTTGATAATGGAAATGTAATGTTAAAATTCAAAGACGACTGTACCGGAAAAGACGGCGTATTTGATCCAGGCGAAAACTCTGTTGGTTTAACAATTGAAGGGATTGGTAAAGCAAACTTAGAAACATCTATCCACTACTTCGAATTATTAAAAGAAGCCGGAATTAAAACACACTACGTAGGTGCTAACTTAGATGACGCTACTATGGAAGTTCTTCCTGCAACAGTATTTGGACATGGTCTCGAAGTAATCTGCCGTTTGGTAGCAACAGGAAGCTTCATCCGCAGATATGGTGAATATATTGAAAATGGTACTGTTTTAGAAGGTGGCTATGTTGGATGTACATTCAAAAATGGTGAATTAGGTGACCCACTTGTAACAGGTGAAGGTCTTGCAGCATTAGGAATCATGACACCTGCTATGTTTGAAAGCATGAAAGAACAAACATTGGCAATTACTAAAATTGTTGCTGATGATTTAAAATCACTTGGTCTTGACCTTTGGGATATCAAATTCGAATTTGGTTACAACAACGACGAAGTTATCTTAATCGACGAAATTGCTTCTGGTAACATGCGTGTATACAAAGACGGACAAATCGTTGACCCAGTTGAATTGACAAAGATTATCAACAACAGATAATTATAGACAAAAAATTTATGGCACTGAATTTTCACATTCAGTGCCATTTTTATTATCCCTTATTCTACCGTTGAAAGCTGTTCTTTTCCTAGTTGTACCTAGATTTCTATCTCGCCTTCGAATGAAATTGCTGCGGGACCGGTCATATAAACCTTATTCGCTTCTCTATCCCACTCAATTTGTAAATCTCCGCCAAGTAATTTAACAGTCACTTTATCTTCGGTTAATCCATTCAAGATACTTGCAACCGCTACTGCACATGCTCCGGTACCACAAGCAAGTGTTTCCCCTGAGCCGCGCTCCCACACACGCATTTCAACTGTATGTCTGTCAATCACTCTTGCAAATTCTGTATTGATACGTTTTGGAAAACGTTCATGATTCTCAAACTTCGGCCCAATTTTCTCGATTTCTAATCCCTGTACATCATCAATATACACCACTGTATGAGGATTTCCCATAGAAACACCAGTCATACGATACTCTTTCCCATCTACAAGAATCGGTGCATTAATTACAGAGTCACCCTCTGCTACAATCGGAATGTTGGCAGGTACTAATTCCGGACTGCCCATATCCACTTTGACAAGTTTTACTTTCCCATTTTCCACAGTAAAATCCAAATACTTAATACCACCCAATGTTTCCACTGAAATGCTGGTCTTATCAGTCAATCCATAGTCATAAACGTATTTTCCTACACACCGAATCCCGTTTCCGCACATTTCTCCGCGAGAACCGTCTGCGTTATACATTTCCATTTCAAAATCTGCTACTTTGGATGGGTTAATCATAATCAAACCGTCTGAACCAACACCAAAGTTTCGGTTGCTCACTTTGATCGCTACTTCACTTGGATTGTCTATTTTCTCTTGGAAACAGTTTACATACACATAATCATTTCCAAGCCCTTGCATCTTTGTAAATTTCATCTTTCTGTCCTCCCTAAACAACTTCTATTGTAAGCCCATAGGAGACTTTTGTCACGGTTTTTTTAATCTTTTATCTGCCTTCCTGTCACATCCAAATGATAATTCTCTTTATAGATTAATTCTGAAATTGGAACAATCTCGTATCCTTGTGCTTTCAGGCCTTCAATTACCTTTGGAAGTGCCTCTGCCGTATATTTTGCACCGTTGTGCATAAGTATAATGGAACCATTCTTTAAATTTTTATGTTCGGTAACTGTTTTGATAATATTGTCTACTCCGTAGTCCTTCCAATCTAAGCTGTCTACGTCCCATTGTATGGTATAATATCCGCAAGAGGTTGCATTTTTAATCACTTCATTGTCATAATCTCCGTATGGTGGACGGAATAAATCCATTTCTACGCCGGTTATCTCTTTAACCTTTTCATGTACCTTCAGAAGCTCCTGCTGACACTCGCTATCTGGTAGCTGACTCATATTTTTATGATTTTCACTGTGATTTGCCAAGTCATGCCCTGCTTCTTTGATTTTCTTTACATCCTCTGGGAAATTCTCTACCCAACCACCGGTCATAAAGAATGTAACATGAATGTTATATTCTTTTAAAATGTCAAGAATTTGCTGTGTATCTTCATTCCCCCACGGTAATGGTCAGTGGGGCTACTTATCCCACTAATTTCATCAGATTTTCGTACTCGTTGGAGAAATTATAACGGATTTTGATACGCTTGTTCTCAAAGATTTGAATCTCATCTATCATCTCTACGACAATCTCTCTTGTGAGTTCTGTAATCTCTTTGTGTTCAAGTAAATGCTGAACCCATGGTAACTCCAGTACATCAGACTGTTTGTTCTTCTGAACCTTTTTCTCCAACTCACACAGTTTCCGATTCAACTCATCCTCTTCCCTTGTATATGATTCTCTATATTCGATGTACTCTTCGTTTGAGAGATTACCTTCTGCATATTCCTCAAACACCTTTTTCTTCAGTTTCTTCTTTCGGTCTATTTCTTTCTTTGTCTTCTCCAGGTCCATAAGATACATTTCTGTTGAAGTCATTTTCTTCTTAGTTTCCTTCTCTGCACGCTCAACTAATTCTTTCAAATGCTGCATTGCAGAAAGCATTTGATTCAAATCATGCAGAACAATCGCCTTCAAAGTATCTTCCTTTATGTAATGTGACGTACATCCCTTTGTTCCAATATTCTGATAAGTGCCACACTTGAAGGTAAAGTAATTCTGCCCCTTGGAATCTTTATGCGAATTCTTACGCATAGCCCGACCACAGTCACCACATTTGAGAAACCCTGCAAAAATGCTCTGATTTTGTTCGAAAGTGATATCTGTTTTTCGCTGCTTTAACGCCTTCTGTGTCTTTTCCCATGTGTCCATATCAATGATAGCCGCATGCGTTCCAGGAACCTTAATCCACTCAGATTCATCTAATCGTTCCGGTTTCCCATGAATCTCTCTCCACGTAGTTCCCTGCACCATCGTACCGGTATATATCTCATGTTTTAGAATCTTGGTAATTGTGGAATAGGTCCAGTAATACGTAGTATCCAGTTTATTGGAATTCGTGTAATTATATCCATTCTGTTTTTTGTACTCAGACGGACAAAGGATTCCTTCCTCGTTCAAAATCTTCGCAATACGAACCTTTCCATAACCAGACAGGAACATATCAAAGATTCTCCGAACCACTTCTGCCGCATATGGGTCAATCTCCAACCGATGTCTGTCTTTCTCTGACTTTTGATATCCATAACATGCAAATGCACCAACAAATTCTCCGCTACGCTGTTTTGCTTTAAACGATGCCTGACATTTCGCTGAAATATCCTGTGCGTAATGCTCGTTAAACATATTACGAACAGAAAACATCATGTCATAACCACTAGTTAAGGTATCGTATTGGTCAAGAATTGCAATAAAACGAACATTATACTCCTTAAACCTTTTTTTGATAAGAACTTCTACATCTGTTTGATTTCTTCCGAATCTCGACTGGTCTTTGACGACAATACAATTAATCACTCCGTTTTTTGCATCTTCCAGCATTTCTTGAAAACCCGGACGGTCGAAAAGATATCCTGTCTCGCCATCATCCACGTACTCTTTAATAAGTACCATGTCCTCATGGTGTTTAAGAAAATCCAACGCCAGCATGCGTTGATTAGATATACTTTCGCTTTCTTTTTTATGCCCTCCATCTTCTACCGATAATCTTAAATAAATTCCAACCTTGAATGTTTTAATTTTCGCTAACCTTCTATTTCTGCTCACTATTACACCATTCAATTGCTACCGTACTGAAAGTGTACGTCAATACGGTGCGAAAAGCAATTGATTTATTTCCTTTCTTTTAATTTCGAAAGGATAATTTTATAAATTAATTCTTCGCTCGTAATTTTGCCCAAAAACTCTCTCTCAATCTTATATTCACTTTTAGCAGCCACAACTTTCACCTCATCTTCCATTACTTGATTTTATGAAAGAGACCTTTGGGTTAACACAAAACATCCCTTCTTATATGTTATGAAAGATTTTTTGCTTTTGAGTGAAAAATTTTAAAACTTTTTTCAAAAACCACATAACTTTTTATGTTGAGGCGCAAAAAACAGGTGTATTAGGGCTAATGCTATAGCCGAAATATACCTGTTCTTTGAGTCAATATCGTTTTTATTTTAAACCATGGCCTATTCACTTATAGGAAACTGCAACTTAATGTTATTGTATCTCATTACATACAATGCAAAACATCTCCAAATCGGATTTCCCATCCTGCTTTCATCGTGATATTTTTTAAAGATGTCAGTTATTAATGAAACAAAGTTTTCTTTATACTTGTCTTCCAACTCGTTTACTGACCTCAAGCATTCACTCCACTGCAACAAGAATTCGTCCCTCTCTACATCTGTCATATTCTCATATAATGCTGTCAATGTCTTTATGAGTTTGTCTGTCACAATAATGTTGAACCTACAATCAATCATCTTTCTTATATAATTGATTAGCATTGGGGCTGTTAATCCCATATCACACAAAAAGTCCACAATACCCACTGATGATATACCACATTCTTTTATTTGGCTAATAGCCATGATTGGAACTTCCGCACTTACCAAAACAACATCTGTGTTCATCGATATTGCCACCGCATCATAGTCGCATACTCCCAGAAAATCTTTCCAATCGAAATCCTTAAATTCCTCGACTTTGATGTCTTTTTCATTGTTCATTGTATCAATTTGTTGGCAATATTGTCTGATTCCCGCTGCTTCGCCCATCCATTTTTGTTTTTCCTCTTCTACACTCTCTTGGAAAAACACCTCTCCATTAGCCTTACCCATTGTAGCAACACAGTCCTTCTTATACCTTGCAATAATATCCTCCGCTTCACTTAATATTTCTCTTTGTGCAGAGTCCGTAATATAAATATTCTTGTGTTTATATTGCTCAATTGGAAATCCTAATTTGTATAATGCAACCATTGCTGAAAATGACAACATGAACCTTTCACCTGAGACCTCATTGCAATTTAAAATTTCACGAAAAATAACACTTTTGTCCTCTAATAGCACGAGAATAAATTGCAAATAATTAACATTAACAAATTTGTATAACGAAAACAGCGTAACTGTCATGTTGTGCATATCCTGGTAATGCTCTAACCATTTAAAAGCATCTCCGTCATCTGGAATGTTCGCTTTAAGCACTTCTACCATTTCCTTACGTGATTGTTCATCATCTCCTGCCGGAAGCAAAATCTGTTTTGCAATGCCTGCTCCTACTATTTTGTTCATGCAAGTTCTAAAATAATAACAATCTAAAGTTAGAATTTCTTTTACGACATAGGTGGTATCTCCAATTATAATATCCATCCCGACTTCTTTACGAATTAGCCCCATCTGTATGGCACGGTCTTCAGATATGTGCATTGCGCCTTCCCAACTCCACGCTTCTTCTGGAAGAACATTTTTCTTATAAATACAATATACTATTTTACCTTTGTTTCCCTTGTCTTCTAAAATAACAGACGTACACACATCTACTTTTTTTACCTCAGGTCCACTTTGGTTTTCATCACCCATATGAATCACCAAATAATTTTGATAAGTATTTATATCCTGCTCTTGTGACTTCAATAGGGCACGCATTATTAAATTTATTGCCTCTTCATGTTGACCGTTTTCCTCACATACAACCGCAGACAGCATAAGCATTCTAGAACTATCAATAGATATCGCGGCCTTTAACACTTCATCTGAAATAGAGCGCCTGTTTTCTATAGAAAGCCCTATAATAGCATCTATCACACGTTCTTCTTTCGGGTATTCTTCAAAAAGAGTATTAAGTATAGACAACGCTTCCAATCTATACCCTTGATACATTAATGCTGTTGCTTTCATTTGCAGAACCTTTTCGTTTGCCTTCCCCAATGCCTCTATTCTACTGATGATTTTCATGGCATCTTTGTATCGTTGACATCCTATTAACAATTCGCACGCTTTCTCATCCGAATTCGTTAAAATAGACATTGATTCTTTCGAAGACCACACCTCCAAAAATTCGTCCACCACTGAATCTTCAGTTGACATTATTAACATTTCTATCCAATACTCAATGTAGTTTTTATATTTATCCTTGTATCCCAAAAGCAATTCAGTGCATTCTGTATTACCTTTTTCAATTCTTACAGCCTGTGCATATAGAATAAACAAATTAAAATCTTTGTCAATCAACCATAAGTTCCGTCCTAACACTTCCAAAATTGCTATTCCCTTGTTTTCTTGACGTAGCAAATAGTTATTCAACAACCAATATTGTCCTGTCGATTTGCATCTTTCTATAATTTCTGCTTCTGTTGCTTCATTTTTTTCGATTTTTAAAAACAGAAACAATCCTTGAATATCCTCATCATCTTTTAACCATTCCGGTAATTCTGATACAAACGCATCTGCTTCTGTCGTCGAACAAATAATCGTCGCACGTAACACTGTTACAAAATATTCTTTTTGCACTTTGTGACACATATACAGCACATTTTCTTTTCTACTTCGCAACTCATGTAAAATACTTGTAGCCAAGTCATCCGCTGTAATGTCCGTTCCCTTAGACAATAATTCATTTATCTTTTTAGTGTTAATCAGTATCTTATCAATAAAATTTGCATCTTCACCAAGAAGTTTTTCCATTTCATCTGCGATAAGTATTGGCTCATTATATAAATACAGCGAACATAGACGTTTTATCAACCATATTTCAGAAGGATATTTGTCCGTGACTGTAAATTCATAAGTATCAACGACACCATTTTCTTTTAACTTTTTCTCTAGAACAGCACTTCTCTCTTGTTCTATTAAATCGAAAATCAAATTATTTAATTCTTCGCTTGATGCTTGCCCTTTTATAAGAGACAGATTGTGCTTTTTGTCTAAACTGAACAACAATAGTTTTCGAAGAACATCATCTCGAATATTTGCAATGCCTATCTTGCGAACATCTGACCAAGGATTTACCGATAGGATGTCCTCATTTGACATAATATTAAGACTACATTGTATTCCCAGTTCTAAATCTGCATTTCTCCCCTCGATTATTGGCAAAAGACTTCTTACTTCATTAATACATCCAGACCATAATTTTGCGTTAATAATATCATAAATGTCACAAACTAGTTGTTGGTCTGTTATTTTTTTATCCTTTGGTAACAATTCTTTGATTCTGTTAAAGAGGACATCATTTTCTTCTTCTATCTTCTGCCCAAGATTAGCCTCCAGTTGCTTGTGAGAGTATAATAGTATTCTTGTATCGTTACTTAACTTCCCATATAACAACTCTTTAATTTTATGTAGTATCGCTTTAAAGAAATGTTTTAACACAAAGTCATCTGTAGTAGTGTACCGACCATCTTTACTTACAATACTACTTTTGCATTCTTCTACCAACTGTGTTACAAAGTCTTTTTCACTTACTGCACTACCTTGTTCGTATACATAGTTTAATATCTTTTCCACCGGTTTTTGGTAGATAAAATATTGTGCAAACGCACTAGTAGTAAGTGCTGTGCCATCATTTTTGTTTACATACTCTTTAACCCACTTACTCATGACTTTGCGAAATGCTCGAATATGTAATCTCTCTATAAATTTGATTTTCTTGGCATCAACATCACTAGAAATCAGATTAATTATAATTGAAGTAATCGTAGAAATCAGTTCTTTTTGTAACATAACGTACTCCTTTGCTTTGTCTTACATGAATATTATATATGACTTAATCATAAACCAGCAAGAAAAACTCTGTTTTCTATTTTAATATCCAAACATAAATTTATCTATATGTTGTATATAAACGCATAAATTCATCCGCAAACCCTTTTACTAAATCTCTATCGAGAGCAGTTGCTAATGTTTCATCATTATTTCTAGCATTTTTACTCCAATTATACGAACCATGCATCACAAATTCAAAATCAATAATACAAAATTTATCATGCATTCTATTTGATAAATACGCTCCACTTAACGGTACTCTTACAGTATCGAAGGAATCTCCCAGTTGGGATAATAAATGTCGGTTACTTGTTTCATCTGATGTAATGATTCTGATGTTCACGCCAGCACCTTTTCTCAATACGAGTTCATCATAAATTTCTATGTCAGTAAACCATGCAACTGCGGCCCATATAACATATTTTGCATTCCTAATACCTTGAATAATTGTATCTTTAATCTCATCAAAAACAACTCCGTGTTCTTTGTAATTATCACACTCCAAGTCAACTGGCTTTGGTTTGATATAAAGAGTGTTAAAAGCATACTCATCTGTTTCAATGTAAACTATCGAGGCCAAATCACACAGTTGCTCGTGTAGTTTTCGAGCAATTTTTAACATTGGAACAGGAACACGCAAATCTATATTTTCCCAATACTGCCAAGATTTCCTTGTAAAAGAACTGGTTTTATCGAAAGTAATAATTGAGTTTCTTAAAATTGCAAGTAATTCATCTTTATTTTTGATATCTTCATATTTCACTGTTTCTATCATTGTTTTGATAAATTGTTGTTCAGTCATATGTTAATCAATACCTTCCTTCTTTTAACTATAACAGGAACATTTTCAATTCCTAATAGTTTTGCAATGACCAACCGATGCAGGCCATCGCCATCAATGTAAAACTTATTGTTTTCTTCTACAACAACTGGGAAATCTTCGTTGAGAGGATGTAATAAAATCGTATTTATATTCTGAATTCTACGATTATCAAACCAATACATCTTATGAAAGCAATGGTCTAATACGTCTCCCCAAGTTTTCCCTCCCCATCCATTTCTAGTAGAACCTACGATATCAAATGAGTTTATCCTTTCTAATTTTGACTCATAATCTCCAATAGCAACATCAATTTCCTCCACTGGAACCTGTAATAAGTATACGTTTTCCTCCGGAATGTTCAAATTTTTTTTCTTCTCCTCAAAGTTCATATTTAATATTCCTCCCTCTTCTTAATCTTTTCTTCAATCATTTCCCATGTAATCAATTTCTTAATCATTTTATGTGATTCTGCCCTTTTGTTGTTAGCGTATAATATCTCCGTCGCTTTCTTTGCCTCTTTAATGTTAATCCCTGCCGCTTCCGCCATCCAAAGCAGCAGTTCCGGGCATTTAAAACCACCACTTTGCCAGTTCACACTCCAACATTTTGCATCTGCATCCATATGTATTTTCCCTTCTTTCAGTTTTTGCCTATAATAGGATTCTAACAAATGCCATTTTTGATTAGGTTCTGCCAATCTTTTATCCACCAACTTGCCACATTTTTTTGCGAAATCTATATATCCCCCTCTGTATTGTTGATGTTTTTTTACAAACTCATCAGACAAAGAATAATGTTCATTCTTATTACTATAAAATTCTATTACTTCTCGATTAGTCATTCCTCTTCCTCTCTTTCTCATTAGAACACATTTCACTCTTTAGTGCACAAAAAGGACAAGTCTATACAGACCTGTCCCTACATTGATAACCTTCCTGATGTTTAGTATATTGCATTTTCCTTTAAAACGCAATGTTAAAATCAGTGAACTACTTATGTTAAAAGCGATAATTCATCAATACGTCTCCTTGGATAACTTCCTTCTATATCCATATTGTATCCATGCTTTTCTAACCAGTCAAGAATATCTTCATACTGTGCAATTGCCTTTTTATTTTCTCCGATAGTTACATACATTTCTGCTTTAGAAAACAGACACGAAATACTTGTTGAATCTAGTTCAAATGCTTTATCCCAATGCTGAACCGCTTCTTCATAATATCCAAGTTTTACACACAAATCGCCTGCCATAGTATGAACATTTACATCTTCTGCGTTAAGTTTAAGCGCAACCTTTATTTCTTCCCACGCTTCTTCCAAACACCCCGCTCTTTCCAAGGCATATGAATAGGAAACACGTGCCCATGCATCTTCTGGCTCCGCATCACGCCACTTACACTGTTCATCGACAGCCTCTTCAACTCGCCCTATATCAGCCAATAAATTCGTTAGAACTTGATGTGCACACATCCACTGCATATCCCGAACCTTGCTTCCGTCAGAAATGGCTCTTCGATAATAATAGAGTGCAAGTTCTATTTCTCTAAAAGCGCGTACTTTATGCAATATTCCATACGAAATGTAATCCTCTGTACTTGCTTTTCCATTCAATATAACTTCATTAAATGCTTCTACCGCATTTTCGAAATCTTTTTCGCTTCCTTCCGGCCTTGTATACATTGCAAGCAATTCATTTCGCTCACTTTGGTAACCCGGATATTTTCTCACATCCATACCATCAAAAAGACTATCAATTGTTACGCCAAAATATTCTGCTATGATTGGAACAAGTGAAATGTCTGGCGATGTAATTCCCTGTTCCCATTTCGAAACAGCCTGTCCTGAGACACCCAATAACTCTCCCAGTTTTTCTTGAGATAGATGTTTTTCGTGTCGCAACCTCCTAATGTTATCGTTAATCGTCATGTTACATCACTCCTTTTTATTTGATAAACAAAGTTTAACATTTATAATATCTTCATTACAGAGAACAACTGGATAGTTAAAATGTCAACTAAAAGTTGCAAGCCCACCCTGTATCCATCCAAGGCGGGCTTGCACATATTCTTAAATCTCGCTTATAATGCTCTTAATCTTTCTATTTGTTCCTCAAAATATTCCGAATAAACAGAAAATCGTTCATTTTCAATAATAGGTATGAGATGCAAAGCCTTCTCCGCCTCTTTTATTGCTTTATCAAATTCCCCGTTTTCCTCATAACATTCGACAATCTTCCACATCATCTGAAGTAAGTTTTCACACGAAATCCACTTTTGCTTTTCAGCGGCTTCAAACTTTCCTTTGCCAGATAAAAGATACGCCATCTCCGTCAACTTTGTAAAATATATTTCTGGAATTTGCTCAATAGCAGCCTCAGCACTCTTAATATCACCTTTTGCTTTATAGGCATAGGCAAGGAAACGGAGCGCATCATATTTTACATCGCTTTGAGTTGTTTTTTCGATAAGATTGCTAGCGACTTCTATTGTTTCATCCGGCTTTTCCGAATAATTCAAAACATAAAGTAAATTGTTCAACAAAATATCGTTTTCAGGATATTTTTTCAATCCCTCTTCAAGTATTCGCCTACTTTCAGAAGGATTACTTTCCCTAAATTTATATGCTTTATCAGTTATTTTCTTAACATCGCATTCAATTTCCTGTAAATTAAAATCGAATAATTCATCCATCGACACACCAAAATAACTTGCTAAAACAGGAGCAAGTGTGATGTCTGGAAGAGCAATGTTATTTTCCCATTTACTTACAGCCTGAAAAGAAATACCGATGCTTTCTGCCAGTTGTTCCTGAGTTATGCCACGCTGCTTACGTAGTTCTCTGATTTTATTTCCTATATTCATTTGTTGCCTCCTAAATTGTATGAAGCGCGCTTACTTTTTTAATTCGATTATAGTATATAATGGAAATTTGAAGTTAACAATAACTTGTTAAACGAGAGTTTTCAACCACAAGTTGAGTGCGTTGTCCTATTTCCAACGCTTGAAAACTACAATCTCTGCATCAGAACCTCCATCTCCATACTCACACACCAACAGATATCTTTCATCAGCGGTTAATCCATAACATCTTGTGCTACCTTTCTTTTCAAGTTGGTTTATATAGTACGTTTTATCATCATCCCATAATTTTACCAATTGTCCACAAGGCAACGGGAAATCCAAATTTACAAAATTCCCTTTCCCCTCATGAAGTTCTTTTACTTCTTCCATATCAGAAATACCTAATTCATTAAACTCATTGATAAGTTGTTCTCTCATTCCTCTATCCTCCTAAATTCAAATCTATTTTCACCCATTATAACATTTTGTCTATATAATCGTTAATAAAAAGTTAGGTCCAAAATAGAATAAACCTTTTATCTATATAAACAGGCTTGTGTTTATTCAAAAAGCAATATATATTCGAATTTTGCTGTATCTCCAAGCATTATCTCCTTTTTTCAATTGTTTCTGTTCGTGACATTATAGGGATTTCTTCTTTACCAAAAGCACTACGTATATCGTTCGCTAATGTCTTTCCCGCCAATATGTTAAGTTCATCAAAATCTGCAACCTGACAACCATCTAAATAATTTGCAGCGCGAACTGTTGCACGCGAAATACTTTGCATAGATTTTTCCACATTTCTTAAATCCAGATTTACATCTGCTATTATTTTATTGTCATATGCAGGAGCAAAAGTCACTGTCCTTTTATATGAAACTTTCTGTCTACTTCCCTCGACTTGATACTCTACCTGTAATCCTAATTGCGGAAATGCTTTAGTTTCGATATTATTAGAAATGTAACCAACTTCAGTTTGAACCACTTCATCTGGATATAATTCAAATTGCATAGCAAATAACCCTTCTTTCCTTGGTTGCTCTGTGTTACCTGCATTGTTTACAAGAAAACTAGGAATTATAGATATATCCCTGGCCACAGTTTTTCCAGTGTTTTTCACTTGCAAATATAATAAAGTATTAAAATTTACAAGTTGCATACTTAATTGAGGTTGTATACTCTTTTTGTATTGTCTATCATTTCTATTGTTAGCAATAATAGCAGTAACTGTAGAAACCGCTGCAATTAAAGCAGAAATTGAAGACACCAAAATTGCCACTTTTTCAGGCGTATCAAAATATTTCACTATAACTTCACTCATATTTTCTCTCCTTTCAATAGATTAGTCCTTGGATACTTTTTATTGTGATTAATTAACAGATACCTCTTATGGTCACTATGCTCTCGACACAAAATGTTTCGGTGGTCCGTCCAATTTATAAATCTCTTCTTTCAAATATTCCGGATAAATCATGATATCTTGAATCTCCTCAATTGGCATCCAACCAATAACAACGTTGCAGTTATCCTTGTGTGAGACAAACTCTCCCACATCAGGTATATCGCTGCCATCGCAAAGTTCAATTATGTAATAAAAGGCTATATTGTGTGCCTGCTTCCCGTTCCATGTCCAAAAGCATTCCTCACTCCATAAAAAGCGTTCACACTTTATGTCTGCTCCCGTCTCTTCTTTATATTTTCGGATGAGACCATCTTCTAATGTTTCTCCTATTTTCACATGTCCACCTGGCAAAGCATATTCATGGCCATCTCGGTCTCTTTGCACTAATATCTTACCATCTCGAATTAATACGCCCACCGTTCTTAAATCACATATATATTCGTCTGTTGTAAATAGCCAATCTTTATTCATAGCAATCCTCTTTTCTTATTATCTTCTTATCATAATACCCTTCATGTACTTTGTACAATTGTGAGTATTATATACGATTAACTTTTGTTAATATAATTTCCTTCTTCCCTAACAGTATATCAACTGTCAGTACCCTCAGCACCTATCGTGATACACTTTGACCGTAGCCACTTTGACTCTTTCTAACTTCTCTAGCAATATTTTAAACTGTTCAATCCCATGCTCCCCATTACATAGCAATCCAGTATAATCAACAGTAATTTGTTTTCCTTTCTTTTCGCCTTCCTTAGGTTTAAGTGTGATTTCCGGATACCGGAGAGACATATATAAATCATATGAATTCGCAATGTCATTTGTCTGTTTGTATGTTTCGATAATGCCAATCTGATATTCATAAAAATTATTCAACGCTTGATATACTTCGGAATCTTCCTTGTAAGACATTGCAATATTTTTTAACAACTCCTCCACACCATGGCTTTTGGAGATAGTTTTGCCCGCAAGTAGCAACAACCCCTTTGTCAAAAGTTCTGTACTCTGGAGACAGTTAAAAATTGCAGGAACAAATAGGTATAGGTCGCTCTTTGATGCGTTCTTCTCCATCTCTTGTTGCGCTTCTTCCGGTGTTTTTCCAAATCCTGCATTCGAATTACCATGATTAATAAGGGTATTCAGTAGCAATTTTGCTGTTTCTACATATTGCTCGCCTAATCTAAAAAACCGTTTGGCTCGATTGGTATTTTCTAATTTTTGTTTACACATATATATCTCCTTTTTTCATGCATGTGATTTCCAGGCGTATTTTTCTTCATCAATTATGTGCATCCCTTTTTGGATTGCTTCTATTTCTTCCAAACATTTCTTTGTTGCCCTAACAATATATTCATCCGCCATTTCTTCAGTAAAGAAGAATATTTCTCCGTCATATGGTACATGAAAATCATTTTGTAAATTCTTTGCTAATTGTTCTAAATCAAATGGATATATCTCCATTATTTTTTCAGGTTTCAGTTTCTCCGAGATATCAATCTTTTCCGTAAGACCATACTGTTTAATGACATATTTGTTTATCAAACCATAGTTCTTATGAAGTCTCTTTATATTTCCCTTTGGTACCGGGTCCCATTTATAATCGTCATACACAAAATGTCGAAACAAAATATCCTGGACCAAATGCATATAATACCCTAAATACAGGCTGTCATGTTTCAGTTCTTCCTGATATCTTTCACGAAAATAAGATAGTTTATATGTATTCTGAGTCTGTTTGTTAATTTTTATCTTAAGGTGACTCTCTGCCGTACTAACTCCATTTGCATATGCATCCGGTAGTATGCTTCCCACTTGAAACCGTTCAAAATCTCGAATCGAAATTTGTTTTTCTATTTCATTTGCTATCGCCAAATGCATGATTCTGGATGCCATTTCAATCTCCTCTTCTTATCCGTCTTCCTCAAATCGAATACAAGCCAGATACTTTATCCGCTTCAATTCTTCCTTTCCAACAAATTCAAATCTGTCTTCACCCATTATAACACTTTATCTATATCTTGTTAATAAACAGTTATGTCCGAAACGGAAGAAAGCCGTTTCGGATCTCGCTGTGCGAGACCGAACGGCTTTTCCCCTGTTGGACTTTATCTATTTCTTCATTCGTTTTGATAAATGAAGTTCATTATCATCTACATATCCAAGTTTTTTATATACAGATTGTGCAACAAAATTTTGTTTTCCTGTTAGAAGTTCATATTTGTGAAGAGGATAATTCTTACTACAATAACTTTCTGCAAAAGTAATCATTTCACTTGCAACTCCTCGTTTTCTATATGTTGGCTGAACATACACTTCTGTAATTTCAGGCATATAGTCATCATAGCAGAACGATTTTTTTAACTGAACACAGACAAATCCAACCAACATATCATTTTCATCAGCAACGATAACAACTTCCTGCTTATTATTTATAAGAGAATTTGTAATATTATCTATACAGGTTTCACCTTCACCATTAAATTCGTCATTTAAAACGCTTAATTGCTCTGCATCATCTACAGTTGCTATTCTTATCATTATGTCCTCCACAAATTTTAATTTATCTTTAACTTTCCAGCAAGTTCTACTTAATTCTCAACCAACCTACAATTCAATTCATACAATGCTGTTCTATTTGAATCCCAAGTTAATTTTTTCATTGCCTCTTCGTAACCAATCCATACATATTCTGTGTGTTCTTTTGATACCATAATCTCAGTATCGCAACAAAACGCAAAATGATATTCTGGTAAAACATATGTGTCTTTCGGCCAATACTTCCTATGGCACTCTTTAATTACATTCGCTGGAACATACGCCCTTGAGACCAATTCCATCACATCTGCATTCTCAATACCGGCTTCTTCAAAAACTTCTCTAACGGCAGCCTCTTTCGGTGTTTCGCTATCCTCACCGCCACCTGCTATAAATTGCCACTGGTCACTATCAGCGCGATGCAAGACGCAATACAATAGTTCTTTCTCTTTTTTGTACGGAATTGCTAATATTTGAAATGGTGCTCTCATGTCTTCCTCCTTATTTTAGCAGATACTATTTTCCAATCAGTCTATATATAATATTTTAAACTTAAATCCTGCAATTCTGCTATTAACTTTTTATTACCCATTTTTCTTGCCAGTGGCATAAACAACTCAAAAGTCTCTTTTGCCTTTTGATACTGTTTGCTTTCATCAATAAATTCTATTGTCCGCATATTATGCAGTCTTTCTGCTAACTTAATCATTATCACTTCATCTGTCTCTGACAAAAGGTCCATGTTTTCTTTTTGTAAATGCATAGCAATTTTATATATTTCTACAGGCAAAACATTTTCCAACTCCGCAATAGGCAGAACACCTTTTTTCTTTATATCACAGAACAAACTCGCTAAAATTATATTCTCCGTCGCCCCCATATCTGTTAATAAAATAGCGATATTTAACAAATGTGTGACATATTCCTCACCAGAGTATCTTTGTACATTTTCGTATGCACTACATGCAATTTCATACATAGATTTAAATCTGTTATAATCCACCTGTATTCCGTTGAGTTTTAACTTGCTTTCTAATATTTGTAATAATTCCTCCGTCGTTGTTCCTACCTTTGTTGATTCTAAAAACACATGTCCCATAGTATTACCTCCTACACTTTCAAATGACAATTTCATTATTCTTAGAAGTGAAGGATAAAAACCAAATTCTTTAATAAACGCTTTTGTAAATCCACTGTGCGATTCCCAACCATATTTTAACGCAACATCAATTATTTTGTTTCCCAGCAAAATTTCTTCTGATGCTTTTACAAGCCTTCTTTTGCAAACATACTCCATTACCGTTTCATTCATGCATGACTTAAACAATCGCGAAAAATGATAATGTGAGTATCCCGCTACTTCTGCCAGTTCCTTAATTGTAAGTGTTTCTTCAAGATGTTCGTCAATATACTGTAGCACTAAATTCATATTTGTTTTCATCGCTATCACCTTCTATTTCCACGTGGTAATAATATAGTAAGGTTTTATTACCTGTGTTTCTTTTCCTAGATTGCGAATTTACAATTATTTCAAAATCTCAACCCATTTTTCGTTTTCTTTATAAAAGAAGTACTCACTAACATCTTCATTTAGGAAAACCTCCAACATCTTATCCATCCCGCTGGCTAATTTGTGTTTCTTCATTTCGTCTAGTTCCATCCAGCAAACTTCTCCCTCGGTAGAAGAATGAATTGCGCCCTCAAACTTATCTGTTTTATATAACAAAACCATATATCTAGAACCTTTCTCGTTACACCAGTCCTTAACGCCACACAATTGAGGTGCTTGAATTTTAAGTCCGGTTTCTTCAAATACTTCTCTTACGACGGCGTCTGTCAACGATTCTCCTTGTTCTACATGTCCGCCCGGGAATGTAATTCCGGCCCAATCATTATCCTCCTTATCTTGCACCAATATCTTTGTACCATCATATACCATACACATATTGGTAATTGTTACTTGCTCTGTTCTAGCCATTTATTTACCTCTTATCCTTCTAAATATCGCTTCACTTGCCTACGACTTTTAAATACAATACACTCCACATGTTTTGCTTCTTTTATCATGCCATAAAGTCTTTTTCTGTTCTGCTTATTAAACAACAATACTTGCTTATAGAAATTGAAATTCAATCGTTCCGGACAATATCCACCCATATCTGAGCGGCTTTTTCCGTAGTTCTTGATACATCTTGAAAACACGCCCCAAAGACAAACCAAACTTGGGAAATCAAAATAAAATACCGTATCACATACCTTCAGTCTTTCAGGAATAGAACGTATATTATTGCCATCTATAATCCATTCGTCTTTGTCTAATTCCACTTGCAAAATTTCATCAAACTCATGTCTTGATACGCTTTCCCAATTATCCCTCCAATATATGGAATCTGTATGTACTAACGGTAATCTCGTTTGCTCTGCTAATTTATAAGCGAATGTTGTCTTTCCACTTCCATTACCACCGATAATTGTCACTCTTTTCAACGTCTTCACTCCTACGTAAAACTATGATTTCTGCACCCATTCAAGTTCCATTGCTGGAACTACTATATAATTATTGGCTCCTTCACCAACTCGCAAATAGACATTGTTGATTCCTGCTTGAATAATCGTTCTTGCACATAATGGGCAGGGTTTTGCTCTATGAATGGAATTGTCTTCCGGATTTATCCCAACCAAATATAAGTCTGCACCTATCGTTTGCTGTCTCGAACAATTCAATAGTGCATTTGCCTCTGCATGTACCGCACGACATATCCCATATCCCTCTCCTTGATGCATGTTCTGTTCTATTCTAGGACATTTTCCCAAATCACAACAATTATCAAATCCTCTCGGTGCACCATTATATCCAGTTGAAATCACCACATCATCCTTGACAATGACGGCCCCATACTTCCGTTTCAGACATGTACTCCGATATGCGAAAACTTCTGCACAATTAAGATATGTATCAATTTTTGAAACGCGATTCTTATCCTTCGGTCTAACCATGCGACAGCGTTCCGAAAAAAGATAGTCTAAAGAAACATTCAATTCTTTGGCTAAGATAAGCAACTTCTCTGTTTCTGGATATCCATTTCCTGATTCCCATTTTCCAATTGCCTGTCTAGACACAGAAAGCATGTCTGCCAGTTGCTCTTGGGTGATATTTTTCTTTCTTCTAATATATTTCAAATTGTCTGCAAAACTCATTTTAACGCCCCTTTTCCTGCCATGTATGACGCATTATTTATATCATCATCTTATTATAAAATCCACCAACTACAATTAGCATTTAGGCAACTTAAAGTGGCATTATTTTTTCGTGCTATATAACTGTTCATGTATTTGCACCTCCAATTATTGTATTGCAACTCATACCTCTATGCTTCCAAATTTAAAGCCGTCTTCGCCCATTATAACACTTTATCTATATCTTGTTAATATGTAGTTAGGTCCGAAACGGGAGAAAGCCGTTTCGGATCTCGCTGCGCGAGACCGAACGGCTTTCCATCTGTTCCTACTTCATTATCTCTTTCACTTCTTTTTTACTTGTAACCCATACAACCTTCTTATCATACTTTTCTAACATGCTTTTAATCTCTTTCAGATTTTTATTCTGAAATGTATCCGTCCATTTCAGCAACGAGCAAATAGATTTAAGTGTTTCTTTTTTACCTTTTTCTATTCCTAAAAATCTCTTGATAGAACGTTTGATAATTCGGCTTTTGTATAAATATTTAGGCATGTCCAAAACATAAATCTCGTCCGCTTCTTCAAAACTCTGTTGAACCCAACTATAATACACGCCTTCGATAACCCACTTGTCTTGTGATAACATTTCTTGTAACAGTTGTGCCCGCTTTTCAACTGGCATTTTCACCCCGTAACTCTCAGCACTATTATCCCATTGAATATCATCCAAATCAAAATGTGGTATATCATATTTTTCAGCAAAAAATCTCGCCAAATAAGTTTTTCCTGTTCCGCTACATCCAATAATATGTATTTTCATATAACCTCCGTTTTGTTAGACTCAGGATACTCTATTGATAATCCTCAATAATATCAACAACTTCTATTTTACCACTAATAAGAGTTTCTTCCATATCTCCATTTGTTTCTCCCGACCAATACTGGTAAGCCTGTTGTAGTTTCTTATCAAAACTCTCTCCATTAACCTTCGGAAGCAACGACGCATCTCCTGTAAAAGCCGGCTTGTCTGTCTTTAATTTAACAATTTGCAGTACTTCTCGATTATAACTTTCAAAGTTTTCTTTCCACTTCATAGTCTCTTCTAATGTCTTACATACATAAAGGCAAGAGAATCTCGACGGTAAATCAGGAAATGATTTTACCCTAACGAGTTCTGCAATAGTTTCTCGTACGGCTCTTGATTGGCCAAATACATATGAAGATACCACTTTTGTATTTTCTTTCGCATCGCCATCATTCAACACATCGAAAACATCTCTCCCATCCTCGGTTCTCTCTTCGCGTTCCATCCAGAACGTGTACAATCTATTATGTTCACCATTGCTAAAGTCAATAACTTGCCCTTTATACATTGGTTTTCTTGTAACAAGATGATAGTACTCCATAGTATTGTCCTCCTTTTAGTTATCGTACTACAACTGCTTAACCATAATGATATTACTATCATAAGACCCATCTTTGTGCTTCATTGCTTTTGGTCTTTCCCCAACTCGTTCAAATCCTATCTTGTCATAGAGCGCAACTGCCCTTTCATTTTTGCTTACTACCTCAAGTTCAGCCTGCTCATATCCACATTCTTTTGCAGATTGAAGCAATAAGGACATAAGTTCTCGTCCAATTCCTAATCCCCAATATTTCTTATATAATGCAATTCCTATGGAGCACCTATGTCTTACTCTCGTTTTTTCTCCTACTGGCGAAAAGGAACAATTACCTGCCACCTCACCATCAATTTCCGCAATAATCATCAGGTCCCTCTTTGAACCATTCAATGATTCTATAAACTCTTTTTCTTGTTCAGCAGTGATTCTTACCTCTTCTGGATATTTTAGTAAAAAATCCGTCTCTGCTGCTGTTGCTTTTAAATACTCGACCAATTGTACCGCATCATCCGGTTTCGGATTTCTTAATATGCAAACTTGTTCATTTTTCAATTTTACTATTTTCTCATCTATTAGCATCTTTTACACCGCTTTCAAACTATACAATGTTTAGTATATCCCCCATCTTTTCAACAATATAATCCGCTCCCGCGTTTTCCAGTTCCTCATAATTTCCATACCCATAAAGAACCCCAACACAAGACACTCCAACCTTTTTTGCACCTATCACATCATGCTCTCTATCTCCGACCATAAGCACTTTTGTTTTGTCTGTGACACCATTTCTCTCAAGTAAAGATGTTATAACTTCGTCCTTATTTATTTTGCTTCCATCAAGATTTGACCCTACAATATCAGTAAATAAATGAGCAATCCCCCAGTGCTCCAGAATCTGCTTGGCAAACACTTCTGGCTTGGATGTTGCAACAAATAGCCTTTTTCCCGCCTCACTCAATTGCACAAGCGTCTTTTCAACATTTACGTACAAAGGCGCCTCAAGGATACCCTTTTCTCTGTAGTAGATTCGATAATTTGCAATTGCCTCTTTTGCACCTTCTTTATCAAAGCCATAATATTTCATAAACGATTCATCCAACGGTGGTCCGACAAATGCCTTCAATTTTTCCTTGTCTGTTTCTTGAATTCCCATTTTATCCAATGCAAAAATCACAGAATTAGTAATTCCCTCTGCTGATTCTGTTAACGTACCATCTAGGTCAAATAAAATAATATCGTACATACTGCCACTCCTCCCGTTGACACCGTTATAACACAAATTTTTCTTTAATCATTCTTGCGACTTCATTTGGTTCCAAATATGAATTATCAATCTTCATGTAATTCTTAAACGGAATTTCTCCATCCAAACTCTCTACACGATGTTTTTCATCTGCACCAAGTAATGTCCTTTTGGAGAATTCCAAATTCCGTTTTGATGCCTTGTTTTTCAATCTGTTCTCTGTCACATTTCTCTGCAGACGAATCTCTTGTGGTGCAACAAGTTCTACATAGTAAACTTCTGCACCTTGCTCCTCAAACAAAGTACTCACATAATGAATGTAATCCCAGTCGCTTTGCATATCGAACGCCCACATATAAGTAAAAATCATTCCATAGTTATCGCTTTTTGCAAATTCTTCAAATACAACATCTCTCAATCTCTTAACTATATTTTTATCATAATATCCGAATATTTCATACACCGGTTCAATAGCCATATGGTTATGAAACAAGCGTAAATCTGTTATTTTCATCAGTTCCTGTCCGACAGTCATTTTACCGACTGCAGCATTTCCAAATATAATGACTAATTTCATGGTTAATTCCCCTTTAAATTTATATTATTCTACTTCATTTCTTAGTGTTTTTTCAAATAAAGCAACTTTCAAAATGTCGGCTTCATCTTCATACAAATTGATACCTGTTTAGCAGGAATCAATTTATGGCGAAAGCGTCATAATTAAAAATCTGCACGAATAATTCGCAAAAAAACTTATGTTTCCCAAGTGTTTACCGAACATTTGTTCTTTTTATTATAGCACACTTTTCAAAAAATTCAATGCAAAATTCACCAAGAGAAAAATTGAACTATCATACATACTTTATTTCTTTCGAAACACATCCAATATATGATGTGTCGCACCTACCATATCCGGTCTTTCGCAGATATAGAAATGATATTTCAAATACAACTCAAACATTTCATCATCCATTGCATCTACTGTTTCTTTCATAAAGTTCGTAGCCATATCGGTTCCTAGATAGTGTAAACGTTCCACATCAAAATTTGACATCAATTCATCTATATCTTCTTTCCTGTAAAGTACAAACAATTCTTTCTCTGTAGAAGTTCCCTTAAATGTCACAGGGTCTACTAAAGCATGGAACTGTTCATCACGAATCATCCCTTTTTGAAAGCAGAATTTAATAATTGTAGCATCATTGTTGCAATATGCAGCAAATATGATTCCATTCTTTTTCGTGATTCGTATCCCCTCAGATAACGCCTGCTCTTGGTCCTTTTTCGTATACAAATGATACATAGGTCCTAATAACAGGGTAATATCATACGTTTCATTTTCAAAAGCAGATAAATCAATTGCATTCCCCTGACAAATTGTGACCTGCTCGTTTTCCTTCGTATTCTGTTTGAACACTTCTATGTTATGCTCTACTAGTTCCACTGCATCTACCTGATATCCCCTCTGGGCTAACGCATGACTGTATCTTCCAGTTCCTGCTCCTATTTCAACAATTCGCATTCCAGGCTTTAAATATTTTTCAATGTATCTCATTGTGGTGAGAAACTCTACTGAACCGTGGCGTGATTGCAGTCTTCCATCTTCGTTGAAGTTCTCATAATAACTTGTCAATATACTTTTCTGTTCCATATCTTTTCTCCTCCATTCCTTTTCTGACAAAACAAAAATCGCACCATACATTTCTATATGTCTAGTGCGATTATTCTATGAGATACTTATCAAAAATAAATCTATTATTTACATTCTCATTTATGCACAGACATATAAGACCTATCAACTTATAACTGTGCACGTTTGTCATCAGTTATAAGCAAATACGCCAATCTTTCATGTATGTGACATAATCTAAATGTAAATTACGATTCATTTGGTTTCTCCTTTTTTTAATTTTTCATAACATTATCACTATAAAATACAATTGTCAACAATTATTTTTATAATACTTCTCAATTTCATCACGAACCCTTTTTCTTCCACTTACCAGATGCCTTTCCCATCACCAAGTAATATATGCTTGATGTTTTCATCTATTTCACATTCCGTTAAACCTTGTTGGATTAGTGGTTGAATTACCTCTCGACTCTCTCTTGTATGTGGTAATTCAGATGCGAGTCTGTTCGCTCTCTCTTCGTTTCCGGCTTTCAAATACAAGAAACATAAAGTTGCACGCATAGTGGATTTCTGCTTTTCATTAATTGAAATCGGTAACCCTCGTTCCATCAATTCAATAGCCTCATCAGTATTTCCCTTTAATGCCAATGTACTCGCCAATCCCAGAATCATCCCTGGCTTATTTGGATAAATTAGTAGAGCATCACGATAAGTTTTTTCAGCAGAATCGTAATCTCCTTTTCTCTGGTATTCCACTGCTTTTTTATGAATATTGTATCTTGTCTCTGACGCTCGAATCGTATCCATCCCTACTAATAAATCAATACTTGTTTCGAATATATTTGCTAATGCTGGCAACAATGTAATGTCTGGATAGGTTTCTCCGCGTTCCCATTTCGAAACACTTTGAGGAGTAATCCCTAAATACTCTGCAACATCCTCTTGCGTTAGATTCTTTGAAATTCTATACTTCTTTATATTCTCTGGTAAATATAACATGGTAGCCTCCTTATGATTGATTCTACTATGATTATATCAATACCTGTTGCAAATTCAATGACGCAATAGTTGTCTTGAACTCAACCTAGTTTATGTATCCCGAAACGGAAGAAGGCCGTTTCGGATCTCGCTACGCGAGACCGAACGGCCATATACTTGTTTACTAAAACTCTTCCCATTCTGTACTCTCTTTTTCCGGCTCCAGTACAGCAATATTTCTGGTATGTACCTCTCCCGGTTCTAAAACAAATTCACCGTTTTTATATTTCTCAATTACAATGTTTAAAGCGGACTCCGCTCCCTCCGCTTCAACCTTAAATACACTCGAAACGACTTCTTCAATTCCAATTCTATATGTTTGCACATTATCACCTCCTCTGATTTTATACAGAAAAAGCCAGTGGAGGACTGGCTTTTCTGCTGAATGATTTACATTAATTTACTCCCTTAAACCATAGAGAGCCACATAACTTTTTCTTCCATCGCTCCTTTCCATAATATTGTCATGTATAGTATGTATGAAGCACTATAGGCATAAAAGAGAACATTAACACCACCCTATCTTGGCAAAACCTTATCACTTCAGCATTTTTCGGATATCTCTCGTTTATATAATTATTTAGAAGACCAAAAGAGGATTGGCGGATAGATGCATGCAAAATACTACGATTTACTGCAAAAAATGTACCAAAAATTATCCATCTGACAGTTTTTACTTGTCAAGAAGATAGTTTTTACCTAAAATAGGATAATTTTTAGCCGTTATTTTCTTTTCCTTTTCTAAAGAGAGAAGAGTTTTTAAAAACTATCATAACACAAAAAAAGTCGCAGATTGTGCGACCTTTTTTGTGTTACCTCAATATGAGATATCCTTTGCGTATTTCTTTGGAGAAAAAGTATATGCCTCGAAAGAAGATGTTGTCAAACCTTCCATCTGCCTTTCAATACATCTTACAATCATAGTATGTTAAAAGTAGTATATAAATAAAAATTATGTTTATGGATAAGTTTTTACATCACCACAATATGAACAAACTTCTTTTTTTAGCAACAACCCTTCCCCAGTCTGTCCGTCAGAAACCATAAGATTTTTTCCGCAATCACATGATTTGATAAACGCTTTACCCGTTTCAACTTTCTCGTATGGGCCGAAATTACTCTCATTCTGTACGCACCTTTCTGCCATGGCATGGAATGTTGTGCAACTACGCAGAATAATCGGCGTATGGCACTCATAGCACCCTTCCCAATAGTAATATGCCTCCGAATGATATCCTCCCCCGGTGCATAGTTCCTCAAAACGGTCTGTTTCGCACGGTGGATGGAGATACATGTTTGAAAAATTTATTGGTGAATAATCAACGCCAGAAACATCATATAATGCATATCCGCACCCATTGCAAGCCCAAGTCATTTTCTTTATATAGGTACATGTTTCCGTTTCCACAGGTTGATACCAGTGTTGGCAGTTTTCCTTATCCTCCTCTAGTTCCGGTGTTACAGTAGGCGCACTGACTATGGGGGTTGTGACTTGCTGTTCTGTTTCTCTCTTCGTCTCACTCTGCTGTTTTTGTGTCTTCTTTTCTCTGTTTTCCTCATCTTCTACTGGAACAGTTTCTGCAGGCGGTTCTATTACATCTGCGGTGTCCTCTTCTGTCGCAATTCCTTCTTCACCGTTTTCTGTATTACCTTCTGCCAAGTCTTCCTCAACTGTATTTTCCTCTTTCTTCTCTTTTGCTACGGATGTTTCATCAACTCTTCCGCACCCTCCAATCATGATTGCCATTATTAAGACCATTAATACTATTTTCTTCATTCAAAACCTCCCCTATTCCTTCTTTATCCATCTTCGTTTTTTGCTTATTGTTTTTACGGTAATCTTCAACCCATCACCAAATCGTTGTCTGAACATCAACATGAAATCTGCAATCACCCGTATCATTTCCTGCTCCCGTCTCTCCTCATCCGTCATTTTCAGTACCCTCTTCTTTTTTCTGTTTCGCCTTTATAACTCTCATATCTCTCCAGTCAAGTTCTTTGTTAATTCCTCCTTGGTCCTCTATCCACCTTTCAATTTTTTCTATGCTTTCCGGTGATTCATCTCCAAGAAATCTCTTTGCGACCTCCTCTTTTCTCATATATCCTGCCAGTACAAGAAATTCCCATTCTTTCAAAATAAACCACTCGTTTTCCTTTAACGAAAAATATAATCGACCTATGTATTGATTGAAATAATCCTCAAACTCCTCAACTGATATTCCGCATGTTTCTGCGGCAAACTCCATACTAACTTTTCTCCCCGAGTAAATACTTCTTATTCTGCTCAAAATTCGTTGTTCGTGTGTCAAACTACCACTAGGCTCACCTGTTTCATGGGCTGTTTCTTTCTCTTGCTCGTCTTCCTTCCCACCCCTCGATAATTTCTCTATGACATCCACGTCGGTATTGAAATTCATAAAATAGGCGTGTTTAAAATTTGCAATTGCTTCATCTCTGTCCAACAAACCATCCCTCAATTGTCTTTCCTTATTTCTCAAAATGTTCCAGCGTGTTAAATAATCCTCAAAAAATGTTTGGAAACGTGCCGTGCTCTTATAATCAAGACTGAAAATCCGGTCATAGATTTCTTGAGAAAGCATTTCCAAATCATAATCTGTAAACTTTTCCCGCATTTTTAGGATGAAATCGCAGTACTGAGGAGATACCCCGCCCAGTATTAAGCACGCGTCCAGCATACTACCCGAATTCCCATATGTATTCAATATCACACACGCGTGTGCCCTTATAATATCGAGTAGAAAACTCGATTTTTCCATCTGATACAAGTGCTCCGTGAATCGCTCTCTGCTCATTATTTACATACCTCCCGTTTCTCTTTTGCTCTTCCAATTCTTTCTCTGTTTAATTGCATCATTTCGAGGATATCGATTTTATCAACGGAAAAAAGGAACCCAGGCGTGTGTGGAGTCTTATATAAAATGTCGTAACATAACGATGCTTGTTGTTCGGTCGTTGCATCTAGATTTTCTTCCACAACTCGCTTCATCGTTTCTATGTAATACGCCGAATACCCTGCCCATATCCACGCAGACATATCAAAATCATTACCGCACGATTTCATGAAATCTAATCTGTCACACAACAATTTTTTCACAACCACAGCACACATATAGGATTCTATTGGTTTTCTATTCCTCTCCTTTTCTTCCTCTGTTTCCGCAGGTATTTCTGGCACTGGTATATCAAATAGATACACCCACAGAGCATCAACAACTTCTTGCAATATCTTATCTTTATGGTCATCTAGCCAGTTATAATAGAATTCTATTTGTGATTCAACCACATCATATCGTAGCGATTTTAACGCCTCTGTACATTCTTGAACGCTAAACCCAAAGGCTTCTTTGATGCAAATAGTTTCATTAATCAAGTCATATAACAGTTTATACTGTTGTATTTGTTCCTCCTTTGTCATTACTTTTTTATCATCTTCCATAATTTCATCCTTCCTTTCTTTTTTCTATTCTTGTACTCCCCTTTTTTTCGTTCTTTCAACTTTCACCTTCTTTCCCTTGAAAAATAAAAAAGCCACAAAAATAGTTCACGCATATTGCATGATTATTCTTGTGACTCTTGCCATCTATGTTATTTAGTTAGTAAATCTTTGTAATCATTCAAACACTTTCCTGATACAGCAACCGAAGCCACTGAAAGTCAGGGAGGAATGTGTATATGCATGATAGCGCGCTTTCTCTCCAAAATCAAGGCCTTTTTTACTTTTTTCATATCCCTATCCATTTCTCTAATCTGTTTATGTAATTCATTTTCTCTTTCCGCTTTCTCCGCCTTTTCTGTCACATCTCCACTTTTTATATTGATTTCTTTATACACAATTCGAAGACATTTAAATAATTTCAAAAAAAATCTTTCGTTTTTAAATTTTCATACATACTATCTTCAGAAATTTCTTTTTAATGAGAGGAGGGATAGCATGTAACATGTGAATTTTTGAAAACAAATGTTAATTATGTCAACAAGTTGTTTATGAAAATATCAAAAAATATGAAAGGAGATTCTAATATGCATAACAACATGAGATTAATTACAAAAACCCTATCAGAAATCAGAGGGAAAAATATTGTTGAAAACGACTTGGTTGCCTGTTGCGACGTCATGACTGTCAACCACAAATACCTACATACTGTAGTCATTACTACTACCGCGGATACGTACTATTTGCACTTAAACATTGAAGATAATACCTGTGCAGAAATAGCAGAAACTCCAAACAGCATCTATAATATTGAAAATGTACGCGAAGGCATTAATTTCGGAAGAAATATTATATTGACCGATTCAATCTTGCTTGCAAATACCCTTATCAAACATGGTATTACTGCTGTTTCGTGTGACCATTCAGAGTGGAGTGGTCAAGAACTTTTGACTTTCGCCGGAGCGGAATTGGTGTTACTCCCATTTAGTGGAACACTGCAAACAATATTACAAGAAGTAGCACTTCACCTCAAGCCATATGCCTTTTCCATAACTTCTGCACCTACAACCTGGTCGCAAATCATAGATATAAATACATTTTTTGATGAGAACGGAAAGGAATTGTTTATGGAACTAGTTAAAGGAAATGGTACAACGACATATGCAGATTGGGTCGAAGTCGAAGTTCACGAAAAGAACGGAAAAGTAAGTCGAAAAATTAATAAGGGGTTGCTGACTTCTACAATTAGTAAGTATATTCCACATGTTATAATTCAAAATACTGGGGATGAAAAAGAAGATTTTTATTTCTATAAAAACGGTAAGTATCAATGGGTATCAGCCTCCATTGTCAAAGCAACAATAAAGAAATTTGTTCCTACACGTATTTTAAACGAAAATCTAGTTAATAGTATATGTCAATTGTTACGTTGTGAAACGGACCGTTACCTGACACTTGAAAGCGTTAATTCAAATGAAGATTATATCAATTTTCAAAATGGCTTACTTAATTTAAAAACGTTTGAATTGGAGTCACATACACCTAATTTGATTTCTACCTTGCAGTTAACCTGCGACTACGACCCGAGTAATACACATATGCCACACTTCACTTCATTCATCAACGATTTATGTCGTGACACTGAAGGTAATATAGATTCAGAAAAAATTGCTGTCATTCAAGAATTCATAGGTCTGATTTTATCCAATCATTATGTATACCGTGGTAAAAAGGCATTACTACTTTACTCTCCTATCGGAAATACCGGAAAAACAGTCTTGTTATCATTATTAGTGTCAATGCTTGGCCCTTCATTTATTGCCAATATACCTTTACATTCTATGACAGAAAATCACCAGTTCGCCCTTGGAAGTTTGCCTGGTACACGTGCAGTTATAGATGGAGATTTGAGTTCAAACGAGGTTAAGGATTCAGCACTATTTAAACAGATTACTGGCGGCGATGCACTCTGCATTAATAAAAAACACCGACAACAATTTACATTCAAATATCATGGTGGAATCATCATTGCCGCTAATTGTCTGCCGGTATTTAGAGATGATAAAGGTGACCATCTTTTTGAGCGATTAGTCATTATTCCTTGCGAAAACACTATTCCTCAAGCCAAACGCGATAGTAACCTACTAGACAAATTGTTAACTGAAAAATCTGCTATTATAAACTGGGCTTTGGAAGGACTAAAACGACTCTTGCACAATAATTTCAAATTTAGCCAATGTTCTGCAAGTCAAAAAGTGACTGAAGATTATCGAATGACGGTGGATTCTGTTTACAGATTTATTCAAACCAATTATGTGATTACACATAAACATTCCGATATGGTGTCAAAATCAGCATTTGACGAAGCATATCTAAAATATTGCTCGTTTAACAATATTACACCTATGAACAAATCAAACATTGTTCATAGAATGCAAAGTCTTGGCCTTTCAACTGCGAAAGCCAATTTAGGGTCTAAGCGTGGTATAATGGTTTATCGTAACATCCGTGAAAAAACAAGCACTGACGTACCTTTTGAACAGTGTTCATTAGATGAGATTCCGTTTCAATGATATACCTGCTATCGGCGGAGAAAGCGGAGCGTTTTTTCAGTTATAAATTATTAGACAAAATCCGTATATTCTTGTAATACAAGAGTATACGGATTTTTCAGAAACAGACCAACCGCAATATGCGGAATTGTCCTTTGCTTACAACTAGTCAGTCAATACATGTAACTCCCTCGTATTATGTTTGTAGCAAAAAACCATTTTGGAAAGTATCTTCTCATTTGGTATCGCTTGGAGTCTTTTACGCAACACGTCACTCACTGCATCTGCAGACGCACATGCGACCGGATAAATGATTGCCCGCGTTGCATCTGGCATGATTATGTAATAGTCGCCAATCAAATCACCAATTATCTCTTGGAGCGAAGGATAAAAGATAGCAATGGCACCTTCAGTTCCACTTTCATTGCTCACAATTAGTGGACTGCATAGATTGAGATGTTGCGTAACATCAACACAGCCTTGCAGCACCTTGATTTCCTTTGGCTCCGGGGATTCAATTTCCAAAACTGGTGGAGATATTAAAACCATATTGATAAATGCATCCATGATGATTTCAAACTCATTTTGTCCCCAACAGTCTGCTATGCTGTTATGAATCCTTAGGATTCCACCATCGTTACACTCATGTAACGTAACGGCAATGTCTCCGTGATAAAACCCAATTAAATTGTAATCGCTCCTATCATACTTATGAATTCGCATAATAAGTGATTTCTTCTGTTTGTTCATTTTTGTTTCCTCCTTGTAACTAGTTGAAGTTTTACCTCCAACTCTGCTTTTATTTTTTACATGAATAGTATGTAATATTACATAGACAAACAAAAAAATAGCGGAGTGCTTATCGTAACACTCCGCCAAAAGCCTAATCGGTTTGAGCATATTTGCTTGATTAGGTCTGCATTCTTATTATATGTACATTTATTAAATTTAAACACTTAAATGTGTTTTCCAGTCCGTCGGAAGATTCATTGCTGAAAGAGTTATGACAATATTGTACGCTTGAAACAATTTATCCAAATCTTCAACAAATTCTCTCCATTCATCATCTGATGCTCTTAAATATTTCATCGCTAACAATATCTGATAAAGTCCATTGTTTTTTGGAGGTGGAGAAATTTTATCTGCATGTAAAATTTCCGGTGCTGTATGTATTGTCCTATTATACACTCTAGAATTGTGTGCACATATATTTCTTAACACCGAAACTGCTTGCACCCACGATGTAAACATTTTTTGAGATGGTTTTACCTTATTCCCTTTTTGTGTAACATACTTATAATGCTTCATCAGCACTTCGTACGCGCTTCCTTTTCCTGTCTTCAAATTCTTTATTATTTTAGACAATGTTCCGAATGAGAGCACTTCAACTACAGCCCATACAGGTACCTCACCTTCATGCTTATCAAAATTATGTTTAATAAACACATCATTAGACCTTGCTATTTCTGATGCTATCGTGGACATGTTGTTCCAGTACATTTTCTTTTCTTTGAAGATAGAGGAATCTTGTAATATTAACGCATCTCTATGAATCAAAAGGGCATCAACCAATCGTACCCTTAGTGCCACCTCTATTTTGGAAATCATCGAAAACAACTTTCTGGAAAGTTCTTGGTCAAAATAGTATAATTTTATAATATCCTCGAATTTTGTTCCAGGAATATATTTCTTTGTAGCATTATTATATCGCTGAAAGGAATATCCTCGCAATCTATAATAACCAATTGTTTTAAGTGCTTTTTCAACATCAGCACGAGAAGATATCTCCATTTCTGCATCTATATATGATTGTATTTGTTGGGGAATATCTAATATTTGTTTAGGATATTGAAACACAATAATCACCTCATAAATGAAAAAATCCCACCGGGTTGCGCATGAAAACCAG
>JAZRQP010000011.1:0-3070 GCA_045649885.1 Faecalimonas sp.
ACTACCAAAAAGAGCAACAACTGACCACAACGATCTCGTTGTTCACGATGTTGGCGATTATTATTTCGCTGATGGGTGTGTTGGGATTGGTGATTTTCGAAACGCAATACCGCCGCAAGGAGATTGGTATCCGCCGTGTGAACGGTGCCACTGTGCGTGAGATCTTGGTGATGTTCAACCGCAAGTTTATGATTATTGTCGGTATTTGCTTCCTCATTGCTGCACCAATTAGTTACTTTATTACGGACTATTACTATAGCACTTTTGCGTATCGTGCACCGATAGCCGTGTGGGTGTTTGTGGTAGCGTTGCTGGCAGTGCTCTTCATCACGGCTCTGGTGGTTACCCTCGCCAGCCTCCGCACCGCCACCGCCAACCCCGTCGAAGCACTGAGGACGGAGTAGAAATAGTTCAATAACCAAAAATCCCCTTGTTTTTGTTAATCAACACAAAGAATAGGGGATTTTTTTATGAAAATGTAAAAAATATTTGGTGGTATCAAAAAAAAATAGTATCTTTGCAGCGATTAAATTGTTATAACACATCTGACCCCAACAATGAATAATACTTCCAAACATAAGGAACCAACACAAGAGCAAATAGAGAATCTGCAATATGCAAATAAGTATGTCGGATTGGGGACATATATTCAAAAGAAGTTTCATGCGGGTGATGTAGTTGGATATCGTATGGTTCACAATCCTACCATAGGAGAAGACTCCCTTCCTGTAGCAGTATTAAGACCTAAACGCCCTGCTGTGGGAGATTCACCAGAAGAACTGAGGTTTATGCATGAACACATGACTGATGGCGAAAAAAAGAGTGCTATTGCGAAGTATGGGTTATCTCATTTTTCCAATCCGATGCAATGTGCACTAAATTTGGAAAAACAATACAAGAAAATACAAGAAATAAATCCCATTGAGGCTAAAAAATACAAAGAACAGTTTGGCACATATATTGTTAAGGTAAATTATACAGAGAAAGATGGGCTTGTAGAAAATAAAGTGCAAAAAAAGACTGGTCATTTTGAATTCTTACCAGCAAAAGAATTTAAATTATCAGAACATATAGATGACACTTTTGGTGCACAACCTTATCAAAATTATCTAAGCGATGAACAAGATAAATAAGAAACAATATTTGCTTGTAGGTGATTTGCAATATTATGCAACTCCTTATGTGTCGTTATATACATCTAAAAACAATTCGGCATTGCATCTTTTTGTGCGAACATCTGAGTATACAGATAGTTCTGTAAATGGATTAATGGTTCAGGTTACAGCAGCAGTATTGCAGTCATACTTAAAAGGGAAAAAAAGGTTGAGTTTTTTGATGAAAAAGGGGAAACCGCGTCTGTGTAATTTGAATGCGACACAAGGAATTGTTAATTGGTCTGTTCCTTATAAGAATCCAGAAAAGAAAATACCTGAGCAAGCAGATTTATTTAATGATGAGTTTTGTGTAGACTATGGTAGGTTATCATATTTTTTAAGAACATATAATTAAGATATGGAAAAGAATCTTAGAGTAAATGGCTTTTTAGAAAGACCGTTTCGTTATAATACAGAATTGCAACTCACACCTGATGTACTTCAAGAGATTGATGTTAAATTGGCTATTGCGTTTAAGTATCAAACCGATACGAATTATGTCGGAGTGGAAATGAACATACAATATGCTCATAACTCAAACGAAATCTTAGCATATTCAACGCTATTAACACTATTTGACCCTGATTGGTTAGATTTTGTTAAAACAGTACCGACAGAAGAAGATATACGAATGCAAATGCTACCACACTTAAAATACGCACTTGATTTCACTCGTGGAGCATTCGCAGTACGAGCAAAGGGAACAACTGTTGAAAATTTGTATCTTCCTCATTTTGAAATGAAAGAGTTGAAGGATTATGTTCTCTTAGAACGAGTTGATAATACGACAGTGTAGTTTTAAAGATGTAATAATGCATGAAAATTTCTTATACCTGATTAACATCGCAATTTACATGATAGAACAAAATCGGTCCAAGAATTGAGTTTTCATATGTTTTACATTAGTGTTTTTTATAAGGAAGTCAAATTATTATATTTAAAGCAACTCCTCCTGACCGCTCTGTTATGTTTTATGGATTTATGCGGTGCGAGGTGCAGGTATATCTGACATTCTTTGTCAGATATACTGGGGAGGTGCTAGTTGCAGATATGACGCTTTTAGTATCTTGGGTGGCAGTTGATTCTAGAAAACCATCAGCTATATATTTGTTAAGTGATAGTAGAATTTCATGGTCAAATAACAAGAAGTATGATTATGGAAGAAAGGTGTTTGCTAGTCAAAACACACCAAATATATTTGGTTATTGTGGAGATGTTGTACTTCCATCTATATTACTAAATCAGTTGATAGATATCATTGATTTAGGGTTATTCTTTAAGCCGACATGGAATTATAGAAAAAAAGTTTCAGCCGTCATAAAACATCTAAAAGAAGCATTTAATAAATACCCACATAGTGATAGGGTGATTATGGGTGATTCTTTAGAGATTATATATGGAACAAGAGATGACGATGCAACATTCCATTGTGTAGATATAATATGGAAGCGACAAGAAAATAAGTGGAGATATAAATCATTGCCAATTCATAAAAAATCTTATCAACTCCGCATAACAGGATCTGGCAAATCTGAATTTAATGAAATATACAACTCATATATTCAGGAGTCTGAGCATCAAACAAGTCGCGCCGTATTTCAAACATTTTGTGATACGTTAAGAAATATAACAGATAAACATTGTGGTGGTGCCCCTCAACTTGTAGGAATATACTCAAAACCATTTTCTTCTGCTAAAACATTCGGCATAATTTATGACAATCGTAGATATGTGTTGGGCTTGCCATTAGATTCGTGTAAAAATGTAAATCCAGGCTCAATAGAATGGAGAAATGAATTATTCGAGATTTCTGATCCGATTTCAAAAAAAAGAAAGCCTAAGGCACAACCTCAGCCGTATAAGTAAAAAACACAAGTTTGTCTGCATGGCTATTTTATAACTTGCGAATACACCAA
>JAZRQP010000012.1:0-21352 GCA_045649885.1 Faecalimonas sp.
TCATGAAAATTGAAAAATTTGTATTAGGTTCCATGGGAACCAATTGTTATTTATTAATAAATGAAGAATCAAAGGAATTGGTTGTGGTAGATGCGGCCACATGTCCTGACTATCTGGTCAGTCATATAAAATCAAACGGCTATACACCAAAGGCCATTCTTTTGACCCATGCGCATTTTGACCATGTCATGGGGATTGAGGGTTTTGTGAAGGAATTTGATATTCCTGTATATTTGCACGAAGAAGAAAAGCAAGTCTTAGAAGACCCTAAGATGAATCTTTCAGGGGTGTTTGGAGCAAGTTACTCTTATCACAAGGTTGAGTGTTTGCAGGACGGGCAAATATTAGAAGTTGCTGGTTTTAAATTTAAAGTAATTCATACCCCTGGACATACGGCAGGAGGATGCTGTTATTATGAGGAAGCAGAAGGAGTTTTATTCAGTGGGGATACCTTGTTTTATCAAAGTGTTGGAAGAACTGATTTTCCAACCGGAAGTATGTCTACACTAGTGCGTTCTATTAAGGAGAAATTGTTCTGTTTGCCGGATGATGTGATGGTATATCCGGGGCATGATGATGTAACTTGTATTGCTGATGAGAAAATGTACAATCCATTTGTGCGTTAAACGAGGTTTGAAATGATTAAAATTCAAGTAAACGACGAGATGTTTGCCTATGATATGTACCATATTAGTAAGGCTTTCTGTCCAGGCGTACAGATTGAGCAAACAGTAGACAAAGAAAGTCTGCAGGTTGTGACAATTATAATAACAGAATATGACGGTAACCCCATTCAGCATGGTGCAAAAGCTGAGGGAAGGATACTTCAAATCGCAGCAGACGAATTGTCCGAAATCGAAGACCGTAAGCTAAGAAAACGTTATGTTAACCTTAAAGTTTACGACTGGTTATCCGAAGTGACGGGGAAAGAACTTGCATGGGGAATTATGACAGGGGTTCGTCCGACCAAACCAATGATGAATCTAATTGAAAGTGGTATGACAGATGACGAAGTTATTGCATGGATGCAGGAGAATTACCATGTGTCTGATGAAAAGGTGCATCTAGGCCTTGCGGTAGCTAAAAAGGAAAAAGAACTTTTGGAGCAGCTTGACTATAAAGATGGTTACAGCCTTTACGTCGGCATTCCATTTTGTCCTACAACCTGTTCGTACTGTTCCTTTACGTCCTATCCCATTGCAGAGTGGAAGGAACGTGTAGATGAATATTTAGATGCAGTTTGCAAGGAACTAACATTTATAGCAGAGAAATCACAAAATAAGAAGTTAAATACCATTTATATAGGCGGTGGGACACCGACCACTTTAGAACCGGAGCAATTAGATAGATTGCTTACACACTTGGAAACACATTTCTCATATGAAGATTTGAAGGAAATTACCGTAGAGGCCGGAAGACCGGATAGCATTACGTGGGAGAAATTAGAAGTGTTAAAGGCCCACAACATTGGAAGAATCTCTATCAATCCGCAGACCATGCAGCAGAAGACCTTAGATATCATTGGAAGAAAGCATACCGTAGAAGATATCAGACGTGTGTATGCAATGGCAAGGGAAATTGGATTTGACAATATTAACATGGACCTGATTGCAGGTTTGCCGGATGAGACGGTAGAGGACATGCAAGATACCTTGGAGCAAATCAAGGAAATGGCACCGGACAGTTTGACGGTTCATGCACTGGCAATGAAGCGTGCGTCACGAATGACGCAAGAGCAGAAATTAAAAAAAGCGCAAGTTTTGGAGCAACAACAAGGACTAGACATAAAGTCAGAATGCGAGGCTGAAACAGCGAACACACTATCACAGATGATTGAACTTGCAAGCAATTATGCAAATCAGATGGGATTGGAGCCTTATTATCTCTACAGACAGAAAAATATTGCGGGAAATTTTGAAAATGTTGGCTATGCAAAGGTTGACAAAGCCGGAATATACAATATACTTATTATGGAGGAAAAACAATCGATTATAGCAGTAGGAGCAGGTGCTTCAACGAAGGTTGTGATTCCGGATGACAAAGTGATAATAGACCCAAAGACCGGCAATCCGAAAAAGATTGTTCGTGCAGAAAATGTGAGGGATATTCAGCAGTATATCAGTCGAATCGACGAGATGATAGAGCGAAAGGGAGAACTTTTATGGCATTAAAGAAAAAACCGGTTACCGGTATGAAGGACATGCTTCCAAAAGAGATGGAAATCCGTGATTATGTAATCCAGATGATTAAGGACACTTATAAAACATTTGGATTCACATCTATGGAAACCCCATGCGTGGAGCATATTGAAAACCTTTGCAGTAAGCAGGGTGGAGACAATGAAAAATTAATTTTTAAGATTTTAAAGCGTGGAGAAAAGCTGAAATTGGAAGAAGCTAAGGAAGAAGCAGATTTGGTAGATGGCGGTCTACGTTATGACCTTACTGTTCCGCTTGCAAGATATTACGCAAATCATGCAAATGAACTTCCATCACCATTCAAAGCAATGCAGATTGGTAATGTGTGGAGAGCAGACCGTCCGCAAAGAGGACGTTTTCGCCAGTTTGTACAATGTGACATTGACATTCTTGGTGAAGCAAGCAATCTCGCAGAGATTGAGCTTATCCTTGCAACCACAGCAATGCTTGGAAAATTAGGCTTTAAGAACTTTACGGTTTGCATCAATGATAGAAATATTTTAAAGGCAATGGCTGCATACAGTGGTTTCCGTGAAGAAGATTACGATGAAGTATTTATCATTCTTGATAAGATGGACAAGATTGGTGCAGAAGGTGTAGCCAATGAGTTGAATGAACTTGGTGGCTATACACAGGAAAATGTGGACACTTACCTTGCACTGTTTGATGAGATTACCGGAGATATTGAAGGTATTCGTTTCTGCAAAGAGAAATTGGATGGATATTTAAGTCCTGCAATTGCAGATGGTATGGAAATGATTATTTCCAGTGTGGAAAGTGCAAAAGAGGCAGAATTCAAAGTGAAATTTGATCCGACATTGGTACGTGGACAGTCTTACTACACCGGAACTATTTTTGAAATTCGTATGGACGAATTCGGTGGCTCCGTTGCAGGTGGCGGACGCTATGACAAGATGATTGGGAAGTTTACCGGACAAGACACACCGGCCTGTGGATTTTCTATCGGATTTGAACGTATTGCAATGCTTCTCTTAGAAAATGGTTATGAACCAGGAAATAAGAAAGAGAAGAAAGCATATTTAATTGAGAAAAATATGCCACAAGAAGGCATTTTAAAAGTGCTTGCGATGGCAAAGGCGGACCGCGAAAATGGTAAGCAGGTGCTGATTGTGAACATGAAGAAGAACAAGAAGTTCCAGAAGGAACAGTTGATTGAAGAAGGTTATACAGACATCCAAGAAGTGTATTGTGATAATTTATAGTTCAGTCGTAAATAAAATAGAGAAAGAGGATAAATAAATGGCAGAATCAATGAGAGGCTTGAAAAGAAGCCACAGATGTGCAGAACTAAACAAAGCAAACATCGGTGAAACAGTTACTGTTATGGGTTGGGTTCAAAAGAATCGTAACAAAGGTGGAATCGTGTTCGTCGATTTACGTGATCGTTCCGGTATTTTGCAGCTCATTTTTGAAAATGGTGATGTGAGCGAAGAAGACTTTGAAAAAGCAGGAAGACTCCGCAGCGAGTTTGTTATTGCAGCAACCGGTGTGGTAGAAGCACGTTCCGGCGCAGTAAATGAAAATCTAGCAACCGGTGAAATCGAAATTCGTGTAAAAGAACTTCGTATTTTATCAGAAGCAGAGACACCTCCGTTCCCAATTGAAGAGAACAGTAAGACAAAAGAAGAATTAAGATTAAAATATCGTTATTTAGATCTTAGAAGACCAGATTTACAGAAGAACCTGATTATGAGAAGTAAGGTTGCAACCTTAACTCGTCAGTTCCTTGATGAAGAGGGATTCTTAGAAATCGAAACACCGATTTTGGTTGGAAGTACACCGGAGGGTGCAAGAGACTACTTAGTACCAAGCCGTGTGCACCAGGGAAGCTTTTATGCACTTCCACAATCACCACAGTTATTTAAACAGCTGTTGATGTGTTCTGGTTATGACCGTTATTTCCAAATCGCAAAATGTTTCCGCGATGAAGACTTGCGTGCAGACCGCCAGCCGGAATTCACACAAATCGATATGGAATTATCATTTGTAGATGTGGATGACGTTATTGATGTGAACGAAAGATTGATAGCAAAAATCTTTAAAGATATCTTAGATGTGGAAGTACCGCTTCCAATTCAAAGAATGACATGGCAGGAAGCGATGGACCGTTTTGGTTCAGACAAGCCGGATGTTCGTTTTGGAATGGAATTGGTAGATGTATCTGAGGTTGTAAAGACTTGCGAATTCGTTGTATTCAAAGGTGCTTTGGAAAATGGCGGAAGCGTTCGCGGTATCAATGCAAAAGGCCAAGGAGAAATGCCACGTAAGAAGATTGACAAATTGGTTGATTTTGCAAAGGATTACGGTGCAAAAGGTCTTGCATACATTGCCATTCAAAACGATGGTACTGTAAAATCTTCTTTTGCTAAATTCATGACAGAGGAAGAGATGACAGCTCTCATAAAAGCAATGGATGGAGAAAACGGCGACCTGTTATTATTTGCAGCTGACAAGAACAAAGTTGTTTGGGATGTACTTGGTAACTTACGTCTTGAAATCGCTCGTCAATTAGAAATCTTAGATAAGGGTGAATACAAATTTATTTGGGTAACAGAATTCCCACTGTTAGAGTGGAATGACGAACAAGAACGTTACCAGGCAATGCATCATCCATTTACAATGCCAATGGATGAGGATTTGCCACTTCTTGATACAGATCCAGGAAAGGTTCGTGCAAAGGCTTACGATATTGTGCTCAACGGTACAGAACTTGGTGGTGGTAGCGTACGTATCTTTGACAGAGACATTCAAAACAGAATGTTTGAAATGTTAGGATTCACACCGGAGCAGGCACAGACACAGTTTGGGTTCTTGCTGAACGCATTTAAGTATGGTGTACCACCACACGCAGGACTTGCTTACGGATTAGACCGTCTCATTATGCTTATGGCAAAAGAGGACAGCATCCGTGATGTAATTGCCTTCCCGAAGGTAAAAGATGCATCTTGTCTGATGACAGAAGCACCAACAAGAGTAGAGCAAAAGCAGCTTGATGAGCTTGCAATTGCACTTGTAGAAGAACCAAAAGAAATAGAAGAGTAAGAGCATAAGAAAATGATAAAATGAAAGGGCTATGAGAATACACAAAATTGTGTGTTTACATAGCCCTCGTTTGTTGTGAAAACTTTGGTGTTTGTAGAAAATATGTCAGTGTAATCCTAGAATCCTAATTCCTCACCAACCAGAATCACTTTGATTCTACCGTCATGTCGTGAGTGTCTGGTTACGACAATCTGTGCACACATGCAGTCTTCGGAATGGCAGTCTCCGCAATGTCCAAGTGTTGCACAAGGAGTACGTGTTCCAAGTCTTGCTGCATTTGCAGGTGCTGCAAAATTACCAATACGTGCAATGCCGGAATCTATATCCTCAACCACCTTGTTCATGCCGGCAATGACAATTACTTTTTCCGGACCGTAGATAAGGCATGCCACACGATTTCCATTACCATCAATGTTTATGAGTTCGCCATCTACAGTAATTGCATTTGAACTCATCAAGAAATAATCGCACTGTAAGGTTTGGAAGTAAATCTGTTTCTTTTCCTCCGGTGTTTTCGCAACTTCTCTGTCAATAAAAGTCAAATGTTCTGCAGATTTCACAGCATCGAGAAGTCCGACTTCTCTGATAGTCTCCGTACCACCTTTTCCGACTGTTCCACCATCCTTCATTAATTCCATAGCAAGCGCCACTGCAGAAGCGCTGTCTTCACAGTAGAAGGCCTCGATGTTACGTTTCTTAAAATTCTTAATCATAGTATTGCCTAAGGCTTTATATGCCTGTTGTTTCGGTGTCATATGTATCCCTCCGTATCTTGAATATGAATTATTATATCACAGACATATATGATAAACCAAGAAGTTACATGCAAAAACTCAATATTCAGAATTCATTGGCTGTAAATTTCTGCTTGGAATTTAACAAACATAATCATTCGAATAAAAAATCACTAAGTTTTGTCAAATATGGGTACAATTACATTAGAAAAACTTATAGATTTTATGAAGAAAAACATATATAATAGAAGCATGAGAAAAACATGATAAAGGAGATGAAACAATGGCTAGAAAAATGAAAACCATGGATGGAAATCACGCAGCGGCACATGCCTCCTATGCATACACAGATGTTGCGGCGATTTATCCAATTACCCCATCCTCTGTTATGGCTGAAGCGACAGATGAATGGGCTACACAAGGAAGAAAAAATATATTTGGACAAGAAGTTCAGGTTACCGAGATGCAATCAGAAGCAGGTGCAGCTGGAACAGTACACGGTTCCTTGGCAGCCGGTGCCTTGACAACTACTTATACAGCATCACAAGGTCTACTTCTTATGATTCCAAACTTATATAAAATTGCTGGTGAACAATTGCCGGGTGTATTCAATGTATCAGCACGTGCGATTGCAAGTCATGCATTATCTATTTTTGGTGACCATTCCGATATTTATGCCTGCAGACAGACCGGAGCAGCTATGCTTTGTGAGTCCAGTGTTCAGGAAGTTATGGATTTGACACCGGTTGCACATCTTTCTGCAATCAAAGGAAGACTGCCATTTATCAATTTCTTTGACGGATTCCGTACGTCTCATGAGATTCAAAAAATTGAAACATGGGATTATGAAGATTTAAAAGATATGGCAGATATGGATGCAATTACTGCATTTAGAAAAAATGCGTTGAATCCAAATCATCCTTGTGAAAGAGGTTCGGCACAGAATCCGGATATCTTCTTCCAGGCAAGAGAGGCATGTAATCCATACTATGAAGCCATGCCTGCGATTGTACAAGGATACATGGATAGGGTAAATGAGAAAATCGGAACAAACTATAAATTATTTAATTACTACGGAGCGGAAGATGCAGAGCACGTTATTATTGCAATGGGTTCTGTTTGTGAAACAATTGAAGAAACAATCAACTATTTGATGGCAGCAGGGAAAAAAGTGGGTGTTGTTAAGGTGCGTCTTTACAGACCATTTTCAGCAGAAGCTTTATTAAAAGCCATTCCGGAAACAGTGAAACAAATTTCCGTATTAGACAGAACGAAAGAACCGGGAGCACTTGGAGAACCATTATATTTGGATGTTGTGACAGCATTAAAGGGAACGAAGTTTGACGCAGTGCCAATTTTTGGTGGTCGTTACGGATTAAGTTCAAAGGATACAACTCCGGCACAGATTGTTGCCGTTTATGAAAATAATACGAAGCAGAGATTTACAATTGGTATTGTGGATGATGTGACTAATTTGTCATTGGAAGTTGGCGCACCGTTAGTTACTACACCGGAAGGTACAATCAACTGCAAATTCTGGGGACTTGGCGCAGACGGAACTGTAGGTGCCAACAAGAACTCCATCAAGATTATCGGTGATAATACAGATATGTATGCACAGGCTTACTTTGATTATGATTCAAAGAAATCCGGCGGTGTTACCATGTCCCATTTACGTTTTGGTAAGAAACCAATTCAGTCAACCTATTTGATTACAAAGGCTGATTTTGTGGCATGTCATAACCCATCTTATATGAACAAATATAACATGGTTCAGGAATTGGTTGACGGCGGAACCTTCCTTTTGAACTGCGCATGGGATATGGAAGGACTGGAAAAGAATTTACCGGGTCAGGTGAAAGCATTTATTGCAAATCACAACATTAAGTTCTACACAATTGATGGTTTCAAGATAGGAAAAGAAATCGGACTTGGCGGACGAATCAACACCATTTTGCAATCTGCATTCTTTAAGCTTGCGAACATCATTCCGGAAGATGAAGCCATGGAATTGATGAAGAAGGCTGCAAAGGATACCTACGGCAAGAAGGGTGATAAGATTGTTCAGATGAACTATGATGCCATCGATGCAGGTGCGCAGCAGGTTGTGGAAGTGGCTGTGCCGGACTCATGGAAAACTTGTGAGGATGAAGGATTATTTGCACCTGTCATTAAAGGTGGAAGAGAAGAGGTTGTAGACTTTGTTCAAACCATTCAAAGAAAAGTAAATGCACAGGAAGGAAATAGTTTGCCTGTATCTGCATTTACAAAATATACAGATGGTACAACACCATCCGGAACAGCTGCCTATGAAAAACGTGGTATTGCGGTAGATATTCCGGTATGGATTCCGGAAAACTGTATTCAATGTAATCGTTGTTCTTATGTTTGTCCGCATGCTGTTATTCGTCCAATTGCGCTTACTGAGGAAGAAGTTGCGAATGCACCGGAAGGTATGCAGACGGTTGACATGATGGGAATGCCGGGAATGAAATTTGCCATTACAGTATCCGCATATGACTGTACAGGCTGTGGTTCTTGTGCAAATGTATGTCCTGGTAAGAAGGGCGAGAAAGCACTGGAGCTTCGCAATATGGCAGAAAATGCAGGAAGACAGGTATACTTTGATTACGGACGTGCATTGCCGATTAAGAAAGATGTAGTTTCAAAATTCAAGGAAACAACGGTAAAGGGAAGTCAGTTCAAACAACCATTGTTAGAGTTCTCAGGAGCTTGTGCAGGTTGTGGAGAGACACCTTATGCGAAATTAGTGACACAATTATTTGGTGACAGAATGTATATTGCAAATGCAACCGGATGTTCTTCTATCTGGGGTAACTCATCACCATCTACACCATATACCGTGAACGATGAAGGAAGAGGACCAGCATGGGCAAATTCATTGTTTGAAGATAACGCAGAATTTGGTTATGGTATGCTGCTTGCACAAAAGGCATTACGCAATGGTTTGAAAGCAAAAGTAGAAGAACTTGTAGAAAAAGGTGAAAATCCGGAAGTGGTAGAAGCAGGTAAGGAATGGTTAGAAACCTTTGGCTGCGGTGCGACAAATGGAACTGCCACAGATAAGTTTGTTGAGGCGTTAGAAAAATGCAATTGTGGTTGCGGATTACGAAAAGATATTTTGGATAATAAAGATTTTCTTGCAAAGAAATCACAATGGATATTCGGCGGAGATGGTTGGGCATACGACATCGGCTTTGGCGGTGTTGACCATGTATTGGCATCCGGTCAGGATGTTAACATTCTTGTATTTGATACTGAAGTTTATTCTAATACAGGCGGACAATCTTCAAAAGCAACTCCAACCGGAGCGATTGCTCAATTTGCGGCAGCAGGTAAGGAAGTGAAGAAGAAAGACATGGCAAGTATTGCAATGAGCTATGGCTATGTATATGTGGCACAGATTTCTATGGGTGCAGACTTTAACCAGACTGTAAAAGCGATTACGGAAGCCGAGGCTTACCCGGGTCCATCACTCATTATCGCATATGCACCATGTATCAATCATGGTATTAAGAAAGGTATGAGTAAGGCCCAGACAGAAGAAGAACTGGCTGTGAAATCTGGTTACTGGCACAACTTCCGCTACAATCCGGCGGCAGAAGGAAACAAGTTCACGCTTGATAGCAAAGAGCCAACAGAAAACTACCGCGAGTTCTTGGACGGTGAAGTGCGTTACAATGCATTGATGAGAGCAAATCCGGAAAGAGCAGAAAAATTATTCTCACAATCCGAGCAATATGCAAAGGAAAGATATGAATATCTGAAGAAGCTGATTACGCTTTATGGAGAAGATGCAGAATAGAGTTGTGGGTAGACGCCTGCTTGAAAGTGGTTGACTACTGGCTTGGATGCCTGCCTGAAAGTGGGTGACTACTGGCTTGGATGCCTGCGCAAAAGTTTGACTTTCTATAAAATGGATGATTAGTGGCCTCTATACCCAGGATTTATCGAAATCCTGGGTATTTTATGGATAAATATACTGTTTTATAGAAATTTTATTGAAAATATCGTGAATTTCCAATACAAAATGGTAGGTTCCTGGGTATAATGGTGGGAATAAGTGTGTTCTATACCCATTTAATACTTGCCTAATACTTATAAGAGATTTGATGGTGCAGATTTTCAAATTAAAACACATGGATTGGGTACAATACGATTGACGGGATTATAAAAAAAGAAGTAATATATACATATAAAGGAAGAAGGATGGATTTAATTATGGACATAAAAGCAAAAAGAGTACAAGATTCTATGGCAGAAACCGTGCATATTGTGCGACCAAATCACTTAAACGGAGCAAATCGTTTGTTTGGTGGAATTCTAATGCAATGGATTGATGAGGTTGCCGGAATCGTCGCGAAGCGTCATGCGATGATGAATGTTACAACAGCCTCCGTTGATAATCTGCGCTTCATGAAAGGTGCATATCAAAATGAGATGGTTGTTATCGTAGGCAGACTTACTTATGTTGGAAAAACCTCTATGGAAGTGCGTGTAGATACCTACGTGGAAAACAAAGAAGGAGTTAGAAAGGCAATCAATAGTGCATATTTTGTTATGGTTGCGCTAGACGAAAACGATAAACCGGTGACGGTACCTCAATTAATTATTGAAACAGAAGAACAAAAAGCAGAATGGGAAAGTGCAAAGAAACGTAGAGAAATTCGAAGCCAAAGAAAAGTAGAAGGTTACTAGATGCGGAAAGATTGAATTAAAAAGTTGAAGAACTGGTTAATTTATAAAATCATGTAGCAGGCGAGACAAAAACAATTTACAAATGTCACAAATAGACAAAATGTGCTATAATGAGCGAGGTTTCAATGTAAGGCAACGAGACGGATTATATCCGTCTTGTTGCCTTGCTTTTTTATACAGAAATGAGAAGGGGGTAATATGAAAATAAAAGCATTTGAGATTATTCATATGCCGAATTAATGTGATTATGTTATTCACAAAAACCCCTGGAATCCGCGCATTACTGAACAAATAGATATTCAAATTTGTCAAACAGATAAGTTGGGCTTGCGAATAAATTAAGATGAACCTGGCAAATCGATGTGCACGACACATTGATTTGTCAGGTTTTTTGTTTTTAACCCTGACAGTGGTTATCAGGGTTGGACAATATAATTCAGTCAAGAAAGGAGGAGAGACAAATGGGAACAGCCGAACGAAGGAATGAAATTATGCGTATACTGTGCCGTCGCAGACATGAGACAGTTTCAAATTTAGCAAGTGAGTTCGGTGTTTCCGAAAGAACGATATTGCGGGATATAGAAGTCTTGAGTTCATCTGAACCAATTTACACACAGTGCGGAAGATATGGCGGAGGTGTTTATGTAATTGACAACTATCAAATGGATCGTATGTACATATCTCAAAATGAATTGGCAGTTTTACATAAGTTGTCTTCGTTGGCAGATAAGCGAGATATTTGCAGTTTGGATGGAAATGAAAGAAGACTTTTAGATTCGATTATTTTGCAATATACAAAGCCAACAAAATAAGAAAGGAAAAATTTAATGAGAAAACAGGAAAAACAGTTATTCAAAAAATTATGTAGTTTCAAGTCTGAAGAGTTTGATATAAGCTTACTTGAAGCTGCAACGCCAAATGTTCTTGGACAATTGTTCTTTAACCGTATGCAGGCAATTGCCTACGGGGTATTAAAGGAACGAGGATTGCTCGGCAAAGTAAACCGTGAATTTCGTAATTCGTTAAAAGGTGCATATGAACAAAATATTGAAAAAAACAGAAATTTTTTTTGGTGTATACAGTACTTGAATGAGATTCTCGCAGATTGTAACTGCATGTATGCTATGTTGAAAGGCGCATATCTATGCAGATATTACCCAGAAGCTTATCGTACCTCCAATGATGTTGATTTGCTCGTTTTACCAGAAAATGTAACAAAAATTGGGAATGCTTTGCTGAATGCTGGTTTTAAGCAGGGGAATATCCGCAACGGTGTATTTGAACCGGCAAGTCGCAAAGAAATTATTGAATCAAAAATGATGCGCGGCGAAACGGTGCCGTACATCAAAGAAATTAATCTTCACGGAATGAAGTTTCTTGAGGTGGACATTAATTTCTCTTTAGACTATAAACCTGGAGATAAGGCACTGCTGGAAAGAATGTTAAAACGAGTTCATGTCAGAGATATAAAAGGTCTGAATGTAACAACGCTTGATGATGGAGATTTTTTTGTGCATCTGTGTAGTCATTTGTATAAAGAGGCGACTACGTTACCTTGGGTGGAAATGAAAAGAGATATGACACTATATAAATACTGTGACATATATATGCTTCTTGCGGATGCTAACAAGAATGAGACTGACGAATTGTTTGAACGTGCAGCGAAAATGGGGATGGAAAAGATATGTGCCTTTACAGTTGTTCAGACTGCTGCATTGTTTGATTTTAAGAATGAATATGTAGTATCTGTTGCTAATGATATTCTGAAGAACGATCCGGAATTTATACATACGATTACCTCTCCTAGAGATAAAAAGGTCTATGTTTATTCGGAGAAGGATATATCAGCGCGCTTCTTTGCAGAGGACAGACGAACACTTTTAATGGAGGTGAATGAATAATGGAAAAACTTGAAATGAGACCTAATAAAACAAAAGGCTTACTATTTACTTTTTGCGGACTTGATGGCTGTGGAAAAACAACTATGCTCAGTAGACTTATGTCAGAATTAAAAAATAAACATCAAATTTTTTTAACAAAACAGCCAACAAATGATGTGCGAGAATCTGCTATCTTTAGAACCTATATGGACTGCCCAAACCATGATGCCTATGATTATCGTAGTCTTTCGCTTTTAGCAGCCAGTGATCGTTTGCAACATGTAAATAAAATAATCGAGCCAGCGATGGAGCGCGGACAGATTGTACTGAGTGACCGCTATTTTTATTCTTGTCTTGCTAATCTACGAGCCAGAGGCTACGAGAAAGACCAGTGGATTTATGAGGTGGCCGAGTCAGTAATCAAACCAGATATTGCATTCTTTTTTGACGTGCCAGTTGAAACCGCTGTGGCTCGTGTCAGAAGTCGTGCCACAGAGAAAAATCGATATATCGATATGGATTTGCAGTATAAACTCCGTGAAGAATATATTGCAATCTGTAATGCTAATAACGGTGTGCTCATTTCGACAGAAATGCCGATTGAAGAATGTTATGCCATCGTAAAAGAAAATGTGGAAAGGGTGATTAAGAATGAACACAACTGAAAAAGTCATTGAGATTCTGAAAGAACTTAGCGGAGAGGAGAATGTTTTGGAGAGCCATTCTTTACAAAATGATCTCGCTTTAGACAGCCTTTCTATGGTGATGCTTCTTGTGGAGATTGAAGAAGCATTTAACATCGAATTAGATGAAGCGGATATGAATCCGTTTGATTTAATTACGGTACAGGATGTTATCAATTTGAGTAATAAGTATTGTGGTGATAACGATGATGAATAAGATTGTAGAGTTACCAGTGATAGAGCCGATTTACGGGACTTATCACTTTCAGGGTCCGGGAACGGCAACAACAAGTAATAACCCTTCGATTCGAAATTGGTATTTAAACGAAGTTATGAATTTGAAGTGTAATCGCAAGTTTTTAGATGGATTTACAACGCCACAAATCAATATACCGGATTCTCATTGGAGAACAAATCCTTATATGGTTCAGAAGTGGTTTTCGATGCAATTTACAAACGGATATATTAATTCAATTATTCGAGAGTTACTCAATCATGGTTATTATGTGGCTTTTGAAGGAGTTGATGATTATTATGTTCAAGGCAAAAGTTGGTACAAGGAACAACACTTTAATCATGATGGATTGATATGTGGGTATAACCAAGAAGATAAAACCTATTGTATATATGCATATGACAGTAAATGGGTCTATCAGAAGTTTTGGACACCGCAAAAGGCTTTTAACGCTGGGCGAATAGCCATGATAAAAAAAGGGATGTATGGTAGCATTTGTGGCTTGAAGCCAAAATCAGACAAGGTTGAATTTTCTCCTGAAACAGCATATAAAAGAATCTTAGAATATTTGGATTCAACGCTAGAAAAATATCCGAAGGAAGCAGAAGGTAATGTTTATGGGATTATTGTTCACGAGTATATTGCAGAATATGTCAACAAATTGTTTGATGGTTCAATACCATATGAACGAATGGACCGGCGTGTATTTCGTGTGATTTGGGAACATAAAAAGGCTATGCTTGAACGAATTATCATTATGGAACAAGCACTTAGTTTGGATAATATATTCAGCGAGAAGTATCGCCCCTTAGTTGCGTTGGCAGATTCTATGCGGATGCTATATGCTTCTCACCATATGAAACGACGTGATTCCGTATTGCCAATTATTCGTAAAAAGTTGTTGACTCTTATGGAGTCTGAAAGAAAAATTTTGACCGAATTTACAGATTTGCTAGGAAAGGAGTATGGAGAATGAAACTTTGGAGTTTTATAAAAGATCATATGTTACAGCATCCTATACAAACGGTATGTGAAAATAGAGCAGAGATGACCTATGAGGAATTAGTTGTGTTTGCGGAACAGTTTGCTAAGCGATTGAAGGGTATTAGATGTTGCGCTATTCTCTGCCAGTCAGAAATGGCAGCGGCAATGTCTTTGCTGGGGTGTTTCGCTGCTGAAGTGACAGCTTTACCCTTATCACAAAGATATGGTGAGTTGCATTGTCATAAGATTTTAGATGCTATACGTCCCGATGCAGTAATCACAGATTTGGATGGAGAATTTGAAATCTTAAATTTATCCGATGCAGAGTACATTCCTCCTCAAGAAAGACCCGCACTTATTATGTGCACTTCAGGAACAACTGGATTACCGAAAGGAGCAATGCTTACAGAAAAAAACATTGTTACTAATGTGAGAGATATTGCCACCTATTTTAAAATTGATATTACTGATACGATTTTGATTGCGAGACCGCTGTACCATTGTGCAGTACTTACCGGTGAGTTCTTGACGGCTCTTGTTAAGGGTACGAAAATCCGATTTTATTCAGGCACTTTCAACCCCGCAATTATGTTGAATATGCTGAAAGAGTTCAATATAACCGTATTTTGCGGCACACCGACATTGCTGGGGATGATGGCACGTTTCAAAAGGAGTAGCGTAGAAGACAAACTTTGCCATATTTGCGTCAGTGGAGAGTGTATGGGAAAGGAAACGGGAGAGCGTATTGCTAAAGCGTTTCCTAACGCAGAAATTTATCACGTTTATGGACTTACCGAGGCATGTCCAAGAGTGAGCTACTTGCCGCCGGAATTGTTTAAACAATATATAGATTGTGTCGGTGTGCCTCTTAAGTCGGTTTCTCTAAAAATCGTGAAGGAGGATGGCAGTACAGCCGGTATAAATGAAGTCGGAGTGTTGTGGGTGAAAGGCGAAAATATTATGACAGGATATTATAATGCACCTCAAAAGACTGCGGGGATTCTAAAAGAGGGTTGGCTTTGCACCGGAGATTTGGCTTTTATTAATGAGGCCGGCCTTTTGAAGATAAAAGGCAGAAATGACGATCTCATCATAAAAGCTGGTATGAATATCTATCCACAGGAAATTGAAAGTGCGCTTAAGCAGGACCCACGAGTTTACGATGTATATGTCTATGAGGAGTTTGATGAAAAACTCGGTACGCAGATTATGATGAACATTGTGGGAGACTTCGCGACATCCAATGAAGTGAAAATTCTTTGCACAGAATATCTGCCGGCCTATCAAGTACCGACTAAAATCCATTTGCTAAGTGAATTGCCTAAAAATGGTTCTGGGAAAATAATTAGGAGGTGTTTTGCATGCTAGAGTTTGAAAAGAAATTTAGATTATCCGCTGAGGAGTACGAAATACTTTGTGGCGTCTATGCAGAATATCCCATTCAGACGCAGATGAATTTCTATTACGATACGGAAGATTTTTTGTATAACCGACAAGGAATAACATGTCGCATTAGGAAAAAGGATAACCAATATAAAGCAACGATTAAAACACACCATTTAAACGTTATGGCATGCAGTGTTGAAAAGACATACGGGGTAAAGGATGAATTTGATGCATCGGCATTTGCGGGTATGGATGTGATTCTACATGGTCAATTACAGACCGACCGCAAAGAAATTAAGATGCCTGATGGAATTAAGATTACGCTGGATAAGAATAGCTATCTTGGAACGGAGGACTACGAGTTGGAGATTGAGTACCATCCACAGTTAGAACAATCCTGCGAGAATATCCTTCGAACACTTGTAATGAAATTGACGAATGAAGATGTTGATTTGTTACTAAATGACTTTTATCAGCGAATGAAAGAAGCTAACACGAAATCTGAGCGTTTCTTTGCTCGCAAAATCGAAATGCAAGAAAATTTATAAATTATATATTAACCTGGACACAAACTGTCGGGATTAGGCTGTAAATTACAAGTGCAGCTGCAAAATAATAATTATTTGAAAGAAAGAAGGAATTGAAAATGGCATGTAGAGATGCTTACAAAAACAAAACAACAACAATGGAAGAAATGACTGAAAATGTACAGTTAGAAACTCAAACTACAGAGAAAGTTAAGTCAGTTACCAGACTTTTATTTGGGGTAGATTCAAAAGTGCAGGCAAATGATATTCTGCAGAATAACTTGACGGAGTTTGAGTGGGCGACACGTAACAAATTGTATCCTAACTTCTGGGGAAGACATATCAAAGGTGATGATTGTCTTAGTAAAGAAGAAATTGCATTTCTCCACAGTAAGGGTTGCAAAATTGCACCGATTTACAGTACCACGGAGCTTAAAAACACTGAAGAACAGGGTATCAACGAAGCGAGGAAAGCAGCGGCTGTTGCCGTTGAACTTGGTATTTCTGAGGGAACAGCCATCTTTTTGGAGATTTCCGAAAGCGCAACTGTTACAAGGAATTATATGAGAGGATATGCGCAAGGTCTTATGGAGGAAGGATTCACACCAGGCTTTAAAGCAGATACAGATGCAAAGTATGATTTCGACCGTGAATATAGCAGAGGGTTGCAGACTGACAAAGATGTATTTGACAAATGCATTGTCTGGGCGACAGCTCCAAGTCTTGAAGAGTATGAAAGAGTAACGACTACTCACCTGATTCATCCGGATAACTGGGTACCGTTCGCACCTTCCGGTATTATTAGAAATGAGATTGCAATATGGCAGTATGGTAAGGAATGTCATCCAATCCATGACAATGCGGGAAAAGAAACAACTTTTAATGTAAACCTTGTACGAAACGAACAAGTGATTATTGAAAAGATGTTTTAACTCATTACAAAGAGATAGGAGGAAATTCATATGATATGTATAAGTTCAGTCAGTGTATCCCCAAGTTCTATAAGCATCAAACAGGGTTCTTGGTATTATGACGCATATGCAAATGTATATCCTACCAATGCAGCATGTAAAGATGTGACATGGAGTAGTAGTAATACAAGTGTGGCAACAGTGAATGCTTCGAATGGTTATATCTATGCGAAAGGTGTTGGAACTGCAAGAATCTATGCGAGAGCGACAGACGGAAGTGGAAAGAGTGACTACTGTACAGTTACGGTAACAAGTCCTACAGTTTTGGTATCCTCTGTATGTCCTAGCAGAACCAGTTTGAGTTTAAAGGAAGGTAACAGTTATACATTGACGGCTACAGTATGTCCGACAAATGCAACTAATAAGTCATTGACGTGGAGTAGTAACAATACAAGCGTAGCAACCGTAAGCGGTGGAACAGTATATGCAAAAACAGCAGGTACAGCTCAAATTACTGCAACTGCTAAGGACGGTAGCGGAAAATCTGCAAGCTGTTATGTAACAGTAACAGGTAATATACTTGTAAGTTCGATTACAGTAAGTCCGTCAAGCAAAACAATGAAGATTGGCAATTCGATTTATTTATACGAAGAAGTCTGTCCGACAAACGCAACAAACAAATGTGTAACCTGGAGCAGTAGTAATACGAGTGTAGCAACTGTCAATCCAACAAGTGGCCTGGTTACTGCACGGCAAGATGGCTCTGCAATCATCTATGCCAAAGCAACTGATGGAAGTGGAGTAAAGGGTAGTTGCAGAGTAACCGTTCAATCTGTAATATGTGTATCATCGGTAAGTCTTGATCGGACAAGCTTAAGCTTAGAAAAAGGTGACTGTTCTACCTTATCAGCAACTGTTTGCCCAACAAATGCATCAAACAAGTCGATAACCTGGAGTAGCAGTAATACAAGTGTAGCGACCGTAAGTGGTGGTACAGTATATGCAAAATCGATTGGCACAGCTCGAATTATTGCCACTGCTCTGGATGGTAGCGGTGAATCTGCAAGCTGTTACGTAACAGTAACAGGTGATATACTTGTAAGTTCAATTACAGTAAGTCCGTCAAGCAAAACAATAACGGTTGGAAAATCAGTTGCATTATACGAAGAGGTTTGTCCGACAAATGCAACAAACCCATGTGTGACATGGAGCAGTAGCAATTCGAGTGTAGCGACTGTCAATCCGGTAAGCGGAATTGTTACTGGTCAGAAAGTGGGTGTTGCATACATATATGCAACAGCGACGGATGGCAGTGGAGTAAAAGGTAGCTGCAGGATAACGGTAGAATCAACGGTTTGTGTATCGTCGGTGAGTCTTAATAGGGCAAGTTTAAGTTTAGATAAAGGCGATTGCTATACTTTGTCTGCAACGGTTTGTCCAACGAATGCATCCAATAAGTCTCTAACATGGAATAGCAGTAATACAAGTGTAGCAACTGTAAGTGGAGGCACAATATATGCGAAAGGAAGAGGAACAGCTCGTATTACAGCTACTGCCAAGGATGGAAGTGGAAAATCCGCAAGTTGCAATTTAACAGTAAACGATACCGTGTGTGTGAACTCGATTGCTGTAAAACCGTCAGGTAAAACAATGACTGCGGGTAATTCGACATATTTGAGCTATACAGTATGTCCAACAAATGCTAGTAATCAGACTGTAACGTGGACAAGCAGTAACACCAATGTAGTGACCGTCAATCCAACAAGTGGACTTGTTACTGCCAAGCGAGCGGGTTGCGCAACAATTTATGCAACAGCTAATGATGGTAGTGGAGCAAGAGGAAGTTGTGATATTACAGTCAATGCTTCGATTTTGGTTAACTCCATCGAAATTAATCATTCAAGTGTAACGATTTATAGTGGTCACACAGTAGATTTATGTGCAACGGTATATCCATCAAATGCAACCAATAAGACAATACGTTGGAGTAGCAGTGATACACGTGTAGCAACTGTAAATGCAACTACAGGGCGTGTGACAGGAAAATCAGCAGGTAAAGCTACAATATATGCAAATGCCCAGGATGGCAGTTATGTTAAAGATTGTTGTACAGTTACTGTGAAACAAATTATTATATGTCCAGAAGAAGAAAAACCGAAAAGTGAGGTGCCAGGAAGCACTTTTGCCGATCCAATAGACGTATATAGTGGTGCTCATATTTTGAAAAACACCATCATGTCACTGTATGGCGGTCAAGGTTTGAAACTAACGGCTCATTATGATTCTACCAAACTTTCCGGTGGTGTGCTTGGCTCCGGATGGTATCATAATTATGAAAAACGTTTGGAGATTGATGGATGTGAAGCACGAGTATATAACAGTCCGTCTGTTTACTCGAAATATCAATCAAATTCAGATTGTACTGTTTTCACATGTACAACAGCCAATAAAAATGGCTATGTACTACATGCAGATTACTCACAGCAGTATCCATATATCATCAACTGTAATTCGGATCATACAGAGCATTATGATATTACGGGACGTTTGGCAAAAATTGTAGACCATCAAGGTTTTGAAACATTACTTACTTATTATGATACAGTGATTACGATTACTGATGCAGTATCCGGTAAAAAAATGTATCTTGAAAAAGATACAAACGGTAGAATTACAAGAGTCTATGATGATGCTTGCAGAGAAGCTATATTTACATATTGCGAAAATCTGCTTGTAAGTATCTGTGATGTAAACGGTAATACCCTCACATATACCTATAATGAGGATGGGCAGGTCACATCCGGTACAGACTCAATGAATATCTGTTATTTCCAGAATACGTATGATGATAATGGTAGAGTCATCACGCAAAAAGATGGTATTGCAGGTTCCATTACTTCAACTTTTGCTTACGAAGATAACGGCAAGAGAATCACTACTGACCGTAACGGAAATACAAGCACCCGCATCTTTAATAGTAACGGACTTCTGACAAGCTATACCGATGAAAATGGCAATACAAAGACTTATGCGTATGACAACAGATACAACGTGTTGAAAGAAACAGATGCAAACGGACATTCCATCACGAAGTCATATAACAGTTTTAATAAACCGACTGTCATTACAGACAAGAATGGAAACAAGACATTCTTTACTTATGACGCAGCAGGAAATGTGACAAAGATTCAATATCCGGAAGTGAATGGTATTGTACCGGAAGAAACGTTCGTTTATAACACAAAAAATCAGTTGACACAACATACAGATGTGCGTGGTAATGTCACAGTATATACCTATGATGCAGCTTCAATGCCGGCAAGCAAAAAGGTCGGTAGTAAAAACGCCATGCTGTATTCTTATCAGAACGGGTTACTTGTATCCCAAACAGATGCATTGGGTAATACAACAACCTATGGCTACAATACAATCGGTCAGATGACCTCTAAAACCGATGCAAAGAATCAGGTAACATCCTATGAGTATGATGCATGTGGAAATCTTCTGAAGACAACAGATGCAAACGGAAAGACGGTGGTAAATACCTATGACGGCAACCATCAAAAGACATCCGTTACCGATGCAAATGGCAATCAAACAGGATACGCTTACAATGGAAATATGAAGAATACTCTGGTTACTCTTCCGGATGGCAACAGTATTCGTTATGAGTATGATGGAGAGGACAGACCGGTTAAGGTTACTGACCAGGCTGGCAATGTCACAATCACTCAGTATGACAAAGCAGGCAGGGTGGTATCCAAACAGTATCCGGATGGTGGCACCGTCCAATACGAATATGACAAAGTAGGGAACCTTATAAAAGAAACCAACCAGAAGGGTGCAGTCGTAATTAAGACTTATGATGCAATGGGAAATGTCTTGTCTGTTACAGATGCAGAAGGTAACATTACCCGCTATCAGTACAACGCCTTATCAAAAGTAACAAGAGCAGTGAATGCAGTTTCAGGTACAACCGTATATGAGTATTCCAAAGCAGGAGATTTGCTTTCCGAGACAGATCCGCTAGGT
>JAZRQP010000013.1:0-7014 GCA_045649885.1 Faecalimonas sp.
ATCCTGCTCGCATTTATAAACTGCATTTCCCGGAAAACTAAGCGAAGCCATGCTCAGCCCCTTCTCATTGGTTGCATCATAATATAACGGATAATCCTGTTCCACATAGGCAATCCCTATGATTGCATAATGTTTGGGAAATTCTCGCTCCTTGCGAAACTTGAACGGGTAATATCGTGGAGTAATGACTACGGACTCTTCGTATGAATATTCCAAATCCAAATTTCTCCCAAAATAATGATCATTTGTTTTATAAGAGATTGCTGTACACATAAAAACGCCTCATTTCTGTTTTTTCATAGTATTTCCTTTCCACGAAAACTTAAACAAATTACCAAATTTTGGCTAATTACCAAAACAAGGGCAGAAAGCTTATATATCAAGCTTTCTGCCCTCGTTATTATCATAGATTATGTGGATTATTTTTCCCATCCTGCATATAAGGTAATGTCGCACTCTATTTTATCTTCGTCTTCTTCCCACAACTCTTCACATGCAGAATCCAAATACCAACCGGTAAACTTATATCCCTCTCTGGTTGGCTCTTCAGGCACATCCAGTAGTTCACCATACATCTGATTTTGAGAAGCGACATCGCTTCCTCCTTTGGAATCAAAGGTAATGGTAAAACCCGGGTTTCTCAACTCAAGTGCCACTAACAGCACGATTACGGCAATACATGTAACAATGATAATATCCAATGTCTTTACAGATATTTTCACATGTTTGTATAATCCGCGAAATTCTCTCGGCTGTTTATCCGGTTTTTGTAATTCTTCTGTGTTGTTTTCCATAAGACTCATACTTATTTCTTCACTAAGTACTTACGCATATCCAATGCACATGCGCAGAGGATAATTGCACCTTTGATAATATAAAGTGAAGATGAATCTACACCTAACATAGTAAGTGCAACGAAAATGATACGCAAGATAAATACACCGAGGATAATACCTGAAATAGAACCGGTACCACCTACGAAGGATACACCACCGATAACGCAGGCTGCAATAGCATCACATTCTGCATTCAAGCCGGTAGTTGCAGCTACGGAACCGCTACGTACACCTTCTACGAAACCTGCATATCCATACATAGCGCCTGCAAGTGTATGTACTAATACAGTTGTCCAGAATACATTTACACCGGATACTTTTGCTGCTTCAGCATTAGAACCAACTGCAAACATATTTTTTCCGAATGAAGTCTTGTTCCAGATAAACCACATTAATGCAACAAGAATCACTGCATATAACACATATCTTGGAACTGCTACGTTTCCTAAACGGAACAATTTGCCGCCGATAAACTCTTTGTATTCCTTACTCAAACCTGAGAATGGCTGACCATTGTTTCCATTCAAACCAAAGAACCAAAGAATAATACCATATGTAATGAGTTGTGTAGATAAGGTTACAATAAATGGATGTAAGCTAAACTTCGCAACGAAGTAACCATTTACCAAACCGATAAGTGCACCTACTGCTACAACGCCTAACATTACTAACAAAATCCAACCGAGTGTCACTTTTGGAAGATTTTGGAACATTTTATTGGCAAAATCTGTTTTCTGAAGCATTACTGCCGCAATCGCTGCTGTTAAACCGGAAATACGACCTGCAGAAAGGTCAGTACCTGTTAAAACGATACATCCAGCAATACCAAGTGCCATTGGTAAGTATGCTGCTACTTGTGTAATCAGGTTCGCAAAAGAACCAAGTGTTAAAAAGTTTGGTCTAACGCTTGCTGTATAGATTACAAAGATACCCATAAGGATATACAAAGCATTGTTCAGAATTCCATCTGTCCAAAAACGTCTTTTATCTCTTGCATCTAACTGTTTATAATCAACGCTGACTTGTTTTATTTTCTTTAAAGGATTTGTCATGAATCTATTCCTCCTTATACATATTTCGCTGCCAGGGTCATAATTTCTTCCTGGGAAGTATTCCTAGCATCTACTTCTCCGGCTACTCTACCACCGGACATAACGATGATTCGGTCACAAACACCTAATAACTCTGGCATTTCAGACGAAACCATAAGAACAGTTTTTCCTTTGTTTGCCAAATCCAAAATCAACTGATAGATTTCGTATTTTGCACCTACGTCGATACCTCTGGTCGGCTCATCCAAAAGTAAAACTTCCGGATCTGTCAACAGCCAACGTCCAATAATAACCTTTTGCTGGTTACCACCTGAGAGGCTTCTAATCTTAGTCTCTTGAGACGGTGTCTTTGTTCGCATTGCATCGATATAATACTGTGTATCTTCACGCTGCGACTTTTCACTTAAGTAAATTCCAAATCGTTTGTGTCTCTTTAAACTTGAGATAACAGTATTTTCTTTGATACTAAGTACACCAAAAATACCAGTTGCTCTACGCTCTTCAGTCAGTAATGCAAATCCATTCTTGATAGATTCCCCTGCATTACGATTCAGACACGGTTTACCATCTAAAGTAATCGTACCACTCTTGCGTGTGCGAATACCAAAAATACTCTCTAATGTTTCTGTACGACCGGAACTGTCCAAACCTGCAATACCCAAGATTTCACCTTTGTGAGCTTCAAAGGATACATCTTTTAAATGGTTATACTGACCGGTAAGATTTTCTACTTTTAATGTAATCTCACCGACTTTGTTATCTTTTGGCGGAAACTGGTTCGTAAGTTCACGTCCTACCATCAGACGAATAATATCATTCATTTCCAAATTTTCAGCAGGCTCTGTTGCTACCCACTGACCATCTCGCATGATTGTAATTTCATCCGAAATTCGTTTAATCTCTGCCATCTTGTGAGAGATATAAATAATACCAACGCCCCTGTCACGAAGCATATTGATAATTTCAAAAAGATGTTCTACTTCTTCTTCTGTCAAAGAAGAGGTTGGTTCATCGAATACAATAACCTTGGAATGATAGGAAACGGCTTTTGCAATCTCTACCATTTGTCTCTGAGAAACCGGCATGTCGCCCATAATACGATGTACATCTACATTGATTCCTAATTCCTTGAAAATCGCCTCTGTATCTTCACGCATCTTATGTTCGTTTACCATGAGTCCCGCAATCTTCGGATATCTGCCCAACCAAATGTTATCCATAACATTACGTTTCAGAGCCTGATTTAATTCTTGGTGCACCATTGCTACACCATTATCAAGGGCTTCTTTACTACTCTTAAAATCGATTTCTTTTCCATCCAAGTAGATATGTCCAGCATCTTTATTATAAATACCGAAAAGGCATTTCATAAGTGTAGATTTTCCGGCACCATTTTCGCCCATTAACGCATGCACAGTACCTGCTTTTACTTCCAAATGAACATTGTCAAGCGCTTTTACGCCAGGGAATGTCTTATAGATTCCCTCCATCTTTAGAAGAACATCATGTGCCATATCGTGTTCCTCCTTCTTAGTTTTATTTTCTCAATAACATAAAAGGCAGCTGCCGCCGATACGACAGCTGCCCAATATAAAGTTTGTCTTATATACTATTTTGTATATGGAGCGTAAGCTACGAAAAGTTTAGATTCGCAATCTTTTGCAACGCTGAAACGCTCATCTTTTAATCCTGCTAAAGCTTCTACCGGAGTTGTTCCGCCTGAAATAGCTTTTGCTGTGTTAGCAATAGCTGCTGCCATACCTTCAGCATCCTGTTTAACAGTACCAATCATAGAACCTTCACCGATTAATGCAACTGCATTTTCTGTAGCATCAACACCGAATACAGGAACTACATGTGCGCCAGCTTTGTTGTAACCTTTGTCTTGAAGTGCTGCAACTACACCTTCAGCCATGCCGTCGTTGTTGCAGATAACAAGTTCGATCATGTTGTTGTTTGCTTCATTGTATGTAACGAAGTTTGTTTCCATATATTCTTTTGCAGCTTTAGCTGACCATTCACCATTTTGGTCTACCTGATAGCAATCTTTGTTGTTTGCATCAAAGAATTTAAGCTCTGCTTTACCAGCTGCTTTCAAGATTGCATTTGCATCTTCAACACCATACTGTGTACGGAATTCAGCTTCTACATTACCTTCTTGACCTTTCATCATAGCGTAAGAAATAACACCATCGCCATTTTTATCAACTGTATCAAAATTAGCAACTAAGTATTCACCAACCATTTTACCTTGCATATGTCCTGCTTCCGGTGCATCTGTTCCGATAAAGCATGCTGTCTCGTTGTCTTCAAGTACTGTAACGTCGCTACCATCTGTTCCGATTGCACGGTTAAAGAAGATAACTGGAATATCGCCTGCTGCATCGATAATGTCCTGTGCTGTGTCAGGAGCACCTGATGTAACGATGTTAACGATTAAAAGATTTGTTCCACCAGCAATAGCTGTTTTGATCTGGTCAATTTGTTTTGCCTGATCATTTCCTGCAAATTGATTGTCATATTTGATTCCGGCTGCATCTAATTCTTTGTTTAATGCGGTACGAACAGAGCTTAAATAAACGTCACTTTCTTCATACCAGAATACAGTAGCCTTAACTTCTTCATCTCCTGTTTTTCCACATCCTACGAATAATGCTGCTGTCATTGCTAAACATAACAATAACGCAATAAGTTTCTTTTGCATAATATGTCCTCCTATTACTTTTTTTTACGTTTCCGTAATTTATACTTATATTATATCATTAAAATGAACAAAAACAAGTTATTTTTTTGATTTTTTTTGTCTATTTTTCACCAATACATTCTATAATACATTTACACCATCAATCGATAGATATTGATACAATCTTCTTCATTCAACTCTACGAACCCACTAATTGTTCCGGTTCTGCCATTACCATTGCAAAGAACATCTACAAGTTTTGGAATGTCTTCTTCTTTTGCTCCCAACTCCTCAAAATTCTTTGGCATTCCAATTGAGTTCAAGAAATTACGCAATGCTTTTATCCCTGCTTCTGCGGTTACCTCTGGGTGCTCAAAATCCATTTGACATCCCCATACCCGAACTGCCACCTGCGCAAAACGCATCACATTATGTCTCATTACATAAGTAAATACCGCCGGCATAGTTACTGCAAGACCAGCACCATGTGCACAATCATACATTGCTGATAACTCATGTTCAATATTATGACTATTCCAATCCTGGCTTCTTCCCACACCACATGCATTGTTATGTCCAATCATACCGGCCCACATAATATTGGCACGTGCTTCGTAATCATCAGGATTCGCAATGACACGTGGACCCTCGTGAATCATTGTCAAAAGTAATGCCTCTAACAAACGGTCTGTGACCTCTACATCTTTTGTATTAGTAAGATAACGTTCGTACAAATGTGCAATAATATCTGTAATACCACATGCTGTCTGGTATGACGATAGCGTCTGTGTAAGAGCCGGATTTAAAATACTAAACTTCGGACGAATCGCATCCCCCGATGCACCACGTTTAAGCATTCCTTCTTCATATGTAATCACAGAGTCTGGACTTCCTTCACTGCCCGCCGCTGCAATGGTAAGAATTGTTCCTATTGGCAAAGCATTTTCTATGCTTTTCCCACAATAGAAATCCCAAAAATCTCCATCATATAGCACACCTGCCGCAATAGCTTTTGCAGAGTCAATTACACTTCCTCCGCCGACAGCTAACACGAAGTCCGCATTTTCTTTTTTGCATAGTTCTATTCCCTTATAAACGAGCCCACTTCTTGGATTTGGTTGTGCTCCGCCTAATAAAACATATGAAATTCCTTCTTTTTCCAATGATGCCTTTACCCTGTCAAGGACACCTGATCGGACAACGCTCCCTCCTCCATAATGTATGAGAACTTTATGACCTCCAAAACGTTTTACATATGCACCAGTCTCGTTTTCTGTATCCTTTCCAAATGAAAAGTATGTTGGTGAGTAAAAATTAAAATTATTCATGTGGCATCCTCCAATAACCTTTTTTACTATTCTTCAATTGAGCGTTTTCTTCGCACGGTAACTGTCTCTTCTAAGCAAGCAAAAATACTGTCCACATCTTCATTCTTCATCTTCGGTGTAATCAGGCTAACAATCGGCACTATAATTAAACCTATCGCCATAGCAATTGCTCCCGCATTAATCGGTGATTCGATGAATTTAAAGAACATGTTGGCAACAGTAATGCCTACACCACATACAAAGCTCGCCCAAACAGCTGCTTTTGTAACACCTTTCCAGTACAGTCCATATAAGAACGGTGCCAAAAATGCTCCTGCTAACGCACCCCATGAGATACCCATAAGCTGCGCAATAAAGGCTGGTTGGTCAAGTGCAATCACAACACTAATTACCACAAAGAATACTAACATGATTCGCATACAGAGTAATTGTTTCTTTTCATCCATATTTTTCACAACATTTCCCTTAATCAAATCTAAGGTTAAGGTTGAACTCGACGTCAAAACCAAAGATGACAGAGTTGACATAGATGCTGACAATACTAATACCACAACAATACCTATTAAAATATCAGGAAGTTTTGAGAGCATTCCTGGAATAATCGCATCATAAACCGGATTTCCATCTACCATAAACAGGGATTCATCCACCAAACGGCTAAATCCTCCTAAGAAATAGCATCCACCGGAAACAATAATTGCAAATAAGGTAGAAATAATTGTTCCGGCTTTAATGGATTTTTCATCTTTAATCGCGTAGAATTTATGTACCATTTGCGGAAGTCCCCATGTACCCAATGAAGTTAAAATGACAACTCCAAGAAGTCCCGGAAGGTCTGGTCCAAAAAATGATGCGTACACTCCCGGCACATCACTTTCGATTTCTGCAAGCTTTCTCACTGATTCTGAAAATCCGCCATGTCCGCTCAACACGGATGCAATGACTGCCACAATACCAACCAACATAATGATTCCCTGTATGAAGTCATTAATGGCTGTTGCCATATATCCACCAAGCACAACATAAACTCCTGTCAGTACAGCCATTGCAACTACACATACTGCGTAAGGAATATTGAATGCCATTCCAAACAATCTAGACAAACCGTTATATAC
>JAZRQP010000014.1:0-2170 GCA_045649885.1 Faecalimonas sp.
ATACCATGCTATAACTCGGAAGAATATATGGAGAAAGCAATTCAGTCGATTTTAAAAGGTGGAGAAGATGTGGAAATTATCATTGTAAATGATGGTTCCAAGGACAGTACACTTGAGATTGCGAAGCGATATGAAAGAGAATATCCAACAATTGTAAAGGCAATCGATAAAGAAAATGGTGGACATGGTGATGCCGTGAATGCAGGACTTCAGCATGCAACAGGATTGTATTTTAAAGTTGTTGATAGTGATGACTGGGTGGATGAAACTGCCTATATGAAGATTTTGGATACTCTGCATGAACTGGTAGATAAGAAACAGATGGTAGATATGCTTGTTTCGAATTATGTGTACGAGAAGGTTGGAGCAAAACGAAAAAAAGTAATCCATTATCAAAATGTAATGCCGGAAGAACGAGTGATTACATGGAGAGAAATGGGGCATTTTCGCATTGGACAGTACATTTTGATGCATTCTGTTATGTATCGGACAGAATTATTAAAAATGTGTGGGCTTGAACTTCCAAAACACACTTTTTATGTAGATAATATTTATGTTTATTACCCATTGCCACACGTAAAGACCATATATTATCTTAATGTAAACTTCTATCGTTATTTTATTGGCAGAGATGGTCAGTCGGTAAATGAGCAAAATATGATTAAGCGTATTGATCAGCAATTATTTGTGAATAAAACAATGATTGACATGTATCAGATGCATAAGATTTCGAATAAAAAGTTAAGGACGTATATGATTAATTATCTGGCGATTATGATGACGGTTTCTTCTATTATTGCGATTCGTTCTAAGAATCCGGAGAATTTGGAGAAGAAAACGGAGCTTTGGAAGTATTTAAAAGAGAAAGACTCAAAGGTATATGTAAAAATTCGTTATGGAATCCTTGGGCAGACTATGAATTTGCCGGGAAAACCGGGAAGAAAGGTCTCGTCTCTGGCATATACTGTTGCAAACAGAATTTTTGGATTTAACTAGTATAAATAGAAAAAATTGGAGATACTATGATAAAAAGACAAGGAGAATTTATTATGGGTATTCAATTTAAAGATAGTCAGACAAAAGTGAATTTGATGAAGGCGTTTGCTGGGGAAAGTCAGGCCAGAAACCGTTATACCTTCGCAGCTGAGGAAGCAAGAGAGCAAGGGTTGTATGCCATCCAAGAGGTGTTCTTGTTTACTGCAAATCAAGAGCGTGCGCATGCGGAAAGATTTTACGATTTACTGAAAAGCTTGTCAGGGGAAACAATAGACATTTGCGGTAGTTTTCCGGTTGATAAGCAGGACACAGTGGAAGGGTTATTAGAGGCTGCTCAGCACAATGAATATGAAGAGGCAGATGACGTTTATATAGCCTTTGGGAATACGGCGAAAGAAGAGGGGTACATGGAGGTCGCCTCGGCATTTTATCAAATAGCAGAGATTGAAAAAATACACGGGGACCGCTTCGGGCAGTTAGCAGAGATGCTCAAAAATGGCACTTATTTTGAAACAAAGGAAAGTGAAAAATGGATGTGCTTAAATTGCGGAAATATTCATACAGGAAAGAAAGTTCCAGGTGTTTGTCCGGTCTGCAGATACGAAAAGGGATACTTTATTCCATTAGAATTAGCGCCATATAAAACGAAAGAGCTCAACTAGTGAGCTCTTTATTCATCTGCCATTGGAATCGTGCGGACAGGCACTCCATTCACTTCTACTTGGTCGTTAATTTCTATAACAAGACATTGTTTTCCATTAATTATCTTAGTTTCAACCAAATCTGTGCGTTCAGGATTTACCTTAATTACAACGTCCGGAGTTTCGATACTGAATTTGCGTGTTTCAGCGATATTTGTTACAAGAAATTCTGCCTTTTCACCGGCGATATGGTCGAAGTTAGTATCAAAACATTCAATTCTTTCTTCTGTGATTCCACTGTTAGCAAGGAGCCGTTTCATCTCCGGTTTTGTCAAAACAGGAGGTTCAGGAGAGTCTTTCGCTTCATCAATCATTACATTTAGATTTTCATGAATGTTGCGAAGCACATCGTATTCACATTCTTCGCCAAGCGTATTCATAACAACGGAATGGAAGGTACTCTTTTGGCTTCCGGCTGACATTGGGAAGGTACAGCCGAGTGCATTTTCAATAAATTCCGGTTGTAAATCCTC
>JAZRQP010000015.1:0-28744 GCA_045649885.1 Faecalimonas sp.
CCGGAGCAAATGTTGCCGATTCTAAAAGAGATTAAAAAATATACATCTTTGCCGATTATTGTGAAACCTAACGCTGGTTTGCCAAAGCAGAAAGATGGAAATACTTATTATGATGTGGTTCCTGAACAATTTGCAAAGGCATTATGTGAAATTGTAAAAAATGGAGCTTGTGTAATCGGTGGCTGTTGTGGAACAACCCCACAGCATATTCGTGCAATGGTGGATGCTTGTAAAGGCATGGACATCGTATCGCCAAACTATCAAGGAAGAACGCTTGTCTCTTCTTATGGAAAAACGGTTGAGATTGGACAGGCACCAATTATTATTGGGGAGCGAATCAATCCAACGGGAAAGAGTAAATTTAAGCAAGCCTTAAAAGAGCATGATTTGGATTATGTTTTAAGAGAAGCAATTACTCAACAAGATAGAGGCGCACATATTTTAGATGTAAATGTAGGACTTCCGGATATTGATGAGGTATCTATGATGAAGGAAGTGGTGTCGGAGATTCAAAGTATCGTGAATTTGCCACTTCAGATTGATACCGTTAATGAAAAAGCATTAGAAGAAGCAATGCGCATTTACAACGGAAAGCCGATGGTCAATTCTGTGAGTGGTAAGCAAGAATCCATGGATGCTGTTTTTCCACTGATTCAAAAATACGGTGGTGTGGTTGTTGGATTAACACTGGATGAAAACGGTATACCGGAAACAGCAGAAGGTCGTGTTGCCATTGCGGGTAAAATAATAGAAGAGGCAAAGAAATACGGAATAGATAAAAAAGATATTGTAATTGATGTGCTTACAATGACCATTAGTTCTGAACCAAATGGTGCAAAAGTAACCTTAGAAGCGCTGGAAAAGGTGCGTGAAATTTATGGTGTACAAACGGTGCTTGGTGTGTCAAATATATCATTTGGTCTGCCGAATCGCGCAATTGTCAATTCTAATTTCTATACTATGGCAATGCACAATGGTCTGTCAGCAGGAATTATCAATCCATCTTCGGAGGCAATGATGCAGGCATACTATTCATATTGTGCTTTAATGGAATATGATGAAAACTGTCAAGCCTATATTGAAAACTGTGGTCAAAAGCAGGAAATAAAGGCAGATGCTACAAGCAATAGCGAAGTAACATTAAAGATGGCAATTGAAAAGGGGCTTAAAGAAGAAGCAACAGTACTTGCAAAAGAGTTGACAAAAGAACAAATGCCGTTAGATATTATTCAACAGCATCTGATACCAGCCTTGGACTTAGTGGGCAAGGGATTTGAAAGCGGAACGGTGTTTTTGCCACAGCTTTTGATGAGTGCAGAAGCGGCAAAACAAGCTTTTGAAGTTTTAAAAGAGCAGATGTCTGCTGAAGGAGAAACTGGTCTGAAAAAGGAAAAAATTATTCTGGCCACAGTAAAGGGAGATATTCACGATATTGGAAAAAACATTGTGAAAGTATTGCTGGAGAATTACAACTTCCAAGTGATTGATTTGGGCAAGGACGTACCACCGGAAACTATTGTGGAAATTGCAGAAAAAGAGAATGTAAGGCTGGTTGGACTTAGTGCGCTGATGACAACGACAGTTATTAGTATGGAAAAAACAATAAAACTATTGCGAAAACGTCTTCCAACGTGTAAAGTAATGGTTGGCGGTGCTGTCCTAAACCAGGAATATGCGGATATGATTGATGCGGATTTCTATGGGAAGGATGCAATGCAGAGCGTTTATTACGCACAAAGTTTATTTGAGACGAACTAAGGAGAAGGCGAATGAGAGGAATAGAGACACCGATTTCTAAGGTACGCAGACAAGTCTTTGAAGAGATTGCCAGAATCGCATTCAATTCTACTTCGCAAAGTATGAATGATGATATTGAAGCGGTACCGTATAAAATCGTAAATGAAGATACAGAATTATATCGTGAAAGCATATACCAATCACGCGAAATTGTAAGAGAACGTGTACGTTTGGCGATGGGGATGTCACTTCGACCAGAAGATAGAATGGTGCATTTGACGGCAGGGATTGAGGAAAGCAACATTTCTGAAAAATATTATGAACCGCCACTGATGCAGGTAATTCCATCCGCATGTAATGCATGTGAGGAAAAGGGATATGAAGTAAGTGATATGTGTAAAGGATGTGTAGCACATCCTTGTAGACAAGTTTGTCCGGTTGGGGCAATCACAATGGTGAAGAATAAGTCATATATTGACCAGAGCAAATGTATCAAATGCGGAAAATGTAAAGCAATCTGTCCATACGATGCAATTTCCAAAAAGGTAAGGCCTTGTCAGAAGGCTTGCGGAGTCGGAGCGATTAAATCCGACAAATTAGGACGTGCATATATTGATAATGATAAATGTGTATCCTGTGGTCAATGTATGGTAAGCTGCCCGTTTGGAGCAATTTCCGATAAATCGCAGGTATTCCAATTGTGTCGAGCCCTAAAAGAAGGACACGAAATTATTGCTGAAATTGCACCTGCATTTGTAGGGCAATTCGGACCGAATATTACGCCAAGAAATATTAAGGCAGCATTACAGGAACTTGGATTTTCGGAAGTATATGAAACTGCGCTTGGAGCTGATATCGGTGCCATTGCAGAGGCACACCATTATGTAGAAAAGGTTGTGACAGGAGAATTACCGTTCTTGTTGACGTCATGTTGTCCTGCATGGTCCGTACTAGCGAAGAAATATTTCCCTGATTTGGCAGATAAGGTTTCGCAGGAGCTGACACCAATGGTTGCTACTGCAAGAACCATTAAACAGGAGCATCCAAATGCAAAGGTTGTGTTTATCGGACCTTGTGCATCTAAGAAGTTAGAGGCTTCACGTCGTAGTGTGCGAAGCGATGTTGATTTTGTAATTACATTTGAAGAGTTACAAGGTATGTTTGATGCAAAAGATATTGATTTGTCAAAATTTGAGGCAGAGTCTTCTTTCCATAATGCAACAGGTGCCGGACGAGGCTATGCAGTTGCGGGTGGTGTTGCAAGCGCAATTGAAAGATGCATCAACGAATACTACCCAGGAACGGAAGTGAAGATTGAGCATGCCGAAGGTCTTGCGGAGTGTAAGAAAATATTGACACTTGCAAAGGCAGGTAAGAAAAATGGTTGTCTCATCGAAGGTATGGGATGTCCGGGTGGATGTGTTGCAGGTGCAGGAACGAATATTCCAATTGCAAAGGCGCAGAAAGCATTGGCGGATTTTGTGAAAAATTCTACCAAACCATTGCCACCAAAAGAATTAGAAGAAATTGAATTGAAATAATAATTGTGTTATAATAGAGAATCGATTGGAGGTATTTATGACATTTTTAGTAGCATTATTTCAAACATTATTTAAAATGATTGTGATTGCGGCAGTTGCCTTTGGAGGTATTCTGCTTGGAAAATACTTACGCAAGAAAAAAGAAGAGAAGGATGAGGAATAAAATGAAACAATATGGAGTAAATGAATTACGAAAAATGTTTTTAGATTTCTTTGAAAGCAAAGAGCATCTTGCAATGAAAAGTTTTTCGTTAGTTCCACATAATGACAACAGCTTATTATTGATTAACTCTGGTATGGCTCCGTTAAAACCATACTTTACAGGTGCAGAGATTCCGCCTAGAAAGAGAGTAACAACCTGCCAGAAATGTATCCGTACAGGTGATATTGAAAATGTTGGTAAAACAGCCCGTCATGGTACATTTTTTGAAATGCTTGGTAACTTCTCCTTTGGAGATTATTTCAAAAGAGAAGCAATTGCCTGGTCTTGGGAATTCTTAACAGAGGTAGTAGGATTAGACCCAGATAGATTATATCCATCTGTATATGTGGATGATCAGGAAGCTTTCGATATCTGGAATAAAGAAATGGGAATTGCACCGGAAAGAATTTTCAAATTCGGCAAAGCAGATAACTTCTGGGAGCACGGTTCTGGCCCATGTGGTCCATGTTCTGAGATTTATTATGACCGTGGGGAGAAATATGGCTGTGGAAAACCAGACTGTACTGTAGGATGTGACTGTGACCGTTACATGGAAGTATGGAACAACGTATTTACACAGTTTGATAACGATGGAAAAGGAAACTATACAGAATTAGAGCAGAAGAACATTGATACAGGTATGGGACTTGAAAGACTTGCATCGGTTGTTCAAGATGTAGACTCTATTTTCGATGTTGATACCATTCGTGCGCTTCGTGACAAGGTTTGCGATTTTGCAAATGTGGTTTATAAGACAGATGAAAATAAAGACGTTTCTATTCGTTTAATTACAGACCATATTCGTTCAGCAACCTTTATGATTTCTGACGGTATTATGCCTACAAACGAAGGACGTGGCTATGTGCTTCGTCGTTTGATTCGTCGTGCAGCACGTCACGGACGTCTTCTCGGAATTGATGGCAAGTTCTTGGCAAAATTAAGTGAGACAGTTATCGAAGGTTCCAAAGACGGTTATCCGGAATTGGATGAAAAGAGAGAATTCATCTTTAAGGTATTAACACAGGAAGAAGATAAATTTAATAAAACAATTGACCAAGGTCTTAGTATTTTGGCATCTATGCAAGAGGAATTAAAAGCAGAAGGTAAAACTGCACTTTCAGGAGCAGATGCATTTAAGTTGTATGATACTTATGGATTCCCATTGGATTTAACAAAGGAAATCTTAGAGGAAGCAGGTTTCTCTATTGATGAAGCCGGATTTAAAGCAGCAATGGAAGAACAACGAGTGAAGGCTCGTACTGCACGTAAGGTAACAAACTACATGGGTGCAGACGCAACTGTATATGATGAAATTGACGCGGCTGTTACCAGCGTATTTGTTGGTTATGATAAGTTAGTACATGATTCAAAGATTAGCGTACTTACCACAGAAACAGAGCTTGTGGAAGCGGTTACAGAAGGTGAAAATGCAACGATTTTCGTAGATGAAACACCATTCTATGCGACTATGGGTGGACAACAAGGTGATACAGGTATTATCAAACTTGCTGACGCGGAATTTGTTGTAACAGATACCATCAAGTTATTAGGTGGAAAAGTTGGACATGTAGGTAAAGTGACAAAGGGCATGTTTAAGGTGGGTGACGTAGTGACTTTAGAAGTTGCTGCGAAGGAAAGAGCAAACACCTGTGGAAATCACAGTGCGACACACTTACTTCAAAAAGCATTGAAAACGGTACTTGGTTCACATGTAGAACAGAAAGGTTCTTTAGTGACACCAGACAGACTCCGTTTTGACTTTGCACATTTCTCAGCAATGACAGCAGAAGAGATTGCTAAGGTTGAAGAGATTGTAAACAGTGAAATCGCTGCAAATCATCCGGTAGTAACACAGATCATGAACATCGAAGAAGCAAAAGCAACCGGTGCAATGGCACTCTTCGGTGAAAAATACGAAGAAGATGTTCGCGTGGTATCTATGGGAGATTTCTCAAAAGAACTTTGTGGTGGTACACACGTAGCAAATACAGGAAGCATTGTTACCTTCAAGATTGTTTCTGAAGGTGGCGTGGCTGCAGGGGTACGTCGTATTGAAGCACTTACCGGCGATGCAGTATTTGCATACTACAAAGATATTGAAAAGACATTGGCGGAAGCTGCAAAAGCTGCCAAAGCAACACCTGCAAACTTAACGGATAAGATTGAACATATGCTTGCTGAAATCAAAGCATTGCAAAGTGAAATCGAATCCATGAAGAGCAAAGCGGCAAAAGAAGCTCTTGGTGATGTTATGGACCAAGTGAAAGAAGTAAAAGGTGTAAAACTTCTTGCAACTGCTGTAGAAGGTGTGGATATGAACGGTCTTCGTGATTTGGGAGACCAACTCAAAGATAAATTAGGTGAAGGTGTGATTGTCATCGCATCCAATGCAGGCGATAAAGTAAATCTAATTGCAATGGCCACAGATGGAGCTATGGCAAAAGGTGCACATGCAGGTAACTTAATCAAAGGAATCGCTGGTCTTGTAGGCGGTGGCGGCGGTGGTCGTCCAAATATGGCACAGGCTGGTGGAAAGAATCCGGCAGGAATTCCGGATGCAATTGCAAAAGCAGAAGAGGTTTTAGCAGGACAAATTTAAATTTGATGAAAATTTTTCCTTAGAAGTAGTTGACGAATGGGAAAAATATGCTATAATAACTTTTAGTGCAAAAAAAAATACCCGTACAGTCGTATGACGCACAATATAGGGCTGGAGGGGAGGTTAGGTGTGAGACTATGTCAAATGTAATCGTTAAAGAAAACGAAACGTTAGATAGCGCTTTACGCAGATTCAAAAGAAACTGTGCAAAAGCTGGTATTCAACAAGAAATTCGTAAAAGAGAACATTACGAAAAACCAAGCGTAAGACGTAAAAAGAAATCTGAAGCTGCTAGAAAACGTAAGTTTAACTAATATGTGCAAAATGAAGGGGAGTGTTTTTACACTTCCCTTTTTTATGTTCACATGGTATAATGTGAAAGATGTTTGAAAATTGGAGGTGTTCATGACAAAGTGGCTTATTCTAATCGGTGTGATAGTTCTAATATGCATTGTAGAGTGGATACGAGAAATTGTAACCTTTAAGGTCACACATTATGATATTAAATCCGAGAAATTAAACAAGTTAAATCATGAACGTAAGATTGTTTTCCTAAGTGATTTACATAACAATCGTTATGGAAAAAACAATGAGAAATTGCTTGCTGCAGTGAAGGAACAGAATCCGGACCTGATTCTAGTTGGTGGAGATATGTTGGTTGGAAAAGCAGACATTCCATCAAAAGTTGCAGAAGACTTTGTTTCTAAACTTACTGAAATTTGTCCGGTTTATTATGCCAATGGCAATCATGAACAACGAATGAAGGTTTATCCGGAAACTTTTGGAACCACGTTTCAAGAGTATAAAGATAGACTTATAAAAAGAGGTGTAACATTCGTTGAGAATGAGAATTTCGATTTCAATTGGGATGGCTGTCAGGTGAAAGTACATGGTTTGGAAATTCCAGTTGAGTTTTATAAAAAGTTTCGTAAACAAACCTTGCCGGTTGATGTTGTGAGAGAAAAGATTGGAGAGACGGAACCAAATTGCTACAACATTCTACTTGCACATAATCCAACCTACACCAAGACATATTTGGAATGGGGTGCAGATTTGATTTTGTCGGGACATTTTCATGGTGGAGTAGTTCGCATTCCAAAACTAGGTGGCATCATTACACCACAATGGCATATGTTTCCTAAGTATTCCGGTGAATTAACGAAAGAAAAAGAAAAATACGTTGTCGTAAGCAAAGGCTTAGGGGCACATACGTTAAAAATACGATTTTTAAATCCAGCTGAAATTGTAGTTCTGCATATTGGTTGCTAAAGAACCGAAAGGAACTGCCAGTGACAAGTTCAGTGACCGGAGATGAAAGATAGATGGAGGTACACATGGGAATCCCTGTGAAGTTAGAAGCATTTGAAGGTCCTTTGGACTTGTTGCTTCATTTGATTGAGAAAAACAAAGTAGATATTTACGACATTCCGATTGTTGAGATTACCAATCAGTATATGGAATATATCCGTGCCATGCAGGAAAAAGACTTAAATGTTATGAGTGAATTTTTGCTGATGGCAGCTACCCTTTTGGATATTAAGTGCAGAATGCTTCTTCCTGCTGAAGTCAATGAAGATGGTGAAGAAGAAGATCCAAGAGCAGAATTGGTTGAACAGTTGTTACAGTATAAGATGTACAAATATATGTCCTACGAACTGAAAGACAGACAAATGGACGGAGCTCTTTTAATGTATAAAGAGCCGACCATTCCGGATGAGGTGAAGGCATATGAGCCACCGGTTGACTTGGATGCATTATTTGATGGTGTAACCTTGGCGCAGTTAAATAATATTTTTAAAGATATGATGAAACGCCAAGTTGATAAAATAAATCCTGTGGGCAGTGCGTTTGGCAAGATTGAAAAAGAAGAAGTAACCGTTGAGGATAAGTTGGAATATTTAAATACCTACATCACATCACATAAGAAATTCAGCTTTCGTGATTTGATGCAAAAGCAAAAATCCAAGACACAGCTTGTAGTAACATTTTTGGCGATTTTAGAAATGATGAAGATGGGTAAAATCTGGGTAGAACAAGAGAAAACATTTGATGATATTGTGATTACGTCAAAGGTTTAGATGAGGTGCAAAAGTGGAAATTAAGAAAATAGAAAGTATAATAGAAGCAATTTTGTTCACAATGGGAGATTCTGTGGAAGCTAGCAGAATTGCAAAGGTAATAGAACAGGATACGTCAACAACTAAGAAAATTATTCGTAACATGATGATGCGTTACGAGGAGGAAGACCGTGGCATCCGCATTTTGGAATTGGAAGATTCTTACCAAATGTGTACCAAGAAAGAAATGTACGAATATTTGATTCAAATTGCGAAACAACCAAGACGATATCATTTAACCGATGTTGTGTTAGAAACCCTGTCTATCATTGCATACAAACAACCGGTAACAAGATTGGAGATTGAAAAAATCAGAGGAGTCAAATCTGACCATGCGGTAAACAAACTGATTGAGTATGATTTAATCGCTGAGGTGGGAAGATTGGATGCTCCGGGACGTCCGATTTTGTTTGGAACGACTGAAGAATTTTTACGACGCTTTAGCGTACAGTCTGTGGATGAACTTCCAAAGATTGCGCCGGAAAAAATGGAAGATTTCAAAGCAGAAGTGGAAGATGAAATGCAGTTGAAATTGGATTTAGAATAGCATGTATAAACTACATAAAGCATATAATGTCAGAAACGAATAGTATGAGGAAATCATATGAAACGCTTTCTGGCATTTTTTGTGTCTTTTATACTGATATGCGGATTTAACGTACAAGCAGAGGGAATTAGTGAGCATACAAATTCAACTGCCCATGTTGTGAAAGTAGAGGAGCCTACTGGCTTATATGCTCAGGCTGCCGTTCTTATGGATGCAGAGAGTGGACGGATATTATTTCAAAAAAACGGAGATGAAGTATTGGCAAATGCGAGTACCACAAAAATACTAACCTGCATTCTTGCTCTGGAGGAAGGAAACTTGGAGGATGTTGTATCTGCATCTGAAACAGCAGCTGCGCAACCAAAAGTGCATTTAGGCATGCGGGTAGGAGAACAGTTTGTATTAAGAGATTTGTTGTATTCCTTAATGTTGGAATCCCACAATGACTCGGCAGTTGCCATCGCAGAGCATATTGCAGGATCAACAGAAAAATTTGCAGATATGATGAATCAAAAAGCAAAAAAGATTGGCTGCAGGAATACATATTTTATCACACCGAATGGGTTGGATGAGGTTGATGAAAAAGGAATTCATTCAACAACAGCCACAGACCTTGCAAAGATTATGAGTTATTGTATTATGGAGTCTGAACAAAAAGATATGTTTATAACAATAACAGGTACTCCAAATTACAGCTTTTCTAACGTGGCAGGGACACGAAATTTTAGTTGCTCAAACCACAATTCTTTTTTGACTATGATGGAGGGTGCATTCTCCGGAAAAACAGGGTTTACAGGAAAAGCAGGGTATTGTTATGTTGGAGCGTTGGAAAGAGACGGGAGAACCTTTGTGGTGGCTCTTCTTGCGTGTGGATGGCCAAACAATAAAAATTACAAATGGAGTGATACGAGAAAACTAATGGAGTATGGGGTGGAAAATTATACATATCGTTCAGTAGATGAAAAGATTGATTTGCCGAAGATAGAGGTGCGAGATGGCATTGGGCAAGATGAAAAATTGTTCGAAAAAGCGTATGCGGAACCTGAAGTTGATTATGGAAACAATATAGACTTTAGCTTTTTGTTGCGTAGTGATGAAAAAATTGAGGTTTCTATCGAGTGCGAAGGAACCTTGCAAGCCCCTTTAAAGAAAGGGCGTAAAATTGGAAAGGTTATTTATAGCCTAAACGGAATAGAAATTCAACAATTTCCGATTGTGGTGAATGAAGATGTGGAAACGCTAAGTATTTCTTGGATATTTAAGAAAATTGCGGAAATGTATTTTCAATTATAACAAGGGCAACATTAAATTGCCCTTGTATATATTTTAAGCCATGTACGTTCATCATCATTAAGATATGGTGAAACAGTATCAAATACTAGCTTGTGATATGCGTTTAGTTGTGTCTTTTCATCTTCGCGAAGAAGAGAGGTATCAATTGCATCCAAGTCAAATGGAACAAGGGTGAGAACTTCAAAGTGCATGAATTGTCCGTATTCATTTTCAAGCCCTTTCCTTACAAGAAGTTCGTTTTCCAGACGAATTCCGTGGGAACCTTCTACATAGAGCCCTGGCTCATTAGTAACCACCATACCATGTTCAAGTTTCCTTGAAGTTGATTCGACGTTTTGCCAACTGATATTAGCAGAAGTTTCGTGAATACTAAGCAAGTATCCAACACCGTGTCCGGTTCCGTGTTTGTAATCTAAATTCTCATTCCATAAATACTGCCTTGCCAAGATATCTAGGTTTTGACCGGTACAACCGAATAAAAACTTAGCTTTTGCTAAAGCAAGGTTACCGCGGAGAACATTTGTATAATTACGTTTTAATGAATCACTGATATCACCAATTGCGTATGTTCTTGTGATATCCGTAGAACCTTCCATATAATTTCCGCCTGTATCACTTAAATACAGGGAACCTTCTTTTAATTCCACATTGGTTTCTTCAGAGGAAGAATAGTGGCACATTGCAGCGTTTGAGCCAAATGCACTGATAGGGTCAAAACTTGGCCAGAGAAAATGCTCTTGTTCTTTACGAAGGTTGTAAAGTTTATCTGATGCACTGAGCTCAGTAATGGTTTCTTTTCCAAATGTGTTTTTCAGCCAAAACATGAACTTTGTATGAGCGACTGCATCTTTTACATGTGCCTTTTTGATATTTTCTATTTCTACATCATTTTTTACGGCTTTCATAAGAATGCAAGGGTTAAGCTGCTCCACACGTTTTACGGAATCAGGGATGCTGCTGTATAACGTATAATTTAAACGCGCAGGGTCAAGCAATACTACTTCATCAGAAGAAAGATTTTGGGTAAATGCATACACATCATTGTAAGGATGTAAAATGATATTGTTGTTTGCAAACTCACATTTGATTTCATCAGATAATTTAGCCTCATTGATAAATAAATGTACACAGTCAAGCATAACAACTGCATAGCAGAGTACAACCGGTGTGTAAGCAATATCACTTCCGCGCATGTTTAATAACCATGCAATATCATCTAATGTAATCAATAGATGAGTACTTGCCTTTACTTTTCTCATTTCTTCGCGGACACGTTCCAATTTGCTTGCGGTTGATTCGCCTGTGTAAGTTTCATTCAATAGAAAAACAGGATTACTTGACAAGGTTGGACGATCCTCCCATATCATGTCGATTAAGTCAAATCCACCTTCGATTTGAATGTTCTTATATGCAAATTTTTCAGCATATTCTTTTCCTTTTGACATGGCAATAACACGGCCGTCAAATCCGAGTGTACCGTTTTGCGGTAAAACGTCATCTAGATATTCTTCTAGTGTTGGCACGTTAGGATTTCCCATTTTATATAAAGTTACGCCACTTTCGGAAAGTTCCTTTTCTGCCTGAATGAAATAGCGACCATCTGTCCAAAGGCCAGCCTCTGTTTGCGTGATGACAGCTGTGCCGGCAGAACCGGTAAAACCAGTAATAAACTCCCTTGCTTTAAAATAATCACCTACATATTCACTTTGATGATTATCGGATGATGGCACAATATATGCATCTATAGCTTTTTCTTTCATTAACTGCCGAAGGGCGGCAATACGTTCTTGAATTGTCATAATAGAGCATCCTTTCGTTTGATTTCCTCATACAGTATACCACAATAATAATATATTGCAAAATTTAACGCGGATTTTACAAAAAATCGACACAAAAATGTTTGCCTTAATTTAACAGTTGCATTATAATAGATAATGGCTGAAAATTTTTTATTAAATATAAATGGAGGGCTTAACTTATGAGCAATGCAACATCTAACAACCTTGCAAGTACAAGAATTGCCGCTTTACTTGATGAGGGAAGCTTTGTTGAAATCGGTGGCGCTATTACAGCAAGAACAACAGATTTTAACATGCAGCAAAAAGAAACTCCAGCAGACGGTGTTATTACCGGCTATGGAGTGATTGATGGCAACTTAGTGTATGTTTATAGCCAGGATGCAACTGTTTTAAAAGGTTCCATTGGCGAAATGCATGCGAAAAAGATTGCAAACATCTATGATATGGCAATGAAAATGGGAGCACCTGTTATCGGTTTAGTTGACTGTGCGGGATTAAGACTTCAAGAAGCAACAGATGCATTGAATGCGTTCGGTAGCGTTTACTGCAAACAAGCAATGGCATCAGGTGTAATTCCACAAATTACAGCGGTATTTGGAAAATGTGGTGGTGGACTTGCAGTAGCATCTGCAATGACAGATTTCACATTTATGGAAGGAAAGAATGGTAAATTATTCTTGAACTCTCCAAATGCAATTGAAGGAAATGAGATTTCAAAATGTGATACATCTTCAGCAGCATTCCAAAGTGAAAAAGCCGGATTGGTTGATGTTGTTGGTACAGAAGCAGATATTATGGAAGAAATTCGTGCATTGGTAAGCATCTTGCCTGCAAACAACGAGGACGATGCTTCTTATGATGAATGTTTGGATGATTTGAATCGTGCTTGTGAAGGAATCGAAAATGCAGCAGATGATACAGCATTAGTTGCAGCTATGATTTCTGATGACAACATGTTCTTCGAAACAAAAAGAGCATATGCGAAAAACATGGTAACAGGATTTATTCGTTTAAATGGTATGACTGTTGGTGTGGTTGCAAACCGTTCAAAAGTATACGATGAAGAAGGAAACGTGGCAGAAGAATTTGATGGTACTCTTTCAGTGGCTGGTTGTAAGAAGGCTTCTGATTTTGTTGAATTCTGTGATGCATTCAACATTCCGGTAGTTACATTTACAAATGTGACAGGCTTCAAAGCTTGCCAGTGTGCTGAAAAGTCATTAGCAAGAGAAACTGCAAAGTTAACATATGCATTTGCGAATGCAACAGTTCCAAAAGTTAACGTAGTAATCGGTAAAGCTTATGGAAGTGCATACATTACAATGAACAGCAAATCTATCGGTGCAGGTATGGTATATGCATGGCCAAATTCTGAAATCGGTATGATGGATGCAGGATTAGCAGCTAAAATTATGTACGCAGATGTGGATGCTGCAACAATCAATGAAAAAGCTGCAGAATACAAAGAATTACAGTCTAGCCCAATGGCAGCAGCTAGACGTGGTTATGTAGATACAATCATTGCACCTGCAGATACAAGAAAATACTTAATCGGTGCATTTGAAATGTTATTTACAAAGAGAGAAGAACGCCCGGCAAAGAAACACGGAACAATTTAGTGAGGTGAGGCAAGTGAAGAGAAAGATTAGTTTATTACTTTGTGTTCTTGTTATGGCCTTGAGTTTTGTGGGATGTTCGGAAGAAAAGGTGTCTAAGACAACAAAAGAGACATTGGAACAAAGCGCAGAAGTGTTTATCGGCAGCTTCTCACAGATGGCAGACAAGGACCTTGAAAGTTTCAAAACAGTTTCGGATTTTCAGTTGAATTACATTATGATGTCCAACTATCTTCCGGTAACTGGTGAGAATTTCTTGACTATCATTAATTCATGGCAAGCGGCAGAAGCAGAATGCGGTGAATATGTCGGCCACGGCGATTATGTAGTTGAGGCGACGAATGATGGATATGAAGTTTCTACAGAAGCAGAATATAAGAACAGAAAAGCGACCATTTTATTTGTTTTTGATGAAAATATGAACGTAGAATCAATGGATGTGTCTGCAATATTCTCTATGGGAGAGATTCTTACAAAAGCAGGGCTAAATACGCTACTTGGTATGGGAACGGTATTTGTAGTATTGATTTTCCTTGCATTCTTAATTTCTTTGATGAAATATATTCCGGTTGTTATGGATATGTTTACAAAGAAAGAAAAAGATGTAGTAAAAGCTGAGAGTGTGAATAATGAAGCTGTTATGGCAGAAACAGAAGTTTCAGATGATTTGGAATTAATTGCGGTTATTACAGCAGCGATTGCCGCACAGGAAGGCACAAGTACAGATGGTTTTGTAGTACGTTCTATCAGAAGAAGAACATCAAATAATTGGTAATAATATTGGAGGAATAAAAGATGAAGAGTTATACAATTACAGTAAACGGAAATGTATATGACGTAACAGTAGAAGAAAATGTAGGTGGAGCAGTAGCTCCAGCACCAAGAAAAGCAGCAGCTCCTGTTGCTCCAAAAGCAGCTCCGGCAGCACCTAAGGCAGCAGGTGCAGCAGGTGGAATTAAAGTTGAAGCAGGTGCAGCAGGTAAAGTGTTTAAAATCGAAGCAAGCGTAGGACAAAAGGTTTCAAAGGGTGATGCAGTTGTAATCATCGAAGCAATGAAGATGGAAATTCCTGTAGTAGCTCCAGAAGATGGTACTGTTGCAAGTATCGACGTAGCAGTTGGCGATGCAGTAGAAGCAGGAGCAGTTTTAGCTACATTAAACTAATTAGGACATCGTAGTTTCACTACACAGGAGGTTAAAAAATGGAATATATTTTAAATACATTAGGAAACCTCGTAGAGCAGACCGCATTTTTGAATTTAACATTTGGTAACTTCATTATGATTGGTGTTGCCTGCGTGTTCCTATATTTAGCAATCAGACATGGTTTTGAACCATTGCTGCTTGTTCCAATTGCATTTGGTATGCTTTTGGTTAATATTTTCCCAGATATTATGATATCGCCGGAAGAAGCAGAAAATGGTGTAGGTGGATTGCTCCATTATTTCTATGTTTTAGATGAATGGTCAATTTTACCGTCGCTGATTTTCTTGGGTGTTGGTGCGATGACAGACTTTGGTCCGTTGATTGCAAACCCAAAAAGTTTCCTTCTTGGTGCAGCAGCACAGTTTGGTATCTTTGCAGCATACCTTGGTGCTATGGCATTGGGATTTTCAGACAAGGCAGCAGCAGCTATTTCAATTATCGGTGGAGCAGATGGTCCAACCTCTATCTTCCTTGCAGGTAAGTTAGAGCAGACGGCAATTATGGGACCTATCGCGGTAGCGGCATATTCTTATATGTCATTGGTACCGGTTATCCAACCACCAATTATGAAATTATTAACAACAGAAGAAGAACGTAAGATTAAGATGGAGCAATTAAGACCGGTTTCACAATTGGAAAAAATCTTGTTCCCAATTATCATTACAATCGTTGTATGTTTGATTCTTCCTACAACAGCACCACTTGTTGGTATGTTGATGTTAGGTAACTTGTTCAGAGAATCAGGCGTGGTAAGACAGTTGACAGATACAGCATCCAATGCACTGATGTACATCGTAGTTATTTTGCTCGGTACATCTGTAGGTGCAACCACAAGTGCAGAAGCATTCCTTAACTGGGATACAATTAAAATCGTATTGTTAGGATTGATTGCATTTGCATTTGGTACGGCAGCTGGTGTAATCTTTGGTAAGATTATGTGTAAGGCTACTGGTGGAAAAATTAATCCACTCATTGGTTCGGCAGGTGTATCTGCAGTTCCTATGGCAGCTCGTGTATCACAAAAGGTTGGTGTAGAGGCTGACCCTACAAACTTCTTATTAATGCATGCTATGGGACCAAACGTTGCAGGTGTTATCGGTACAGCAGTAGCTGCCGGTACATTTATGGCAATCTTTGGTGTGAAATAATTATGGAGGACAATAAAATGGCAGAAATCACAAAAAAACCGATTAAAATTACAGAAACAATTTTGCGTGATGCTCATCAGTCCCTGATTGCTACAAGAATGACAACAGAACAAATGCTTCCAATCGTTGAGAAAATGGATAAAGTTGGTTATCATTCAGTAGAATGCTGGGGTGGTGCTACATTTGACGCATCATTACGTTTCTTAAAAGAAGATCCATGGGAAAGACTTCGTAAATTCCGTGATGGATTCAAAAATACAAAATTACAAATGTTATTCCGTGGACAAAATATCTTGGGATACCGTCCATACGCAGATGACGTGGTAGAATACTTCGTACAAAAATCAGTTGCAAACGGAATGGATATCATCCGTATTTTCGACTGTTTAAATGATATGCGTAACCTTCAAACAGCTGTGAAAGCTGCAGTAAAAGAAGGCGCAGACGCACAGGTTGCTCTTTCTTATACATTGGGTGATGCATATACAATGGATTACTGGATGGATATTGCAAAGAGAATTGAAGACATGGGTGCTACATCTATCTGTTTAAAAGATATGGCAGGTCTTTTAGTTCCATATAAAGCAACAGAATTAATTTCAGCATTGAAGGATGTAACAGACCTTCCAATCCAACTTCATACACACTACACATCAGGTGTTGCTTCAATGACATATTTGAAAGCTGTTGAAGCTGGTGTTGACGTTATCGATACAGCGATGTCTCCATTTGCTCTTGGTACATCTCAACCTGCAACAGAAGTTATGGTTGAAACATTTAAAGGCACACCATATGATTCTGGTTTGGATCAGAACTTATTGGCTGAAATTGCTGATTACTTTAGACCAATCCGTGACAATGCTTTGGAATCAGGACTTCTGAATCCAAAGAACATAGGTGTTAATATTAAGACATTATTATATCAAGTACCAGGTGGTATGTTATCAAACTTAACATCACAATTAAAAGAACAAGGTGCTGAAGATAAATACTACGAAGTATTAGAAGAAGTACCAAAGGTACGTAAAGACCTTGGAGAACCACCACTTGTAACACCTTCTTCTCAAATCGTTGGTACACAGGCTGTATTTAACGTACTTATGGGAGAACGTTATAAAATGGCTACAAAAGAAACAAAAGACGTATTAAGTGGAAAATACGGTGCAACAGTTAAGCCATTCAACGAAGAAGTTCAAAAGAAGGTTCTTGGAGAAAATCCGGAAGTTATCACATGTCGTCCGGCTGATTTAATTCCAGACGAGTTAGATACACTTCGCGGTGAAATGGCACAATGGTCACAACAGGAAGAAGACGTATTAACATACGCATTGTTCCCACAAGTTGCAACAGACTTCTTTAAATACAGAGAAGCACAGCAAACGAGAGTTGACCAGACAGTAGCTGATACAGAAAATGGAAGTTATCCGGTATAAATGAAGATGAAAGGTCCGACACATATTGATATGTGTCGGATTTTTTTGAATATTTTGGGGTGTGGTGTGTGCAAATATGGGTATTTTTTAAGAAAAAGTCACATATTTACCCACAACACCTAAAAATATGGTACAATCAAACAAAAATAGCTTATATAAAATCACAGGAGGATGCGTATGTCCCGATATATCATGGCATTAGATGCCGGCACGACAAGTAATCGTTGTATTCTCTTTAATAAAAAAGGTGAAATCTGCAGCGTGGCGCAGAGAGAATTCACACAATATTTTCCACAGCCGGGCTGGGTTGAGCATGATGCAGATGAAATATGGGCAAGCATGCTTGGTGTAGCTGTGGAGGCTATGAATAAAATAGGTGCCTCTGCTGATGAGATTGCGGCAATTGGTATTACAAATCAAAGAGAGACTGCAATTGTGTGGGACAAGAACACCGGAGAGCCGGTCTGTCATGCGATTGTTTGGCAATGTAGACGAACTTCGGAGTATTGTGACTCTTTAAAAGCAAAAGGGTTAACGGAAAAATATAGAGCAAAAACGGGGCTTGTGATAGATGCGTATTTCTCCGGAACAAAAGTAAAATGGATTTTGGACAATATACCAGGAGCAAGAGAAAGAGCTGAAAAAGGAGACCTCTTATTTGGCACCGTTGAAACATGGCTTATTTGGAAATTGACGAAAGGAGCCGTGCATGTAACAGATTATTCCAATGCATCTCGTACGATGTTATTTAATATTAATACATTAGAGTGGGATGAAGAGATCCTTGATGAAATGAATATTCCAAGATGTATGCTTCCAGAAGCAAAATCGTCTAGTTATATTTATGGATATTCAGATGCGTCATTTTTAGGAGGTCAGATTCCGATTGCAGGTGCTGCCGGTGACCAACAAGCTGCATTGTTTGGTCAGACTTGTTTTACTGCCGGAGAGGCGAAGAATACCTATGGAACGGGATGTTTCCTTCTTATGAATACAGGAGAGAGACCGGTGTTTTCTAATAACGGTCTTGTTACAACCATCGCATGGGGATTAGACGGAAAGGTAACATATGCATTAGAAGGCTCTATCTTTGTGGCAGGTGCAGCCATTCAATGGTTGCGTGATGAGATGCGATTTATTGATTCTTCTGCTGAGTCAGAAATGATGGCAATGCAAGTGGAAGATACAAACGGATGTTATGTGGTTCCAGCATTTACAGGACTTGGTGCACCACATTGGGACCAATATGCAAGAGGAACCATTGTTGGCTTGACACGCGGTGTTAACAAGTATCATATTATAAGAGCAACACTGGATTCGATTGCTTATCAGGTAAATGATGTACTTACTGCAATGAAAAAAGATTCCGGAATCGAACTTTCTGCCCTTAAGGTAGATGGCGGTGCAAGTGCGAATAACTTCTTGATGCAAACACAGGCAGATATTATTAATGCACCAGTCAACAGACCGCAGTGCGTAGAAACAACGGCTATGGGGGCTGCATATCTTGCAGGTCTGGCAGTTGGATATTGGGCAAGCAAAGAAGAGGTAATTCGCAACTGGACAATTGGGCGGACCTTTAAACCCGCTATTGAGAAAGAAAAACGAGAAATAATGATAAAAGGCTGGAATAAAGCTGTAAAATATTCATATAATTGGGCGAAGGAAGATTAAAACATGAGCAAAGTACTTGTAGTAGGCGGTGGTGCGGCCGGTATGTTTGCGGCGATTTTTGCTGCCTACAATGGAAATGAAGTGCATATATTTGAGAAAAATGAAAAACTGGGGAAAAAACTGTTTATCACTGGCAAAGGTAGATGTAATATTACAAATGCCAGTGATATGGAAACTCTGTTTTCTTCGGTAGTAACCAATTCAAAGTTTTTATACAGTAGTTTTTACGGATATACGAATCAAGATGTCATTGAATTCTTTGAACGCATTGGAGTTCAGACAAAGATTGAACGTGGAAATCGTGTATTCCCTGTTTCTGATCATTCTTCTGATGTAATTGCAGGCTTAACCAGGGAATTGCAGCAATTAGGTGTGGAGGTTCATTTGCATACAGCGGTTAAGAGAATTGTTGGGAAAGAACGGTTTAAGTACCTTGAACTACAGAATGGAACAAGAGTAGAAGGCGATGCTTGTATCGTTGCAACCGGTGGATTTTCTTACCAGACAACAGGTTCGACAGGAGATGGATATCGTTTTGCAAAGGAATTAGGGCATCAGATGACAGAAATATTGCCAGCATTAGTTCCACTGACCATCAAAGAGTGGTATGCAAAAGAATTGCAGGGGTTATCACTGCGCAATGTACAGGCAACCATTTATGATGGCAATAAGAAACTATATGATGATTTTGGGGAAATGCTGTTTACTCATTATGGTGTAAGTGGGCCGTTGATGCTGAGTGCAAGCAGTTATATAGGAAAGAAACTCAAAGAAAAAGAATTAAAATTAGTAATTGATTTAAAACCGGCTCTTACGACGGAACAGTTAGACCAGCGTGTGCTACGAGATTTTGAAGAAAACATGAATAAGAGTTTTAAAAATGCGATTGGTAAATTGTTCCCTACAAAAATGATTCCAATTATGATAGAATTAAGTGGAATTGACCCGGATAAGAAAGTAAACTTAATTTCCAAAGAAGAAAGACAACAATTTGTTTCGCTAATAAAGAATTTTACAATGACCATCACGGGACTTCGTGATTTCAATGAAGCAATTATCACAAAGGGCGGAATTCAGGTGAAAGAAATTAATCCGTCTACTATGGAATCAAAACTTGTACAAGGATTATATTTTGTAGGAGAGGTTCTGGATTTGGATGCGTTAACAGGTGGTTTTAATTTGCAGATTGCATGGTCCACAGGCTATGCGGCCGGAAATAGTATCTGTGATTGGAATAAATAAATATAACGGAGGATAAGAAAATGGGCTATAATGTGGCGATTGACGGACCTGCAGGTGCAGGAAAAAGTACAGTGGCAAAAAGAGTTGCAAAGGAATTAGGATTTATTTATGTGGATACAGGAGCAATGTATCGAGCATTGGCAGTATTCTTTTTGAAACAAGGTTTAAGACCGGAAGATACAGAAAAGATAGCTAAAAGTTGTAAGGATGCCAAAGTTTCTATTGGATATGAAGATGGAGTTCAACAGGTTTATTTAAATGGCGAAAATGTAACCTCTTTGCTCAGAACAGAGGAAGTTGGGAATATGGCATCTGTAAGTTCAGCAGTTAGAGAAGTTCGTGCGCAGCTTTTGGAACTTCAAAGAGAACTCGCAAGAACCAAGGATGTTGTAATGGATGGTCGAGATATCGGAACTAATATTTTGCCAAACGCAGATGTAAAAGTATATTTGACTGCAAGTGTAGAAACGCGTGCAAATAGAAGATATCTCGAACTGAAGGAAAAAGGTGTGGAATGTAATTTGGAGGATATTGCACACGATATTGCAGAACGCGATACCAGAGATATGAATCGTGAGATTGCACCACTTAAGCAGGCAGAGGATGCGGTACTTGTAGACAGCTCCGATATGACAATTGACGAAGTTGTGGAAGCAATTAAATCATTATGTAAGTAAGAAAAGGAAGAAGCATGGAAGTAAGACTAGCAAAGACAGCAGGATTTTGTTTTGGCGTAAAGCGTGCAGTAGACACTGTTTATCAGCAGGTTAAAGAATGTCAGAATGAAAGAATATACACCTATGGTCCGATTATTCACAATGAAGAGGTGGTAAAGGATTTAAGGAGCAAGGGTGTGGAGGTTATTGAAACAGAAGATGAATTAAGGAGACTCACATCAGGTGTAGTGATTATTCGTTCTCATGGTGTTTCAAAGCACATTTACACAATTTTAGAAGAACAAGGTTTAAAGTGTGTAGATGCAACCTGTCCATTTGTGAAAAAAATCCACCGAATTGTGGAAAAAGAAAGCGCTGATGGTGCTCATATTATTATCATAGGTGACGAAAAACATCCGGAAGTGCAAGGAATTCAGGGGTGGTCACATACACCTGTAACGATTATTAAAACTGAAGAACAGGCAGCAAACTTTGAGCTGCCGGAAAACACAAGAATTTGCATTGTATCTCAAACGACATTTAATTACAATAAATTCAAATATTTAGTTGAAATTATTTCCAAAAAGCATTATAATGTAAATGTTTTAAATACAATTTGCAGTGCAACGAAAGAACGACAAACAGAGGCTGAAAATATTGCAAAAGAGGTCGATGTGATGATTGTTATTGGGGACAAGCATAGTTCCAACACGCAAAAGCTATTTGAAATATGCCGTAGTGCATGTGGCGATACGTACTATATACAGACACTTGACGATTTGGATATGAATCAATTAAAGTCAGTACAAACAGTAGGTATTACAGCGGGCGCTTCGACGCCTAGCAATATAATTGAGGAGGTTCAAAATAATGTCAGATTTAACTTTTGAACAAATGTTAGAGGATTCATTCAAAACAATACGAAATGGAGAGGTTGTAGACGGTACAGTCATCGATGTAAAACCTGACGAAATCGTTTTAAATATAGGCTACAAAGCTGACGGTATCATTACACGCAGCGAATACACAAACGAAGCAAATGTGGATTTGACAACATTGGTATCTGTTGGAGATACAATGGCTGTAAAAGTATTGAAAGTGAATGACGGTGAAGGTCAAGTGCTGTTAACATATAAGAGATTGGCAGCAGAAAGAGGAAACGAAAGATTAAAAGAAGCTTTCGAAAACAAAGAAGTATTAAAAGCTACAGTGGCTCAGATTCTTGGTGGCGGATTAAGCGTTGTTGTGGATGAAGCAAGAGTATTTATTCCTGCAAGCTTAGTTTCTGATGTGTATGAAAAAGACCTTAGCAAATATCAAGGTCAGGAAATTGAATTCGTAATCAGCGAATTTAATCCAAGAAGAAACAGAGTGATTGGTGACAGAAGACAACTTTTAGTTGCTGAAAAAGCAGAATTACAAAAAGCTGTATTTGAAAAATTAAATGTTGGCGATACTGTTACGGGCACTGTTAAGAATGTAACAGACTTTGGTGCATTTATCGACCTTGGTGGCGTGGATGGATTATTACATATTTCTGAAATGTCATGGGGAAGAGTGGAAAGCCCTAAGAAAGTATTCAAAGTTGGCGAAGAGATCAATGTTCTTGTAAAAGAAATCAATGAAACAAAGGTTGCATTAAGCTTGAAATTCCCAGAAACTAATCCATGGGTGAATGCAGCTGAAGTTTATGCTTTAGGAAATGAAGTAACAGGTAAAGTTGCAAGAATGACAGACTTTGGTGCATTTGTAGAATTAGCACCAGGTGTTGATGCTTTATTACATGTTTCACAGATTTCAAGAGCACACGTTGAAAAACCATCTGACGTATTAGCAGTTGGTCAGGAAATCACAGCAAAAGTTGTAGAATTCAACGAAGAAGAAAAGAAAATCAGCTTAAGCATGAAAGCATTAGAACCAGTTCCGGAAGCTGCTCCAGTAGAGGAAGCACCTGCTGAAGAGACTGTAGAAGAAGTGGTTGCAGAGGAAGTTGCAACTGAAGAAGTTGTTGCTGAAGAAGTAGTCGAAGAAGTGGCTACTGAAGAAGTTGTAGAAGAAACAGCTGAATAATGAAATGATAAATAGGGACTACGTGGTAGTCTCTATTTTTTGTTTCATAAGAAATTCCGAAATTTCTTATGAAGCAAAGCTCCGCACGGATGCGCAGGGGTGCGCGCAATGAAAATGTTGCTTCGCAACCGCACCCCACGCGAGAGTCTGTTAAAACAGACTCTTTTAATCAATAAAATCGAACATATGGTTGCATTAATGAATGCGGTGTGATAGAATGTTCTTAAGCATTTTAGTTTGGAGGTATTGTATGATTTCATATATCAGAGGTGAATTGATTACCATAGAAGAGGATAAAGTCATCCTTGATGTCAATGGAGTAGGATTTGGTATTTATATGCCCTTACAATCCATGAACTATCTCCCGCCAATCGGAGAGGAAGTTCGCTTACATACCTATATGAATGTTCGAGAAGATGCCATTCAGCTATATGGTTTTTTGACTAGAGATGATTTAAAGGTTTTTAAACTGGTTATCGGCGTGAGCGGTATCGGACCAAAAGGTGGCTTGAGTATTTTATCTCAGATGTCGCCGGATGATTTGCGTTTTGCTGTCATGGCAAATGACGCCAAGACTATTGCAAAAGCTCCGGGTATTGGCAAAAAGACGGCGGAAAAATTAATCATAGAATTGAAAGATAAATTGGATATTGAAGATGTGCTAAATAGAGATGTAGAGGATGTAAGTGTTGTTTCTTCAGTTAGCGCTTCTAATGAAGTTCAGGCAGAAGCAATACAGGCATTGGTTGCATTGGGATATGGTAGCACAGAAGCCACAAGAGCAGTGAAAAAGGTATCTATTACTGAAGATACTACGGTTGAAGATTTACTAAAAGTGGCACTGAAAAACATGATATAATATGCCTTGCAGAGATAGGTAGGTTTGAAAATGAAGAAAAGAATCATAACAACGGAAAATTTAGAGGAAGATATTAAGATAGAGAACCATTTGCGCCCGCAATTACTAAAAGATTATATCGGACAGGAAAAAGCGAAGGAGACGCTTAAGATATACATAGAAGCGGCGAAGTCTAGAAAAGAGTCCTTAGACCATGTATTGTTCTATGGTCCACCGGGACTTGGGAAAACTACGCTGGCCGGAATTATTGCAAATGAAATGGGTGTGAATTTAAAAATCACATCAGGTCCTGCTATTGAAAAACCAGGGGATATTGCTGCGATTTTAAATGGTTTGCAGGAAGGGGACGTCTTGTTTGTGGATGAGATTCACCGACTGAATCGTCAGGTTGAGGAAGTGCTTTATCCTGCAATGGAGGATTATGCAATTGATATTATGATTGGGAAGGGTGCTAATGCACGTTCCATTCGATTGGAGCTACCTAAGTTTACTCTGGTTGGTGCCACAACAAGGGCTGGAATGCTAACTGCGCCATTGCGGGACAGATTTGGCGTTGTGAACCGTTTGGAATACTACACAGAAGAAGAATTGCAGACCATTATTATGCGTTCTGCCAAGGTGTTAGATGTGGAGATAGAACCGAATGGTGCAAGGGAAATGGCAAAACGTTCCAGAGGAACACCGAGACTTGCCAATCGTCTTTTGAAACGTGTGCGTGATTTTGCGCAAGTGAAGTATGATGGTGTTATTACAGAAGCCGTTGCTAATTACGCACTGGATTTATTAGATGTAGATAAATTCGGTTTGGATCATAATGACCGCAATCTTTTACTTACTATTATTGAGAAATTTCAGGGTGGTCCTGTCGGGCTCGATACACTTGCTGCGGCTGTCGGAGAGGATGCCGGAACCATTGAGGATGTGTATGAACCATATCTTTTGAAGAATGGATTTATTCAAAGAACACCAAAGGGGCGTATTGTTACAGAACGTGCATATGAACATTTGGGAATACCTTGCCAAAACGATTAAAAACGTATATAATGGATAAAGATTTAAGAAAAGTGAGGCGGATACCTATGGCATCTTCAAAAAACTGCACAGAAGTTTTAATTGGTGGAAAAGTATTCACATTAAGTGGATTTGAAAGTGAAGATTATTTACAAAGAGTATCTACATATCTGAATCATAAGATTGCAGAGTGTACAAGCATAGATGGATATCAAAGACAAAGTGCGGAAACAAGAAGCACAATTTTGGCACTTAATATTGCAGATGATTATTTCAAAGCAAAGAAACAGGGTGCTGTCTTAGAAAATGATGTTCAACAAAAAGATAAAGAAATGTATGATTTGAAACATGAACTGATTTCAACTCAGATTCGTTGTGAGAATTTAGAGCAAGAGATTGCGCGTTTAAAAGAAGAGAATCAAGAACTACAGATGAAAATTGTAAAATTAGAAACAGAAAATCAATTGAAATAGAATCTCGCATGCGGGGTTCTATTTTGTATATATTCCTTTTATGGAAATGGAGCAAAACATGAATAAAAAAGTGGAAATTTTATCTCCGGCAGGTTCATATGAGAGTTTAAAAGCGGCAATCGCTGCAGGGGCAGATGCGGTCTATATAGGCGGCACTCGTTTTGGTGCGCGCGCATATGCAAATAATCTGACGGAAGAGGAACTTTTGGAAGCAATTGATTATGTTCATCTACATGGAAGAAAGATTTATTTGACAATTAATACACTTCTCAAAGAACATGAGCTTTGCAATGAATTGTATGATTATTTATTGCCATATTATAAGCAAGGAATAGATGCTGTTATTGTGCAGGATATAGGAGTTTTGACATATATTAAAGAACAATTTCCAGACCTTCCTATTCATGCAAGTACGCAGATGACAATTACAAATGTGCTTGGAGCACAATTTTTGAAAAGTCTAGGTGCAGAGCGTATTGTGACTGCTCGTGAAATGCAGCTTTCAGAGATTGAGGAGATTGCAAAGAATACAGATGTGGAAATTGAGAGTTTCGTACATGGAGCATTGTGTTATTGCTATTCGGGACAATGTTTATATAGCAGTTTAATTGGAGGAAGAAGCGGCAATCGAGGTCAATGTGCACAACCCTGTCGTCTGCCTTATCGCACAGATAATCAAAAGGATACACAGTATGTGCTTAGTTTAAAGGATATTTGTACACTCGAATACATTCCTGAACTCGTGGAAGCCGGCATTAATTCATTTAAGATAGAAGGTCGCATGAAGAAGCCGGAGTATGTTGCACTTGTAACTGCCATGTACCGTAAATATGTGGACCTATATTTAAAGTATGGAAAAAAGGCATTCCGTGTGGAAGAGAAAGACCGTGAGATGTTGATGGATTTATATAACAGAGGTGGTTCTCACGGTGGCTATTATTATACCAAGAATGGCAGGGACATGTTGTCTTTAGAACGCCCGAATCATGCAGGAGTACCTGCGCTTCAGGTGATGAATTGTAAGGGGCGTAATGTCACGGTAAAAGCACTTGTGGACATTCATAAGGGTGATGTAATTGAACTGCCGGATGGAGCAGAAAACTTTACCTTTGGAATGGATGTTTTAAAAGGACAAACTACAACATTTGTAACCCATAAGAACCAGAAGTTTTCACAGAATCATATTTTAAACAGAACAAGAAATGAAAGTTTATTGCAATGGATAAAAGCAAGCATTATTGATTCTAAATCAAAGATGAAAATAAATGGGCGATTAAAACTTTCTGTCAAAGAAGCTGCCAGACTGGTGATTGAATATCAGGATATTACTGTGGAGGTTGCTGGTGAGAAAGCGCAGGAAGCAGTAAATCAGCCGATGAACGCAGAACGTGTAGAAAAGCAGATGCGTAAAACCGGAAACACCTTATTTGAGTTTGATAAATTTAAAATAGAACTAGATGGAAATCTATTCATGCCGATGCAGGCCCTAAATGAGCTTAGAAGGACAGGAATAGAAGCTTTAGAAAAACAAATTTTATTATCATTTCGAAGAACAGAAAAACAGAAGGTTTTGCATACTGATGAATCAGAAAAGACACATAACAGTATGCCGATGTATGTATATGTGGAAAATTTGGAGCAATGGGAGGAAGCCTTGAATTTTGACTATGCGGAGCGTATTTATTTGGATTGTAATGCGTTGGATAAAGCATGGTTAAATTCAGATGTTCCAAATATCATTGATAGGACTCACCAAAGTGGCAAACAGATTTATCTTGGTATGCCGCATATTTTCAGAAAAGAGACTATTCTTAAATATGAAGAAGCATACAGCAATCTTTTAGGAGTGTCATGGGATGGTGTGCTGATTCGAAACTACGAGAGTTATGCTTTTTTAAAAAATCACGGATATTCAGGAAAGATAGTTACGGATTATAATTTATATCAATTCAACAAATATGCAAAAGAGTTTTGGAAGAATGAGATGATAGAGTCCACGACGGCTCCGCTTGAACTTAACTTCAAAGAGTTAAAAGAGGTTGGCTTGGAAAACAGTGAACTTGTTGTATATGGATATTTTCCGATGATGGTTTCGGCACAGTGCGTGAAAAAGACCACTGAGGGCTGTAAAAAGCAAAAAGGACAAATATTTATAAAAGACAGATATCAGAAACAATTTGCAGTTAAAAATCATTGTGATTATTGTTATAATATTATTTATAATACGGCACCGGTTGTTTTAACCGACCAAAAAATGGAAATCATAGAATTGAATCCAAAAGCGATACGATTGCATTTTACAACGGAAAACAGGCAATCAATGAGAAAGATTATGGAATTATACAATGAAGTGTTCTATAAAGGCAAACAACCGATAGAGCCGGATTTTGAGTTTACAAGAGGACATTTCAAACGAGGAATTAAGTAGGTGAAGAGTTGGCTAACATTATAGTAGGATGCGCAAAATACATGATGATTGTCTTCATAGCCATTTACACATACCAATGTTTTGCGGTATTTGGATATGAGGATCCAAAGGCCAAAAGGAAAATACTGAGGAATCAAAACAGAGTCATGTTTATGATTCATTTTATGGCTTTTGCGGGCATGTATTTGAAAATAGGTGAAAATAAAATATTGATTTTTTATTTAGCTCAGGTACTGATGTTGACAGGTATCATTTTTCTATATGGGAAATTGTATCCGAAGGTTTCGCGGCTTATTGTCAACAATATGTGTATGCTTCTTACAATTGGTTTTATTATGATTACCCGATTGTCTTATGACAAGGCCGTAAAGCAAAGTGTGATTGTTGCAGGAGCTGCAGTCATAAGTCTCTTTGTTCCGGTAATTATTCGCCGTGCAAAAAGGCTGGCAGAATTAAGGGTGTTATATGCTTTTGTAGGTATTGTTGCATTGGCGGCGGTGGTTGTTGTTGGGCAGGTTTCAGGAGGAGCCAAATTAGGCTTTACCATTGCCGGAATTGGAATACAGCCTTCAGAATTTGTAAAAATTCTTTTTGTATTCTTCGTTGCATCTAGTTTCTATCGTTCGACAGGATTTAAAAATGTAGTTGCGACAACAATTGTGGCAGCAATGCATGTGTTGATTTTAGTTGTTTCAAAAGACCTTGGTGCGGCATTGATTATCTTTGCTGTGTATCTAGTGATGTTATATGTTGCTACCAGAAAGTCTATATATACGTTTGCCGGACTTGGGGCAGGTAGTGTCGCTGCAGTTGCCGCATATCACTTGTTTTCTCATGTTAGGGTGCGTGTCAATGTATGGAAAGATCCTTTTGCAGTCTATGACAAAGGTGGATATCAGGTGGCACAGTCTCTATTTGCAATTGGAACAGGCAGTTGGTTTGGAACCGGATTATTTCAAGGAAAAGCTGATGCGATACCGGTGGCAGATGAGGATTTTATTTTTTCTGCCATATCAGAGGAAATGGGTCTGATTTTTGCGCTGTGTATTATTTTAATCTGTGTTAGCTGTTATGTCATGTTTTTAAATATTGC
>JAZRQP010000016.1:0-22699 GCA_045649885.1 Faecalimonas sp.
TACTTTTTTGAAGTGTTAACTGCACATACTATGTGTGGGAGCAAAATTAAATAAGAGGGGAGTTTTTTTAATGGAAAAAGAGAAGCATCTTGCAATTGCATCGGTTCCGATTCAGGAATGGAATGAAGTGTATGATGAAGAGCAGGCACTTCGCATGGGAACCATTTTCCCAGAACTGAACAGACAGTTTTTTGCAACTGTCTTGGATAATGAGCTAGAAAATGAAAAATTGCAATTTAGTCGTGAAGAAACCATGCTGAGACAGATTCAGCAAACGGGATTTGTTTTGGATGACTTGCGTCTTTACATGGACACGCATCCAGAGGATCAAACTGGACTTAGCATGTTAAAGACCATGTTGAAGAGAAAAAGACAGCTTATGAAAGAGTTTGCTTTGGAATTCTATCCGCTTGCTGAAGTGTGTATGGACGTGATTTATGACAAGAATCCAGACTCTGAGTGCTATTGCTGGCCAGAGGGAAAAATTCCATGGGAAGGAGTGTGTAAGTAATGTGGGTATATGAGAAACGATTACAGTATCCGGTAAATATAACAAAGACTTGTCCTAAGACGGCGCAGCTCATTATCAGTCAATATGGTGGACCGGATGGAGAGTTGTCAGCATCCATGAGATATTTGGCACAGCGCTATACCATGCCAGACAAACGAGTTGGCGGACTTTTGACTGACATCGGTACGGAAGAATTAGCACACATGGAAATAATCTGTGCAATGGTCTATCAGCTTACAAAAAATTTAACGGTGGAAGAGGCAAAGACAGCAGGATTTGATGCCTATTATATCGACCATACGGCAGGATTATTCCCGCAAGCTGCGGCCGGTGTTCCGTTTACGTCTCTTGAATTTCAATCTAAGGGTGATGCCATTACAGACTTGCACGAAAACCTGGCAGCAGAGCAGAAGGCAAGAACAGTCTATGACAACTTGCTTCGTATGATTAAGGATCCTGAAGTCCGTGATCCATTGAAGTTTTTGCGTGCCAGAGAGGTCGTTCATTTCCAAAGATTTGGAGAGGCCCTTGAGCGAACAAAGAATTTGTTGGATTCTAGAAATTTTTATTTTTCAAATCCGGAGTTTGATAAGCAGCAAGGTCACAAATTATAGGTGTTCTTGATTGTGGTGATTGATTTTAAGTGGCGACTTTCTATAAATTAGCTGCGTCTTGATTTGAAGCGGTCGACTTTCTATAATTTACAGTTTATCAGGCTGAAATACCCACAGTTTTACAAAATCATGGGTATAATCTGCGCTAAAGGTAGTGTTTATAGAAAGTTGTCTTGAAAAAACGTTGTTTTTCAAAGGTTTTTAGTAGTTACTGGGTATTTGAGTCTATTTCCTAGCTGTCTATACCCAGTGTATTACATACTCTATGCCAAACACTAGAGATTTTATGCGGAAATGGGCCAAAAGATAACCTGCAATTACAATAATATTTTAATAATTTCAGACAATTAATAAAAATAATAAAAATTTTCGAAAAACATATTGACATTTAAGGAGAACTGAGGTATTATCTAATTAACAAAAGAGAAAACTTTTAAAAACAGGAGGTCAGTCCAATGAAATAAGGACTACTAAAACAAAATTTAATAGAAAGCGAGGTTATATAGTGAAACTTCTAGAAATTCATTAAAGAGCCATTCAATTTGTAAAGAAAAATTGAATGGCTCAGTTATTTTGTTATTTTATATCCCGTACACAATGATTCCACTTATGGCTGATACTGCAATCAGCAGAATCGGCGAGATAGCTTTATTCTTAATTTTCTTATAAACAAACATTGCGGCTAAAACCAAAGCCATAATGACAAAGGTCTGCCAGTTCTTAGGGATCCTTAATCCATTTTCTATACAGTTTTCCATAATCATATGAAGTCCGGTTGCCGTGATAATACCGATAATACAAGGCTTGATACCGTCTAAGACTGCAAGTACGTACGGATTTTTGAGGGCGTTCTTCAGTATCATGGAAAGAACTAAGATTATTACAAAGGCAGGCATACATACGGTAAATGTGGCAAGGGCCGAGCCAAGTAGTCCGCCCCAAATGCCAAAAGCCTCTTTTCCAACTTCATTTCCGATATAGGTTGCGGTGTTTACCATGATTGGTCCTGGTGTGCTTTCACTAATCGCAAGTAGGTAAGCGAATTTTTCTTCCGATACCCATCCATTTTGCATTACCACTTCTCGAATAACGGGAATGGCACCGTAGGCACCGCCGAAGGAGAAGAGTCCAACTTTTAAAAATCCTAAGAACAAATCCAAGTAAATCATGATTGCACCTTCTTTCCTTCACGAATTTTCTGAATCTGGCAGAATACTACTCCTAACACACCTGCGATAATGAGCAGATATATAGTTGAGAAGTTTAATGCGAAGAAGTTAATTGCTAGCATGATAAGAAGAGCACATATCAAGATTGCAATGGAAAAAGGTGTCTTCTTCATTTTCTTTAACATATTGTAGCCGGCTCTGAAAATAATCAGTCCCACACCAATTTGAATTCCGTGGAATGCATTTGCAACAATAGGGTAGGCCAATAGATTATCAAAAAATGATGAAATCAAAAAGATAATTACGAAGGATGGCAATACTACACCAAAGGTTGCAGCTAAGGAACCTAAGATTCCACCTTGCGCATAGCCTGTATAGGTTGCGCAGTTGATGGCAATTGGTCCCGGAGTAGATTCAGCGATGGTAAGAACGGTTGCAAACTCATCTTCCGTAATCCATTTCTTTTTCTCTACGCACTCGTCTTGAACAATGGCAATCATGCCATAGCCGCCACCGAACGTAAACAGTCCGATTTTGGCAAATGTATAAAACAATTTGAATAACATGTCAATCTTCCTTTCTAGTAAAACGGGACTTCTTTTTAGAGTCCGAAATTTATTATAACATAAAATGGAAATGAATTAACTATTTTCTTAAAAATAAATTGCTTGACGTACCTAACTTTGCGTAGTAAACTAACATCAACAACTGAATGGGGTGCTGGTAATTGAACCGGCTGAGACGAGGTGTATTCATCTTGGACCCAAGAACCTGATCTGGATAATGCCAGCGTAGGAAGAGAGAGATTCGTTAGAGGATACATGTATTCTAATACCTAGGTTATTATCGACCTAGGTATTTTTTATTCCGAAAATTTCACGTTAAAGTCCAGACGTCACAAGAAAAAGGAGGAAAAGATTATGAACGCAAGTGTTGCAATTCAAGTTCTGCCAAAGGCAGAGAATGACGATGAACTAATCCGTATTGTAGATGAGGTAATTGCCTATATTAAATCTATCGGATTAAATTACTATGTAGGTCCTTGTGAGACCTCAATTGAAGGTGATTATGACGAATTAATGGACATTATCAAAGAGTGTCAGAAAGTAGCAGTGAGGGCAGGAGCAGAATCTGTTTCTGCATATGTAAAGATTACGTATCGCCCGGAAGGAGAAGTGCTTACCATTGAAAAGAAAGTTACCAAACATCACCAGTAAAATCTGGTCCTGTTCCGCAATTGTATTCATTTTAATAGTGTGGCAGATTGTTTCGGCAACGGGACTGGTGGATAGTTTTATGCTGCCCTCACCTGTTCAGGTGGTGAAAGCATTTATCACGGAATTTCCAACTCTGATGGAGCATTCGCTGGTTACGTTGGCGGAAGCCTTTATTGGACTTGCATTTGGAATCTTGCTGGGATTCGCGATGGCAGTTGTGATGGACCAATTCGAGGGACTTTACAAAGCTTTTTACCCGTTAATTGTCCTAACCCAAACTGTTCCAACGGTAGCGATTGCACCGCTTCTGGTATTATGGTTTGGATATGAAATGACACCTAAAGTGATTTTGATTGTCATCACAACTTTTTTTCCAATTGCAGTGGGACTCCTTAATGGGTTTAAATCTGCGGATAAGGATTCCATCAACTTGCTTCGTGCAATGGGGGCGGGCAGATGGCAGATTTTTCGTTACATTAAATTCCCAGGTGCATTGTCGGAGTTTTTCGCAGGACTTCGCATCTCGGCTTCGTATGCAGTTGTGGGCGCAGTCATTTCAGAATGGCTGGGCGGTTTTAAAGGCTTGGGAGTATATATGACAAGAGTAAAGAAGGCGTTTTCTTTTGACAAGATGTTTGCAGTTATATTTATGATTTCGATTATCAGTTTGTTACTGATGAAAGGAGTCGAGTTCTTGCAGAAGAAATGTATGCCTTGGGAAAAGGAGGAAAATTAACTATGAAGAAGAAACTTTTAGCATTACTTATTATGTTACTATTGGTGGGATGTGGACATACACCGAAAACAGATGGAGATAAAGATATCAAAGATTTAGAGAAAGTAACGTTCGTGCTGGATTGGACGCCAAACACGAATCACACAGGAATCTATGTGGCACAGGAAAAAGGATACTTTGAAGCAGCAGGAATCGGAGTGGAAATTGTACAACCACCGGAAGACGGCGCAGAAGTTCTTGTGGCATCAGGAAAAGCACAGTTTGGAGTTTCATTCCAGGATTCCATGGCGCCAGCGTTGGTTGGAGATAACGCACTTCCAATCACAGCAGTGGCAGCAGTTATTCAACATAATACGTCTGGAATTATTTCCCGCAAAGGAGAAGGGATGGATACTCCGAAAGGAATGGAAGGACATACTTACGCAACATGGAATGGTCCGATTGAGTTAGCAACCCTCAAGCAGGTGGTTGAAAAAGATGGAGGAGATTTTAAGAAAATAGATTTGATACCAAGTACTGTTACAGATGAAGTGTCTGCGTTGAAATCCAAATCTGTGGATTCCATTTGGATATTCTACGGATGGGCTGGTGTGAAAACAGAACTGGAAGAATTAGAAACAGACTATTTTGCATTTGCAGAAATTGACCCAGTATTCGACTATTACACACCAGTTATTATCGCAGGAAATAAGTTCTTGGAAGAGCAGCCGGAAATAGCAAAAGCATTCTTGGGCGCAGTATCTAAAGGGTATGAATATGCAATTGCACATCCGGAAGAAGCCGCGGAAATTCTATGCAACGCAAATCCGGAGTTGGATGAGGAACTTGTAAAAGCAAGCCAGAAATATTTAGCAGAGCAATATCAAGCAGAAGCAGAAAAATGGGGATATATTGATGCAATTCGTTGGAACAATTTCTATCATTGGTTAAATGAACATGATTTAGTGGAGACAGATATCCCGGAGAATACGGGGTTTAGTAACGCATACCTACCAGAGTAGACATACAGAGTTACACCCCGCCGAGACATGCAGAGACAGACTCGATACAATAGGAGGAAACATGGCAGTATTAAAGGTAGAAGGCGTATCAAAGTCTTTTGATTCGGAGAAAATAATTGAAAACATATCTTTGGAATTACATGAAGGAGAGATTGTTTCTCTCCTTGGTGTCAGTGGTGGTGGAAAGACGACACTTTTTAATATCATAGCAGGGCTGAGTCAGCCCGACTCGGGAAGTGTGTGGCTCGACGGGGAAGAAGTGACTGGGCAACCAGGACATGTCAGCTATATGCTACAGAAGGATTTGCTTCTTACATATCGGACGATACTGGATAATGTTGCATTACCATTAATTGTTAAGGGAATAAAGAAGAAAGAAGCAAGGGAAATAGCAGCTCCTTATTTTGCAGAGTTTGGATTGGAAGGCACGGAGAAAAAATATCCGGCACAGCTTTCTGGTGGCATGAAGCAAAGAGCAGCATTGCTGCGGACTTATCTTTTTTCTAATAAAGTCGCTCTTTTGGATGAACCGTTTTCTGCTCTTGATATGTTGACGAAACAGACTATGCATGAGTGGTATCTGAATGTGATGGAGAAGATTCAGTTATCTACCATATTTATCACTCATGATATTGATGAGGCGATTCTGCTTTCTGACCGTATTTATCTTTTGACTGGAAAGCCGGGGCGGATTACGAAGGAGATTGTGATAAAAGAAACGAAACCAAGAGATAAGAATTTTAATCTCTCAGAAGAATTCTTGCAGTATAAGCGTGAGATTCTGTCACATTTGGTAATGGAATAATGAAATAATAGAATTAAATAAACTTTACAGAAAAAGAATAGCACGCAATGGAATTAAATGCATTTAATTCCATTGCGTATTGTTTTAATATATGGTATTATGTATATACTTCATATGGAAGGAAGTTGATGAAATGATAATTAGAGAAAGATATTTAGAACGTATACGACCTTTTTATGATTCGGAAATGGTAAAAGTTCTAACAGGAATTCGTCGTTGTGGTAAATCGACAATTATGCGCCAAATTATTGATGAATTAAAGCGAAGGAATATTGATACAGAACATATTATTTACATTAATTTTGAAGACTATAAATATCGAAAAATTAGCAATCCGGATGCTTTGTATGAATATGTAGAAGAAAAAATCAAGGATGCACAAAAATATTATTTAATAATTGACGAAATACAAAATGTAAATGAATTTGAATTGGTAATTAATTCTTTTAGGGCAACACACGATATCAGCATATTTATTACAGGTTCTAATTCAAAACTGTTATCAGGGGAACTAGCAACACATTTAAGTGGACGTACAATATCTTTTCGTATTATGCCGTTCAATTTTGCTGAGTTCTGTGAATTTAAAATGCAAGGAGGTACAACAAAGTCACGGGAAGAGTTGCTGGAAGAATTTATGAAATGGGGCGGTTTCCCGCTGGTGTGTAAAGAAACAGATGAAATAAGTAAGGAAATCGTACTTTCTAACATTTTTGATTCGGTTGTGCTCAAGGATATTATGATGCGAAATAAGATAGTATCTCCGACTGCTTTGGAAAAAGTACTAGAGTATGTTGTGGCAAATTCATCTACGACAATTTCCGGGAATTCAATTGCGGCTGCGTTATCAGATGAAAATCAATCTGTATCGGCCCCTACGGTCTATGACTATTTGAAGTATATTTCTGAGGCTTGCATTTGCGACAAAGTGCTGAGATATGACATAAGAGGTAAAAAAATTCTGGCATATGAAGAAAAAACATATGTGTGTGACCTTGGCTTTTTTCAACTGAAGAAAAATAGAGTGAAAGATGAGTATAATTACATTGTGGAGACAATATGTTACAATGAATTGATTTCCAGAGGATATAATGTTTATATTGGAAAAACGTATAAAGGCGAAGTGGATTTTATAGCGGAAAAAGGAAAAGAAAAATTTTACGTTCAAGCCGCATATTTGTTGTCAGATGAAGCTGTGATAGAGAGAGAGTTTGGGGCATATGATGCCATAAATGATAATTATCCGAAATATGTAATTTCCATGGATAAAATACAGATGTCCAGAGATGGGATTATACATCTGAATTTGAGTGATTTTTTGATGAACAATAAGTTGAATTCGGAGGAGTTATAATGAAAGTTTTAAATGGATATGAGCCGGCAGAAGTGCTTGGATTTTTTGAAGATATTTGCAGCATTCCACACATTTCTTATCATGAAAAGGAATTGAGTGATTATTGTGTGGCGTTTGCAAAGGAAAGAAATTTATATTATGAGCAGGATGAGCTTGGGAATGTAATTATCATCGGCGAAGCAACACCAGGATATGAGGACGTAGAACCAATCATTATCCAAGGTCACCTGGACATGGTAGGAGATAAAGTACCAGAGTGCGACATTGATATGGAAAAGGAAAGTATCCGTATTAAGGTAGAAGGTGATTTTATCACGGCTGAAGGTACCACGCTTGGTGGGGATGACGGAATTGCAATTGCATATGGACTTGCACTTTTGGATTCTAAAGATATTCCTCGCCCACGATTAGAGTTGGTTTTGACTGTAAGCGAAGAAGTCGGGTTAGAAGGTGCAACGGCAATTGATTTGTCATGCTGTAAGGCGAAACGTTTGCTTAACATTGACTCGGAAGACGAAGGTGTATTCACTGCAGGATGTGCAGGTGGAGTGCGTGCAGACAGTTTGATTCCAACAGAAATGGTGGAAAAGAGTGGTTTGATTTGTGATATCAAAACAACTGGATTCTTAGGTGGGCATTCAGGTATTGAGATTCACAAAGGACGTGCAAACGGAAATGTGATGCTGGGAAGATTCTTCTTATATTTAAAAGACAAGGTGAGCTTTGATATCGTAAGTATGGCTGGTGGAGTGAAAGATAATGTCATTCCGAAAAATGCCAATGCCAACTTTATGATAGCCCAAAAGAATGTAGAAGCTGTCAGAAATGCAGTAGCAGAATTTAACGCCGTTATAAGTGGGGAGTATGGTGTGGCAGATCCAAATGTGGCTATTGTGTTAGAGGTGAAGGATGTAGCTACATGCAAAGTACTATCTGAAGTGTCCAAAGAGAAGGCGCTTACAGCACTTAATCTGTTGCCAAACGGTGTGCAGACTATGAGCCAAGATTTGCCTGGACTTGTGGAAACATCACTTAATATGGGTGTTATGAAGATTGATGAGGAAGGTATTAGCACTTGTTTCTCAGTGAGAAGCTCAGTTGCATCTGCAAAGGACTATTTGACTTCAAGACTGGAACAATTTACAGAGATGCTTGGCGGTAAGGTGAGCTATCATGGAGATTATCCGGGATGGGCTTATGCAAGAGAGTCACGTCTTCGCGATTTGTGTGTGAAGATTTATGAAAAACAATATGGTGAAACGCCGAAGATTGAAGTGATTCATGCAGGTTTGGAATGTGGAATACTATCTTCAAAGATTGAAGGTTTAGATTGTATTTCCATCGGACCAAACATGGCAGATGTGCATACACCGGATGAGGTAATCAGTATTAGTTCCATTGCGAGAGTGTGGGAATTTATAAAGGCTGTTTTGGCAGAGAAGGAATAAAAGATATAAGGGCGTTGCAACAAACATTTTTTGTTGCAGCGCCTCTTTCTATTTGATTTGGTTTCTTTATATTGGTTTCTTGCTTCATTTATGTTGGTCCCATTTTGTGACTGGGTATACAGTCCTGATTTACATATACAAATACCCAGCATTTCACAAATTTATGGGTATACAAGCCCTATATAAGCCAATTTATAGAAAGTGGCAGCAGGTCAAATGACCAATTGTTGTAATTTCTCAACAATCTCAGGAAATTCCATTCCATGCGAGGCTTTTACAAGAATTGTATCGCCTTTATTAAGAAGGATATCTGCTTGTGTTAAAAAATCAGCCTTTGTTTCAAAATGAAGGACAGAGCCCTTGCTATTTATTGCACCTTCGGCAGTATTTTTTGATAATGTACCAATGCAGATACATAAGTCGATGCCTTTCTCTGTAGCGTGTTGTCCTACCCCATAGTGCAATTCTTTTTCATTTTCACCAAGTTCAAACATATCACCGAGAATAGCAACCTTTCGAGTATCCGCCGTTGCCAGAACATCTAAGGATGCTTTGGTTGAAATCGGATTCGCATTATAGCAGTCATCGATAATAAAGAAATTATCTGTTTCAATCATGTTGTTACGTCCGGTAACAGGAACAAGAGCTTCAATTCCGGCTTTGATTTCTTCGCCGTTTAAACCAAGTTCGCGTCCAACCAGAGCTCCTGCCAAAGCATTGTATACCATATGGTGTCCCGGAATCGGAATAGTAACTTGAAAAGAGTTATCCCCAAGGCAAATCGTACAAGAGGTTCCTTTCAGTGACAGGCTGTGGATATCTTTCGCAAACGCAGAAAGTTCTGTGGATAACCCGAAATAAATCGGATTGCATCCATCCCATTCCTTTACAGTAATCAATTTGTCGTCATCGCCGTTCAAGATATATTTGGCATTAGGAGCAGCAAAGTCAAACATTTCGGTTTTGGCTTTTAAGATGCCATCCCGGTCAACTAGGTTTTCTAAATGACAAAGCCCAATATTAGTAATGACGCAGATGTCCGGTCTTGCCATCTTAGCAAGACGATGCATTTCACCAAAGTCACTAATTCCCATTTCAAGAACAGCCACTTCATGTTCTTCACGAATGTTGAAGATAGTAAGCGGAAGTCCGATTTCGTTGTTGAAGTTCCCGGCTGTTTTCAGCACATTGTACTTTTGCGATAGTACAGAAGCAATCATTTCTTTTGTACTTGTTTTCCCAACGCTTCCTGTGATACCAACAACTTTGATACCAAGGGCCTTGCGGTAATGCTCTGCCAGGTCTTTCAGTGCCTGCTCGCAGGAATATACAAGTATGTATGTGTCAGCCTCGTCACCCAAAGGCTTCTCGCTTAAAGTACAAAGAGCACCTTTTTCCATAACCTGAGAAATAAAAGTGTGCCCGTCTACGCGAGCACCCTTTATTGGAATAAATAAATATCCTTCTTCAATTTTACGGCTGTCAATGGCTACGCCATTCACCTCTTTGTTTAGCTTTAATTCATCTCCATAGAAATGTCCGCCACATGCAGCAGCGATTTCTTTTAAAGACATTGCTTTCATGGTCTATCCTCCGATTAGGCGTTGTAACGCTCTAATGATTTTTTGATAATAAGTTCGCAAAGTTCTCCGTATGGTATTCCTGCAGCGGCAGCTTCCTGCGGAAGTAAACTTGCAGAAGTCATTCCAGGAAGGGTGTTGACTTCCAAACAATAGATATCATCATTTGCATCCCATAAGAAGTCTGCTCTTGAATACACATCTAATTTCAGCGCCTTAAATGCAAGCTCTGTTGCGCGCTGGATTCTTTCAGCAACCTCATCCGGAATCTGAGCAGGGCAGATTTCTTCAGTCGCCCCAGCTTGATATTTGTTAGCATAATCAAAGAACCCGGTTTTTGGAATAATTTCAATAACAGGAAGGGCTTTTCCGTCGATGATACCGCAAGCAAATTCACGGCCTTTTATGTATGGCTCGATGACAACTTCGTCTTCATAACAGAAGGAGCTTTCAATTGCGCTACGATATTCGTCTTCTGTGTTTACAATGTAAACTCCGATACTGGAACCGCCGGAACAAGGCTTTACAACTACCGGAAGCTTCAAACCTAAATCTGCAAGTGCTACATCTTTATTTTCTTTTTTCAAGGCTGTGCCAAGTGGAGTAGGAACTCCCGAGGTTTTGAAAATCTGTTTGGCAATGCCTTTGTCCATTGCAAGTGCACTTCCCAGGTAATTAGGTCCGGTATAACGGATTCCTAGAATATCAAAGGTAGCCTGCAATTTACCGTTTTCACCGACGTCTCCGTGGAGTGCCATAAAGACAATGTCAGCAAGTCGACAGATATCGATAACATTTGGTCCTACAAAGCAGTCGGATTGGTCTTCTCTGGAGGCCTTAACGGCAACTAAATCCGGTTCCGTTGTTTTGATGCCCTCTGCAATTTCAAGTCCGGCATTCGGAAGAGAAAATACGTCCTCTAAGTTTTCCGGAGCCTGTGGGAAACCTAAATATACATCGAGAAGAAAAGCATCATGACCTCTTTCTCTTAAGGTTTTACAGATACCGGCACCGGATGCAAGTGATACGTCACGTTCTGTGCTTAAACCACCGGCTAAAACTACTATTTTCATAATTACTATACTCCTTTATTATTCCTTATCCATCTGATTTAATAAAGCTTGTTTTTCATCAAACAATTTCTGTGATAAATCAATATAAACCTTGTGCGGGTTGAAGAGACGCTTGGTTTCATCCCATAAGGTTTCTTTTTCCTGTTTGCAATATGCCGCGATTTCCATTACGCTTGGTGATTCGTACACGCATTGTCCATTAATGAAAATAGGCACAAGAATTTCACGCATATGATAAGTACCACCGTAGAGTTTGGTCTTTTTCCAAGGCTCCATTGGGTCAAAGATTTTCATATCCTGTGATTCATCAAAGGTTTCGTCTGCAAAGCAGATTAAATCAGCGCGCATTTTTCCGGTTTCATTGTCGTAAATACGGTAAACAGTCTTATTTCCCGGATTCGTAATCTTCTCTGAGTTTTCAGAAAGCTTAATCTTAGATACAAAGGTTCCGTCTGGCTGCTGAATCGCAGCAAGCTTATATACACCGCCGAAGGAAGGGCAGTCCTTTGAAGTAATCAGATTCGTACCAACTCCCCAGGATGTAATCTTAGCACCTTGAATCTTCAGGTCGTGAATTAGGAATTCATCCAAATCGTTAGATGCGGAAATAACTGCAGTTTCAAAGCCTGCTTCATCTAACATTTTACGAGCCTTCTTTGATAAATATGCAAGGTCGCCGCTATCTAGACGAATACCGTAGTTTGTTAGCTCAATACCGGCTTCGCGCATTTCTGTAAATACACGAATCGCATTCGGAACACCTGATTTTAAGGTGTCGTAGGTATCTACAAGTAAAATACATGCATTTGGATACAAATCAGCATAAGTTTTAAATGCTGTATATTCATCAGGGAAACTCATAATCCAGCTGTGCGCATGTGTACCTTTTACCGGAACGTCAAACATTTGTCCTGCAAGCACGTTGGAGGTTCCCACACATCCGCCAATCATGGCAGCTCTTGCACCATATAAACCGGCATCCGGTCCCTGTGCACGGCGAAGACCAAATTCCATAATGCCATCCCCCTGTGCCGCGTAGACAACACGTGCTGCTTTGGTGGCAATGAGTGACTGATGGTTCACGATATTTAAAATCGCTGTTTCTATTAATTGTGCCTCCATAATTGGAGCGACTACTTTAATCAGTGGTTCTCTAGGAAAAACAACGGTCCCTTCCGGAATAGCATAAATGTTTCCGCTAAAATGAAAGCCGCTTAAATAGTTTAAAAAATCTTCACTGAAAATATTTAAACTACGCAGATATGCAACATCGTCGTAGGTGAAATTCAACTCTTTTATATATTGGATTACCTGGTCAAGTCCGGCAGCTATGGAGTAACCGGATTTATTTGGATTAGAACGGAAAAACATGTCAAACACAACGACTTCGTTTGCTTGGCGTTCAAAATATCCCTGCATCATTGTCAACTCATAAAGGTCAGTTAATAAAGTAAGATTTCTGCTCATGTCTGTTCAACTCCTTTTTCTGTTTAGGTAAAAGTCTTTCTTATTAGTATAGCACTCTTTCTTGCCTTTGCAAAGAAAGTTTTGTATAATGTGTATATTCTAGTGGAAAAAGAGGACTAACATATGAGTAACACAAAAAAAGCAAGAGTTTCGGGCATATTGCTTCATCCAACGTCGCTTCCATCACCATATGGAATCGGGGATTTGGGGCAGGCAGCCTATGATTTTATAGATTTTTTAAAGGCATCAGGACAACGTTTGTGGCAGACCCTGCCATTGACTCCAACCGGATTTGGAGATTCTCCCTATCAAGGGTTTTCTGCATTTGCAGGGCAACCCTTACTCGTGAGCCCCGAGTGTCTTATGAAACTGGGATTGTTAGAAGAGTGGGAACTTAATGATTGTCCGGTTGGGCAAGAAGAAAAAGTGGATTACGGCACCATCATACCTTGGAAAACCAAGATATTAAGACTGGCAGCGTCGCGATTCGCAGAGAAAGCTGACAAAGAACTTTTAGAAGAATACGAAACTTTCTTAGAAGATAACATGGACTGGCTTGGTGATTATGCCCTGTACATGGCGTGTAAGGATATGCATGAGGGCAGAGAGTGGCTGGCTTGGAAAGAGGAATACCGTAAGCCAACAGCAGAAGTGAAAGCAAAATTGCAGGTGCTTTTGAAAGAGGAAGTGAAATATTATTACTTCGTGCAGTTTATGTTCCACAAGGAATGGTTAGAATTAAAAGAGTATGCCAATGAAAATGACGTGGAAATCATTGGAGATATTCCGCTATTTGTATCATTGGACAGCGCGGACGTGTGGGCAAATCAAGAATTGTTCCAGTTGGACAGTGAAGGTTATCCGGTTGTAGTTGCAGGAGTACCACCAGACTATTTCTCGGCGACCGGTCAGCTTTGGGGGAATCCACTATATGACTGGAAGGTCCAGAAGAAGGATGGTTTTAAATGGTGGGTTCAAAGAGTACGTCACCAGTTGAAGTTAACAGATTATCTGCGCATTGACCATTTTCGAGGTTTGGAAAGCTATTGGGCAGTTCCATATGGAGAGGAAACAGCAATTAATGGAGAATGGATTCCGGGTCCAAGAGAAGATTTATTCCTTGCTTTTGAGAAGGAATTAGGTAAGGAGCTTCCGATTATTGCAGAGGATTTGGGAATTATTACGCCGGAAGTGGAAGCACTCCGAGACCGTTTTAATCTTCCTGGCATGAGAGTGCTGCAGTTTGGATTTGATTCGGGTGATGAAAGTACATTCTTACCACATCAGTTTGATACGACCAATTGCGTGTGCTATACAGGAACTCATGATAATGATACAACCAGAGGTTGGTATGCCCATGCTTCTGAGTATTCCAAGGACAAGGTTCGCTATTATATGAATACAGATGGATATAACATTCACTGGGATTTTATTCGTACATGTATGGGTACGATTGCTACATACGCCATTTTTCCAATGCAGGATGTGCTGGGGATTGGCGAAGAAGGACGCATGAACACACCGGGGGTTGGAACAGAAAACTGGGCATGGCGTTACAAAAAAGATGCGTTGTCTGAAGGCCTTGCGAAAGCACTCGCCAATATTACACGTATTTATGGACGATAGGAGATGAATTAGTTTTTATGATTCGATTTATCATTGCAGCAACATTTTTAGTGTTGTTCCTTCTAGTTTCTTATATTCTATTTTTGGTAGAATGGATTGTTGGAAAAATCAATAAAAGAGCGAAAGATATAAGTTCCCTTCGTATTGTACAGTGGGCGTTTAGAGTTATCTTGTGGATTTGCGGTGTGAAGATTACTGTGATTGGGAAAGAAAATATGCCGAAGGAGGCAGCACTTTATGTAGGTAATCACAGAAGTTTCTTTGATATTCTGATTGCGTACGTGCAGTGCGACAACCTGACTGGATTTGTTTCAAAGGATTCCATGAATAAGGTGCCGTCCTTCCGCATATGGATGCGATATTTATATTGCCTCTTCCTTGACCGCAAGGATATTAAACAAGGCATGAAAACCATTTTGCAGGCAATTGATTATGTGAAGCAAGGTGTTTCCATCTTTATTTTCCCGGAAGGAACACGCAACAAAGGTGAAGAACTCAGTATGCTTCCGTTTAAGGAAGGTTCCTTTAAAATTGCGCTGAAAACCGGATGTCCAATTGTGCCGGTGTCCATAAATAACACGGCTGAAATCTTTGAAAATCATTTACCAAGGATAAAAAAGACACATGTGATTTTGGAATATGGTACACCGATTTATCCAAAAGAGTTGGATAGGGAAGAGCAAAAGCATATTGGCGCAACCTGTCAGAAGATAATTGAAGATACAATAAGAAAGAATGCTTCTCTTGTGTGAAGTGAATACGAGTTTGAGTTGTTATTTGGACCTATACAGGTTGTGCGCCTGTGTAGGTCCTAATTTTTTGGATTTCGTCCAAACACCAACAAGCACCCCATAAATTCAGCATAATTCATAAATACCATGCGTAAGATAGTAGAGAAACTATGTGTGGAGTTATGATGAAAAAGATAATTCTTTTGAGCCTTATCATTACAATGCTGACAGTAGGCTGTTCCGCAGAGACCTTAAGCAAGGAAAAACTCAGAGATATTGATTTTACAGTAGTGGATGAAGATGATATACCGGAACCTTTGGAGGAAATGATTGACGAAAGAGAAGACAAACCGTTTAAGCTAACTTATGCAGATAATGGGGTGCTTTATATTGCAGTTGGGTACGGCGAGCAGCCAACCACCGGTTACAGCATTCAGGTAAAGGAACTCTACGAAAGTGAAAATGCAATCTACATACATACGAATTTAATCGGCCCTGCGAAAGATGAAAAGATTATAGAGAAGGAAACGGATCCTTATATCGTAATCAAAACGGAGTTTATCGACAAAAATGTTGTATTTCAGTAAAGGAGAGCAGGAATGGAAGTAATTACAAAACAAATTGAGACAAATCATGTGGAGAGAAGACTGACAAATCAGTTTATGCTGGACGAAGATTTTAATGTGCCGGACAGCAAAAATGATGTAGAGAAAATTGTCATGAGTGACGGGCATGTTCGAATTGACGAAGTGAAACCGGTGGAAAATTACTTAAGGGTACAAGGGAAGGTGGAGTTTCAGGTTCTGTATGTGGCAGAGGGGTTTGAGCCTACATTTTCTTGTTTGGAAGGGAAGCTACCTTTTGTTGAAATGGTGTATACAGAGGATGGCGGGGATAAAAATCTTGACATCAAATCTGTTCGGGTAGAATTAAACACCAATATGGTACATTCCAGAAAGCTTCGAATCAAGGCTATGGTGGAAATGGAGCTGGAATCCCAAAAGCAGAATGTGGAGGAGATACCAACTGATGTGGAGGCGGATGGCAAGATTTTTAAAAGACAAGAAAAAATGGATCTGTTAAAGCTGCACACATCTAAGAAGGACACCTATCGCATCAAAGAGGAATTGGTTTTGCCGGGAACAAAAGAGACCATTGGCGTAATGCTATGGAGTGATATTGTAAATCGTAAATTGGACACAAAGCTGGCAGTAGATGAATTACAATTGTCCGGAGAATTGTTGGTATTTTGTTTTTACGAGTCGCCGGATGGCAAGATTGATTGGATAGAACAAACGGTACCGTATCAAGGACGTGTAGAATGCTACGGTGTGGATGAAACAATGTATCATCATGTACAGGCCAACTTAGAAGAAGTACATGCTGACATTCGTGTGGATGAAGATGGAGAAATGCGGATTGTGGGCATTGAGGGAACCTTGCAGGTGTGCATTGCAGTGTATGAAGAAGAACAAGTGGATATTTTGGAAGATATGTATTCCTTGGAGAAGGCGTGTGTTTTGGAAACAAAAGATGTGGAATATGAGCAACTGGTTTTACAAAACAATTCAAAATGTAAAGTAATGGAGCGTTTGACAATTCCTGAATTAAAAAATGAGATTCTACAAATTTGTCATAGCAGTGGCGCTATTCATGTGGACCGTACAGTTGCGCGCGAAGATGGGGTAGTGGTAGAAGGTGCCTTGTATATTAGTTTCCTATTTGTAAGAGCAAATGATAATATGCCATTTGATACCTGGCAAGGTGTAGTTCCGTTTGCGCATCTCATAGAGTGTCAAGAAGCAGAAGATAATCTAACCTTCCATATTTCCGCTATTTTGGAACAACTCAGTATTACGCTACAGGGCGGAGATGAGATTGAAGTGAAAGCAGCGCTGGCGTTTCATGGTTTTTTTAAGAGAAATGGGATACGCAAAATGATTCAAGAGGTGAAGGTTCAGCCGCTTTCTATGGAGGAAATTGAAAAGCGTCCAAGTATTGTGGGTTATATTGTAAAGCCGGAGGATGATTTGTGGTCCTTGGCAAAGCGTTATAGCACGAGTGTGGATGCCATTAAGGAATTAAATGATGTGAGTGGAGAGAAACTAAAAGCGGGCGACAGGTTATTGATTTTTAAGGAAAATATGAGTATACTGTAAGAGTATTGTATACAAGATACATAGGAAGTACAAAACAAGACAACAGGGGGAGAAGAGATGGAACAAACATTGACATTAAAAGCTCTTGCCAAAATTAATTTGGGCTTAGATGTACTGGGGAGACGGGACAATGGGTACCATGATGTACGCATGGTGATGCAGACCATTTATTTGTATGACAATGTGACTATAACTAGGACAGAAGAACCGGGAATACAGGTGGAAACCAATCTTTCCTATCTACCGGTTGATGAGAATAATATTGCTTATAAGGCGGCAAAACTATTGATAGATGAGTTTGCTATACGAGAAGGTGTGCATATCAAATTAGAAAAACGAATTCCAGTCGCTGCCGGCATGGCGGGCGGAAGCTCCAATGCGGCAGCGGTTTTGGTTGGAATGAACCGCATGTTTGACCTGGGACTTAGCCAATTAGAACTGATGGAACGCGGCGTCGCCCTTGGTGCGGACGTGCCTTATTGTGTGATGAGGGGTACCGCGTTGGCAGAAGGAATCGGGGAGGAACTATCTTCTCTTCCTCCAATGCCTAAGTGCTATGTTTTAGTGGCAAAGCCTGCAATTAGTGTTTCGACAAAATGGGTGTATGAAACATTGGATGCAAAGGAGATTGTGGAACATCCGGATATAGATGGACTATTACAGGGGCTCCAAGAACAGGATTTGTCTAAGATTGCATCGTCAATGGGAAATGTATTGGAAAGCGTGACAACCCTAAGGTATCCGGTTATTGAGACTATAAAGGATGCTATGAAGGAAGCGGGCGCTTTAAATGCTATGATGAGCGGAAGTGGTCCGACGGTATTTGGAATCTTTGATAATCGTAAGGTGGCCAAGGAGGCATGGCATAAATTAAGGAACATGGACTGTGCAAAGCAAGTGTATTTGGCAAATGTACACAATGTAAGGAGGAAGTAACATGGGAGCGGATTTTGAAGTAAATATGAATGAATTTCTGCCATTGCGTGACGTTGTATTTAATACCCTTCGTCAAGCAATCCTGCGCGGAGAACTGAAACCGGGTGAGCGATTAATGGAAATTCAGCTGGCAAACAAATTGGGCGTAAGCCGCACGCCAATTCGGGAGGCAATTCGTAAACTGGAGTTGGAAGGTCTCGTTCTCATGATTCCAAGACGTGGTGCTGAGGTTGCTGAAATTACAGAAAAGAGTTTGCGCGATGTATTGGAAGTGCGCGATGCATTGGAGGTTCTTGCTGTTGACCTGGCATGTGACAGAATCTCCAGTGAGGATATTGAGAGATTGAAAGAGGCTGCGAAGGAATTTGAAGTGGCGCTGCAGGGTGGTGATGTGACAGAATACGCGGAAGCAGATGTAAAATTTCACGATATCATTTATCTTGCAACCGATAATCAGCGATTGATTCAGCTGCTTTATAATCTACGTGAGCAAATGTATCGCTATCGCGTGGAGTATTTGAAACGAAAAGAAGTGCATCCGATTTTACTTGAAGAGCATGAGCATATAATCACATGTATTGAAAAGAAGGATAAAGATGCTGCGAAGATTGCTATTAGTACACATATTGAAAATCAGGCAAGAACAGTATGCGATACTATTCGAACAAAAAAATAAATTTTTGCATAAATCTCTGAAAATTGTGCACACTCCCAATAAATCAATTGGGAGGTACATAAGTATGAAAAAAATATGTGCAATTGTTGGGATTATGATATCGATATTGGTAACTGGTTTTGTGGTAAATGCGAAGAGAAATGAAATGCAGGAGGAGCTTGCCCGGCAGGTTTTTCGGTTCCATGTACTGGCAAACAGTGATAGCGATGAAGATCAGGCACTAAAGATGCAAGTAAAAGAAGCAGTTATTTCTTATATGAAGCAGGAATTGCCGGAATCAGATAGTGTAACCATGACAAAAAAATGGGCGCGCGAGAATCTGGGGCAGATTGAAGATGTGGCGGCAGAGCTTATCGCAGAAAAGGGTTATGATTATTCCGTAAAAGCAGAAGTGACTACCTGTGATTTTCCGGATAAGACCTATGGGGATATTACGTTTCCGGCAGGTGAGTATGAGGCCTTGCGCATTGAAATTGGGGATGCGAAAGGGCAAAATTGGTGGTGCGTGTTGTATCCGAATCTGTGTTTCATTGATGCAGTACACGCGGTAGTTCCGGAGGAAGGGAAAGAGGATTTGAGAGAGGTTTTGGAAGAGGATACCTATGAAATGGTGACGACGAGAACACGATTTAAAATCGGATGGTTTTTCTTCTAAGTGCGAGGTAGGTAAGACAAAAGACGTGGAGGAAGTATAAATGTACAAATTAGAAAGCCACGTTCGCTATAGCGAATGTGGAGTAGATAATAAGATTAAAATTCCTGCGATCATCAATTATTTTCAGGATTGTACAACGGAAAATTCAGAGCAATTAGGTGTGGGGTTTGATTATCTAAAAGAAAAAAACAGGGCATGGATTTTAAATTCCTGGCAGGTATCCATCAAACGCCGACCACAGGTTGGAGAAAAACTCGAGGTGTCTACCTGGGCGACTGGATTTAAAGGTGTGTTTGGGCCGAGAGATTTCTGTTTAAAAACAGCAGATGGAGAGGAACTTGCCTGCGCCCACAGTCTTTGGGTATATGTAGATACACAGACCAATAGGCCGGTGAAACCGACTGAGGAGGAAATCGATGTTTATGAAGTGGAGGAGCCACTTCCAATGGAAAGTGTATCCAGAAAAATCCAAACGCCGGAAGGGCTGCAGGTGGTTGACACATTCACCGTGCACAAGTATCATATTGATACGAACAACCATATGAATAATGCCAAGTACATAGAATTGGCATGCGAGGCGTTGCCGGAGAATTTTTTCGTCACAGGCCTTCGTGTGGAGTATAAAAAAGCAGCCGTTTACGGTGAGACAATGATATTAAAATGTGCAATGCAGGGCAATGTTCTAACTGCGGTATTATGTGATGAGCAGGACAACGTGTATGCAATTGTAGAAGTAATAGGAGAAAACTAATGAGATTAGGAAAAAAACAAGTACTGACAGTGGTAAAAAAAGTAGATTTCGGAGTATATCTTGGAAATGATGAAGAAAGGGTATTGCTTCCAAAGAAACAGGTTCCGGCTGGGATTGAACCAGGTGACCCGGTGGAAGTATTTTTATATAAAGATTCCGATGACAGATTAATCGCAACGACCAATGAACCAAAAGTAGAGCTTGGTGAGTTGGCAGTTCTGGAGGTTGCAGATACCAATAAATACGGTGCATTTTTAAATTGGGGTTTGGAAAAGGATTTGTTCCTGCCGTTTAAGCAGCAGACAGCCAAGGTTATGACGGGAGACAAATGTTTGGTTTCACTCTATATCGATAAAAGCGAGAGACTTTGTGCAACCATGAAGGTTTACGAGCTTCTCAGGACGGACTCTCCGTATCAGAAGGACGACATGGTAGAGGGTATTGTCTACGATACAAGTGATGAATTTGGCGTATTCGTTGCAGTGGATAACCAGTATTCCGCGTTGATTCCAAAGAAAGAGGTCTTTGGGAAAATGCGAGTGGGACAAACTGTGAAAGCCCGTGTAACTGCAGTAAAAGCAGATGGAAAGCTAGACTTGAGTGTAAGAGATAAGATTCCAGCGCAGATGGATAAGGATGCGAATTTAATTTGGACAAGACTTCAAGAATATGGCGGAAATCTTCCGTTTTCGGACAAAGCGGACCCGGAAGTGATAAAGAGAGAATTTAACTTAAGTAAGAATGCATTTAAGCGTGCGGTTGGAAGACTCTTAAAAGAAGGTAAGATAGAGATTGGTGAAAATACGATAAAGGTGAAATAAATGAGTTTTGTACATTTACACGTCCACACGGAATATAGTTTGCTGGACGGTTCCAATAAGATAAAAGAATATGTAGCCAGAGTCGAAGAACTTGGTATGAATAGTGCTGCCATTACAGACCACGGAGTGATGTATGGCGTCATCGATTTTTATAATGCTGCAAAGGATGCGGGCATCAAGCCAATCCTAGGTTGTGAAGTATATGTGGCACCGGGCTCTCGATTTGATAAAACGCCGGGTAGCAATAATGAAGAACGCTATTATCATTTGGTACTTTTGGCGGAAAATAATATAGGATATCAGAACCTTATGAAAATCGTTTCCAAAGGCTTCGTGGATGGTTATTATTATAAACCACGTGTAGATATGGAAGTTTTGGAAGAGTATCATGAGGGCATTATTGCGCTTAGTGCCTGTCTCGCGGGAGAGGTGCAAAAGAACCTACTACGTGGTATGTATGCAGAAGCTTTTGAGACTGCAAAACGTTATGAAAGCATTTTCGGAAAGGGGAATTTCTTCCTTGAACTTCAAGACCATGGTATGCAAGAGCAACAGTTGGTGAATCAACAGTTGGTGCGTTTATCGCAGGAAACAGGCATTGAGCTTGTGGCTACCAACGACGTACATTATACATATGCGGAGGATGAAAAACCGCATGACATTTTGTTGTGTATTCAGACAGGAAAGAAACTGGCTGACGAGGACCGTATGCGATATGAGGGCGGGCAGTACTATGTGAAGTCGGAAGACGAGATGCGTGAGCTTTTCCCATATGCATTGCAAGCCATTGAAAATACACAGAAGATTGCAGATCGTTGTAATGTGGAAATTGAGTTTGGTGTGACCAAGTTGCCGAAGTATGATGTTCCAAGTGGCTATACAGCATGGGAATATTTAAACAAACTTTGTTTTGAAGGTTTGCATAAGAAATATGAGAATCCAGAAGGTGAACTGACGGAGCGTCTTACATTTGAATTGAACACAATCCGAAACATGGGGTATGTAGATTATTTCCTCATCGTGTGGGATTTTATTAACTATGCCCGTACAAATGGAATTATGGTTGGACCGGGACGTGGTTCGGCTGCAGGTAGTATTGTGTCTTATTGCCTTGGAATCACCAACATTGACCCGATTCGTTATCAGTTACTGTTTGAGCGTTTCTTGAATCCGGAACGTGTATCCATGCCGGATATTGATATTGACTTCTGTTTTGAAAGAAGACAGGAAGTCATCGATTATGTGGTGCGTAAATACGGCGCGGAAAATGTAGCCCAGATTGTAACCTTCGGTACATTGGCTGCAAGAGGTGTTATACGAGATGTGGGACGTGTTATGGATTTTCCATATGCAATGTGTGACAGCATTT
>JAZRQP010000017.1:0-12222 GCA_045649885.1 Faecalimonas sp.
TTCCCTACCATCATAACAACTACACCGATGGCTATTGCAATTGGAGCCAATGTAGACGGTTTTAAGAATGATGCCCATTCACCCATTGATACAATCCATCCGGTAATGGTTGTACCAATATTGGCACCCATAATAACGCCCATTGCCTGTGTTAAATTCATGATTCCTGCATTTACGAAACCAACTACCATAACAGTGGTTGCTGAAGAGCTTTGGATTACGGCAGTAATTAGCGCACCCAATGCGACTCCCATCAATTTATTCTTTGTCAATACTTCGAGAAGTGATTTCATTCTGTTTCCGGCTGCATTCTCAAGTCCTTGGGACATGATTTGCATACCATAGATAAACATACCCAAGCCGCCGGCAAACAAAAATAATTGTTCATAACCCATTTCGATTTCCTCCTAAGTTTTCCTTACATTTCTCATAACATCACAGAAAAAAACGTAAGTCAACCGAGTTTCGCAAGATTTAACACAGCCGGTTTGAAATTTAACACGGATTTTACTTTTTCATTTTTGGCTCAAAAATGAGGGAGGCAATATAACCGAAGATGAGGGCCGCCGAGGTTCCAACTGCTCCTGCCTTAAATCCTCCCATGAAGGTTCCTAAGAAGCCTTCTTTATCAACCGCTTCCTTGACACCTTTCCATAACACATTTCCAAATCCCAGAAGCGGTACACTCGCTCCTGCCCCTGCAAATTTTGTAAAGGGTTCATAGACACCGATAAATGCGAGAATTGCACCTGTGCATACCAAAAGTACCATGACGCGCCCCGGCATCATCTTTGTTCGGTCTAATAAAATTTGCACAAGCGCACAGATAAGACCTCCAACCCAAAATGCATGTAAATAATCCATCTCTTTTTCCTCCTAACAATGCTCCAGCACAATACCATGTGCAATTCCGGGAACACTTTGTCCTTCATTATAGCTTACAGTAGACATAAGCGCCCCTGTAGGAACGAATAGCACTCGCTTCCATTCCCCTGATTCGATTTTCGGCAAAATGTATGCCGATAAGGTGGTCGCCGCACAGCCACAGCCACTTCCGCCTGCGTTGGTATTCTGTGTCTGCTGGTCGAAGATAATCATGCCGCAATCCGCATGATTTGGCTTAATATCTTGACCTTTTTTACGCATCAAATCAAACAGGATACTTTGGCCTACATATCCCAAATCCCCCGTAAAAATGCGGTCGTAGTCAGAAGGCTGATATCCAAAGTCTTCTAAGTTTCTGCAAATAGTATCGCAGGCTGCAGGTGCCATGCATGCACCCATGTTTTGCGAGTCCTTTAAGCCGTAATCCACAATCTTTCCTACGGTGACTCCGGCCACCCTCACATGGCCTTCCTGTTTTCCGACCAAAAAAGCTCCACTACCGGTCACCGTCCATTGAGAACATAGTGGCCTTTGATTTGCATAGGCTAACGGAAAACGAAATTCCTTTTCCGCACTTCCAAAATGACTGGAGGTGACTGCTAAAATATAATCTCCATAGCCTGCTGCCACACTCATGGAGCTAAGCGCCAGGGCTTCTCCAGATGTGGAGCATGCCCCATATAAACCAAACAAAGGAATATGCAATTCCTCTAATCCCATAGAAGTGGCAATTCCCTGCCTTAGCAAATCACCGCCAAAGAGATAACGAACATCATGCGGATCCAACTTGGCTTTTCCAAGAGCCATTAGGCACGCTTCTTTTTGCATCTCGCTTTCTGCTTCTTCCCAGGTATCCTGACCTAACAAATTATCTTCTTCCACCTTGTCGAACAAGTTCCCCAGTGGTCCTTCCCCTTCTTTTTTTCCTACAATACTACCACTACTGATGATATAGGGAGCATCATCGAATAAAATACTTTGCTTTCCTTTTAACATACGATTCACCTCCATGTTTAAAAGTAGTATTTTCAAAAGAATAAAATATATACTTTAACGCAAAAAATTCGCCACATAAACGTGACGAATTTTCTAATTTTTTATTCTGTCGCTCCCTTGCAAGCTCCAATCACATCGGTAATCATTCTATAATAACCTTCCAAGACAATCATGCCATCCGAATCATTTACCCGTTTTCCGCTGAAGCGAACCATGACTTCTCCATGCTGTGGGTGAATCCACGCGAATTCAATTTGAACCGCCTTCTCACCACAAATCATTGTTTCTATATTCTCTTCTACATAGCCCACATAACTCGGGTGAATATTTGTACTCCAATAGTCATAACATTCCCTTGGTGTATATTTCATATCTACTGCCATAAGACGCTCCATTGTCTCGTCCACGTGTAGCTCATAATGTTTCTCACTTTGGTTCATTCGCATCATCCAAAGTCCCACACCATTTTCGCGTAGAATATCCTTCGGATTGAAATGAATCACACCCATTTTGTCTTTTAATTCATAAATCTTATTGATAAACTCGGTTCTTTGAATAAATTCCTTTGAATCAGAATTAATATAGGTCTTTTCTATCATTTCTGCTGTATTCGGTTTGTCAAAAAGATACCCCTGGAGAATATCCGGAAGCAACAACTCAAGCGTAACCAACTCTCGTGTGCTCTCAACTCCTTCGCAACAGGTTCGAATAGCATTTCCCTTGGCGAATTCGATCACATTACTGATTAATTTATGATTGTAGGTATCCTTTTCAATTCCACTGACAAAAACGCGATCAATCTTAATTTCATCCACATTCATTTGTTTCAGATACCCAAGATTAGAATATCCCGTTCCAAAGTCGTCAATTGCAAAATTGATGTCGTATTCCTTCAAATATTTTATGGCATTCATAATCTGTTCGCTATTATGAATTTCCACACTTTCTGTCATTTCAACAGTCAATGCATCTCCGGTCATACCAACTTCCTTGAGTTTTTCTACCACTTTTTCTGCAAGATCGTTATCCTCAAACTGCAATACGGAGAAGTTGACACTCACATGCAGATTCGGAATTTTCTTTCTCCATTCCTTGCATTGTAATAACGCCTGCTCTAATACCCACATGCCAACGTCCTGAATCAGCCTGGACTGCTCAAGCACTGGGATGAATTCGTTCGGAAATACTTTTCCGCGTGTCTTGGAATTGTACCGCAAAAGCGCCTCCACACCATAAAGGTCATAGTTTCCTGCGCGAAGCTGCGGCTGATAATACACTTCAAAACCTTCACAATTATTTTCGACACTTTGTTTTAATTCCTCCAACAATGCCAAAGACGCAATTTTTCTGCTCAAGTCCTCAGACGAGAAGAATTCAATACGGTTATTGGATAGTGCCTTGGCTTTCTTGAGTGTCATATTGATAGAGTCAAGAAGCTGTGTTTCATCCAGGAATAGGGACTGAGCAATCGGCACAGCACTTGCTGTAAACGTACATTTATCTATCATTGCGTCTTGAATTTTCCCATAAATGTTACTAACACCCTCTCGGGAATTGGGATTTAAAATAAGGGCAAAGTAATTGTGATCCACGTGGTATGCCATATTCACACCTTCTAGGTTTTCACAAAATTCAGCCACCTCCTTAAGTAGCTTATCCCCATATTGCCTGCCATGAGAGAGGTTGATAGCTGCAAGGCCATCAATATCCAGAAGCATCAAATATCCACCGCCGTCTGCAAGATGCTCCTTCAAATCCTGACGAAGTTTATTTTTGTTCCAAAGTCCTGTCAGCGGATTATAAAGGTGGCGCAAGTTTTCCTCTGAAACTCGTCCAATCATAATATATGGTTTGTTCTCAGCATCTCGAACCAGCGTGCCGTGACAGTTAATCCATACCTTTTCCCCACTGCGATTCACCCAACGGTAATCCATGTTATGGATATCTTTGTCACCGCTCTTAATCTGTGTCAGACTTTCTAACACCGCAGCACGATCTGCCGGATGAATAATTCTCATCATTTCCATTGTATTATTTGTCTCACTTCCGTTTTTACGGATATCATAATACTTATCAATATCCCCAAAGAACCATCTGGTATCCCTGCGAATATCCCAAATAAAGAGATAATCATCCGTTGAGTGGTTAATCGTATCCATTAATTTTAACGTTGTGTGGAAACCTTCATCTGTTTTCAAAAAATTATTCATAGTACTTCTCCATTTGTCTAATTTTTCGTTTCGCTCTTTACTGTAGATGATATTATATACTTCGGCCTGCCTTTAATTTCTTCGTAAATACGCGCAATATAGTATCCTATGATACCAAGACTTATCATAATTATACTTCCTATAAAAATGGTTATAATTATAACCGTTGTCATACCTTCAAGCGCTCTACCTGTTATTTTATCAATAAGCGCCCAAACCCCAAAGATAACGGATATGATAAGCATCAAAACTCCTAGGACGGTTACCGTTTGCATTGGTGCGGTAGAGTAAGACGAAATATTTGAAAGTGCATATTTTATAAGCCCATGAGTTGACCATTTGGATTCGCCGTCCACACGTTCTCCCACATCATACTCAACGATTGTTTTATTGTATCCTACCCAATAAGAGATTGCTCTGAAAAATCCTCTTTCGGGCATTTTATTAAGCACGTCAATCACTTTTCTGTCCAATAGTTTAAAATCCGATGAATTGGCCATATCAAACCCTGCCATATGACTGATAACGGAATAGAAGAATTTCGCCCCAATACTGTGCATCTTTTTTTCCTGGCCGCGCTCTTTTTTTATACCTTCAACAATCTCGTATCCTTGTTCCCATAAATGATACATTTCGATTATTTTTTCCGGCGGGTGTTGAAGATCGCAGTCAATAACAACCGCACAATTTCCGCTTACTGCTACAAGCCCCGCTGATATAGCAGATTCCTTTCCGAAGTTTCTCGAAAAATGTAGTCCTATTATATTGTCTTGTTCTGACGAAAGTTCATTTATTATTTCATGGGTTCTATCAGACGAACCATCATTTACAAAAATAAACTCGCTTTCAATGTTGTTTTCTGCAAGCAAAGAATGTATGGCATTATATGCGCGTTTAATACATTGTTCTTCGTTGTATGCAGGAATAATTATAGATAACATAATAAATCCCCTTGTTATTTCTCAAATAGTGTTTCCAATTGTGTAACAGGCATTGGACGATAAAAATAGTACCCTTGGAGCATATCGCATCCGGCGTCCACCACCATGTTTTTGTGTTCTTCTGTTTCTATACCCTCGCACAGTGTCTTAAATCCTAGGTCATGTGCAGTTTGTATAATATTTTTTAGAATTAAAAATCCCGTTTGGCTTGTTGCATTTTGAGTGATTGATTTATCAACTTTTACAATGCTTATATCAAATTCGGACAAATCGCCAAAGGTGGTATACCCCTTGCCAAAATCATCTAAGAGAATTAAAATACCTTTTTCTTTTAAGAGTCTTAAATTTTTTATCATTGTGCTTCTTTCATTCTCATTTAAACTCTTATCCTCAAGAATCTCTATTGCAATGCAGGAATAATCGATACCATATTTTTCTATAGTTTCAATTATTTTTTCTGCCAAGTCTTGGTGGCAGAGCGTATACCTCGAAAAATTAATAGTATATACGTATTGCATGCGATTTTCACTATCGTTAGATATCCACTTGCAATTTTTTTCAAAGATGTAGTAATCAAATTTTTCGTTAAGCCCAACATTATTGACAGCCGAAAGGAAAAAGCGTGGTGTCAGGACACCCTCTGTCGGAGAATTCAGTCGAGCCAACACCTCTGCGCCCATAATTTTATTTGTCTTAGCATCTAATATAGGCTGATATTCGAGGAAAAATCGATTGTTATCAATTTCATTTTGTATGTTATTTTCAATTTTAATTTTTCTCTCAAATTCTCTTCCGTTTGAACTATCCCATTGGCAATGTAAAATTTCTTTCATCTCTGCTATACTGCAAGCCTGCTTCGCCCTTCCGAGAGCAGTTTGGAACGAAATATCAGTTGCACTGGTACAATGGTAGCCAAAGTTTACATGGACAACATTGACTGCACCGTGCCTAGCGAGCACTTCGTTGATTTCTTCAAAACATTTGTCTATACAATGTGCGATTTGGTCTGCTTCCAATTTGTTTAGAGCGACATAATTCTCTTCCTCGTAAATGGAAATCTCACCACCAACACAAAAACAAAAATGGTGAAGTAGAAGTCCTTTGATTTGTTCATACATTCTGATAGCCCTTGATTCCGGATACAGCCTCTTCATACTGTCAAGGGATATCGAAATGTATACAATACAACGATTTCCCCGCAAGGAACCGGCTTTTTCAAAATCATTTTCTATCTTGCCTATACCACAAAAATTGTGCTCTACTGTCCCTTTTGCTGTCTTTGCAGATTTCATTGTAAAATACAGGCCAATCATTCCCATTATAAGAAAAAATATTACCAAAATAGTTATAATCACATAAGGGTATTGAAAAATTTGCATGCTTTTAACTCCTGCTATCTACTTCTCGAAAATTGGAAATTCCTTTGTTCCTAATGTATGTTTTAACCCTATGTCTGTTGCGACCTTCATACATTTTTCAATGTCCTTTTGAGCGGCCTTTTTTCTTCTTAGCATTTCTTTTATTAAAAAACAAGGGTTAAAAGTGAGCATTGCTTTAACAACATCTGCCTTCGATACACCACATCTCTTGTATTCGGCTAAAATCTCAAGCAACGCATAGTTTATGGCAGTCTTTTCAAAGTTCCTTGTGGTCACATTTTTTAGCCATTTTGCATATGCAAGGAACTTTTCTACATCAACATGTTCCCTAAAATAGATTCCACCGATATAGAACGCTTTCATTTCTTCATCCATCTCGCGAAGAAGTGTTGCATAGTATGTCTGCTGTATTTTAAGAACTTCCGTATGTTGTCTTTCCAAAGTAGTACTTGTAATTTGTTTATCGTGTAATCTATATATCAGAAGATACTCCGGGAGAATCTGTATTTTTTGTTCTCCCATTACCATTCTTGTCCACAATTCAAGGTCTTCAGTACAGGTAAGGGTAGTGTCATAGCGAAATGTTTTCATCACTTCAGCTTTTGCAATAACACCGGGATGCAATATGGGATTTGCCACAAGAAGCATTGCCCGCAAAGCTTTAGAATCACATCGTCCCCCTGCACCACCTGGCATATACACACCATTTTTAACGGTCAAAAACCTACATGAAGATAATGACACATCATTGTTTTCTTCCATGAATTGATATTGCTTTTCGAATCTGTCAGGAAGGCAGATATCATCCGCATCCATTCTCGCTATGTATTTACCGTTACACAGGGAAATAGCCTTGTTAAGGGAAGCTGGCAGTTTCAAATTAACTTCATTTGTATGCACCTTTATTCTTTCATCCCTTAGCGAAAAATCAGCAAGTATTTCACCTGTGGAGTCTGTTGAACAGTCATTGATGATAATAAGCTCCCAGTTTTGGAACGTCTGCTTTCTAACACTTTCTATTGCCTCTGCAAGATATGTTTCGCCGTTATACACACTCATAATTACCGATATATCAGGCTTCATTAGATGGCCTCCTCTTCAATACGATTTTCATAATTTTGCACAGATTAAGGAAACAAAACGCTATCTTGTAGCATTTCTTCTTCATAAGGAATATGGATATCCGACTTTTTACTGTAATGTTTTCAAATTTAGCCTTGGAAATTTTCTCATTGTGCAATGAATTGATAATATTCCCCTTAAGTTCCTTTATGCTTTTAAAGTGATTCCCCTCTGCTGCTGACGCTAATATTGCAAAGCTCATAAAGCAGGAATATCTGCACAGCTGTTCCTCAAAATCGACCACACGTTTCAATTCCTCCGTGCTAATTTCATTTATGACATCTTCTATAAGATATATTTGCTTTGTATTAAACGCCTTGGAAAGTGAATCATATCTCACACTGTATAAGTACGCGGCTTTTTTGCTTATGTATACACTCTCAGCATGCAGGTAGCACGGTATCACACAGCACAAATCCTCACCCAATGAGATTCTTTCATTCACATTTAGCTGATGCAGTGTCAACAATTCTCTTTTTACTGCTTTCCCTGATAAATAATACGAAATATGATTCATATCTTTATCCATTAAAAGCCTTGGATAAATGTACTTTTCAATATCCTGTTTGGTATATAAGCCTTCATCAATACCGTCGTTAGTTAGTTTCACTGTTTTTCCGTCTTGTACCCATCTGTATGAGAAAGACACGATTTCACAGTTTGTATCCTTTATTATATTGTGTGCACACTCTAAAGTGTCATGTTCAATCAGATCATCCGAATCAAGGTTAAATACATATTCTCCTTCGGCAACCTTTATACCTGCTCTTCTAGCGCTGGCAAGACCCCCGTTTGGTTTATGTATCACTTTGATGCGGCTGTCTTTTGCCTTATAATTTTCGCAAATTTCAGGACAGGCATCCGGAGAGCCGTCATCAACCAAAATAAGTTCAAAATCAGAAAAGGTTTGATTTAAAACACTCTCTATGCAATTCGATAAATATTCTTCCACCTTATACACCGGTACTATTACAGAAAAAAACATGTCTTTCACCTATCTGCTTCTTAATCCAACAAGTACTTTTAACAAAAAGTACAATCTGTACTTCATTCCATACGCAAACATCCTTTGTTTAAACGGCAATTTACCTATGGGATATGAATGCAATGTCCTAACAGTCAAACCGTGAGTGCACACCTCTTCAAGTCTTTTCTTTAAAACTTTAAATTTTATACTATTATCTTTTGCATACATAATCTCTTGAGAGCATAACACCCTGCACATTGCCTGCCAAAATCTATCAATATAAATCTGATACTCGCTGGCTTCCATATCTTTTTTTAATCTTTTTTCAACCTCACTGAAAAAAACAAGGATTTTTTCAAATTTATCTTTTTTATATGACTTTGAAATCGAGTCCTCGTTTCTGCAGTAATTATAAAACGCCTCGGGAATTCCGGTAGCTTTTTTTATACAGGAGATGTAGTCAATCATAAACAAGGCATCTTCCGAAAATACTTCTCTTTCGGATTGGAAAATGAGATTGTTTTGCTTTATTATTTCATGCCGAAACAGATTTTTCCATATACTCATGCCGTATTTGCTGTCATCTACATCTTCAGGCATAGCTCCCGCAATACCCATTCGAAGTTTTTTCAGTTCTTCGTCTGTTTCAAAATGCGTATCCTTATCAAAGTATATTTTTCGGATGCATGTTCCCTTTTCACTGAACATATTTCCGTCTACAAATAAAACTCCTGACAAAACAAGGTCTGATCCATATTTTTCTGCTCTGTTATAGAGCGTCTCAAACATCTCTACATCTACAAAATCATCAGAATCAACAAAGCCGATATACTCACCTGTTGCGATCTCGAGGGCAGCATTTCTCGCTTTTCCTGCTCCTTCATTCACCTTATGGATTACCTTTATACGGCAATCCTCCGCCGCTGCCTGGTTGCATATTTGTAGCGACAAGTCGGAAGATGCATCATCTACAAGTATGATTTCAATGTCTTCAAGCGTCTGATTTCTCAAAGAACTTATACACCTTGAGAGATATTTTTCCACATTATAAACAGGAACTATTATACTTATCTTAGGCTGTATCACATTTTCACCTCGCAACCAATTTCTCATATTCTTTGGTTAAAATATCACAGTATGTTTCAACACTGAGAATTTTCTCTTTTTCTTTCTTACAATTTTCTTTCAGCGTTTTATAGTATTCCTCATTTTCAAGGATTTGTCTTAATTTCAACGCTATTTTTTCAGGAGCCGGGTCGTCTATAAGAATACCCGTAATGCCGTCCTTTACAAGTTCCGCCATCCCTCCGTTGTTCACAGTAGCAACCGGTACACCCATGCACTGCGCTTCTAGGATGGAAAGTGGACAATTTTCATACCAAATTGACGGCACGAGAAGTACCTTCGCTTGTCCCATAAACTCTATAAGCTTCTCTCCCGTAAGGAAGCCTACAAGTTTCACATTTTCAATATCTTTAAGCATGTCCTTGTCAGGGCCATCTCCTGCTACCATAAAGGTATATTCCGGAAGAAGCTTTGCTGCCTCGGCAAGCTCCTCAACACCTTTTTCCTTGGAAAGTCTTCCTGCAAAAGCAATATAGTCTTCCACATTTTTTTCTTCCCAGATAAATTTATTTTTGTTTATAAAGTTATGTATTGTCTTGGTTTTTCCTCTATAAATTTCATTTGCCGATAACAATTTTTCTTCAAGAAAATAGCTAGGACTTATGAATAAATCGACCTTTTTATACGTTTTTAAAAGAGAATATATTTTCGCTTCCATAGCCCCAATAATGCTCTTCACTCTCGAATTATGAATGCATTTATTTTTGATACAGTTCGTATATGAACCCTTGATGCACTTCTCACAAATCTCATTTTTTTCAAAGTTATATAGAAGATGGTTCGGACAAATCATCTGATAGTCATGCACCGTCTGAACAAGGGGAATCCCTTTCCTCTTTATACCGTAAATTATGGACGGTGTAAGTTGAAAGTTAATATTGTTCATGTGAATAATATCCGGTTTAAAATGATCAATCACTTGCATGATTTTCCTTTTCGCTTCAAAAGAATAAATAATTTTAAGCGGATATAAAAACCTCTCTAATCCTTTTGAATGGAAATCCATATTTTGTGTGTACTTCCCTGCAGAATTCCCCACAATATTTTTTTCATCGTACATACCAAAATATTCAATCTCATGACCGAGCTTTTTAAGATGCTCTCCAAGAAAGAGCATGTAATTTTCACATCCTCCACGGGAATACAAAAATTTATTTACCATTAGAATTTTCATAACAACGATTCACTCCTAATATTTTCTTTTCGGTAACACACACATTATCATCAAAACTGTTTCCCATCATCAGGATTGCAAGAACACCGGTAAGCAGCGGATAGTTCATGGTATTATCTGTTGAGGATGCGATAACCAGGTAAATGGTAAGGATAAATGTAATGATAGCATTGTCCACATTTCCTTTTCTGCCAAAATACCATACTCTGATGAGCGTCATGGACACGAGCCATATCATATAACCCCAAAAGCCTAAATCAATAAAATGCTGTAGGAAATCATTATGAATAGACGCAACGTCAATATCCATAAATGTATTCAGCTGATATGTGAGAAACCCAATTCCGTTGCCCAAAAATTCAGGACTAAACTCATAAAAATCATCTACTGCATTATAGATTCCAACACGACCGCTTGTATTGATTCCGGCCTTTTCGAGAAGTTCAAAAGCATCCATCTTGATAAGGACAATATAGCCTATAAGCAAAACGATTACGACAATGGAACAGACGGTAACAACTGTGCTTGCTGTCTTTTTGTTATACCGCGCGATAAATTTTAAAAGGTAGCCAAATACGAGTGCTATTACAATGGCAATAATCGCAATTCTCTTAAATGCCGATAAAAAGCAGAAAATACTCAGGAAAAGTAATATAAAATACATTACGTTCTTCTGTGGTTTGTAAAGCATATAAATCAGATACGCACCAAGGCAGAACGCAAGCTCGTGAATTTCCGCCTTGACAATAATATCACCCGTAACATCAGCAAATGTAATAATAAGAGTTACAAATTCCGACATATAGTTTCCCAGACCATTCTGTACAATAACCGTAACTATCATAAGAATGTTGGCAATTAAAATAGCTACAAGGTTATACCATATACCTTTGCTCCCGAAAATATAAAGCATAGCACCTGCACTCAAAGCAAATGAAAGCATATTGGTATATACAAAGGAGCTTGAAAGTCCTCTTGAAATAACCGCTACGTCTACTGTTCCCTCAAACCATATAAACAGCGAAACTACGGTAGTAACCAAAAGGGGAATACTGTAAACGCACGCATCTTTAAAAGCGGTAACTCCCCTTGCAATATCAGGTTTATACAGAAACAAAAGTATGGCAGAGAAAGCAAGAACAAGGGCAAACGCATGACGATAGGTAACATAAAGACCTATATCAATGTATTCGTTCAGAAAATAATACATCATTACAGCCACAACCATAAAATAGAAGGTTTTCGGTTTTTCAATCATTTTATTTTCCACCCTGCTTGCCCTCCTTCCTCTTAAAATCAACCTTTATCTTTTAAGTCCGAAATATAGACTTTTTTGCTTTCAATTGCTTCAGAGAGTAATTTTCGTGCCGTTTTGTTTTCTTTAAATATTTCAGCAATACCAATCTTGTACTCAATCACCACG
>JAZRQP010000018.1:0-2793 GCA_045649885.1 Faecalimonas sp.
CTGCGTACTTCCTTAGTTCTATTATAATCCCTAATCCACAATCCTTTCCCCACAACACAATCACGATATATATTGGTTTTACGCACATATAAGCAATAATATTTGCTATTGTTGAGCAGTACATTCTTCGGTTTACATCCACGATTAGCCATTTGTTCTTTTACCCAATCATCACATCGTTTATCTATTTGATAAAAAACCTCTTTAAAATTCATGTCATATATACAACATAATCTTTTTGCTGTCCCCTCATCAGCAACAGCATTCTCTGCTTCGATTCGTTCCAAAGTTCTCGTTGAATAACCAATATACGCTGCTACAAACTCTTTAGGCAACTTATTAATCTGTCGTATCCATTTTAGGTCGCTTTTGCATTGATACCTAATTATTTTCTTCATATAAAATTTAGCCTCCTTCATCTTATATTCATTTAGCGCTAAATTGATATATGTTAAGTATACAATACTAGTATTATTCTGACCACGACAATGTCGCTATACCAACTGCATGCTCTAAATCCTTATATTTACGAGCTTTTTGAGGATTTTAATAAAGAATGTAGACCGAACCGTAAAAAACAACAAGAAAAAAAGTGGCCGACATCGGCCACTTAAAAAGTAATATTTATCCCATTCGGTGTCATGATTAAATCTGCAAGTTCCTCACACCCTATTGCTATCTCATCACTACGCAAATCATAGATTCGCGTTCCCAACACAATAATATTTCCGTTGCTGCCGTTTTGGAGCATTGTCACCACACGTTCTCTATCCATAAGCAGATTTTCATTGTACAGGATCTGTACCAGCTTTGGCGTACTTAAGATTCCAATCTTCTTGCCTCTATACTGTATGTTTGTTTTCCGAAACAGTGTGTCAATCTTACCTGCTGCACCTTTGTCATCCGTAATGACACAGAACTTCCCATCGTCTTCACCCGGAATATAAGATAGAATGTGTAAGCAGATGGCTAGCAGTTCTTCACCCAAATTGTCTCCTGATTCTTTATTTCCTCTGACTGCTGAAAAAAATCGTCTATATAAACTGCTACTTTCTACACAATTCTTTCTGACTATCTCATCATACAAGTTCCTGTTTTGATTAAGAGTATCGGTAATCGTACTCACTGGACTCATAATCATTCGCACCGCCCATGACAAATAACTGTTAATTACTGCATTTGTACCAAAACAGATATCCACCACTTCAAACAAATCTTCCTCATAAATAACAAAAATATCTATGCCATAACTGTTTATTGTTCTCACATACTGTATGTATTCTTGATTTAAAAAACCGCTGTGCGACGCAAGCTCCATCAAAATACATCTTGTAAGCACAAGCATACCATTTTGTCTTTTTACATATTCCAAAATACACGTCACTTCTTCACTTCCCAAATTCGCATGTCTTCTAAAGGAACACGCATCATAGAAAAAGCATTTTGACTTTTGAAAAATTTCTTCCACAAATGTTTTGGTCTCTGTAATAACATAAGCCTCAATCTCATTGAAATTATGAGGAGTATCTGTATAAACAGTTGCCATACATTACTCCCCCTTTATATCACGGTAAAGCGCTCGCATATTTTGAAGCACTTTGGTCACCGTTCTTTGATTCAGATAAGAATCTTTCATATATTCTGCCCCAAACCAATGAACTAACTTTTCCAAATTCGCATAATCGTCTTTTTTGCTTGCTTCTAAGATGCTAACATCCAACCAAAGTTTCACAAATTTCTCTTGAATTGTATCTCTATCTACCTTCAAGAGCTCCTCTGAAATAGATTTAGTCTCTGGCAAACCAAGTTCATAACAACGAATCAGTGCAGCCATGTATGGAACCTCATAATAATTCATTAATTGAATAATGGTTCCCAGTTCATCTCCATCAGCCTCTGCTTTAAATTTATGATACATAACTCTAAAACTTGTCTCTGGCATCAACAACATCCCCGCAAACAAATTGGCGGCAAACTCCTCATCATACTCATAATAATCATCATTTGCAAATTGCACCTTATGCTTAAATTCATTTTCTTGAAAATAAACATGATATATTTCATGACAGATAGCAAAGTTTACATTCACCTTAGGTAATGTTGTATTAATTACAATATATCCCAAAGCATCCCCATTATAACAGAGAGCACCTATCTCCTTATCTGCAAAAGGAATCTCGAAAACAAGATAACCCTTTTTTCTAAAAAAGGTTCTGGAAATCTGTAAAATATTCAACATTTCACTGTCACTACTCATTCCCACGGAAGAATAGAATTTTTTCACTTTAGCCTCAATCTCCGCCTGATTCCTATCACTATATTCAATTATTCTTCTCAAACGGTCCACATTCATCTCTATCTGCTCTCCCTAGACATGTTTAAAAAACGTCCTTTTGCACTCATTACTTCATCGATGTTTTCCATCATACAGATTAATTTTCGCGCCATCTCTTCCTGTTTTTTTGTAGGCTCGCCAGCATAAAAGGCAACCCGTTCCGGTGCATACTCATTTATCTGCGGAACAGAAAACGAATCACTCAAAAAAAACTCCATCTTCTTCCCCAGCGCAGTTGCAATCTTCTCCATATCGGTGCTACTTACATCCTGTGCCCCTGTTAAAATACGAGACAACTTCTTTGTATCAATACCCGTCTTCAAGCTAACATAAGTCTGTTTGATTTTCATTTGTGTTAAATAAGTATTAACATTAGCGATATACTTTGTCATGTTCCTCTTCCTTTCTTTCACTGCATGAAACATAGTATCTTGCTTTTCTTTATTTTATACTCATTC
>JAZRQP010000019.1:0-16348 GCA_045649885.1 Faecalimonas sp.
ATTTTGCCTTTGAATATCAATTATTATATCCTTCCAATTAATTTGATCATAATATTTTTCTGAATACAAAGCAATTTCATAGGCTCTATATAAAAATCTATCAGCCATAGACAGTTGCTTTTCGTATACCGCTTTAACAAACTGTGCCCCTAAAAACATATCCATGTATAAGTGGTAGAGTAAATGTAAAAGTGTAGCTGTGATACTAAATGTTGGAATTATATTTCTATAAAATTTTATGTACTTCACATTTGCTTTGTAAACGCCAAATAGCGAGTACCTGATTATTTTTCGGACCGTCACACGACGGTCCATATTATTTTTTGCGTATTCCTTCCGGCAGTTTGTCAGACCACGGTAGCAGGTCTTCCAAAAACGAACGGTCAGAATCATCCATATGCTTTGGCATCTCATTTAAGATATGTTTAAAATAATCATATGGTTTTAAATTGTTTGCTTTTGCGGTTTCTGTAATACTGTAGATGATTGCGGATGCTTTTGCTCCGTTAATGGAGTCAATCATCTGCCAGTTTTTCTTACCAATGCAGAAGCCACGGATGGCACGTTCACTTGCATTGTTATCAATCGGAACTTCGCCATCTTCAAGAAATACTCTGAGATATTTTTCCTGATTTAATATATATGTGTACGCTTTCCGTAGTTGTCCGGTTGCCGGAACTGATGGGTTTTGTTTTTTAAGGTACACAAACAAAGCATCAACCAATGGTTTTACAACCAACTGTCGTTGCTCAAGTCTCTCATCTGCGGAAAGTTCTTTTAACTTGCCTTCCTCACGATATATCGCCTGGATTTGTTTCATAACCAGATACGCATCTGACTTTTTCTGCTGTTCCTTAGGAAGAACATTCATTGCTTCATCGAATCTCCTCCTAGCATGAACCCAGCAGCCTGCAATCCGTAAATCCTCTCGTTCGTTCTCCATTTTGTGATAGACCTGATAGCCGTCTGTCACGCATATACCGGAATAATCTTTGAGGAATTCTTTCGGATGTGAGCTGTTTCGCGTTTTATGGTAATCATACAGGACTATCTGCTTGTCTTGATACAAGTGTCCCGACCTATATACCCACATATAACTCTTTGAACCAGCAGGACGACCATCGCGATTTACCAAGACAGGTGTTTCATCTGCCTGAATCACATGATAATCATACAGTTTTTCATGCAGATAATCATACAGCACTGCCAGATATTCTTCTCCAAGACGTATCATCCAGTTTGCCATGTTCTGCCTGGTAATCGAAAGTCCATATCGAGCAAACTCCTGTTCCAGACGATAGAGTGGCACTGCATTCACATATTTTCCATTCATAACTGCCGCAGCTATGGATGGCGATACGGCACTTCCGTGCAATAATGCCTTCGGATGCGGAGCCTTTACGATATGTCCATCTGTTTTACTTGCATATACGCCAACATGGTGTTCATCTATTTCTACCTTGGCAGGAATGAGATGATAGCGTTTTGAAATGGCATCCGGAAGTTGTTTCCAGCCGTTTTCGCCAAACTCGGCAATTAGTTCTTCTTCTGACAGATAGTGATTGATGATGTTTACCGAAAGTCCGGCCATGTCATCCGCTTTTTTACCTACTGTTTTTGGTTTGCGGACAGGTTTGATTTCTAAATCTTCCGGCTCCTCTGCATCAAGGTTACAGACAGCCTCGGCTTCATTAAAAAATACGATGTTGCCGTCTACTTCCTTAAAGCAGATTTGATTCTCGATTTCCATCTTTTCGCTGGATCTTCCAAATCTGTTTTTGTTAGCAAGTACCATCTGCTCCATTAAGACTTGCATCTTCTGATTCAACTCACGGAGTTCCTTGGTTAAGGCTTTGTTCTGCTCCTGTTGACTGATTAACAGTTGGATAATCAGAGACTTGTCAAGTGTATTCAATTGTTCTTCGGTAAACTCAACTGCCATAATGAAACTCCTCTAAAAAACTGTATTCATTATAACAGATTTGCCAAGTTTACGCTACTTTGTGCCTTGTTATCATTCGTCATTTTGACGGTGGATAACTATCGTGAAAACCCAATAAAACCTTGGATGTTCATCATAGTTATCCACACATTTTAATTGATGTTACGGGTTACTGACACAAAACATTGGGCAGGAATCCGATTGTGTGGATAACGATAACAGATGCACTTTTCCCTAAGTTTTCTTATATTCAAAAAGAAAATAAATTTCCACGAATTGCACAAAAACTACATGGTTTTTGGCGGATGTTCCATTTCCTCAATCGGGCGTTTTGCAACCACCTCAAGTCCTTTCATCAGCATCTTGTATTGCTCGTGGTTAATCTCCAAAGCAGTGGAATCATTGCGTGGCCAGTTAAATGCACCATTGTCTAAGCGTTTGTAAAGAAGTAAAAATCCATCCCCCTCCCAAAGAAGTCCTTTGATTCTGTTGGAACGTTTTCCACAGAACAGAAACAGTGTATTTCTGTCATAAGGATCCAAGTTGAATTGAAAGCGGATAATTGCTGCCAGTCCCTCCATTCCACGTCGGAGATTCGTATAGCCGGTCGCCAGATATACCTTCTTAAAACCATAACCATCATTCAGCATAACGTAGCACTCCTAATATTTTCTGCATAAACTCTGTAGAAGCGTTGTCACACAGGTCAATCGTTAATCCACTTGATATATGCAATACTGCTGATATAGTTGGTGTAACAGCAGATGGTTTGTCAATTTCCGGCAGTGCCGGTAATTCAATGAAGGACGGTTCGGACTCCTGTATAGAATCAAGGCACGCCTGCCGTACACGTTTTAAACGATAATAATAATTCGCCTTCCGTACACTCATAGTCATCATGTTCAACCAAATACTCGCAAAATGTTTGGGAACTAAAAAATTTAATTCCTACAATCCCACCATATAAAGCTAATATTTTTTCTTTCCTTTGCTTAATTTCTTCTATTGTATAGTCCCTGTATACGCCTCTTTTCAAAACGTATATATGTGCTATTTTCCTTTTTGCTAAAGTCGCATGGATTGGACATAAATATTTGTCAGTAATTTCGTTATAGTGTAAAATATCTATTTCACCTAAATTATTCTTATTATCTTTTTTTATCTTCATAAAATTGTATGAATTGAAGCATTCTAATTCTTGATTTATAATTGCAATACTATCATCCGAATATATTTCAATGCCTCTTTTCATCAACTTTTTTATTAATGTGCTTTTACCCATTCCTTTTTCACCTGTAAAAGCGCAAATGGTATTGTCAATTATACAAGCACTCGAATGAAATAATATAATGTCATTTGCACTTAACATAAATGAAAGCGGAATATTAAATAGCGTATAAAAAATAATCTCCGTTGTTTTTGCATATACTTGCATCCGATTTTCCTTCAAAAATAAAATATATTTAACAAATTGAAATGTAATACATACTTTATCTGCTGACAAATAACGAATCCCATACGGTTTTTCATTTTCATAATCATTGATTATTTCTATATGAGCCACAATTTTTTTGTAACATTCATAGTTTTTACTATAATTTTCCATCTCATTAGATTTTAAGAATGGTATTCTACAATTTGTCTCTAAAGAAACTCCAAGAAAAAAATAACTGTACATACACATCACCTATTTGTCTTGTATATATTTTTCACTTTGCATGTGAAATAGTCTGGCGTATTCGCCTCCTAGATTCAAAAGCTGCTTATGCGTACCCTCCTCAAAAATTATTCCATTTTTAATTAAAATTATTTTGTCAGCAATAGTTACAGAGGATAATCTATGAGAAATAAGAATACAGGTTTTTCCAATGCATATATCTTTATAATCTTTAAACATTGCATATTCTATTTCCGGATCCATTGAACTTGTAGGCTCATCCATTATTAAAATGGAACTATCTTTTGAAAGAGCACGTGCCAAAGCAATTCTTTGTGTTTCTCCGCGTGATGGTTCTATGCCCGTTCTATCTAAGTATGGCAAAATAACAGTTTCTAATCCTTTAGGATATTTTGTAATAATGTCATTAATCCAACGACGCCCTTGAATATTTTCATCTAAATTGTATCCAAATGCAATGTTCTCTCGCAATGTGAAAGGATACAGTCTCGGCGACTGAAATACAATTGATATCATATTGTAATAATCCCTTATCGGTATAGTGTCTATATCCTGTTCATTTAGATATATTTTCCCCTCATTAGGCTTATAGAATCGTAAAATCAGTTTAACTATTGTGCTTTTTCCTGCGCCATTTAAACCTACGATGGCCACTGTCTTTCCAGCCTCAATTGTAAATGACAGATTACGTAATACAGGAATTTCGGATTTTGGATAGGAAAATGTCACGTTCCTAAAATCAATTTTATATCCTCCTTCATAACTCCACTTCGATTCTTCTCTTATACTGTCTGTAGAATCAAAAACAATACTATTATCATTTAAAAAATCAAATAAATTATGAAGAAATAATTCCTTTTCATACAAATTCATTAATGAAGAAATTATGCTTTTTATCGATGCATTGAATCGTGATACATATGTATTATACATTGTATATTCGCCTATAGTAATTACTTTGGCAATTACCTTATTAATGAAATTGATCTGTGTTAATATAACCAACATCAACGAGCATATATCGTTAATTAGAGTAAGTTTCCCTTGTTTTATAACATTTTTTTCTTTCACATTTGTTAACTTGAAGCAAAAATTTTGATATTTTTCAAATAACCAGTCAAACAAATGAAAAAGTCGAACTTCCCCCGCATAATACTCATTAACAAGCATACCTTTGACCCCATTGCAGCATCGATTCAAATGTATGATATCTTTTGAAGTTTCATAGTTATTTTTTTTGATTTGAAATTGTAACACTACACCCGGAATATTAAAAACTATTATGATAAAAATCGTTAACGTATCAAATACTGTGATGATAGGTATAATTAATATTATAGTAAATAACGCAGTCAAAAGATTAAAGAAATTATCCAAAATAACAACCAAACTACCAACTTCTCTTGAGGCGGCTTCTATTCGATTATATGCCTCGACATCATCGTAAAAAGAGACTGGTACTTCACTAAGCTTATAAATAATTTTTCGGTTGATAATTAGTTGAATCTTCTCATTTAATGTTACGGTCCACTTTCCTGCAAAATATGTGATTAAAGTACTTATAATTCCGAGTGACGCAGTGATACCTACATATATCATTATATTAATCCGATTACTATCATCCGCAATTGTAAGTAAATCAATAATTTCTTTAAACAACCATGCTGATAACAGAGGACTAATACTACTATGTATAACAATAAATAATTTTAAAAAAAAGTATTGTGGGGAATTTTCGAACACTATTTTTAATGCTTGAAAAATGTCATGGAAATTATTTACATGAAACTTATTATTCATAATATGCTTCTCCTTCTCGTAAGATATATGGTATTTTAATACTATCTATATCCTTGACAAATAGTCGTTTATAAATTCTTTTTTTAATGGACATATGGGGTTGTTTTCAATTTGCGATTTCCACGGACAATTCATGCCGAAACACAAACCCACTGCTGGACATGTATTACAATTTTCTTTTAGTAATAGCACATCATGAACATACTGAAATACATTAGATTCTTCGAAAATAATTTCATCTTTCTCAATATAACCAATTACATTTTGAGGATCATCTAAGTGTTCCATGCATTTCTTAATTTTCGAGTCGTAATCAATGATAAAAAACCAGTTATAAGCTGCACTACACACCAAGCCCATAGGACGCATCCATTTAAATACGTCTGCATTTTGACTATATTCCCTAGTTTCTTCCAATTTAACAATTTCTGTTAAGAAACAATCCGAATAAATATCACCTTCCATGTTTTCACTTATTATTGAATACGAATACTGGAATGGAAGAGTTTTCTTTTCAATTTCCATTTTTTCATCCAGCGAACATAATAAATGTATTTTAATTAATTCATTATATTTTTTTAGCATAGCCAAAACCGTTGGTTGCAGTTGTTGCGTGTAATTTCTATATTTAATATTCAACTCAATTAAGGTAATATAAGGTAAAAAATAAAGAATAAAATCTTCATTAAGTTCTTCTTTTTCTATCAACGATATTGTCAATCTTATTTCATATTTGTTCAATTCATTCAAAAAATCATCAAATACTGTAATACTTCCATTCCATATGCCATCACAAGTAAACTGTATATGTAATTTTTTAATATGTCGCGTAAAAACATAATTCAAAATAGTTCTCAATGTTTTTGAAATATTCTCCACCGACATTATCTGTCCCTCTCGTTGAAGAATAAAGGCAATAACCACTTCATCATTTAACAGAAAGTTATTTTCAATATCGGTGACACACTCCAATGCACTTGCTTGATTCTCATTCACAATACAACGAAAATCACGAAAAGAATCAAAATAATCCTGTGGGAAATCTTTTTTATCAAATATTTTATTAGGCCAATATTTCTCAAAAAACGAAACCAATTCCTTTTCATTAATATTACACATAAAACCATTGGACGAGTTGAAAATACTAAGTCCTTTTTTTCCTTCACTTATAAACAAACATGGGGATAATTTATACATCTCTACGTTCCTTCCTATTGTTTTTAATAAATTTAGCTATTTCAGATATTGTTTCAAGATCACTATTCAAAATCGACTTGTCTGGAATTTGTACATTATACAAATTATTTAATTCCAAAAGAATGCCCACCAATTGTACTGGAGTAATTCCATTTAATAGCATAATATCGTCATTCTTTATATCGTCTTTACCTCCATTTGATTTCACTATTAAACGAATTTCTGATATTATATTATCGTACATCAAAATCCCCCTTTCTTTTTTTTTGCTAATATAATCTACCTTTTCTCTATATTGTTTTTCCACTGCGCCAAGCCCTCTACATTCTGCCAATAATGTCGCGTGTATATTATAAAATTTCCCTGTTGCAACTACAAAATTTGGAACTTTTTAACAGCACCCGCAAAATGTCACATTCTCCGATCAGATACTTATTCTTAATCTTGATAAATTTATTTTTTTAATATTGGGAATGGCTTCTATTTTTTCTTTGATTCGTACTCATAAAAGTATGCAACTCTTGGATTCTTACATCTAGACCTATATCTCTATTTACCACTATTTGCTAATAAGGAACCCGTCACAAATCCTGTGTCATTCAACTCAGTACAACCAAGTCAAAAATTATTATCCACCAATAATAAAACAAAAAAATCTCAATGTTAACCGTGCATTTACACGCACTTTTACATTGAGACCATATTAATAATAACATATTTCTTTCTGAATTTCAATCGATTTAAAGAAAGTTTACAATAAACGTAAAGTGAATTTTTAAATTCCACCCCTGTGCTGAATTTAGTCTTACACTCCTTGTCAGTATGTTGTACTATCATAGTACCTCCTATCCGCAGTAGAAAGAGGTACTTATGTGTAAATCAATACCAGGTAATCAAAAACATATGACTATGGATGACCGTGTCATCATTGAAAAAGGATTGGATACCAATCAATCCCTTCGCAGCATTGCAATGCAGTTAGGCAAAGACCCTACCACCATAGCTAAGGAAATCAAAAAACACAGAACCATAAAGGCGCATAATACATTCAACAACAAGAGCCCTAACAAATGTGCCTTATTAAAGGACTGTACTAAAAAACACATTTGTGGAATTTATGCTCCCATCTGCAAACGTTTCTGCAAAAACTGTAACCATTGTAATTCTCACTGTCCGGATTTTGTTCCTAAAAGTTATCATTGTGAGAAGTTAGATAAAGCTCCTTATGTTTGCAATGGTTGTTCCAAAAGATTGGGCTGTCGATTGGACAAAGCATTCTATAAAGCAACCACTGCTCAAAGACAGTACAAAACCGTATTGGTGGAATCCAGAACAGGTATCAATATTTCACCGGAAGATCTAACTCTTTTGGATGAGATTATCAGTCCTCTAATACGTCAAGGTCAATCTCCGTATATGATTTTGGAAAACCATCCGGAAATTGGGTTGTGTGAGAAAACCATCTATAATTACATTGATTCTGGTGCTCTTGCTGTTAAAAACATCGATTTGCCAAAGAAAGTAAAGTACAAGGTACGAAACGTGAACCCTACTGAGAACAAAGACAGTAGCATATATGAAGGTCGCACTTACAAAGACTTTCAAAACTTCCTGAAGGAATATCCTGACACCAGTGTGACAGAAATGGATACGGTTGTCGGATGCGATGGTTCACGAAAAGTTTTATTAACCTTACATTTTGACTGTTGTTCCTTTATGATGGCTTATCTATTGGACTCAAAAGAAGCTCGTCATGTTGAAGCCGTGTTTGACAATATAGAAGCTGCAATCGGTGCATTATCCTTTTGCAATACCTTCTCTATTGTACTGACAGATCGTGGTGGCGAGTTCCTAAATCCAGATGCATTAGAATGCGGCAAAGACAATGTTGTTCGTACAAGCATTTATTATTGCGACCCGATGTGTTCTTGGCAAAAACCTCATTGCGAGAAAAACCATGAATATATCCGTAAGATATGTCCGAAAGGGACTTCTTTCGATGGTTACACGCAGGAAGACATCAATCTGATGATGAGTCACATCAACAGTTCTGCAAGAAAAAAGTCTTGGTGGTATGACACCGATGGCATTAGCTGAAATAATATTGCCAAAAGAGCTGTTAGACTATTTTGGGTTAACAAAAATCCCAGCAGATGAAGTAATATTAACACCTGCATTATTAAAAAAATAAAAACCAAACAATAAATGAAAATCTGCGGATATGAGCCACCATATGAACACATGCGACAGGTGGAATTCAGTCTTGCAGGATCCAATTCCAGTTGTCTTAAAAGCATGCCCTTTTATAGCAAAAATCATTTATTGTTTGGGTTAAATTCCACTTTAAAGGGTTTGACCCGATTAGTCAAACCCTAAAATACAGAATTTAGTCTTCAGTATGGAATTTAAGTTTACGTGTGGAATTTACTTTTTCACCCAACGCATAATTTTAAAGCTCTACAATAAATGTTAGAGTATGGGACAATTCAAAAAGATAACAGATAAAGATACTAAGCCACACATTTTACCCTGTGCAACTTAGCATCTTATACTTTCACATCATATATCTATAAAACTCTACAATGTTGTTTCACGAATCACCATCGTTGGTTCAATGATATTTTCTACATAAAGCGTGATGTCTTTAACGGAGAAAACGAAAACCAAATAGAATAAACAAAATGGCAGTATGGTCGAAAGGCTGTGCTGTCATTTGCTTTATGTTCAACAAATCTTGCAACTTTGTCGTAATCAATTTTCTTTTAGTGGATATTGTGATATAACTAATTGAAAACCTAAAATTTTTTTAAAAATCTTGTCAGCAAAATTAAAAATGCCACACTATATGGGTGAAAGGAGGCGAGGAAATGCAAAATACGAACCAAATACGTGATCAGCTTATCAACGAATTTACTTTAAACTATATGGAAAAGCTGTTTTATTTCTGTCTAAAGAAGACAGGAAACAATGCTGAAGCTGAAGATCTAACACAAGATATTTCGCTTCAAATAATCACGGCTTTGAATAAAGGCACGATTCCAACGAGTTTTTCAGCGTGGATATGGCGGATCGCGCGTAACCGTTATTCGGTATGGGCAAAAGAAAAGCATAGTCGAAACGAGTCGGTAACTGGTTCCGATATCGGCGATTATGAGATCGAGGACGAAGGCGAGAATATCCTTGATGAAATGATACACACAGAGCAGTTGGCTCTGCTTCGGCGGGAACTGGCGTTCATCAAGAGTGATTACCGTAACATCGTTGTTGCCTATTACATAGAGAACAAAAGCGTTCGTGATATTGCATCGTCGCTATCGCTTTCGATTAGTGCGGTTCAGCAAAGACTCCACCGCGCAAGAATCATATTGAAAGAAGGTATGGATATGGCAAGAGAATTTGGAAAACGCAGTTATAAACCCGAGCAAATAGCGTTTGTTATGAACGGCAGAGATGGCAAGAAAGGACAGCCTTGGTCGATTATCACGCATTTGTTATATAAAAATATTTTCCTCGAAACATATGAAAATCCGCAAACCGCTGAGGAGCTGGCACTTGAATTGGGTGTCGCTTTGCCGTATATGGAAGATGAGCTTGATTTTTTGGTTCGTGAACAGTTGCTGACCAAGAACGAAAATAAATATCAAACCGCATTTAAGATAATCAGCGAAGAGGAACAGCGCAAAAAATACGATAATAACAAAAAAATCCAGAAGATGCTCACAGACAAAATCTGTGAACTAATAGATATTTATATTAACGAGGATGGCTCGAAAGTAAATTATAATTTCGTCGGATATGAAGCGGCTAAATGGGCTTTGCTTGTACGTACATTTGATTGGTTGCAGTGGTCGGCAAATACAGCAAGTAATACTTCGGTAGAATATGAAAGCACCTATCCCTCGCGTCCAGATGATGGTGCTTGGATATTGACTGGATACGAAACCATTGATTGGAAAAAACCCGAATTTATTGGACAACACGGATATATTTCATATGATAAAAACGAAGTAAAAAAGGATATAGATTATGGTCAATTTAAGTTCTATTATAAATACATCTGCGACAAAACGCCAGAACATTTGAGTTGGAAAGAAGCTTATACTTTATGGTTGGTTTGTAGTGGGCGTATTGAGGCATGTGAGAAATCTTACCTTGAAAAGATGCTTGAATACGGCTATCTTAAGAAAGATGGCTCTATTATTCCCAATGTTGTAATTTTCGATAGAAATGCTGAAAAAACATATAATGAAAAATTAAACAAAAAGCTGACTTCATTGCGAGATGAGATTTATTCCTTGTTCAATCAAGCACCCGACATTGAACGAGGCTATGTTGTCGAGCAGGCTATAGCCGATGGTTGGCTTAAATACAATGAAGATACAATCAATACTATTGGAGCTTATATTTATCTTTAAGAAAGCATAGTAAAAAACGCCGCCGAGAGTAATCGTTATGGTTGCTTTCGGCGGTGCCTTTGCTTATACCGAACTGAATAGTATCCCCGTTTTTCTTGCACTTTATTCAAATAGAGTAAAGATTTTGTCAGTTGAATAAGAAAAATAAAAAATGAGAGTAATCTAAAATCCTTTGGTATAATGGTTTTTGCAGAAATCAAAAAACAAAGGAGGATTACTCTCATGGACATTGTAGCACTTTTAGAGGAATTAGTGAATGGGTTAATTGCTGCGGAGGACAAGTTTTTCCAAAACCCAAAAGATTTTTATTCATTGGAAAGGTCGGTAAAGTCAACCACAGAAAGTTTTTCTGCAGCTTTCTTGGGGAACGTTTTGACAAGTATCAGCGAGCAAATCTATAAGGATGGATGGCGACAGGGAAAATATAAGGTGCAAAGGACAGATTCCAGAACATTAATCTCATCTGTTGGGGATGTAACGTTTGAAAGTACCTATTATCAACGACTTCAAGACGGAACACATCACTACCTGATAGAAGAAATATTGGGGATAGATCCACATGAAAGATTTACAGAAGAAGCTGAGGTTGTAGTTCTTACAGAAGCGTTAAAGACCAGCTATGCTGAAGCAGCAAAGACCTGTAAGTGCCTCAAAAGATGGCGTAGTGTAATCTCCGACCAAGTTTGATATTCTTTCTTTCAGAAAATATCAGAAGGGGGAATGTCACAATGGACAACAATCGTAAGAACCAAGAAACTACTACAAGTTTTGGTGAGGTAATGAAGAACGCTGGAGTTCAGACACATCAACAACACGTAAAAAGAATGCCGGAGGGTTCACGTCTGATGATTCTCTGCCAAGGAATGAGAATCCATATACCGGATAACTTCCAACCAAACACTTTACTGAATCTGTGCCAGACATTGAAGAAATTATGATGCGACGATTCCTGTCAGATACGAACCACATCTATCTGGCATGCGGAGCTACAGACTTCCGCAAACAAATATCAGGTTTGGTTGCAATGGTACAGATGCAGTTCAAACTGGATCCATTCAAAGACTGTTGCGCTTTTATCTTTTGCAACAAAAGAAGGAACGGGATCAAGATTCTTAGATACGATTCCAATGGATTGCATAACAAAAAAGATGCTAAGCCACACATTTCACTCTGTGCAACTTAGCATCTTATACTTTCACATCATATATCTATGAAATTCTACAATGTTGTTTCACGAATATCAATATTATCGTAACCTGTCACCATTAAATCCTGTGGGATACGTAATCCCATATCTGCTACTGCTTTCACAACCGGAATAGCGGCATAATCATACAGGCAGAAAATTCCATCTGGCTTTTTTACCTGTAGAAGTTCATAGGTCTTGGCGTAAATCACTGAGAAATCTTGACTACTTATCTTATATTTTTATTCTCATCATCTACAACAAATACCATAGGCGGTGTAGCATCCTTATCATCAAAATCTCCTAACGTAATAGCCCTCTTGATAAAAGCCATAGGGATTGCGTAGCAGGAGTACTGTCTAAACTCTGCAACTCGTCCCTCAAGATGTTCAGGGATCGCGATTTTAAGTTTTGGAAACACTTCACGGAGTAAAGGTTCAAAAACGTTGCTTAAACGCTTCATATATTTTAAACGAATCTCATCCAATAATTTATATTCATTTGGTGTAAGCATAGGTAAATTTACAAACACCTTTCCGTTATTTTCCCCAAGCACACCACACTTAATAAGGTGTGGGATATCTTCACAGAACATCAAATTAAAGCCTGTATTATCAAACGGAATTCCTCTTGATATGATATATAATAGTTTAGCAAGATTATCATCATTAATCTCAATTGGTCCGTGTTGGTATAAATTTAGATCAGGTTGTGTGTCATATACTTTCAAATCTATTGATTTGGAATTAAGAAATCGTTCCCCATAAGTTCCTCGTTCGCCGCCATAGCAGTATTTTCTGAAACGATAAGTGCTAAAATCAAAGTCTTCTGGGTAACGAGAACCCACAGCAATCCATCTGCCACCATCCGGACGGACAGGATACTCCTCTTTTGATGGTACAATGCGTTGTGTCGCCACATAAATAGCATGTGAAAACAAGTGAAGAACAAAGTAATACTTTAATTTCTTTTGTTTGCATTCAGTTAAACTATTAACTAACGGTAAATCACCCAACTCATCAAGGTATTTATTAATAAATTTTAAAATAACATCGTAATTTCTTTCAACCCAATCAATTTCTACATCTAATCCACGGAGTAATTGTTCGGGCGTTGTTAGCATAAAGTCAGTAAATACTTTGTTTCCTGTTTTTGCCATAAGTTCGGATTTTAAAAGGTCGTTTACAGCTGTTTCCACATAGGCAGTTGGAATGCCAAGTGCTTTGGATATTTCAACTACAGTAATCGGTTTTTCGTATGCAGCGATTAGTATATTTTGTTTCATCATATCGTTGGCAACTAGTGACCAAGGCTCGTCGCGAAAGCCCTGACAACCGTGACAACTAACATCTAAACGCTCAGGTCTATAGCTTTGCTTGTCATATTTCTCCATTTCTTCAAATCCTTTCCGCATCTGCTCTCTGCCTGAGGACAACCTAGACAAAACCGTACCTTTAGGAACTCCCAACTCGTCGGCAATGAATTGTACTTTTTCACCTTGCAAATAATGTCTAACGATTACCTCGCGCTGTAATTTTGCAAGATATGCAACCTCGCGTCGCACCTCTTCTGCGGTTGGACCGTCTAATTCGACATTATCTTCAATATCGTCAGGAATCATATCAATACTAATCGTTGGAAGTTTATACTTTTTTCTAAGCTTGTCATTCCATTTGTGAGATAGTGTTGAAGTAAGCCAGTACTTCATATTGGCTATTTCGCCACCTTTATGAAGATATTGGTATGCAGCTAGCAAGGTGTCTTGCGTTAAATCCTCTGCATCGTGCAAATTCCCACACTTATGTAAGGCAAGAGCAAACAGATACTCTACATAATTGTTGATTTCATTTTTCATATTCGTATCCTCTTTTGAAAGCTTTCACCTATAAGTCGTAGAATTATGGATTTGATTCAGCGGAATTTATAATTTTTTTTAATCTAATTTTAAGATTTTTAAATTCTTCTTTTTCTGCTAAATCTGCAAAGCAGGTATCATCGAGATTATGTAATAACTGCTCTTTGAGAGTTTTATCACAATTAGTACTTATATTTTGAGGATTCCAAGTTAGCTTACTGAAATAAATAGAATTGTAATTTTGCTCTCCTAAATTAGAAGCACTATCATAGTTTGTTGCGCATTTTTCCGACAGCAATAAATTTTTAATAACCATATCGCTTTCGCTTTTTTGACAATAAAGCTTTGCTATCATCAAATAATATAATGATAGTTGGCTGTTGTATAAATTTTCATTTTCATCATCGTAAAGCATCGTTTTATTGAGACTAATTGCAGTATCAAGCATTTTAATACGTTGGTCAACGGTTAGTCCTTGACGTAGCTCCTTATCACAAGCCATGAGATAAAGTATACTACAACAAACGTGAAGCATGAATCTTAGATTATTTTGTTCTTGCTTTAAGCGTTCTGTTCCAGAATAAATATGACTTAACAACATTTCTTTACAAATTAGCATGTTTGGCATATCTTCCGCTAGCTTAATAGCTGCTTCTTTTTTATCGAAATTGGGATATTCATAGCAAAGTATTTGTATGGCGCTATGTCGAATACTATCAACCGTACAGTCTTCTAATATTCTTTCACATAAGGATATAGCCTCTTCAACAAATTTATGTTCTTCTCTATATTTTCGTTGCTCACTTGTAGCACCATAAGATATTAAACCATAGGCAAGATTTAACATCCATTGAAAGTTTCTTGGATGCAAATCAAGTACTTTACGTGACAATTCAATTTTTTCTAAAATTTTTCCCTTACGTCCAAGTTCGTGGTACTCTTTTTCGTACCTTCTTAATTCAGTTTCATTTTCACTTGCTTTCAAATCAAGCAACTCATCTGTGCTGACACCAAAGAAATTTGCCAATTTAGGCAATAGTGTTATGTCCGGCAAAGCCAAACCATTCTCCCATTTACTAACCGCTTGGTAAGAGATATTAAGGTAATCTGCCAACTTTTCTTGGGTTACATCCTGTGCTTTACGCAGTTCCTTTATTTTTTCGCCAATCTTTAACATAGTATTCACTCCAAACATTTACTCGAAAGCGCTTTCTGATTATAGTATAAATCATAGCAGTTCAAATGTGTATAACATAACCGTTTACCTGTATGCAACCACAGGTTGAGTTAGTGCGTTTTAAAAATGCCGTTCACAATAGTAAACGGCTTTTATCCTTTTTATTATACTCTGAATTATTTACTTTTACCATTCAACTTTTGCAAACCATGTTGGACTATACCAGTATTCCACCCTTGGTGACATAGTTAATTCTCTTATTCTTTTCCCTGTATTAGGACAGCATTTTGCTGCAATTGCCCCTAAATAAAAATTGCTTTCTAGCAGGTTTTTCTTAATAAAAGGCGCGTTTAAAAAAATACCGAGATGATATCCGTTTGAAGTAATTTCTAAATTACATATCAAATCTTCAACACCTTCGTTGGTTACAGCATCTATAGCTATTACTTTTGTTTCTCCACAGATAATTTTAGGGAAAAGAAAAATGCTTCTATATAAGAACTTATGTGTACTGCACAAAAACAAATGAATACCATCAGTCTCACTATCATCCAACTGATTTTCTTCACTAAAACAAATGTCCTCCTGCAAAACTTCAAAAAACATCTCGATTTTGTTACTTCTATTAATCACTGTGCATGTACACTTGAAATCAGCATCATTTTCAAATTCTTCTTCAACCTTCCAGTGATGATATCGAATTGAAAATGTTTCCTGTGAATTTTCAGTAAGATTAAGTTTTTCACTTCCATTCCATTTCTCATTTATAAACTTCTCAATCAATTCCGTACACTCATAGTCATTATGTTTCACAAAATACTCGCAAAATATTTGATCAACATCTTCAAGTGTCATTTCATAATCTTTTTCATTTATTGCTTCAATAAAGAATTCTGGAAATGCTTGCGGAAAGATGTTCAATATGCCGTGAATCATACTTTTAAAATAGCTTTTCAGATTTTGCCTTTGAATATCAATTATTATATCCTTCCAATTAATTTGATCATAATATTTTTCTGAATACAAAGCAATTTCATAGGCTCTATATAAAAATCTATCAGCCATAGACAGTTGCTTTTCGTATACCGCTTTAACAAA
>JAZRQP010000020.1:0-4338 GCA_045649885.1 Faecalimonas sp.
GAGTTCGGCACCCGAACCATTGATTAGGTTTATGATATGGCCCACACCGAAAGTTACGCTTGACACAATAATGGCAGAGTTCTTTCCATTTTTCAGCATAGCGTTAAACAATAACCCGCGAAAAATCAACTCTTCAAGAAAGCCAACGCAAAGCATCGATAAAATGTACAATATTGTTTCAAGCAGAGACATGTTTACCCTAAAACCGTGCCACATATTCGCCGTCAAGAGAATGATTACCGGAATATAAAATAACATTTTTGATGCAGCAATATCCGCTTTACAAAAGCCATATTTTTCAGTTAAATTATTTCTTTTGATAAAAAGAAACAATATGACCGAAAGCACCAGCAATATAGGTAAGGTAATAACCTTTGATATTCCCAATTCATCAGATATATTGTCACCTATGGAGGCTAGTATACAATACGCAATAATCCATATTATCGAAAACCCAAGCTCGCTTTTATCATAAAATCCCCTTATCATTTGGTTTTATCTCCTTCATTTTTTAAATTCGAGCTCGATTAAATCTTTGTATAAAAACAAACATTAAATCAAAGAGCGCACTCAATATAGATGTTATAAAAAACACAGTAAATTCACCAAACCACACTGATGAAACAAGTGGCAAAAAACTCAAAACAACATTTGCTTCATGAACCAGTTCCGATTGACATGTGGCCTGTATTATTTCATTCCAGCTATGCCTTGAAATATCAAACGTGTCTTTGTTATAAGTAGGCATTTTATTTTTCCACTTCTTCACATTCATTTTTTTATAGAATTTCATTTCTGAATCGTTAACCCAATACCACCTTCTTGTATAATCCGCCTTGTTTTTCATTATGCAATTAAACAATGTCCCTATAAACAATCTAACACCGAAATGATATGCTGTTGTTCCAAACGTGATGGCAAATATTAAGAAAATCTTATCGTCTATAAGCTGATATACCATACAAGAACAAATTGTCATCAGCAACGTTATGCCAAAAACACTTTTCACTATTTTCGCCATGATATCCTCCCTTGTTAAATTCCATTTTATCTACATCCATTATACCACATATTTATCTGCTGTTAATGATTTGTTTGACTAATCGTTTAACTACTTTAATGTCCAGCGGGTTACTTAGAGATTCAAAACTTACCACAACATCCCTTCCCAGCAGCAAATCATTGTCTATATATGTATTCATTTTTTTCACAAATTCATTTGCATAATGCGAATCATCCATACGTCCCGCATGCTCCCAGTATGTCACTTTCCCTGTATGCTTATTTAGAATTGTAAAATCAGGATAGATGGTTTTCTGCCGACCATTCTCCATGACTTCCAATGGTTTTTCATATTTATATAAAATATCCTTTCGAATTCGATACAGAATGTTTGCAATAATAACTTCTGATTTTGACCGAACCATATCGCCTTGTTCCGTTTCATATCTCAAATTTTCACGATACATTAAATTCTTCTCATAGGCTTCAGCTTGCCATTGTTTCACCTTTTCTTTTACACTTATTTGTATCGGCGTAACTAAACTTTTTCGTTCATCACTTAAATTATCATAAATCTCTTCCAACGCATTTGACGAACATTTTTTTGTAAAACGTTTTGTTTCATCTAACATCTTTTCAAGAATAGGTCTGATTGATAAATAATAATGCTTCTGTGCAAGTTTTTTTGCCAATGAAAGTTCATTTTTCTTGATATAACGACGTACCCACTTATTATCTTTCATGTATTGATGGTAATAATAGGTCTTTCCTTTCTTATTCTGCCACTTCAGGCACCCCTCCGGCGCATGATTTAAAAATACATCTATCTTTTTTAAGGCTTTTTCTAATTGTGGCACTTCTTCTTTTGCTAATTCTATAAAATTATGCATAGTACTCCTCCTTTTCGTTTTGCCCATGAGGCGGTTTCATTGGCTTTATGGTTAGAAAAATTTGGTTTGCCAGACTATAGTTTCTTACCATAGAAAGACAAAAGTAAGCTTGTGGGTAGAGTTTTATAGCAGTTCGGCAAGATTTATCTAACCATTGCACCGCCAAGCAGGCCCAGTGGGTAGACAAAAAGCTTGTTTGCTTATGCTTTTTCTTACCACCACGCCACTAAACAAACTCTATGGGTAGACGATAAGCCTGTTTGCTTATATTTTTTCTTACCATAAAACCAACAAAACCACTTCATGGGCAGATATTTAATTAAATTTGTTGAATAATTCTTACCACGAAGGCCACAAGACAGCCATATGGGTAGAAACAGGCATCGAAATGCCTATAGATTTGTAAAAACATCTCCCCCGCAAAAAGCGAGGGAGACAATGAATTCAAGAATTAAATTACTTGTCAGCGATAGCTGCTTGAGCTGCTGCCAATCTAGCAATCGGAACACGGAATGGTGAACAAGACACATAGTCCAAACCAATCTTGTGGCAGAATTCTACTGAACTTGGGTCTCCACCATGTTCTCCACAGATACCAACATGTAAGTGTGAGTTAACTGGCTTACCTAACTTGATAGCCATTTCCATTAACTGTCCAACACCTGTTTGGTCTAATTTTGCAAATGGATCGTTTTCGAAAATCTTTGTATCATAGTAAGCATCTAAGAACTTACCAGCATCATCACGAGAGAATCCATATGTCATCTGTGTTAAGTCGTTTGTACCGAAGCAGAAGAAGTCAGCTTCTTTGGCAATTACATCAGCTGTGAGGCATGCACGTGGGATTTCCATCATAGTACCTACTTCGTATGCCAATTCTACGCCTGCTGCAGCGATTTCAGCATCAGCTGTTTCTACAACGATTTTCTTCACGTATGCTAATTCTTTTGCATCACATGAAAGCGGAATCATGATTTCCGGAACAACTTTCCAATCAGCATGTGCTTTTTGAACGTTGATTGCTGCACGGATAACAGCCTTTGTCTGCATCTTAGCAATTTCAGGATATGTTACTGCAAGACGAAGACCTCTGTGTCCCATCATTGGGTTAAATTCATGTAATGATGAAATTAACGCTTTGATGCTTTCTACAGATTTGCCTTGAGCGTCTGCTAATTTCTTAATGTCTTCTTCCTCTGTAGGAACGAATTCATGAAGCGGTGGGTCTAAGAAACGGATTGTAACCGGATTTCCTTCCAATGCTTCGAATAATCCTTCAAAGTCTGATTGTTGGTATGGAAGAATCTTTTCAAGAGCAGCTTCTCTTTCTTCTACTGTATCAGAACAGATCATTTCACGGAATGCATCGATTCTGTCTTCTTCGAAGAACATGTGCTCTGTACGTGTAAGACCGATACCTTCTGCACCGAGTTCACGAGCTTTTCTAGCATCTGCAGGTGTATCTGCATTTGTTCTAACTTTCAATCTTCTGAACTTGTCAGCCCATGCCATAATTCTTCCGAATTCACCAGCGATTTGAGCATCAACAGTTGGGATGATTCCATCGTAGATGTTACCTGTTGTACCATCGATAGAGATTTCATCTCCTTCGCCAAATGTCTTTCCTGCTAATGTAAATTTCTTGTTTTCTTCATCCATGTTGATGTCTCCACAACCAGATACACAACATGTACCCATACCACGTGCAACTACGGCAGCGTGAGATGTCATACCACCACGTACTGTTAAGATACCTTGAGCAGCTTTCATACCCATAATATCTTCTTCTTCTGTTGGAACGAATTCGTGAAGAGGTGGATCTAAGAAACGGATAGTAACTGGGTTACCTTCTAATGCTTCAAATAATCCTTCGAAGTCTCCTTGTTGGTATGGAAGGATTTTTTCAAGTGCTTCTTCTCTTTCTTCTACAGTGTCAGCACAGATCATTTCACGGAAAGCATCAATTCTGTCTTCTTCAAAGAACATGTGCTCTGTACGTGTAAGACCGATACCTTCTGCACCAAGTTCACGAGCTTTTCTAGCATCTGCAGGAGTAACTGCATTTGTTCTAACTTTCAATGTTCTGAACTTGTCAGCCCATGCCATAATTCTTCCAAATTCACCAGCGATTTGAGCATCAACTGTTGGGATGATTCCGTCATAGATGTTACCTGTTGTACCATCGATAGAGATTTCATCTCCTTCGTTGAATGTCTTACCAGCTAATGTAAATTTCTTGTTTTCTTCATCCATTTGGATTTCGCCACAACCAGATACACAGCATGTACCCATACCACGAGCAACAACAGCTGCGTGAGATGTCATACCACCACGTACTGTAAGGATACCTTGAGCAGCTTTCATACCCATGATATCTTCTGGTGATGTTACAAGACGAACAAGAACAACTTTTTCTCCTCTTTCAGCCCATGCAACAGCATCGTCA
>JAZRQP010000021.1:0-39062 GCA_045649885.1 Faecalimonas sp.
CAGTATTTGCTTTTTCGTCTTTCTAGCCATTAATTTTCTTCTCTCCCCTTTTATTCATTACCATTTTTACAATAGCGTATGCCAATGCACTGCAAATAAATCCAATGACGAAGCCACCAATGATGTCTGTCGGGTAGTGTACACCCACATACAATCTGGACAGTGCCACAAGCGTTGCTAAAAATAGTGCAGGAACGCCAATCTTCTTCGGCACCCAGCGATACAAGGCAAACATCGCTGCAAAGGAACCGCCGGAATGTCCAGATGGGAAGGAACGATACGGTGACACCCCACCAACCAATGGCTCAATGAGTTCATTTACCACAAACGGTCTTGGTCTTGCAACCAGTCCTTTTAAAACCACATTGATTGTCAAGAAATCAAACAGAAGGGAAACCAGCACGGTAAACCCAATCGGTCTGGTCTTTTTAAAAAATAAAAGCACAACTCCCATTGCAATCCAAAGATAGCCTTCATCCCCAAGATGGGTAATAAACTGCCAAAACACATTGCCAACCGGTCCCCTTATATTTTCCTGTATCCACAGTATAATTCCTGATTCAAAAACGTTCATACAAAATTCTCCTCCAAATTGTTTTCCCAAAACTTTCTTTCGTAAATTACTCGCTTAACAGATTTTTTACATCTGTTTTCGTACAATCTGATATTCATCACCGAACTGGTAATACGGACATTCCTTAAAGTCACCCTTTATAAACCGATACATCTCATCCTCGTCCAGATTCTTGGTGCAGACATAATATTCATATTCTTCATCGTATTCATAGTTCATACACGTTTCACAATTACTCGCCATCGTCTATTTCTTCCTCCCAAAATGCACCTTATGCATCTGCAAATATGTCTTGCTCTCAAACATTGTAACACAAATTCCCCATACAAAACATTGTTTTTTCCATTTTTCTATGCTATTCTTAATATATTGTAAGAGGAGGAATCGATATGAAGTTTATGATCAACGAATCCGCAGAAAACTATTTGGAAACTATTTACGTGCTTAGCAAGGAACTACCGGTGGTTCGTTCTGTTGATATAGCAAATGAGCTTGGCTTTAAGAAATCAAGTGTCAGTGTTGCCATGAAGAATCTTCGCGAGAAGGAACATATCACCGTAACCGACGCTGGTTTTATTTATTTGACAGATTCCGGAAAACGTATTGCAGAAATGATTCATGAACGCCATGAATTGTTGGCAGCATGGCTTACGAAGCTGGGTGTGCCGGAAGACATCGCCTCTGAAGATGCCTGCAAGTTAGAACACGTACTTAGCAAAGAAAGCTTTGAAGCGATTAAAAACCACGCAGACCTACATAGATAGATTTATACATATAAAAAGAGGAAATCCGTTAAAGTCATTACGACCATCCTGATTCCCTCTTTTTTTATTTTAAATGAATTTTGCAATTGCTGAACAGACTCTTACTTTTCTGTACGGCTGCTACAATTCAACTTACACCCCTCGCAATTGCAAGAGCATCCACTACAGCCTCCACCTTTTTTATGATGTTTCCACATGGAGCGAATCACCAATGCTACGATGATTCCAAGTATAAATAAAACAATCACATCACCCATTCGTGACTCCTCCTTTCACCACTTTATTTGTCTGATGCTTTATAGCCCTTGCGGAAGATTAAATACAAAAGAACAACTAATGCAACCACTGCAAAGATTGTAAATACACCAAATGTTGCCTCCCCAGATACTAGTCCAACCAATTGGTATACAATCAGGGCAATTACATAAGCAAATCCACACATGTAGAGAATGGTTCCCCATGTCCATTTCGCGCTTCCCATCTCACGCTTAATTGCACCGATTGCCGCGAAGCATGGAGCACAGAGTAGGTTGAAAATCATGAAGCTATATGCACGAACAGGACCGAAATCTGCAGCAATCATTTTCCAAATTTCATCGCCTGCTTCACTAAGCTCACCACCAAAGTTGTAAAGCGTACCAAAGGTCATTACCACTTCTTCTTTTGCAATTAAACCAGTTACTGTCGCAACCGTTGCTTTCCAAGCCATATCTCCCATCCATCCAAGCGGATAGAAAATCCATGCAAATAATTTACCCACGTTTGCCAAAAATGATACGTTACTGTCATCCACAGCCGTAAATGCGCCATCTACATATCCGTAGCTTTGTAAGAACCAAAGTACGATGGAGCTTAAAAGCACAATTGTCGTCGCTCTCTTTACAAAATCCCAGCCTCTATCTAAGGTAGAACGGAACACGTTACGTGCAGAAGGCAAGTGGTATGCCGGAAGTTCCATTACAAATGGAGCCGGTTTTCCTGCAAATGCTTTGAATTTCTTCAAAATTATACCTGAAAATACAACCGCTAATACACCAATAAAAAATGCAGAAGTAGCAACTAATGGTGAATTTCCAAATACAGCACCTGCGAACAAACCAATAATCGGCATCTTTGCACCACATGGGATAAATCCAGTTGTCATAACTGTAATCTTACGGTCGTTTTCCTGTTCAATGGTACGACTCGCCAATATTCCAGGTACTCCACAGCCTGTCGCAACGAGCATTGGAATAATCGATTTACCGGACAAACCGAATTTACGAAGCACACGGTCCATAATGAATGCAACTCGAGACATATATCCAACGTCTTCTAAGATAGATAGCAAAAGTGAAAGCACCAAAATCTGTGGCACGAAACCAAGAACAGCACCAACTCCGGCTACGATACCGTCCATAACTAAACCATATACCCAGCCGCTTACGCCAAGTGAGGATAAGATTTTATCAAATAGGTTTGGCACCCATTCGCCAAACAACACATCATTTGCCCAATCCGTACCAATTGTACCAATTGAAAATGGAAAACTTCCCATTGCAATGGCATACATTAAGAACATGATTCCTGCAAAAATCGGCAATGCCAGAACTCTATTTGTAACAACGCTGTCAATTTTGTCCGAAAGGCTCATGGCATGTTTGGCCGCTTTCTTCTTCACTGCCTTTGCGATTACATTTACAATGTAGGTATAACGCTGGTCAGCAATAATAGACTCTGCATCGTCATCCATCTCAGTCTCGCAGTCTACAATGTGTTTTTCCAAATGCTCAAGAACATCCTGCCCCAGATTCAATTCCTTTTGAACCACTTCATCACGTTCAAACAATTTAATTGCATACCAACGAAGATAGGTTGCATCTACGATTTCATCGATTTCTTCTTCAATATGCGCCAAAGCATGCTCCACACTTCCGTTAAACACATGTGGTCTTGGACCATGCACGTGGTTCTTTGCAAGCTCCACTGCCTTCTCGGCTACTTCCATTCCGCCCTCGCCCTTTAACGCACTGATTTCCATACATACACAACCTAGCGCTTTGCTAAGCTTCTCCAAATCAATGGTATCACCATTTTTACGCACCAAGTCAATCATATTAACCGCAACAACCACCGGATAGCCCAGTTCAATTAACTGCGTGGTTAAATATAAGTTACGTTCAATATTGGTTCCATCCACAATGTTTAGAATGGCATCAGGATGCTCATTTACCAAATATGTACGAGTAACCACCTCTTCCGGCGAATATGGTGATAAAGAATAAATACCTGGCAGGTCCTGAATTGTCACATCAGAGTGACCTTTCAAAGCCCCTTCCTTTTTTTCCACTGTAACACCTGGCCAGTTTCCAACGTATTGGTTCATTCCCGTCAGAGCATTAAATAAGGTTGTCTTCCCACAATTCGGATTCCCAGCCAGCGCAATTTTAATATCCATCATACAATCCCTTTCTAATTCCTAAAATTATTCTACTTCAATCATACTCGCGTCAGCCTTACGTAATGTCAATTCATAGCCGCGCAGATTCAATTCCATTGGATCGCCCAACGGTGCCACCTTGCGAACATATATTTCTACACCCTTCGTAATTCCCATATCCATGATACGGCGTCTTACCGGTCCATCACCGTGTAGTTTCACAACTGTTGCTGTTTCATTCACCTTTAGATCTTTTAGAGTTTTCATCGTTTCTTTCCCTTCTACTACCCGGCAGTTAGCGTTGACTAACCATTGGGTTTATATATATCCCCAACAACGTTGTCAGGGATTCATTTAGTTGAATATCTATAACTTTGATTAGTTAAGACTAACTCCAAGGTAAAGATTAACACCGAATTTCTTCGGTGTCAAGAATTTTTTTCCATAATTTTCTACTTTTTTGCAACCCTCTTTTAAACCTAGAATCCAAAATACTTATCGATTCCATTTGCAATTCCTTGCACCATGTTATTCTGAATGGTCTCATCCTGCATCATGCGGTCCTCCTGAGCATTACTCATATATCCGAGTTCAACAATCGTAACCGGTACGGTACTCCAATTGATTCCCGTCATAGTGTCACTGGTAAACACACCTCGATTTTTAAAACCGGTTGCTTGGCAGTAGGCATCTATGATGCATCGGCTTAGACTGATACTTGCCTTTGACAAATGACCCACATAGGGATTCTTTGCTGACGGAGCGTAAGTTTCCGCACCGCGCACACTGGAATTGGAAGAACCGTTCCCATGAATACGGACTGCAATATCGGCTCCCACGCTGGTGGCATACTCTGCTCTTTCCTTATTACTAATATTCACATCATGGGTAGAACGTGTCATGTAGACCGTATATCCACGATTTTCTAATTCCGTTTTCAGTTTCAAGCTCACATTCAGGTTCATTACATATTCTGCAACCTTGGTTGCCACACCGGTTGCTCCACTTGTTACCCGCGCTTTCATAGTGGAAGAACCTGGTCCGTTTGGCTCCTTCGTACTGTCCCCACGGAGCTGATGTCCCGGGTCTATCACAACCACCGCACTGTTCGGGTCACGATGTTGTCCTGGAATCGCCTCCACTTTTTGCACCTGCGACACTGATGACTCTTGTTCCTTCTTGGCCTGTGCCTCCGCTTCCTCTTTCGCTTTCTTGGCTGCCTCAGCCTCAGCCTTTTCCTTGGCAACCTTGTCTACAACAGCTTGTGTTTCCTTCTGGGCAAGTTCTCCCATTTGAGATACCGTGCCATTTTTCACCTTGCCACCACTTACTGTCTGCTTTGCGCAGCCTGTAAACAGAAGGCAGGCAATTGTTAGGAAACACAAAGCTGTAACAATCTTTTTACTCATTTTTTCACATCCTTATTGATATTGTGTAAGAGTTGATAACCCTATTGTATCTCAAACAGGAACCAAATAACAAGATGCTTGCCATTTTTTTTAAATTTCATTATAATAAAACGCGGTTATAAAACTTGTGAACGGAAAGAGGAATGAACATGAATATACTAAAGAAAAACTTAAATGCCGCACGGGAACATGCCTTGGACTTTTTGCGTTGGATTGTTCTCGCAATCATTACTGGATTTGTAGTTGGCGGTGTAGGCATTTTATTTGTGAAAGGATTAGGATTGGCAAACAATTTCCGCGGTGCACACCCTGAGATTATCCTCGGTCTGCCACTTGCCGGACTTGCCCTTGTTTTTCTTTATAAAATAAGTAATTATGAAAATGATAAAGGAACCAATTTGGTGATTTCCACACTGCATGCAGAAACGCAAATTCCATTCCGCATGGCACCACTAATTTTTGTTGCCACAATTACAACACATTTGTTTGGTGGTTCTGCAGGCCGTGAGGGCGCTGCCCTGCAGCTTGGTGGAAGTATTGGAAATCAGTTGGGCCGCTGGTTCCGTTTGGACGAAGACGATACTCGTCTCATTGTAATGTGTGGTATGAGCGCCGCATTTTCTGCAATCTTTGGAACACCACTTGCCGCAGTTATCTTCGCGATGGAAGTGGCTACCATCGGCGGAATGCAATATGCCGCTTTTGTTCCTTGCATGGCTGCTTCCTTAGTTGCTTCTTCGTTTGCAACTGCTATGGGTTGTCATGCTGAAGCCTTTACAATTACAGAACCTGTTGATTTTGCATTGGTACCGGCACTTTTGATTGTAGTACTCGGCATCCTCTGTGCACTAATCAGCGTTTTCTTCTGCCAGGCACTACATAGTTCCGGACATTTATTAAAAAAATATTTACCAAATCCGTACCTTCGAATTGCAGTTGGTGCACTTGTAATTATTTTACTGACTATCATTTTACAAACCTCTGCTTACAGCGGAGCAGGTGTAAATCTGATTGAAGAAGCCTTCTTAGGTGAGGCACCGAAAATGGCCTTCTTATGGAAGATTATTTTTACAGCCATAACCTTAGGCGTTGGATTTAAAGGTGGGGAAATTGTTCCTTCCTTCTGTATCGGCGCAACCCTTGGTTGTCTCTTTGGCACTTTAGTTGGTTTATCCCCTTCTCTATGTGCTGCAGTTGGTATGGTAGCTGTATTCTGTGGTGTAACGAACAGCCCAATTACTTCGCTGGTTATTGGTTTTGAAATGTTTGGATTCGATTGTATGAAATATTTGTTGATTGGAGTTGCAATCAGTTACATGCTCTCCGGCTATACAGGGCTTTACTCCGAGCAGACGATTCTGCATTCGAAATTCAAGACACAGACGATAAATATTAAGACACACTAGGGTTCTTTTGCGCTCTGGTCTTCCCATGAGTCATTTTTCAGACCCCATGGTAAGAAAAATATAGCAAAGTATCTAATAAAATCTACCCATAAGTATACTCTTCTAGATTGATGGTAAGAAAAATATAGAAGAGTGACTAAAAAATTCTACCCATAAGTGTCTCCTTCTAGAATAATGGTAAGAAATTGTCATAAAAAAAGACCTAAATTTCTTACCATCAATCCAGATGAATCTTCTTATGGTAAGAAATTCAGGTCATATACATACAACTCATGCAGTGCTCTCGTGGCACTAATGTATTTGAATTGAGAATAAAACGGATTCTCCTTTTTCCCACCAAGGACAAATACCTGGTCAAATTCTAAGCCTTTTGCAAGATAATAGGTGGTAACCGTAATCCCCTTGCAAAACTCAGAGCTGTCCCTGTCAATGTAAAACACGTCCTCTCGGTGCTGCTTTAAATATTTGTACGCAGCCTTTGCCTGGGCCTCCGTCATGGTAAGAATGGCTGCGGTTTCATACTTATCAATCCCCACAGATACCTGATTGAGCACATCCTTAAGTCCTTCTTTTTCTGAAGAAACCACCTGTTCTACCACCGGTTTTCCATGACGTTCCAAATATTCGATACCAGTAAGACCTGTGATATTGGACGCATACTCTGCAATCTCCAACGTATTTCGATAGCTACGCTTCATTTCTATCTTACGAATTTCTTTCCCAAAAATCTTTGGCAGAAACCGAAGTACATCCTGTTGTCTGTCATCCACAGTCTGCGCCTTATCCCCCAGAATCGTCATGTTACAAGAGAACATATTTTGCAGAATTACATACTGCAAGTAGGAATAATCCTGCATCTCATCTATAACCAGATGCCGTATATTCTTATGTTTTTTCATAGAGCATAATCGTTGCTTCAAATACAAAATCGGATACACATCCTCATAGGAAAGCACTCTATTTTCCAGTGGCAAATCCGGAAGTGTCGGAAACCCATTTTCCTCTAAAATCCAATTGTAAATCTTATAAATGTCCATAGTTTCATACATACCCATGAACCATTCACGAATAAGGACCTTCTCTTCCTCCTCAATGCTTCTTCGCGCCAATGTCTCGTATTCATCCAAAACATATTCCATCACGGCTTCCATACGAGATAACAACGGATGCTCCGTAAATTTAAAATAAAATAGCTGCACCAGTTCTTCTGCTGTCTTCACAAAACCGCGGTATTCAAATCGTTTAAAATTCATCAAATCATCTTCTAAGAGCACAAGAAAGGCTTCTACTGCCCCTACAAAAGCCCCAGACTGTTTCCAATGATATCTTTCCTCCGCCTCAGCATCCAAGTGTTGCATGCGATTTTCAATATGATGATAACGGTCCTCGCAGTCTGCAACCACATCCTTCAGCTCCCGATAAGCAAACAAGTCGAAACTCATTTCCTGAATGTGTTCCTCGCCCAGTTCCGGAAGCACATGAGAAATGTAATCCGAGAACACACTGTTTGGAGAAAGGATTAAAACATTCGAGGATTTCAGTTTCTCCCTATCATGATACAGAAGATAGGCGATTCGATGAAGCGCCACAGAAGTCTTTCCACTTCCGGCTGCCCCTTGAATTGCCAGCACCTTATCCTTGGTATTTCGAATAATGGCGTTCTGCTCCTTTTGAATCGTGCTTACAATATTTTTCAACTGCACGTCACCATTATTCCCCAGCTCTTGCTTCAATATATCGTCATCAATTTTGACATCACTCTCAAACTCGTAAATCATCTTGTTATTACGAATCTTATACTGCCATTTGGAAAGGATTTCTCCCTCCATCATGCCGCCCGGAGCCTCGTAGGACGCTTCCCCCTTATCATAATCATAGAAAAGTCCGCTTACCGGAGCTCGCCAGTCGTAGATAAGTGGCAAACCGCCCGTGCGCTCTGCAAAGTTACCAATGCCAATATAAAAGTCTTCTGCCACTTCCTCGCCTTCATATTGAAACTCTACACTTCCAAAAAACGGGGAACCCGACATCTTCCTAAGCCGCTCCAGCATCTTTCGGTTCTCAGTATTGGCATTGACCTGATTCAAAAGCGCACGCTGATTATCAAAATCCTCGTAGCCATACTGGTCCATCTCGGTATAATTTTCCCAGTAGTAGTCATTCATGCTCTCGATATCCTTCTGAACCTCAAGAATCGTAGCACTCATCTCATGTATCTTCTTATTCAATTTTTCCGAAACCAGTTTTAAGTGCTCTCTTCCCTTGCTCATTGGATACTTCCTTTACTATACTGTAATTAAATAATTATACCCCTAAACGCAAAGATTTACAACAAAAGAAACCAGAAATACCCTATATGCTCACACCTCATTGGCTGAGGTTTCGCCTTTCTCCCAAGTCACTGCATTCTCCAGCGTGGTCTGACTGATTGCGCTCAAAGCCTCCTCCGTGAAAAAGCCCTGGTGGGAGGTAATAATCACATTTGGAAAGGAAAGCAAACGCGCTGTCGTGGAATGCTCCAGAATCTCATCGGAACGGTCTTCGAACACATTTGCACTTTCCTCTTCATACACATCCAACCCTACCGCAAAAAATTTATGCGCACGGATACCTTCAATTAAATCGTCAGTCTTCACAAGTCCTCCGCGAGAAGTGTTTACAAATATGACTCCGTCCTTCATTTTTCGAATGGTATCACGATTGATTAAGTGATAAGTTTCCTCCGTCAATGGGCAATGAAGGGATACCAAATCGCTCTGTGCCAGCAACTCATCAAGGGATACGTACTCTACAAAGTCAAGAGACGGATTCTTATATACGTCATATGCCAGCACTTTCATTCCAAAGCCGTGGCAAATACGAGCCATCGACGCACCAATTTTACCGGTACCCACAATTCCTGCCACTTTCTGAAAAAAATTAATCCCCATTAAACCGCTAAGACTAAAATCATTTTCCCGCACCTTCACATAAGATTTGTGTACATGGCGATTCGCTGCAAGGGCAAGCATCATAGCATGCTCTGCAACGGCCTCCGGCGAGTACCCTGGCACACGAAAAATCTTGATGCCCAAACGTTTTGCTGCCTCTAGGTCCACATTATTAAAACCGGCACATCGCATAAGAACCAAATGCACTCCATTTTCATGAAGCACCTTTAACGTCTCATCCCCCACATCCGAACTGACAAAGGCACACACCGCATCATACCCCTTGGCCATCACCGCCGACTTCGGCGCAAGGTCCCCTTTGACATATTCGATTTCAATTCCCGGAAACTGAGAAAGCTGTTGTTCAAATGACACTCTGTCATAATTTTTTGTATCGTAAAATAAAATTCGCATAAAAATATCCTCCTATAACAAATAGTATAATCTGTTATAGGAGGAATTATCCTAAATTAATATCCAATTATAAGCCCCAACAATAACAATCCACTAGTAAGTAGCAGATTCATCGTCTGGAACTTCCAGCTCCATTTCGCCCATTTTCCATAGCTTACATCCGCCAGTCCCAGACTAATGAGCAACACTGGGTTGGTCGGGTAGAACACATTTGAAAATCCGTCTCCAAATGCATACGCTATCACACAAAGCTGTGCGGAGATTCCAAATACCTCAGCAACCGGTACAATCAGCGGCATTAATAAAAATGCCTTCGCCGAACCGGAGGAGATGAAGAAATTCATCACCAATGCGATGAGATAAATAAATAAAATAACGGACCATTTTGGCAAGGTTTCTGCAATATTGATTGCACCTCCTAAAATGGTATCCAACACATTACCTTCTACCATCGTGTATTTGATAGAGTTCGCCATCAGAATCATAAGTACTGCCGGAAGCACGCTTGTTAAACCGTGCCAGAACATACTTCCAAGATTATCTCCGCATTTTGAAATGGCACTTGCAATCATCCCTGCAAACAGGAAGGTCAATGCCACGATAATCATAGTGTAATCTTGAAGCGTTGTAATAACAACTGAACTAAGAACCACTGCAATTCCCACACACATCAATGTCGCGAAGCAAACCAGCCCTTTATTCATATGCTTGTTATCTACAAATTCTTCTTCGGCTACTTTTGTATCCATCGGTTTTTCAATCCGTTTTGCGTATTGGCGCAAAAATCCAAGCAAAAGTACATAGATAAGGATAAATGAAACTACTCGAAACCACATGCCTGAAAACATTGGTAGCCCAGCCAATTCTTGTGCAACGCCAACCGTAAATGGATTACAGATACCGGAGGCAAAGCCGCAGCCGATTGCAAGCAGACTCATACCGAGTCCAGTCAGCGCATCCCATCCCAAACGGATTGCCAATGCAACTACAATTGGAACCAGTGGTACACATTCTTCAAAGGAACCAATAAAGGCTCCCATGGCCATGAAAAAGAGTGTTACCAATGCCAACAGTTTGTAGCGCTCCTTTCCATATCGGTATGTAATCTTATCCAGCATGTATTTCATCAGTCCGCATTTTTCCAAACAGTTAAATACACCGCCAATTACCAGCAAGAATGCAATTACTGCTATGAGCGATACATTATCTTCTCCACCTAGCACCAACACCGGCGACAGCGCCCATTTCCAAAACGGAATTTCCCCGCCTGGCACAATAAATGTCAATACATAAGTCATTATCATTAATACGAATAGAACTGCGATTGCAGTAATAAACGATTTTACGCTTATATTTAAGCCTTTTTTCTCTGTTGTGTTTTCCATATTCCTTATTCCACCTTGAATTTTTTACATTGATATCTTGGTTTCCCTTTACTTTTCCTTCCATACTCAATGGCTTCTGTCGGACAGCCACAAATACACGCCATACAGTGTGTACATTTCTCACCCCAAACCGGCTTTCCTTCTTTTACAGTAATGTTATTCATGACGCAAGATTTCTCGCATTTCTCGCAGCCAATACAAGCATCTGTCGCATAGAAAGGTTTTGCCTTCACAAAAAGTTTATAAAAGAGAGGATTTACCGGACCTGATTTGATTTTATCCAATAAGTTAACCTTCATTGGTTCAAAGGCTCTGATGCTATGAATCAAGTGCGCGCCTTTTCTCAACGGCCTTTTAGCAATGCGGAGAATCTTCTCTGCAACCTCTTTTGATGGCACGTCAAACATGGCTATGTAGTTCTCAGGCATCACAACAGGTATGACACCTTTAAAACGAAAGTTCTTTTCTTTACACAATTCCTCCAGATATTGGCCTGCGTTTCCGATACCGCTACCACATGTTAGGAAAAAGTAAGCATCTCTCTCACCTCTTAAGGTTGCATTTCTAATAAATTCCTCAAAAATGTGTGGCAATCGCCAACAATAGGTAGGGGAAACAAACACCCAAGGCTCGTCCGAAAAAAAGTTCGGAGCAATACCACTTCTCATATATTTGAATGCATCTACCACTTCGTCGTCCAAGGTAAAGCCGAGATATTCTGCACAATATCTGCTGTTTCCGGTTCCAGAATAATAGATTATCATTCAGCTTCCTCCCCTTCTTCAGACTCTTCGCCCATCAGACGCAGGATATCATCGATTTCCTCTTCTGTCATCCCCATATAAACAGCCAACTCGTCAATAGTTACTTTTCTTCCCAGCTCCTCTGTTAGAGTTTTGATACTTTCATCTAGCATGGTGACTTTTTCAACCATTTTATTGTCTCGGCTTTTAACTTCTGCATGTTCCTCAATTAGCATCTGGATGCATTGCTTCACTTGATTGACAATTGTCTCGTGTGCAGTAGCCACATCCGCAAGCATATCCAGCCCTAGAATAAGTCCCACATTTCCTTCTTGAATGATATCCCCCAAAAAGATTTCCGGATGGTACATCTCTTTTGCAATCTCCACCACCTCTTTTAAATAAAGTTCAGTCAGACGATTTTTCGCAGATGCATCTCCACCTATGAGTTTTGCAAACAGGCTTTCCTTCTCCCCTGCCTTTTCTTCTTTAAAAGCCTCTAAATCATTCAGATACTCTTTTAAATAGGCTTCCTCTTCCTCCGTGTATGTAATCTTTTCCTCTGCCGCTTCTGTCATCTTGATATAGCCTTTCACGACTACCTTTTGAGCCAAAAGATAGTCGAAGACTAATTCCAACTGTTCTTCCGTCAAAGCAGCATCTGCAAAATAAGCTCTTACTTCATCTATTGTTATCTGGTCGCCTTGACCTTTTGCCACTGCAACCAATCCGTTTAGTTTCTTTAGAAATTCTGCTCTTGCTTCCATAGTGTCCTCCCTGTGTTCTCAAGTCGTACTTCTATTATGTCACAATTACGGTCTGGTATCCAGCCCTTTTTAATCTTTGTTCCAATCTGCTTGCTTCGTCGATGGTTCTGAAATCACCTACACGCACTCTGTAGTATCCATCTCCGCGCTCGATTCTTGCCGGAAAATCCATTTCCATTAATTCTTCCTGCAGATTTCTTGCATACATTTGGTTGCGGAAGGCTCCTGTCTGCACAGAATAGCGTGTCTCAAGAGTATCAGGTGCTCCTGGCAAAACTGCTATGGTTTCTATAATCCCATCGGCGATAGCCCTTGCTATGGCATCAAAATTTGCATCAAAGAGCTGGTTATCTGTGTCAGAATTGATAAATCCTACTTCTACAAGAACTGACGGCATTCTGGTGCGGCGAAGGACAATGAGATTTGGTCTTGCTTTTACCCCTAAGTCCACGAATCCAATGGTCTCCAACTGCTCATTGATATTCTGCGCCATCTCATATTTTACACCGGACAAATCATATACCAAGCTTTCTACACCTGATACTACGTTATCCTCCGGAAAAGAATTTCTGTGAATAGACACAAAGAAGTCTACTGCTGCTTCATTTGCAAGCTGAGCCTTTTCAAATGGTGTCTGATATACGTCTGTGGTTCTTGTGTAGAGTGTTTGAATTCCGTTAGCCTCCAAGATTGGACCGATAGCAAGGACAAGCGCAAGTGCATCATCCTTTTCTTGTCTTCCCTCGTAAACCGCACCCGGATTGGCACCACCGTGCCCTGCATCTAACATTACTGAATATGGCATGATATTGCTCCTTTTTTCTGGTTCTGTTTTAATATATGCCACAGATGCCTGTTTGTGAAATATCCATGATTTTTCCACCTTGCACCCTTCCCCCAATTATGCTATGCTCTGACTGAATCGTAAAATCATAAATGAACTACTAGGAGAAACTAAAACATGATTAAGTTAGTTGCAAGCGACATTGACGGAACATTAATTCCAGAAGGCAGTAAAAAACTGAATCCTGAAATATATGACATTATCTTAGAATTAAAAGAGCATGGTATCCATTTCGTAGTTGCAAGCGGTCGCCAATTACAGAGCCAAGAGCTTCTGTTTGCACCAGTTGCAAAAGATATTTCCTACATTTCTGAAAATGGGGCTATGTGTATGCATGAAGGACAACAATACGTAATCACAGAATTTGACCACGACCTTGCAATGCGAATTATTGAAGAAGTAGACAAAATGCCGGACTGCAAACTTACCATATCCTGTCCAAGCACACAATACATCAAAAGTGGCGACGAGGAATTTTACAATCATATGATTTCCTTTTTGAAATACAACACCACTGCTGTGGACTCATTCAAAAATATAACTGAGCCAATTGTTAAAATTGCTTTTTGGAATACACAAAATACGCAAGCATCTTACGAACATTTCAAATCTCTATTTGAAAATGAAATCAATGTTGTGTATGGCGGAAATTGTTGGGTTGATTTTATTCCATTTGGTTCTAATAAGGGAACCGCCCTGGAATTCATTTTGGAAAAGATGAACCTAACCCCTGCGGAAGCGATTTGCTTCGGCGACCAGCAAAATGATATTGAAATGTTGGAATACACAGAGACAAGTTATGTGATGGCGCATGCAAAACCAGATGTGCAGAAACATGCGACGAATATTACAGAATCTGTTGAAAAAACATTACGTGAACTAATCAAAACCTACTCTTAGTCTATTAGCTTGCATTTTGGGCAACACATTGTTTGTATGTCCAAAAACATGTCAAAAACTAACCGAAAACAAGCCAAAACGCCTGTTTTTTACAAAATTTTGTTCGTATATAAAATAATTAGTATTTTTCTAACCCCAAAACGCTCAATATGAGTTAGATTTTTTGCAATTATTTCATATACGAACAATCAATGTGAATTAACACTACCTGAAACCACATCTACATTGTATGTGGTTTATTTAATTTTCACCACTTTGCGGTCATAGGTCACAAGTCCATTCACTTCTTCCTCCACATCAGACAGTTGTGTATAAACCACACCACTAAGACCTTTTTCAACGAGAGGCAATACCTGCCCTTCGTATAACTCATGATAGGCATTTGACAAACCCTCAAGAGTATCAAATTTCTTATATCCAAAAATGCGTTCTACGCTGGAGTGTCCTGAAATATGGCAAGCGTATCCGCCATATTCGGAAATGATAAATGCTCGTTTTTCATCTTTTTCCACCTTCAACTTGCGGAAATAATTATGTACGCTGTTGAAATCTCCTGCTTTCTGGTCGAACCAACCACTTGCATGGTCAACGGTTCTGGTAGGATCTTGAGACTTCACATCTTCAGCAACTCGCACTGCATCGAACTGGCCCCATGCCTCATTAAATGGAACCCATGTGGAGATAGAAGGTACGTTATATAAATGTTCAACAGTTCCCTTGCACTCTTCCTCCCAAAGGCGACGTCCTTCTTCTGATTTTCTCGCGAATATACCATATAAATTATCTTTGATTACACGTCCCAAAAATGGAAGTCCCGTTGGCATATAACAAGCCCACATCATATTATATGTGGTTCCGCCATTGACCATATCCTGCCATACAATGATTCCCAGACGGTCACAATGATAATACCATCGAAGCGGCTCAATCTTAATATGTTTACGAATCATATTAAAGCCCGTTTTCTTCGCCAGCTCAATGTCGTAAATAAAGGCTTCATCGCAAGGTGCTGTCATAAGTCCATCTGGCCAATAGCCTTGGTCTAGCAGACCGTTCAAGAAGTACGGTTTATGGTTAAGACAAAATCTCGGTATTCCTTTTGCGTCCTTCTCAACAGTGAAAGAGCGCATAGCAAAATAACTGCGAATCTCGTCACGGTCCGCTTTCAAAGTGAAACCGTACAGGTATGGCTCCTCCGGACTCCATGATTTAAATTTACCATCCGTAAATTTGAGAACAAGCTGTTGCTTACCATCCTCCGAAACCTCAAGCACCTCATACTGAGCCTCTTTATCCTCCAAGTTGATCTGTAACGTATCAAATCGTGTTGTTGAGTCTATTTGAATTTTCACACATGCACTATCGTAATCCGGTGTGATTTTTAATCTTTTCACATAATTTTCCGGAACCCATTCGTACCACACACTTTGCCAAATTCCACTTTGGGCCGTATAGAACATCCCCCCACGCTTCAGGGTCTGTTTACCTCGCGTATGATAAGAGGTGTCACTATCATCCTGTACGCGTACCTGTAACGTGCATGGATTTTCTGAGACAAATTCCGTAATATCCATCTCAAATGGCAGATATCCTCCATAATGCTTTGCCACTTCTATATCATTTACATAGACAACCGCCTGCTGGTCTACCGCGTCAAAATGTAGAATGCAATGTTCCTTCTTCTCTTTCCTCTGACATTCTTCTTTTGTAAATGTCAAAACTCTCTGATACCAAAGATACTCATTTGGCTGCAGTTGTCTCCCTACACCGGACAAATATGCTTCCGGTGAAAATGGAACCAATATTTTTCCTTGGCTCTCAAAGCAATATTCCTCGCTTTGGGGCACGATGGCATAGTCCCATTCACCGTGTAGCATTTGAAAATGTTCTCTTTGCAGTTGTGGACGTGGATACTCCTGCCAAATATGCTCCTCATCTATTTTCTCTCCCCACGTGGTGGTAAGCTGAATGAGAGCATCATCTGCATGCTCCTTATGTATATTTGCTAATGCATCTTTTAGTCGCATTTTTGTTACTCCTCTTTTTTCCTTACTTTGAAATTTTACTACTTGCGTTTTCTACTTATCTTTTTAACTAATTTTACAATTAAAATCACGATTCCTGCTAAGATTGCAAGAACAACAAGAACCAGTCCAATAATGATAAAGAAAAATTTATTTGGGTTCTTTAATAAATCACCAAGCTTCTTGCTGTCTTCTACAACTTTTCTACCTTCTTCTTTGGCATATTTCGCCGGTACATTTCCAACACCATCTCCATCTGTATCTTCAAAAGAAGTCATATACTCTGCGATGGCTGCCCATGCTTTAAGCTCCGTGCCTTCTGTGGTCATAATCACTGCATCTTCATAACGGACAACCCTTGTTCCATCTGCAAATTTCGGCACAATGGAAAGTAGTCCGTAGGACAAATCTGTAACACCGCCCAGCATTTGTGAAGTATAGAAATCCGTCACTACACGATACAACCTATCGTCCTCAAGCTCCACTCGTTTCCCATCGTTGTCACAAAGGTAGACATCCGTCACCTTATTTAAAATCATACGGCTTGGATTGTAGTTCCAGTACAAACCATCTGTATAGAGTCTCGCCGTTGTCATTAAATCGGAAATGCTAGCATCAATTTCTGCCGCTATCTTCAATTCCGCACCCGTCAGATAGATACTAATTAATGGGTATCCCGGAATGCCATCCTCTCCAATTCCCAATGAGAAGGAATGGAATACATTTTCCGGCGTGATATTTCCCTTTGCATAGGAATCACGGATTACACCTGCCGGCACAACGGCTACATCCACAGGATGCGGGTCGGAATCAGACATTTTCGCAACTGCATAGGTATAGGAATCTGCCATAATACTTCCTAGGTTCAATTCCGTGTGTAATGCAGAAGCGTCACTGCTGGTAGCAAAATCAATTTCATTGGTACAAAGAACTTGATTTCTTGTATAACCGAACTTCTCAAGGTATTTGCTGTCCACCATATTCATAAATCCATCTACTTTTTCCTGCGTTGCTTTATCTGGCTCAATGGAAGAATCTACCGTAATTAATTCATAGGAGTCCATGCTCCATCTTCCATTTGATTTTTGTGACATAGAAAGATTTCCAAGATATTTCCCATACTCTGCAGCCGATACAACATAGGTGTCACCATGTACAATTGGTTCATCCAGTTTTGTATGTGTATGTCCGCTAATGATTAAATCTAATTCCGGCACACTTTTTGCCAAAATCTCATCCTCTGATTTGTCATCCTCTTCCCATGTTCCGCTGTGAGAAACACAGACAATCATATCTACATTTTCCTCTTCCTGGATTTCTTCAACGGTGTCTTTCACTGCCTCTATGGGATTTTTAAATAGCAACGGACAATTCGGTACACAGTCTAAACAATCTTCGCCAAACACACCTGTAATTGCAATTCTTACATCGCCTTTTTCAATAACAATATATTCCTCAACGCCGTAGTTTTCAAAGGACGCTTGCAACAGTTTTTGATAATCGGTCAAACCTGCTTCCTCCATTGCATCCCAATCCACGTTACAAACCACGATTGATGGAATTGGATCGCCACTGGATACTGCCGTATCTAGCATATTTGCCAACCCCTCTGCTTTGTAATCAAACTCATGATTTCCAAGTGTGGTTACATCCATGCCTAGGTTCCCAAGCATTCGAAGTTCCGAAGCCTCATCCTCATATACAACTTGCACCAAGGTACCCATAGAAAAATCGCCGGCATCCAGTAATAGCGTATCTGGATTTTCAGCCTTCTGTTGATTGATAAGCGTCTTTATTTTTGCAAATCCTCCCAAGGTCTGAGTTTTGCCATCCTCTACCGTTGCAAATGGATTTAAATGCGAATGAGTGTCGTGTAGGAACATCACATCCAGTTTTTTTGTGTCAGAACTTGCTGTTGCGCAAAGTACGCCTATCGTAGCTAATAAAAATACAAATATTACGGATAATATATTTCTGTTCTTCATAGTTTGCTCCTTGTTTTTACATCTTTTTCGTTTCAATATCTAAAAGTATTTTACCGAAAATCCTTTTTATTGTAAACAAAAATACGTTGCAACGAAAAAACACATCCCAGCCAAACTGAGATGTGCCTCTTATTACATCGAATTATAATTTCGAATATCCGTAGCTATTTACAATTGCATCCAATTTCTTACCTTCCTTACACATTGGGCATTCACTTGGTGCATAAGCACGGTAATCCGGAATATCTTTACTTGTAAATATAGTCTTTACTTCCAAACCGTTAATCTTATTAATGGAACTGAATACCGAGCAGATTCCGCAAACAGTTCCACCGTAATATAATACAGCTTCAATCGCGCGTTTTACGGATTTTCCGGTTGTAATGGATGGTGCAAGAATCAGTACCTGGCTGTTCTTAATCATACGTTGCACATTATCACGGAATAAAATCTGTCCGTTCTGATGATACTCAGGTGAAACAATGGAAATATTGTTCCCATGACTTAACGAATGTCTGCTGACATCAGCTAGTTGTTCAGCCATAAAGGTTCCGATAGTAGCAGTTTCTTCCAGACATACAATGGTATCCACCATTGTCGTATGCGTATATTCATCCGCCAGAACTTTCGCTGTCTCTCTACAGTTATTGTGCCGAACCTTTACTGTCGACATATCGATATATGTATTGATATGTGAGTTGCTTGTGGCAAAATGACCTTTCATAATTTTAATTCTTGCTTTCGGGTTCTTCGTCGAGCGAAGGTCAACTAATCTTTCGTCCATATTGCATCCTCCTTGATACCAATTAAAATTTTTCTGATAATTTAGTATAACATGATAAATTGTCAGACGCAATTGTTTTATAAAAGGAACTTAGAGAATTCTCCAAGTTCCTTTTAAACGTTATTATCCTAGACGATGATATACTTCCATCTTGTGTCTTAATTTTTCTGCTAAATCTTCCGAAAACGCTCCCTCCAATGCTCTCCATTGCCAATTTTTTCCAACTGTTGAAGGTTCGTTCATACGCGCTTCACTTCCCAACCCAAGCAAATCTTGTGCCTGTACGATCGTTGTATCTGCAACGCTCGCCCACAATGCGCTCATCATACTCCAATTCAGGGACTCGCCTTCTGAAATATATAAATATTCTCTGGCATACGCGGTATCTTCACTGTCAGCGTCCTCAAACCACCCTAGAATCGTATCATTATCATGCGTTCCTGTATATGCTACACAATTTCTTATATAATTATGAGGAAGATAATCAATACAATTTTCGTCACGTTTATCGAAAGCAAACTCCATGACTTTCATGCCTGGGAAACGACTGTCCTTGAGTAATTGACGAACAGAATCTGTCATATGTCCCAGGTCCTCTGCAATAATAGACTGTCTGCCAATGGCACGCTCAACCGCATCAAACAATTTCATTCCAGGTCCTTGCTTCCAATAACCATTCTGTGCCGTATCATCTCCGTAAGGGATGGCATAATAACTGTCGAACCCTCTAAAATGGTCGATACGCAGAATATCGTAAACTTTGCATAGGTAATGAATACGTTCCGTCCACCATGCGAAATCATCTTTCTCCATGTAATCCCAATCAAACAGTGGATTGCCCCAAAGCTGACCATCTGCTGAAAATCCATCTGGAGGACAGCCTGCCACTTCCTTTGGAACCTTGTTATCATCTAATTGGAACAATTCCGGATGCGCCCATACATCTACACTGTCTAAGGACACGTAAATTGGGAGATCTCCGATTATCTTGATTCCGCGTTCGTTTGCGTAAGATTTCAATTCTTCCCATTGCTTAAAAAACAAATATTGTAATACTTTCCAGAAAATCACATTTTCCTCATACGCCTTCTCCGCCACTGTTAATGCTTTGGACTCTCGATTGCGAAGTGGTGGCACCCACTCGCTCCACGGCGCACCTCCATGTACATCCTTCAAAGCCATAAATAATGCAAAGTCTGACAGCCATGAACTGTTCTTCTCACAAAATTCATGAAAATCTTCCGGAATAGAAGTCAAGAACATATCTACTGCCTTGTGAAGAACTGGATATCGCTTGCGATATAATGCTCCAAAATTCACGCGTTCCGGCTCATTTTCCCAATCTATGTTACTGTAATCTTCTTTTTCCAACAGTCCCATTTTATGTAATTCATCTAAATCAATAAAGTATGGGTTACCGGCAAAAGTGGAATACGATTGGTACGGCGAATCTCCGTAACTGGTCGGACAAATTGGTAGCAGCTGCCAATAGCTTTGTCCACTGGCATACAAAAAATCCACAAAATCTTTTGCTGTTTTCCCCATAGTTCCTATCCCATACGAAGATGGAAGTGAAGAAAGATGCATTAATATACCGTTTTTTCTCAATAGAATCACGCTCCCATCTATTTCATTTTTCTTGTACTCTCCCCTGCGACCAGAGTAAAATCAACCTGTTCTCTCACAGAAGGGCCGTTATTTTCAATACATTGCAATAATATTTTCACACAACGCTCCGCGATCCTGGTTCCCGGCTGTTGGATAGTAGTTAATTTCGGCACAATATATCTTCCGATTTCCACACCGTCATAACCGATCACTGATACGTCTTCCGGAATACGAAGTCCTGCGTCCTTTATCGCACGAATCGCACCAAGCGCTGTCACATCTGACATTGCAAATACTGCTGTGAGTTCCGGAGTCTTTTGTAGCAATTCACACATGGCATTATAGCCACCCTCCATCGTAAAGTAACTACTTACAAACTGCATCTTTGGATTGAATTTTATATGATGCTCCTCAAATGCCTGTACACAGCCTTCATATCTTGCCTTCGCGGGATTGGAATGCTTCATCTCACCACCGAGTATTCCAATTTTCTCATGTCCCAATGAAATCAGATAATCAACTGCTGTTCTCCCTGCCTCTACGTCATCCACACTAACACTGGAAAGATTTGGAAAATCCAAACCTGATGCTGAATTGGTCACAATAACACATGGTACATCTACCAATTCAAACTTATCCTTGAAATTCTCTTTATTACTTCCCAAGAAAAGAATCCCCATTGGTTGTCGGTCACGACATACCTGAAGTGCCTGCTCCACCTCGTGTTCATCTTCTCCTATATAATAAAGCAGACATGCATACCCACTCTCCGTAATAATCTTCTGTAACGTCTCAACCAAGGCTGCAAAAAGCATATTCTTCGTGCCCTTGACAATAACCGCAATCCCACGATTGTATTGTTGTTTCAGTAGCTTCGCATTATTGTTAAGCTTAAAGTGGTGTTTTTCAACCACCTGCATTACACTTCTCCTTGCTTCTTCCGAAACCCCAGGCTGATTATTCAGTACTCTCGAAACCGTCCCTATTGCATAGCCCGATTCTCTCGCAATGTCCTTTATTGTCATTTGTATATTCTCCTATCCTTTTACTGCACCAGCTGCCACACCTTTGATGATGTATTTCTGACAGAACAAGTATACAATAATTACAGGAATAATGCTAATCATAATTACAGCCATCGTTGCACCCAGGTCCACTGTACCATAACTACCCTTCAAATACTGTACATGAATCGGAATTGTCTTGTACTCTGTGATATCTAATGAAAGATATGGAAGTAAATAGTCATTCCATATCCACATAACCTGTAGAACTCCTACCGAAATCATAATGGATTTCAGCAACGGAAATACCACCTGGAAGTAAGTCGTAATCGCTCCACAGCCGTCAATCGCAGCCGCTTCCTCTATTTCCAGCGGTACACTCTTGATAAATCCGGTGAACATAAATACTGCAAGTCCTGCACCAAATCCAAGGTAAACAATCGGAATTGTCCAAGGTGTATTTAATTTCAAACGGTCTGCCGTACTTGACAAGGTAAACATTACCATTTGAAACGGAATAATCATAGAAAATACGCACATGTAGTACATGATTTTTGAAAACAAGTCATTTACACGCACAATATACCATGCCGCCATGGATGTACAAAGCAAAATTAAACCTGCGGATAATACTGTAATAACAAAACTGTAAAATACAGACATCAAAAATGGATAGTTTCCAAAGGTCACACCTTTGATGTAATTTCCAAAACCTACAAAGGATTCCGCATTTGGCAATGCAAATGTATCTGTATTTACATAAGAATTTTCTTTAAATGAGTTAATTAACACCTCAAAAATAGGTACTAAATAAACAATACTAATAATCGTGAAAATAACAGTAAGCAATTTGTTCCCCAAACTTCTTTTTTCTTTCATTATTGCTGTACCTCCTTTTCACGTGTCATTCTTAATTGCAGTAAAGCTAACGTTGCAACCAAGATAAAGAATAATACTGCCTTAGCCTGCGCTACACCACGGCTATTTGCACTCGCGTAGAACGTCTGGTAAATATTGAGTGCCAACATTTCTGTTGTATTTACCATGACACCGCCTTCTTCAAATGCAACCGGCATTCCTCCCGTAAGAGCCATATTCTGGTCGAACAGTTTGAATGAGTTTGTTAATGTTAAGAACACGCAAATAGTCACAGATGACATCACGTTTGGGATCGTAATGCTCCATAAAGTCTGCCATTTGTTTGCACCGTCAATCTTAGCTGCTTCCATCATATCTTCTGGAATGCTCTGCAAACCTGCAATATAGATAATCATCATGTATCCCACCTGTTGCCAGCACATGAGAATAACTAACCCCCAGAATCCATATTCCGTTTTTGCCAAGAGATATGTATCATATTTCGATAGAATTCCATCAAAAATCATAGACCAGATGTAACCCAAAACGATACCACCAATCAAGTTAGGCATAAAGAATACGGTACGGAATACATTTGCCCCCTTAATATTTTGCGTTAAAAAGTAAGCAACCGTAAAGGCAAGCACATTGATTGCGATAATGGATACTACTGCAAATAAGGTGGTATATCCAAACGCATGCTTAAATGTTGGGTCTTGTAATGCTTTTACATAGTTCTCAATTCCTATAAAGCTGGCATTTTGTGTCGTTGTAAATTTACAGAATGAAAGATACAGACCTTGAACAAAAGGCCAGATAAAACCGATACAAAATGCAATAAATGTCGGCAACATGAAAATCGGAAAACATCTGCGAATCGGTTTGGAAATCAACCTACTGTTCATCGCGGATGCCGATGGTTTATTTTTCTTCTTTTTCATATTAAATCATCTTCCTATCTATTAAAATAGGGGAAGGCTCTTACGCCCTCCCCCGTTATGTCATTATGGATTATTGCGCTTTGTATTGAGTAGCCCAACCATCTACATATGCTGTCTTAACGTTATCCCAACTTCCGCCATTAGAGTATTGTAACAATGCAGATACAACACCAGCTCTCCAATTATCTACGTTTGGAGTATGGTTGAATGCCCAAGATACATTGTATTTTCCTGCAGCTGTGTATTGATTAGCAGCTTCACAGAATACATTTTCAGCTTTTGCAGCTTTCTTGAATGGAACAGCGCCAAATTCTTTTGCCATCATTGTTGTTCCTTCTTCAGATGTTACAACCCATTTTAAGAAGTCTAATGTAGCTTTAATATCTTCTTCAGATGCTTTTTTGTTGACTGCCCAACAGTTTTCTGTGCCAGAGCAAAGTCCTGCTTCTTCTTCACCTTCAACACCACAGTAAAGTGGAATCATTGTGAGGTCTTCTGGATTCATTTTGAAACCTTTGTCTTCACCTGTCAAGTTTGCATATTCCCAAGAACCATTTTGGAAGAATACTGCTTTGCCTTGACCAAATTCTGCTTCTGATTCATCACCTGTCTTTGTAGAAAGTTCAGATGGTGCACATGTAGCATTGTTGATGTATAAATCCCAAAGGTTTCTGTAGTTATCTAAGTATTTACCTGTTACTGTAGCAGGTTGAGATGTTACTTTGTCATCGCGGAATTCGTAGAACAATGGCATATTTGCAAGATGTCCTGAGAATCTCCAAGAAGAAGAACCATCAAGTCCTGCTGATGAGAATGCTGCAAATCCAAGTTCGTCTTTACGAGCTGTGATATCTTCAACAACTTTCTTCAATGATGCGAAATCTTTAATGTCAGATACTTCGTATCCAGCTTTTTTAAGTAACGCTTTGTTTGTGATAAGACCAAATGATTCGTAGCAATATCCAATTGCATAAACTTCGCCGTTTTCACCTTTTAAGATGTAATCATCTGTTGATCTTTCAGCATAAACTTCTGAATCTGTCAAATCATAAAGATAATCTTTCCATGTTTCAAGTGCTTGTGCGTTACCACATTGGAATAATGTAGGAGCTCCGCTCTTGCCCATTTCTGAAGACAATGTTGATTCATATTCTCCAGAAGCTGCTGTATGTACTTTTACTTCAACTCCTGTTTTTTCTGTGTAAGTTTTAGCCAAAGCTTGCCAAGCTTGATCAGCTTCAGGTTTGAAGTTTAAGTAATAAACAGAACCTTTTGCTTCTTTGTCTCCTCCATCTTTGCCACCGCATCCTGCTAATAACGATAATGCCATAACACTAATGAGAAGCACCGATAATAATTTTTTCATGTTTTTCGTCCTCCTTTTTTCTATTTGGAAACGTTTCCAAATACCTTATATTACTTTTATATCTCTTTTTTATCTAATTTGCAATACCTTTTTGCATTTTTGTTAAAATCAGAGATTTTTCATATGTTTTTTTGTGTATTTTTCACAAAAACCAGTGGGTTACATTGCACCCCACCAGTTCCTTTTATGTTCCATATGTAAATATTTTTCCCGTGTAGCCAGGCCTCCACGGATATGGCGTTCCGATTTGTTTACATCCAGTACTTTTCGCACCTCCGCTGTAAGTGACGGATTGATTTTCTCTAATCGTTCAGCTACGTCTTTATGTACGGTACTTTTACTAATCCCAAAGGCTTTGGCCGTTTGTCTTACGGTAGCATTGTTCTCTATGATATAATTTGCAATCTCAATTGCCCGTTCTTCGATGTAATCCTTCAAAATAAAACCCCTGCATAAATCGCTTTTTTACAATCTATGCAGGGGATATTTCTAATATAACTATAGATGTTCGTTTATTTTTTCTTCTTAAATTCCTTCTGTCCTCGTGTGCTTCCGCCATCGCAAAGAACATCCACGCCAGCTAAATAACCATTGCGTTCATCAGCTACTGTTGCAATTGCAAAACCAAGTTCCTCCGGTTTACCCATTCTTCCTTCACATGATAGACCAATGAGGAATCCGCCATGCTCCTCTTCCATTTTACCCATGTCTGTAGCAATCAATCCCGGGCTTAACGAAACAACACGGATACCTTTTGGTCCAAGGTCAAATGCACTCTTTGCTGCATACCAGCAAACAAAGTTTTTAGAGAGACCATATGCAAAACCGTTTTTCTCATAATCTGTCTTGGCCATATTTGCTCTCTTGATTAATTTCTTCAAGAAAGCTACTTCATCAGTTTCTGCCAATGGATATGCTTTCTTTGGAAGAATAAATTCCGGAAGCGAATATGCAGAGTTAGAAGAAATATCACAGATAACGCTGCCTGCCTTCATTAGCTTAGAAAATTCTTGATTAACATAAACCGTTCCTAATGCGTTAATTCTTAAAATCTTCTCCTGGTCTCCTGCGCTACCCATAGCCGGAGAAATACCTGCAGCATTGATTACATTTTTAATTTCACCAAGGCTGGCCGCATACTCAGCAAGTTTTCTTACACTGTCACGATTCGAGGTATCACAAGCGTAAGCATACGCCTCAAAACCAAGTGCTTTTAGTTCCTCTACTGCCTTCTCTAATTTCGCTACTGTTCTTCCTGAAATTACAATGATTTTTTCTTTTGGCATACATTTTGCAGCCGCCAGTCCCATTCCACTACCACCGCCGGTAATGACACATACGTTTTTCATGGTTGTCACCCTCCTTAATTCTTATATTTATAAAATACCATATTATTTTTTATTACGCACGCTTTTTAAATATCTTACTCCTAAACAGCAATATGTTCATTCCAATAAAGAATACCACCAAAATAATCATGGTCAGGTACGGTTTCACCGGTGCCAGCGTTGCAAGAAGCATCATTGGGAAACCAAACACAATGGCCGGAAAATTCTGATACACCATGTTATCAGCCGCTGGTGTTTTGAAATCACCGTCAATTTCACGAAGAAGAATAATACCTGTACTTGCAGTTCCTGTAAGCATTCCATACATCATCAAGAATTGTTCTTCCTTATATTCCGGGAACAATGTTTTTGCAACATAGTAATTGTAGAAATAGGTAATAAACAAACCTACTAAACCGAGAATTACGATGATTCCCCAATAACTTTCTAAAATATCCAATCGAATAGCCGCAATACCTGCAACAACCATTACGTCAAAGAAAAAGTTACTAATTCTCGTCATCAGGAAGTCGTTGATATACTCCTTCTCTGCAATACCATGTTTCTTTAACTGATTGATAATAATTTTTATTAATGTTCCGGAAAGTACACCAAGCAGGAAGTTGAAACCATATATGACAGACTTCATACCTGGCAAAAGCTTACCTAAAAGAAACATTAATAAGAAGGTGCACATATAGGCTGCCATAACTAATGCTATCTGTATGGTCAATTTATCAATACTTCCTTGCATTGGAATCTCATCCGCTTTTTGTACTTGTTCTGACTTAAGCACGCCTTCTTCCGATGCACCTGTAATCTTACGTTTTCTCTTAAGTAAATTTAGGTGTACAACACCACCGATGCTTGCACTCAAAAACCCCAGAGCAGCAATAGTAAGACCAAAGGTTTTACCACCAACGAAACCATGCTCTGTTTCGTAAATTGTTCCATAATTCATCGCCTGCCCTGTTCCTTGTCCATAGCCAAATGGCAACAAAATGCCGGCTGCCTCAAAGAAGCCTTTGATGATTAAGGAAGCAATAATGGTAATTCCAAAACCAATAATCGCCTGAAGCAAATATGTAGAAACTGTGGTAACACCTGTATTAAAGATTTCTGTTGTACGCTTTTTCGAAAGTTTCCCATTTTCCGTTTTAAAAGAAGATGCAACAAATCCAAGTGCCAGAGCGTGATAGGTTACAATCTCAAGATTGTTATATCCATTCGTTCCAAAAAACACTTCCTCAAATAACACATTTCCTGTAATCATCTTATATAGACCGGAAACCACTAAGAGAAGTCCGCCACCTAGCACAGATGTTGGAATTAATGATTGTTCCAAAATCCTAATTTTCTTTTTCATTGCATTGGCTGCTAACAGACTTAAGAATAGCATCGCCATGATATTTAGCCAGCCCCATACACTAAAGTCCCAAAAATTGTTCATTTCCTTCTCCTTTGTTCACATTCTTATATCGATAATACATATGCACATATTTGATTGCATTGAACCGTTTATTACCTTTTAATTGATAAACTTTTTTATCGTGGTAAATGTTGAGTTTATTTCGTCCCAGAACAGAAGCTGCTGTAATCTCTGCAAAAGGGAATACATTGTCATCAATCAGAACACGGTCCCCATACAATTCAACAACTGCATTTTTTCGAATCATTTTTTTATTTTTATATACGATAACCTCTGAGAACGAAGCTTGTTCTGAATACATTGGCTGATCTATATATTCATTGATATCTAATTTATTCACAAAATCCTTCTGATACTCATACCAATCATTTACAAATCGAAATTGTGAATCAAAACCTACACCTTTCAATTCTTTAGTCGCTAGGTATTGATATTCGCGATTACATGTTTTACATGCCACCTTATCCCCATGACTTTCAAATATAGAAAGTCCGCAATGTGGACAAACATAGAACAACCTTTCCATATATTCTGCATTTTTTCTGTGATAGTAATTGGTCGTCACCTTTGCCTCGTTGACATACAGTTCCTTTTGGATTACATGATAAAGCTCATCATTGCTCCATTCCTTGTATTCCTCAGGCATAATGACACGTGAAAAGTATCCTCGCATTTTTCCTCTGCGCGCCTTATCACACCACCTAGGCTGAATACCATAACCACCTTCTATGCGAAAAAATGCAATTGGAAGATTAAGCGTCTTCGCAAGGGATGCAATTGCAGGATTCATGTGCTCTGTCTTTCCACTGTAAGTACGATTACCTTCCGGTGCAATAGCAATAGTTCCGCCTTCTTTTGCAACTTTATAGCAGGTTCTTACCGCCTGCACATCCGTTGTCTGCTTCTTAATCGGAATCGGTGCTATCAAATATCGAATAATGGAGGACACCCACCCAAGTGAGAAAATATCTTCCGTTGCCACATAATAAATCGGTCCCTTAAATGCCATACCAACCAAAAACTGATCAAACACCATCTGATGATTCAGCAGAATCAAATATGGTCTGTTCTGTTGGTCTTTCATTCGTTCGATTTTAACTCCGAATTTCAATCGACAATATGTATACATAACCAAATATAACAGGTTTCTCACCACTTGATGTCGAGGATAGATCCATTTTTTCTTCTTTTTGCTCATATGTATCTCCTGATTTCTTCCTAAGTATCATCTTATTCATTATATCCCTTTATAATTACTTTGTAAACATTTCATAAATATTTCACGATACCAAAAAACGTCAGAACTAGTTATGAATACTAGCACTGACGTTTCATTTATATTGTAAGCCAACACATCTCTGCAAACTCATTTTCCTCTGCACAGACTGTCACCTGATAGCCAGGTATCTCATATTCCTTAAAATAACACTTCGTCATTTCCAACGTCTGAAGGGGCACACGAATACCGATTCCCTTCATTTTCAAGAAGCTTTCCTTCTTCGTCCAAATGTGAAAGAACTCTCGGTTATATGCATCACCTGAAAATGATTTGAGATATGCATTTTCCTCTACTGAAAATGCACGTTCCGCAACCAGTTTTGGTGCTTCTTTAATTTGCTCAATATCACATCCCACCGGTCGTTCACTGACTGCACAGATTACATAATCTCCCGAATGCGAAAGGTTAAAACATATTCCGTCCACTGTCGGTTTGCCATTTTCATCTATTCTAAGTGTATTTGACGAGATACCGTGTTTATGAAGAACATGATTCAGCAATAATCCTGCTCCCAAACTTTGTAACCTTTTTTGCTTTTGTTTTGAAGCCAGAATCTTCTTTTGCCTCTCTATCGGAAGCCCTTCCATCACTTTGACATTCTCCAAGGGTTCCGGAAGTGTAGAGATATCAGCGACATATACGTATACCATCTGCTTACTCTGTTACAGTTTCTGAAGAATCTGCTGCCTTTGGTTCCACTACTTTGCAGTGTTCATAAATGAATTCAGCCACTTTTTCTTGTTTAAATGCAAGTTTAAAGGAATCTTCTCCATACATTTCTTCATAAGCTTCCTCAACAGCATCTCCATCTTCATATCCATAGAGTTTTGCCTGTTCTTCCAAGAACTTCTCATAAGCCTCATCACTAAAATCAAGTTTCTCTACTTTTTGAATTAACTCAATAGCTAATTCAGACAAAAGCTGTTCCTTGGCAATATCTTCAAAAGATGCACCAAGCAATTGTTCTTCCGTCTTACCTGTTGATTTCTTTAACTCTTCTAAAGTTGTACCATAGTACATCGATGCCATCTGCTCTAACTGTTCTGTATACATTTCTGTGCAATCTTCAATCGCATCTTCAAGTCTTTCTTTTGGATACTCGATTACTTCACATTGTTTTATAAATGCTGCAAATGCATTGGATTTCATCTGCGCCTCAGCAGATTCCTTATTACTCTTTTCCAAATCTGCTTTCACCTGTGCTTTGTATTCAGCAACTGTCTTCGCTTTATCTGACAATTTTGCAACAGTCTCGTCATTCAATTCCGGAATAACAACTTCCTGAATTTTGTCCAAAGTAATGGTAAATACAACTGCTTTTCCTGCTAAATCAGCATTGCCGTAATCAGCTGGAAATGTAAGTGGCAAGTCAAATTTATCGCCCGGTTTGTGTCCCACTATTCCCTTCTCAAATCCATCAATAAAACCTGCTTCACCTAATGTGATAGTCTGATCGGTAGCAGTACCTCCCTGGAATGCAACACCATCTTTTTTTCCTTCATAATCAATCACGACTTGATCGCCCATTGCCGCTGCACGGTCTGTAATATCAATTGTTTCAGCCAATGTCTGAAGGTCTGATTCAATACTCATGTTTATATCTTCATCCTTAACCGGAGTAGGGTCTACTCGCTCAACCTCAAGCTCTTTCCATTTCTTAATCTTGACAAAATCGTTATAAACTTCTCCCTTATCTCCTACCTTATAACCTTTTCCACAGGCTGTAGCAGTTACAACCATAGCCATCGCTAAGAATAACGCCATAATTCTTTTTTTCATAGTATTTCTCCGTTTCATATTAATATTAAATTTTTTCTGCCTATATCGTACAATATATCACGTTTTCTCATTTTTGCAAAGTATTATCTTGCACTTGTGACTAAAGAATGTTAAACTTGATAATAGTTTACATAAAGTATCTAGTTAGGAGGTTTTTCCATGAAAGGATGGATTATTTTTGCAGTGGTAGTTGCCATTCTAATTGCAATCATCGCTGTGTTATATTTCTTAGGAAAAAAAGCAGAAAAGAAACAAGCAGAACAGCAAGAACAATTGAAAGCGGCAGCACAGAATATTTCAATGCTGATTATTGACAAGAAACGTATGAAGCTTAAAGAAGCTGGCCTTCCGTCAATTGTACTTGAAAGCACACCAAAGTATCTTCGCGGAGCAAAGATGCCGATTGTAAAGGCAAAGGTTGGTTCTAAAGTGATGACATTAATGTGTGACGAGAAGATTTTCCCATACGTTCCTGTAAAGAAAGAAGTAAAAGCTGTTGTAAGCGGACTTTATATTACAGATGTAAAGGGAATCAGAGGTCCATTGGACGCGCCACAGAAGAAAAAAGGATTCTTGGCAAGATTCAAAAAATAATATCGAGGTAAGAAAGAGGCGCGGATTTTTCCGCACCTCTTTTAAAATGTCATCTTATTTTGTATTGAAAATTCTTCAGACTCCCGTGGCTTGATATTGATACGTATGGTACAATCTGCCAGCGGTTCACAATTCACATCCAATGCATATTCCGCACGAATGTTAATATTGTTTTCAGTTTCGTCAACAATCAGCTTGCTTGTACATATACCAAGATTAAGTTGACCGAACGGCGTTTGATAATGGCATCTGTTATTCTTATTCTTCTCAAATATCATATGCATATTGGAAACACCTTTTTTCATGACTTCCAAGGATTCTTTTCCGTTAACTCTTATCTGCGTTTTCGTAACGCCCGGAATGCCTTCCACCACCTCTTCCATGAAGATATAATGCTTCCCATCTTTAAAGTAGTAAGTACCTGCACTAACGATTTCAATTGGCTCATCATCCATACTCTCCATAGTATTTACGGCCATCTGAAGACCGGAAATACTCACTAATACATCTTTCGTCATATTCCACCTAATACTCTTCTATATTAATCTGTTTTGTAGTCTCAATATCATATGGCAGAATCGAATTTGCAAATTGTTTGAATTTATCCGCAGCATCACTTACATAAAATGAATAGGAACCATGGTCTCCTTCAATGTCCGGATTCTCCATCTCCATTTCCTGCAGAATTCGCTTCAAGTCCATAGCTGTTTCATAAGCAGGATTGACCAAGGTTATCTTTTCACCGACATACTCTTTAATCTTAGAACGCAACAACGGATAATGTGTACATCCCAAAATCAATGCATCAATATCTGACTGTTTAAGGCTTGCCAAATAATAGTCAATAATCTCATCTGTAACCTGATGCTTCTTGAATCCTTCTTCCACCAGCGGAACAAACAGCGGGCATGCTTTTCCAATCACGGAAACCTCCGGATTAATCCCTTCGATAATCTTCTCATACATGGAACTTCTCACAGTAGCCTCTGTTCCGATTACACCTATTTTTTTATTTTCAGTTACTGCTAATGCAGCTCTTGCTCCCGGTTCTACCACACCAATAATTGGAATATCAAACTCATCCTTTACCGTGTCGAGTGCCAATGCGCTGGCCGTGTTACAGGCAATTACAATTGCCTTTACACCCTTGGTCTGTAAAAAATGAATAATCTGTCTGGAGTAACGAATAATGTTATCCTTAGACTTGCTACCATACGGAACACGCGCAGTGTCACCAAAGTAGACAATGTCTTCTTTTGGCAGGTTACGCATAATTTCTCTGGCTACAGTCAATCCGCCTACTCCGGAGTCAAATACACCAATTGGGGCAGTTTTCTTCACATCTATACCCAAAGTACCTTCTCCTTACAATATTTTTGCAATATCTAACTGATATTCTGGAATCTCTTTGTTCATCTTAAGTGCGTCATTGATATCAAAATCAATATAGTGTCCATCTTGATATCCCACCACGCGATTGGTCTTTCCTTCTAAAATAAGTTCTACTGCTTTCGCACCCATGATAGACGCATACACTCTGTCTTTTACAGTTGGGCTTCCACCACGTTGCAAGTGACCAAGAATAGTAGCTCTGGTCTCCACACCGGTAGCTTCTTCGATTCTCTTTGCCATGTTGATAGAATCACCAACGCCTTCTGCATTGATAATGATGTAGTGTTTCTTACCACGTTTTCTCTTTTCAATAATGTCGTTAATCATAGCCTGCTCATCATATCCATGTTGCTCAGGTAATAGAATATACTCTGCACCATTAGCGATACCACACCAGAGAGCAAGGTAACCTGCGTCACGCCCCATTACCTCTACGATACTACATCTCTCATGAGAGGTTGATGTGTCACGAATCTTATCAATGGCTTCCATTGCAGTATTTGCAGCTGTATCAAAACCGATTGTGTATTCTGTACAAGCAATATCAAGGTCAATTGTACCGGGAATACCGATTACATTGATTCCGTAATCTGATAACTTCTGAGCACCGGCAAAGGAACCATCTCCACCGATTACAACCAATGCCTGAATTCCATATTTTTTCAAAATAGATGCCGCCTTCAACTGTCCTTCTGCTGTACGCATTTGTTGACTTCTTGCCGTCTGCAAAATTGTACCGCCACGTTGGATGGTGTCAGCCACATCACGTCCTGACATCTCGATAATTTCTTCTCTTAACAAACCATGATATCCGCGGCGGATTCCACGTACTGTCAATCCATTTGCCAATGCAGTTCTTACAACTGCACGAATCGCTGCATTCATTCCCGGTGCATCTCCACCACTTGTCAAAACACCAATTGTATTAATTTCATAATGATCTGTCATAGTTGTCCTCCATTTTCTCAAGTCGTATCTTCCATATACTCATTATTTGCATTTTACACCTTTTCAATCTGTTTTTCTACCACTTTTATACGTTCTTTCCCAAAATGTTCCATCAAGAGTTCTAAAAGCTGTGGTGTAATCTCTATATTTTTATTTGCCGGAAGCCTTTTAACACCTTTTTCCTTCGCACAATAAATCACAACCATATCTTTTCCCTGGAAATCTTTGAGCATTTCATAAAGCGCAGCTTCCTCCGCTTGAAAGCTTGGAATATCTGAAAATTGAATCCAAAGCTCCGATGGCACATCTTCAAAAGGAATGATGAGCTCACAAATCAACTTACTGGCATTGTCATCTTCTTCCGACACTCGTCCCTTTACAAATACTTTGGAATCTTCCTGCAGACAATTTCTGTTCTTCTCATAATCTTTCGGGAATACCACGACTTCTACAGTACCCATCAAATCTTCAATTGTTAAAAACGCCATTGTTTTGTTGTTCTTGGTATGCTTAATGGTGATTCCCGTAATCATTCCACCGATAATGGCACGTTCCCCATCATGTACTTTTGTACGTCCGGATTCTTCGTCCACTTGAAAATCTAAGGTAGTGTTAGTGATACTCTTTTTCCACTTAGCTTCGTATTTCTGCATCGGATGTCCACTGACATAGATACCAAGCACTTCTTTTTCAAATGCAAGCAGTGTCTCCTTTTCATATTCGCCCACATTTGGAAGTGGAATATCAAACTCTACCTTCTGCTCTTCACTAACCATATCAAACAGCGTCATCTGTCCTGACATAGAATACTTCTTTTCCTGATTTACCTGGTCGAGAATCTTGACATAAATCATCATAAACTGCTTGCGGGTACCGCCAAGACTATCTAATGCCCCTGCCTTAATAAAGCTCTCAATCGTTCTTTTATTGACTTCTTTTCCTGACAAACGTTCAATAAAGTCCTTCAAATGCTTAAATGGCCCATTTGCCGTACGTTCTGACACAATTGCCTCAATAACAGGTCGTCCCACGCTCTTAATTGCCGCAAGTCCGTAACGAATATTCGGACCATCCACGGAGAATTTACCCACTCCCGTATTAATATCCGGTGGCAGAATTTTTATTCCCATCTGACGACAGGTATAAATGTATTCAGAAACCTTTCCTGAATTGTCAATGACGGAGGTCATAAGAGCCGCCATAAACTCTACCGGATAGTAGTATTTCAAATAAGCTGTCTGGTAGGAAACAATTGCATATGCTGCTGCATGAGACTTATTAAACGCATACTTTGCAAAATCAAGCATTTCATCATAAATCTTATTTGCTACAGTTTCAGAAATTCCATTTGCAACACAACCAGGCACTCCTTCCTCCGGATTGCCATAGACAAAGTTCTTTCGCTCCTGTGCCATCACATCTGCCTTTTTCTTGGACATTGCACGGCGAAGCAGGTCGCTTCTTCCCAAGGTATATCCAGCCAAATCACGCACAATCTGCATAACCTGTTCCTGATATACAATACAGCCGTAGGTTGCCTTTAAGATAGGCTCCAACTGCGGACAGTCATAGGTGATAGCTGACTGGTCATTTTTTCCCTTGATATACTGTGGAATAAAATCCATTGGGCCCGGTCGATACAGCGCAATACCGGCAATAATATCTTCCAAACTCTGCGGCTTTAGTTCCTTCATGAAGCTCTTCATTCCCGCACTTTCCAGTTGGAACACACCATCTGTCTTTCCAGTTCCCACAGATTCAAGTACTCGTTTATCATTGTAATCGATATGGTCCATATCGATTTTCTTTCCTGTATTCTGCTCGATGAGCTGCACAGCATCTCGAATTACGGTAAGGGTACGTAGACCAAGGAAATCCATCTTAAGAAGCCCCAGTCTCTCCAAAGTAGTCATAACAAACTGTGTCGTAACAGAACCGTCTGAACCCAAGGATAACGGAACATACTCATCTACCGGATTTTCGCAGATTACAACGCCGGCTGCATGCATGGAAGAATGTCTTGGCAAACCTTCCAAACGCTTTGACATATCAATGAGTTCCTTCACCTGCTCGTCCTTCTCATAAAGGGCACGTAATTCAGGATTCATAGTCAGCGCTTTATCCAAAGTGATATTCAATTCCGTTGGAATCATTTTGGAAATGCTGTCACACATTGCATATGGCAAATCCATAACACGTCCCACATCTCGAATAACACCTCTTGCAGCCAATGTACCGAAGGTTACAATCTGGGCTACATTTTCCGCGCCATATTTACGCACCACATAATCAATGACTTCCTGTCTTCTTTCAAAACAGAAGTCAATATCAATATCCGGCATGGATACACGTTCCGGATTCAAGAAACGCTCAAACAGCAGCTGATAACGAATCGGGTCAATGTTGGTGATTCCAAGGCAGTAAGACACAATACTACCTGCAGCTGAACCACGTCCCGGTCCAACCATAATCCCATTGGTACGGGCATAGTTAATAAAATCCCAAACGATGAGGAAATAATCTACATACCCCATGTTACGGATTGTGTTCAATTCAAATGTAAGACGCTCCGTCAGCTCACCTTCCGGATTCTCATATTTCTTATGCAAACCTTCAAAACAAAGTTTGTTCAAATACTCCCAGGCAGTATATCCTTCCGGAACATCATACTTCGGCAACTTGGTTACCCCAAACTCAATTTCCACATTACAGCGGTCTGCAATCTTCTGTGTGTTATCAATTGCTTCTTTTGCATACGGAAACAGAGCACGCATCTCATCCTCTGATTTGACGAAATACTGTCCTCCTTCATAACGCATACGTTCTTCATCTGCTAATTTTTTTCCAGTTTGAATACATAATAAAACATCATGTGGTTTTTCATCTTGTGCATAGGTATAGTGAACATCATTGGTTGCCACGAGTTCAATACCTGTGTCCATTGACAAGCGCATCAATTGCTGATTGACCATCTGCTGCTCACTCATACCATGGTCTTGTAATTCTAAGAAGAAATTATTCTTCCCAAAAATGTTTTCATAGCGTTTTGCAGCCTCCATAGCTTCCCCGTACATCCCGCGAAGGAGATATTTCTGTACTTCTCCAGCTAGACATGCACTAAGCGCAATAATTCCTTCATGATACTGTTCCAAGACTTCCATATCCACACGTGGTTTGTAATAATAACCATCCACAAACCCCTTTGACACAATTTTTGTCAAATTCTGATAGCCTGTCTCATTTTCAGCCAACAATACCAAATGGTAATATCTATCTTCCGAATTGCTTCCTGGTGTTTTATCAAAACGTGACCCAGGAGCCACATACACCTCACAACCAATAATCGGCTTGATTCCCGCTTTCCTTGCCGCGCGGTAAAAATCAATTACACCGTACATAACACCATGGTCCGTAATAGCCGCACTATTCATTCCAAGATCTTTTACTCTTGCCACATATTCTTTTATCTTATTTGAACCGTCCAACAAACTATACTCTGTATGGACATGTAAATGTGCAAAACTCATCTATTTCACCTTTATCGATTCATTGTCTATTACTATTTTTCCTTCTTTTAACAATCTTCCAACTGCACGCTTAAATGCATTTTTGCTCATCTGAAACTCTTTCTTGATAAGTTCCGGATCTGCTTTGTCTGTAAATGGAAGTGTTCCTCCCAATTCCTCTATCTTTTGTAAGATTTCCTCTGCATCCTTATCCATTTGCATCGGAATCTTATCCTTTACACTGAGGTCTAATTTTCCATCGGATTTCACTGCAGCTACACGAGCTGTTAAACTTTGTCCCACTTTGAAATTTCCAAAAGAATCCTTTTTCGGGATAAGTGCAGAATACTGGTTATCCACTGCAACAAAGGTTCCAAAATTATCACTGATATCGTAAACAATTCCCTGTACTTCATCATCCTTTTTGTATGGAGAATCTGTGCGAAGAAGTGGATACACTCTCATTGTAGCACAAAGTCTTTGACTTTTATCTATATAGAGCGAAACAAGACAGTTGTCTCCCTTTTCGACTTTGGCAGTTTGTTGCTTAAATGGCAGGAATAAATCTTTTTCCAACCCCCAGTTCAGGAATGCTCCGAACTTTCCGGTATCTACAACCTCAAGTACAGCTAGTTCTCCAAGCTCCACTTTCGGTTCCCCGGTAGTTGCAATCAATCTGTCATCGGAGTCCTTATATAAAAACACTTCCACCGGATCTCCCGGTTCAATTCCTTCCGGAACCTGCTTTTTCGGAAGGAGAACTTTTTCTTCATCGCTTCCCAAATATACTCCAAAATCCACTTTTTTTACTACTGTTAATACTTGTCTTTTTCCCAGTTGCATCTTCTATTCCCCCATAAATTCTACTAATGCATATGTGTTGTTTCTTTCATCCGAAAGTTCCACCACAATACGTGTTTCTTCTTCTGCCATCTTTATCACAATCTTGTCCCCGTAAACAGCGGATTTTTTATATTCAACCCGTACTTGTCTAGCCACAAAATCTTCTGGCAATACTTCTGCTGCTAACAGCACATACTGGCTATTATTCATGTGACTGTTTGTATCAATATGATACTTTCGCACAGATACTGTGTCAACTATCTTTGCCTCTTCCGGCAGTTTGATTTTACGGGAAGTATACTCCATTTCCAATGGTGGTTCTGTCCCATAAATGGATTTTTCTTCCTCGCTTGGTTTTGTAGGCATTCCCTTTTCAATATCCAGATACACCCACAATGTATTAGCATATGCCAGCATTTCTCCCTCTGGCGTCTTCATACAGAAGTTTCTTGGCCCAAACACTCCCCGAAAACCGGTAGGCCATGTAGAAACCACAATATCTTCATGTGCCTTTGGATAACGTTCTATCACTATCTGCCAAGAATTTAAAATCCATGCTCTCTTTTGTTCTTTTAAATAGTCCATGCCCACTCCCAGTGATTCGGAATGTTCACTGCTGGAATCCTGAAATTGGTTTACAATAGCAGATAACTTCATCTTGCCATTCTCACCACATTCACTATATCTCACCTTCGTCTCTATGTTGTACATCTAGTTTTCCTCCGCTACGAAACTACTCTCCACTACGATTACACACTGATATCTGGCATCAATGTCACTCATCCGCTTTCTAGTTTCCTGACACAAAAGTTTTCTCTTTTCCTTATCATACTGAATCG
>JAZRQP010000022.1:0-1751 GCA_045649885.1 Faecalimonas sp.
CATTTGCTCGTAATACTCCTTCTTTTCAAATCCAAACCCACAATCACCAGCCACTATTAGCACGGTGTCCTTCATTTGATACTGCACACAAAGTTTATACACCAAGAGATTGAAGTCTCCATGGATATCCCCTGAGACAACAACATTTCGGGCTTCTGGAAAAGATAAAGTATAAACCTTATTCATAATATTCTCAAATGCTTTCAAATCATCAACATTATCCGTCCTTCTGCCTTAACAAACATATCGGGATAGCGACAAATCACCGCATAAACCTGATTGGAAGTGACGGGCTGACCATCCTTGCGAATATGCAAGCGTTGGCGGTTAATCATTTCTGCAATCTGCTCAGTCCGCATCCCTCGGTTCTGACTTGTGAGGCAATAAAGTATGGCTTCTTCTATTTTCATCACTTCTCAAATAAGGATTCTGCCACAACAACATTCTGAAATATATCAGAATGAGAATTATGAACAAGACCTCGCGTTGTTATCAAAGTAAGATGCACAGCCTTTGTTGTGCCCGTTTCTTCAATAAAACGTTCTCTTCGACTAAGAATCTTTGTTTCTTCCTCTTCATTAAGCATATATTCACTAGACGATGTATATTTAATCTCACAGATATTTATTGTCTGGTCTCCACGGTCAAGTAATAAATCAATTTGTGCACCGGGACGATCATTAGTTTTTCGAACAAACCACGAATACTCATTGGAAACAACTCCGCCAATGCTCAATGCATGCTTAATTTGGGGTATATGGGCAAAACATACTCGCTCAAAAGCCAGCCCACACCAATTATTGTATAGACTACTTCCTGCACTCTTTGACCAAAAATTGGGATCGTGTCTCTTATTTTCAAGAATGAATTTAAAGTAGAATAAAGTATAAAAATCTACTAATTGATACATTGCACCTTTTGACAATTTACCAATTTGATTGTATTTACGGATAAAGCCACAATGTTCCAAGTCTTTTAATACTGTGCTCAATTTGCCATTTGTAAAAATGTCACTTGCAGTTATAATCTCATCTCTAGTCATTCCTATCCTTTTTTTACCCAAAGCATTGATTACGTTTAAATAGGCTTCGGGCTTTTTGAACAATGAGCGATAGAGTGCATCAAATTCATCCTTTAGCTCACCATCCTCAGAAAAAAAGATCCTGTCTATATTCTGTGGAAGACTTAAATCTTTTCTGAGCAAAGACCAATAAAATGGGATTCCTCCCATTATCATGTAACATTCTAATAACTGACGGTGTTGCACACCAAGTTTACGACTCTTAGCATACAGTTCACATTCGTGCAATGTAAATTGACGAAGATTTATTTTCTTATTAAGTCTATTGTGAAGTCCCCCATGATTATGTATAATCTTGTCAACAATCCATGAGGTGGCTGAACCACATACAATCAATAACACGTCCTTTCGCGCAGATGCATAGGCATTCCAGAAATGTTCTAATGCAGGGACAAAATTACTCGCTTGAGTATCCATCCATGGCAATTCATCAATAAAAACCACCTTCTTCTTTGCACGCGACTTACGAATTAAATCATCCAAAAAAGAAAATGCTTCAAACCAATCCTTAGGAGTCGTTTTCCCTTTCAACCCATGTTTTTGAAGAGATTTTCCCCATTCTTCCAATTGTGAACTACGCGGTGCGTTTGCAATTCCTGAATGTTGAAATGTAAATTTATAATTGAACGCTTCTCGCACAAGGAAAGTTTTACCCACACGACGCCTTCCA
>JAZRQP010000023.1:0-7236 GCA_045649885.1 Faecalimonas sp.
GAAAAGTGCAGACATAAAAGCTATTGCCAAGCAAGTTGCATTAGAAATGTACTCGTTGAATGATGAGGTGTTGTCACTCTCAGACGTGGCTATAAAATTGAGCAAGTCCGAAGCTGCAATCAAGCAAATGTGCTATAGAGGACAGTTACCCTTTCATAAACAACACAAGACATACTATTTCATAAAAACGAGATACCGAACTTCCTTTTGAAAAAAGTGAATGTTTGAGAATTCCCCAATCATTAAAGTCCACTCGTGGCCCGCTGTGAAGCTCGCCGCGAGTGGCATTTTTGTGGGATTATGTGAAATTTTAGCCAAAAAGCAATGGGGATTATGTGAAATTTCAAGCACTTTTTGATACGAATTATGTGAAATCCGTTATATTTGCAATTGAAACACATGAACGTAGCCATGGATAAACTGCTTAAAAGAAAGATTGATGCTTATTTGATTGCTTGGAAAAATAATCCAGACAGAAAGCCTCTTATAATAAAAGGAGCGCGTCAGATTGGAAAGACACGCTCTATTGAATGGTTTGCACATCAGAATTATAAGAATGTTATCCAAATTAATTTTGTAGAGCAAACAAAATATAAGAATATCTTTGAAGAAGGATTTGAAGTCGATGCAATCCTTAAAAACATCTCATTACTTAACCCCGAACTGGATTTTACACCCGGTGAAACAATTTTCTTCTTTGATGAACTACAGGCATGCCCTAATTGCGCCACTTCGTTGAAGTTTTTTAAGCTCGACGGACGATTTGATGTCATCTGTTCCGGCTCATTGATGGGAATAAATTACAGAGAGATTGAATCAAACAGTGTTGGCTACAAGGAGGATTATGAAATGCATTCCATGGATTTCGAAGAATTCCTTTGGGCCAATGGATATTCCGAGGAGCTTATAAACGAACTATTCCAACACATGTTGGAGGTCAAGCCTCTTGCACCCTTGCAGATGGATGTCCTTTTTGGTCTATTTCGCGATTACGCCACTATTGGTGGTATGCCCGAGGTGGTAAATACATTCATTAAGAATAAAAACTTCAGTGGAACATTGGGCATACAGAAACAATTGCTCAAAGACTATGAAGAAGACATCACCAAATATGTAGAAGGCTTAGACAAGGCAAAAGTCAAGGCCGTATATAACCATATTTCCACCTTTTTGGCAAAAGAGAACAAACGTTTCCAAATCACCAAGATTGCAAATAATGCGCGCAATAGAGATTATATCGGTTGCGTAGAATGGCTTGCTGATGCAGGAGTCATAAATGTCTGCTACTGTCTGAATCTGCCGGAGCTTCCGCTTAAAGGAAACTATAACCCCAAACTATACAAGATTTATTATAAGGACACTGGACTTTTGATTGCTTCGCTCGACGAAGAAGCTCAGGAAGATTTGAGAGCAAACAAGAATATGGGGACTTACAAAGGAGCAATCTATGAGAATATTGTAGGAGATATGCTTGTAAAGCAAGGCTATAATCTCTACTATTATAGCAGTGATAAACCTTCACTTGAAATGGACTTTTTCGTGCGCGATGCCGATTCACTTATTCCTGTAGAAGTAAAGGCAAACGATGGCGCAACTGCATCATTGAACAAATTGCTAAGTGATGACAAATACCCAGATATAAAGTACGGCATCAAGTTGGGATACAAGAATATCGGCTTCAACGGCAAGTTCTATACCTTCCCATACTTCTTGACATTCCTGTTGAGGAGATTTGTGGCAGAAAACAGATATTTAGGTGAATAAATACAACAAATTATGTATCTAAGTAAAATTTATATAAAGAATTTTCGTGGCATCAAAGAGTTATTGGTAGAATTCGATAAGAAACTAAATGTAATTATCGGCGCCAATGGACAATTGAAAACATCCTTGATGGATGCTGTCCGCCTTTTCTATTCTTGGGGAGAGCCAAATAGAGACATAGAAATAACAAAAGAGGATTTTCATATAGACATTATTACCAATGCAGATGGAACTAAAACAGCAAATCCATCAACGAGGATTGATATATGTTATAATTTTGAAGGTTTATCCAAGGAACAAGAAGGGGCATTCTATCAGTACTTGGTTCGAAAAGAAGATGGAACTATGCATGCTAGAGTTCATCTAAGTTTTGAGATGAAAGAAAACGGAAGAATCTATTCGTCATATGTAACAGGCAAAGAAGAAAATAACTTACACGCTGATTGGTATACATTCCATTTTTTACATCCTTATTATTTGGGAGCACCACGTGATTGCACGCGCGACCTAATGAGCACACGCAATAATCTGTTGGGACGGGTTATTAAAAGAAAAATTGACAGGATTGGCTCGGAAAAGGAGGTAAGATGTATAGTGGATAATGCAAACAGCCAACTTTTGGAAAGACCAGAAGTTTTGGAAACACAGTCGGGCATAAATGATAATCTGAACCAGATAAATAGTTTCGATTTTCAGAATGTAAAACTACATATCGAACAGAGCAGAATCGAACATATCGTTAATATCATAAAACCCTTCTTGCCATATTCCGCAAATGACAAGAATGGATTCATGCTAACCCAAAACAGTCTTGGGTATAACAACCTGATATACATTGCTTCGGTTTTGAGCGACATTAAAGATTGTCACATAGGTGACGACGTGAGCATCTATGCCCTTTTAATAGAAGAACCAGAAGCACATCTGCACCCACAATTGCAGGTGAATTTGTATAATTTCTTGAAAGGCACAGATGCAAACGAAAACAGCCAGGTATTTATCACAACTCATTCGCCAACTCTGACATCAAAGATACCATTGGAGAATCTTATTCTGCTAAAGGATAATGAAGTTTTTAATGTGGGCAACTGTTACAAAGGACGACACGAGGAAAAAATTATCCGCAATGTAGCTAAAGGAGAACTCTTAAAAGAGAAGGATGTAATATCATACAGAAAGATGATCACCCGTTACTTTGATGTTACACGCTCACAGTTGCTGTTCTCGTCTGGATGTCTCTTTATTGAAGGTATCTCAGAATGTCAATTAGTTGAAACATTTTCTAGGATGATTGGCAAATCACTAACTGAGCACCAGATTGAAATCGTAGATATGAATGGAACGGCTTTCTACCAATTCTTGATGTTATTTAATTCTTCTGATAATAAAAAGAGATTGCCAATCAAGGCTGCTTTTATAACAGATGAAGATCAATTTACAGATTCTAAAGACAAGGAATTTAACTTGAACTCTCTTGTACAAAATAGATATGATAAACTCAACACATTAAGATGCAGCATAAACGATGGAGAAGTGAACGGTCGCGTTAACAACATGATAGCAATGGCTAATGAGCAACCAAACATTAAAATTTGTTCGGGAAAGAAAACATTGGAATACCAAATATGCCTAGCTAATGTTTCTGCCAAGAAAGACATAACGAAAGAAACGTGGCTTTACAAATTGATTAAACAGGAGAATGCAGAAGGCATTGATAAGGTCGATTTTTACATGACAGAACTTGGAGATAGAGATCTGAGCGAAGAGGAGCAGCAGAATGTCGCTTTGCTGATGTGGAAGTGCTTGCCAGGAAAAGCAGAATTCGCTCAGACACTAAATTCTTTTTTGTTAGATAAGATAGATGAAGAAAGTGAAATAAAGTTTACCATACCTCAATACATTCAAAAAGCGATTACCCATTTGATATCATAAGCATGAAATATGATGTAACACCTCAGCGACAAGCATATCTCGATGCCCGTGGATATACAATATTAACAGCATGTCCTGGTAGTGGCAAGACTACGAGTATTGTAAAGAAACTTCTGGCAGTATCTTCTTTTTGTAAAAAGAATTATGGGCAGCACACTGGATTTGCTTGTTTGTCATTTACCAATAAGGCTTGCGACGAATTAAAAAAGAAATACTGGGAGATGCATAATGAAAGATTGACTTTTCCTAATGAAGTATTAACCATTGATAGTTTCATTATGCAATATATCGTTCTCCCATTCTGGTATTTGTGTGATGCTTGTAAGAAGAAGCCAATCGTTGTAAATGATGTAATGGTGCTTTATAGTATTAATTTCAACAATGTGTTTAAAAAGGGGAAATGGGACTCTTTCCCGGCACCATCATTGAGTAAATTTTGCAAGAACGAATATGACAATATCCTTCACAAGAAGAGCCCCGCTCTTGTATCAAGAGAAAAGAATGGGTATAGATGGAAACATTATAAAATAGACAAAGTAAAAGAGGTTGAATACTGCAGAGCTGTATTTAACTACCGTTTAGGCAAAGGTTTTATTACAAGCAGTGATGCCTTATGGATAGCATGTGACATATTAGAAAATCACAAGGAAATAGCAAGAGCCCTTATAACCCGATTCCCATACATTATCGTTGATGAGGCGCAGGATAATTCAGAGCTACACTTTGAGTTCTTCAAACAATTAAAGCATGCCGGTTTACAGAATTTAGAATTCGTAGGAGATATATGCCAGTCTATCTACGGATTTAACAATGCCAGACCCGAATTACTGCAAAACATGATGAAAGAAGAGGAGTGGAACATTTTGCCACTATCAGAATGCAGGCGTTCTAATCAACGCATAATAGACTTGTATAGCAAACTTAAACCGAGCGACATGCCATCTATCACTTCATACGGTGTTGAGGACAAGAAGGTACCCATAGTTGTGTATAAATATGATGACAATAATATAAGAGACATTATTCAGGACTTTTACCAAATTTGTGATGATAATAATTTATCAAGTAGAATCGTTTTAGCACGAGGAGTTGATAAATGCAAGGAGCTAGCAGGTGTTAAGGATGTAGATTTTAAGTATTGGAAATCAGAATTGCCATATTTGCTGATAGATGCCGTATTTGCATATGATGCCAACGAGATGGATTATGCTTTTCGAAAAATACGCTTGGTGTTGTCTAATTTATTTGCAGGTAATAGTCCCGATGAAAAACGAGAATTTGTCCATAGCATAGAACATGATACAGGTTGGAACTCAAGGATATTTGGATTTCTAAAACAAATACCATCCTTCTCCTTGAGTTTTAAGGAATGGTCTGAGCAAACATGTATGTTATTACATGATTATTGGGGAATTGAAGAACAACCTGTTTTTACTCCATACAAAAGACGAGAAGGCTACAATATGAAAGAAATGGCAGATGTACCAGTCGAATGTTTTCACCAGTCTAAGGATAAAGGGAGCGAATATCATAAAAGCATTGATACAATACATGCAGTAAAGGGAGCGACTTTGGATGCGGTACTTCTATTCCTGTCGTCTGACAGTAGAGGGCAAAGTGTTTCACTGAATGACTTTCCAAGCAGTGAAGTTACAACTATGACAGAACGCCAACGAATGATATATGTGGCTTGTTCTAGAGCTAGTCAATTCCTTGCACTAGCAGTACCATGCTCTATAACAGATGATTTTATTAGGAGTACTTTGCATGGAGTAGATATAGACATTCGTAACATCAATTTACAAGGAGAATTGGAATTTAACAGTTAATATCTGTTGTGTTTTGGAATGAGTATATTCTTGCAAACTGCATTTAATTTCAAAGAACATTAAGATTCTTATAATTATCTACACCATCAAATAAGCCATCATTTATTTAGAAAGACAGTGATTACTTAAAATCAACTAATCACCATAGTTATTTTACTTATACCGTTTACAGTGAAAACCAAGCACAATATTTTGAGTATTTGCTTTACATTTTGTTTATTCTAAACTCGGTCGGAATATCTCGTTTCTCAACTCAACCCAACCCAATCGTAGCCATTCAAACGCCTGCAACCTAGCTGCAGACTGCCATCTTTCCACAAAGAATTACTCCTTATCCAGGAGCTCAAAGCTCGGATTCAACTAGAGCTAGTAAAGAACAATCTTCCTTTTTTCCTCTACTCCTATTTTGTACTAAAACTTTGTATCTTTGTATCAAAGAAAGAAAAAGGAATATAACTACTTGATAATAAAGAGGAATACACTGATACAATCCCGATACAATCCCGATACAATTCCGATACAAATTATCCCGCTTCAGCTTTTGTATCACCAAACGACGTACCCAATTATTTTTGTATCACATAGCAAAGATAAGTTGTATCGCATTTGTATCATTTCTAAACACTTGTTATACAACGTATTGAGCAAAGAATAAAACAAAGATACAATGATACAAACTTTTTGTAACTCACAACTTGGTGAGTCATAACTGACAACTTTTACCCAGCCTATATATTTCTTGCAATGCATCCTCAACAGCAGCCTGAGCAGCAGCAAAACGTGCGATGGGCACGCAGAATGGAGAACACGAAACATAGTTCAACCCTGCTCTGTCGCAGAACGTCACAGACCCAGCCTCACAACAGATACCAAACTTCAGTGCGGCCTTTTTTACGCCTCCACACGGGGCAAATATCCCTTTCTTATCTCTTCTTATTTCTGTTCTAAAACTTTGTAACTTTGTAACAATATAAAAAGAAGCATCTTAAATAATTGATATATAGAGGATAAATAGAGTTACAAACCTGCTACAAATCCGTTACAAAATTTCCTCTTATCAAAGTTTGTAACAGACAGAACGGTGTGTTACAAAATCGTATCAAGGAGCAAATCCACTTTGTTACAAAGTTGTAACGCACGCAAATACTTGTTTTATACGGCATTACAAAATTTTCTATACAAAATTACAATGTTACAAAATTTTCTATACAAAATTACAATGTTACAAAATTTTCTATACAAAATTACAATGTTACAAAATTTTTATAGATTTTAATCGTATAGATTATTGGCTGCACCTCGGTTTGCTCAATAATTCGTGAGTTCTTACCACCTCGTCATAAACTGCGAACTCTCTCCTGCACCTTGCTGTCAAGTATCACTTTGCCATTTTGAGAGTTTTCCACCTTGATTGTTCCACTCCGCTTTGACTTTTTCGTGTGCAAAGGTAGAGCAAGAGGCCACCGCACAAGGACAAGCGATGTTTACACTAAAAATCTCCACACCTGCCGGGTAGTATTTACAGCAATTCTTGCCTTTGTGTAATTCCTTGCTGCTTCCGTAGCCTTTGACCTTGCTCTGTTACCTGCACATAAAAAGTTTCAAAAACAGAGTATTCACAAATAATTCAAGGTTATGGAAAATCTTTTTTCACAAAACAGCAAACAAGTGATGAACAGCGTTGGTAATTCACAGGAGAGAGTACGCCCCG
>JAZRQP010000024.1:0-4231 GCA_045649885.1 Faecalimonas sp.
GCGGCAAGAATATATTGTTTCGATATAGACAATTGACTTATTAGGTGTATATTTGGAATCTGCACACAAAGTTTATACACCAAGAGATTGAAGTCTCCATGGATATCCCCTGAGACAACAACATTTCGCGCTTCTGGAAAAGATAAAGTATAAACCTTATTCATAATATTCTCAAATGCTTTTATATCATCAACATAATTCGCCCTTCTGCCTTAACAAACATATTGGGGAAGCGACATATAACAGCATAAACCTGATTTGATGTAACAGGTTGTCCATCCTTGCGAATATGTAGCCGTTGGCGATTTATCATCTCCGCAATCTGCTCCGTCCGCATTCCTCGGTTCTGGCTTGCGAGGCAGTAAAGTATGGCTTCTTCGATTTTCATAAATTAATGGCAATAAGTTATCTTGCGCGTTTTCTTCTGTTCTTCTTAATAGAGTTTACTAAATCATAGTAATCGCTAGGACTTAATTCTTCCTCTTTGCATAGATGATGAATCTCGTCGAGCATTCCGAGCGTTCTTAAGATACGAAGAAATGTATCAAACGATTTTATCTCCCCAGATTCAACCTTTTGGACGGATGATCGTGATATTAACGCAGACTCAGCCAAACTTTCTTGCGTTATATTTTGCTTTAGTCTGGTCGCCTTGATCTTTTCACCAATCTTCGTTTGGATCTGAACATCTGCATTTGTAAGCATTACAATGCGAATATAAGAATAACGCTTTAATACAAAAGCTTTATGGGTATATTTTTTATAATTATTGCTTCCACTGGGCCACTTGCTTGTGATTAAATTTTTAGTCACTATATTTACGAAATATAATTAAGTGACATTCCAAAGAGATTTACCATGAAAAAAGTTGTCTTGCTGATAGCATGCATAATCGCTATATTTTCCCCAGTGGCCACATTTGCAGCCAATGTTACAAAAATTGTAATCACCACTACACAGCCGCAGGTGGGTAAAAAGCCTTCCTATAAAGCGAGTGTTCCGGCAACTGCAAGTACGGAGGTTTATGAAGTGCAGTGGAATGGCGAATTTGATAACGGTGCATTCGTTCAAGGTAGAGATTACACGATGACTGTCAAGTTGAGAATCAAGGCCAGTTCATCCAATGTCTTTTCAATGTCTTCCAATATTAATGTCACCATCAATGGCCATAAAGCAAAGGTTGCAAAAGTCAGTAAAAAAAACATTACAGTAAATTATATATGGAAGCTTAAGAATTCAGACAGTAGTGCAGGAAATGCGGTAAAGAAAGATGTCAAAAATAAGGTTAACAAAAAGATTGGTGACAAGCCGGTAGTGAATCCGACAGATGTCCCTATCACCACAATGAAAACATGGCTTCTTGTTGTCAAAGACGGCAAGCCTCATTATAAGGCGATGGACGGCACATCCCTGGCAAAGGAAAACTACATTCTTTTCGATGTCAAATACGAGCATCCGGACGGAGTGAAGCCTTTTACGTTTACAACTGCCGTTGCTACATTCAAGGCTAAAGACGGCTTTTACTTCGATAAAAAACTCACACTCAACCAGACAACAGTTTCGGCAGAAAACACTACAGGATTCAAACGCATTGATGCAAAGACTGTCAAAGTGTATCTTACTGCTTTTACAGGCAAAATGGACAATGATGTGAGAATCACTCCTGCAATGATGGAGTATAAGAGCAAAATCAGTCAACAGCATTTGACCCCTGTTGCAACCGCTGAAATCTATGTACCTCTATTTGATTATTGGAGTAAAAGGGATAGATGGGGTGAAGACATTGTCGATAAATTTATCACTAAAAATATGCGTGCCTATTACGCATATCCGACCACTGAAGAACGTTTTGACATTAACGGCAGTTATGTGAAAGATGCTAAGAAATCAGAGTATCCGAGTAATTATACAATCAAATATGTCGAGATTCTAGATGAAGATCTCTCAGATGATATACCTGGTCTTATAGGTGAATGGTGCCTTGTGAATGGCAAGAGATTTTTACCTAAGGCCTGTCTTAAAGATATCCAATCCGGTTCAAGACATAGTGATGGTGCTCCTGCACAAATGATCAACAGTTCATTTGAGTTTGCAGGAGGAAGTGGTACATTGGAAGATCCATATCTTATTCAAACTGCCGAGCAACTGAATGCAGTACGTAAAGGTCCAAACAATCATTATAAACTCATTGCTGACATTGATCTTTCAAAATGGGGTAACTGGGTACCTATCGGTGCATCAGAAGCATACGGTTTCATGGGAAATTGGGACAAAGCAGAACAAGGCAATTTTGCATTTGGTGGTTCATTAGACGGAAATGGCCACGTTATTTCAGGAATGCAGATTGTTATTAATGAAGAGACTCCATTCTTGACAGAAACAGCCAACTTCCGTGCTTATGGTCTGTTTGGAAACCTTGCAACCTGCCCTGAAGCACACAAAATCAAGAATCTTGGAGTTATCAATTTCAATATTGATGTTAATTACACTAATCTAAAAAAAGAAGTCAACCTTTACGCAGGAGCTATCTGTGGAGGTATGAATCAGGGTATAGATATCAATAACTGTTATTCAAAGGGCGGCAAAATCCGTATTAGAGTTAAAGGTTGTGAAGAGTATCGCATAACAGAGAAATTCGGAAGGAGGGAAGATTCACCTTTTATCCATATACATGTTGGTGGCCTTTGTGCACACGGAGGTGGTGACTTTGGTGGTCAGAACTGCCCTAGAAAAGAATATGTGCATATTGAAAACTCCTTCAACGATTCAGATATTCAGGTGGAAATGGAAAACCTTGACTATATCATATATGGTGCAGGTATTATCGGATCAATGGGCGAAACACATATTCACAACTGCTATAATAGCGGTAACATTACCTTACCATTGGAATTGGAGGATCTTGCAGAAAATGCCATGCATTCTTATACTGCCGGTATAAGTGCGTACGCATCAATACGTGAACTTCCAGGAATCTACCATTTTGGTCCGGAAGGGACATCATTTATTCAGAACTGCTACAACAGCGGACAAATTGTAGGAAGATGGGCGGCAGGTATCTTCTTCAGTAGTCTTTCTGATATACATATTGAAAACTGTTACAATTCAGGTCTTGTCATTGCAAATGAGTTTGATCATGTTAATGATGGACTTGCAATTAATCCTACGATAGGAAAAGCCTGTGCTATCATTCCATATGGAAAGGAATACGTGAGAAATGTCACAACTGACGGAAATGCTGTTACCGGATCGATGTGGAAGACATCATCTACCTTCGGCAGAAAGGTTCTTGCAACTATTCCCGAAGACACCCATCCGAGCAAGAAATATGAAGTGGCTCCAGTTAAAGTAGGTTCATTCACTGACGTTGATGATGTTGCATGGTACGCCAAAGGTATCAAATGGGCACTTGACAAGAAAATAATCTCTGATGAATCTGGAAAATTCTCGCCAGATAAGACATGTACAAAGGCAGAATTCTACACATACATCTGGTCTGCTCTTGGATCGCCACAACCATCTGGTTCAAACCCATTCTCGGATGTAAAGGCAACGGATCCATATTATAATGCGGCTCTTTGGGCAAGTGAGAAGGGTATCATAACCGGAAGCTCTTTTGCGCCGCAGACAGCCCTTACCAGAGGTGAGTTTGTCATAAGTCTTTGGACGTATCTTGGATGTCCGGAAGGAATTCAGGTGAATCAATACCTTGATATCGATAGTCATCAAAGTGATTTTGGTAGGGCATTGGCATGGTCTCATGTTAACGGAATCATGGGAGCCACCGAGCAAAATAAATTTTCTCCGAAAAAGACCATAAGTAAGGCGGATGTTATCAACATCATGTACAGAGCTTTAAAATAGGGAGGATCAGGTTCTGATAGATGAGTACCGGAGGCTTATCGAAGTGAAGAGGGATAAGATCCGCAAGAAGAGATATCAGATTTATGAATATCTACAATAGAACCTTTTCTGCCGGTCAGTTGGCGATTTGGGCACGGAATGGATGGATTTCGTGCCCGATTTGCGTTTTGGCGGCACTTTGGGCATGGAATCACGGCCTTTTGTGCCCGTTTTGGATTTGGCACATTCAGGTGTTAGTTTTAGGCCAGGTCGGACACCTTTTTTTGCAGACCTGGCCGGGGATGGAACCTATTTCGCAGGCTCCCATTTGCAGCGGACTGGAGACACGATGGCGCCTTCCTCTTTGAGCACCTTCATCGCCTTATCC
>JAZRQP010000025.1:0-27586 GCA_045649885.1 Faecalimonas sp.
ACGTAAGTTGTAAGACCCCTTGAAGACGACGAGGTAGATAGGACAGAGGTGGAAGTGCAGTAATGCATGTAGCTGACTGTTACTAATAGGTCGAGGGCATAACCAAGTAAGGTGATAGGAACAAGAAAAGATGAAATGATAGAGATATTTGTGTGTAGTTTTGAAGGTACAGCTAAAAGGCTTGTGCCTTTTTTGTAACTTAGGGGATTGGTCAAATGGTATGATAGGAGTCTCCAAAACTTTTGGTGGGGGTTCGATTCCCTCATCCCCTGTTTTTAAAAGCCTCATAAACCCAGTAAAATCAAGGGTTTCGAGGCTTTTTTCTTTTCTCAAAAATCATGAGGGAACCAATGAGGGAACCAAAAGGATTTTTAAAAAATATTAATAGTAAAATTGAAGAAAGGAGAAGCCAAGAGTTCTTTCTAAATTTTGCTTAAAAAACAAAGCAAACACAGATGCTTTTTATTGTGTAAGTGTTTTAGTATGAGTGGAATTGCACAGAAGAATGAAAGAGCAAAGAAAACTTTAAAAACAAGTATTCAAGTAGCGAAACAGAGGAATTGCATCCTCTGTTTTTTTGTTGTTCAAAACCAATTTTTATAAAGCGACCCAAAAACTTTCAAAACTTTCATAATATTTTCAGAACAGATTTCGAAAGGGGTGCATGTGTATGAATGTATAAAACGAATACAAGTACAAGTATATTCGCAAAAAAGAAAAAGGAGGTAAAAAACAATGCGAGTAGAATATAACGGTATTGTGTACGATACTGAAACAGCAGTTTGTGTTGGTGAATATGGAGAAGGTTTTTATTATTGGCCAAACCACAATATTTGGATGGGGTTATACATAAATAAAGACGGAGGATTATTTCTATATGGAACGGGAGGCCCATTATTAAAGGCGATTGCTATTGATAGTGACAATGAGCATGCAATCTATTTGCTGAATCATGAAGAACTTGATGATTGGGCTTCATCCTATTTGTACTCCTACTCATTTTTAGAGATTAAGCATCCACAATTTCCATTTTGGGATGAGCAACACATTGAGTAAATTATATGATATTTGGTATAGGATACCAAGAAAGGCGGTTAAAATGTTTGAAGAAAAGATTAAAAATTTAAACTATGACAAACTAGGTAGAATGTTAGGTAACGCAAAGAAAATCGTAGATGATCTACATGAGGGTAAAAATGAAGAATACATAATTTGCATTTTTAATAAGGAATATGTATACCGTGATGGTGATTTGTTTTTCAACGGAAGTAAAGTTTTAGAAAAACAAAAGTGGAAAATCTTTAGCATAATCAAAGAATTAGAAAAATGGTTGGAATTTTATCACAAATGTGGTGTACCGGAGGAAGAATGCGTGTGTAGTGACGGCGATAACTATTGTAAAGAAGACGTAGTGAATTGGATACATCATAATTTTCCAAAACAAGACATTCGGCTTGAAAAAATCGAATGGAGCGATTATGGAGTGGTAGCATGGGTAGTTAATGATACTTATGTTGTTGCGGTAAAAGAAGAATTCGACGTGTTCGAAGAAGATACGAACGGGATTACAAAAGATGATTGTTTGACGCATGAGGAAAATATGGTGTCAGAGATAAGAAGTTATGGCTTGCATTATGTGTTGATTTATGCTTGTAAGGAAGTTGTTAATAAATATAGTTTTGAGCAAGTGTTTAGTTACTTGAAAAAACAGCAGACTAAGAAAGGGGAAAATATGTAATGGATACAAAAAACGAGGTTTACGAAGTAGTAAAAGAGGGATGGGTTTATGAAGTTGCCAAGGAATTTATGCCGGTCAGATATAAGGGTTCCACAATAGTTAAGGTTCTCATTAATGGTAAAATGCGTGGCTATAAGATAATGCTCAAACAATGCTGGTGTGACCCAAAAGATTTTCCAATATTAGATTCAAAAAAAATGAAAAACCCAGACTTTGATTATGATTCCATAGAATACTGGATTTATAAAACGGTTTCGGTTAACGAATCGAATATTGATATGGAGGCCTATATCAGTGGTGATTTTAAAGAAGCAAGAGACAAGATTTATATACAGTTGTGTCCTTCTCATGATGATAGCGAAAGTATTCCGCATACAAATTTTAAACATATTTTTGATATTATTTATCAGGTTGAAATTATTGTGGATGGAATTCGAATTAGAGTTGACGTGGATAGTAATAGAATGGAGCAATGGGGTATTTCTTTGGATGAATTACATGCGGTTGCCATGGAGAATTCTATAAGAGATTATCCACCTATTATGCGAACAATGAGTGATTGTGATACGAGAGAATATAACCTCTTATTGGGGGATTTACCAGACACAATGGATGAAACGTATGTGTTGGAAAATACAGATAGTTTTTATGGAGCAAGTGTTTTGGCATATCCGGGAGTATTAGAAAGAGTATCTGAAATTTTGGATGAAAATTTTTACTTTTATGCAAAAAAAGCAGCTTATGTGGTGCTTTCGGGAGCAGAAGTAAAATATGATGGTTGGTTGTTGAGTACATATGATAAGTGGGACCCACTTGTTTATCGGGATGATTATTTTTCCCGATATGTTTACGAGTATGATAGAAAGACAGGAGAGATTCTGTTTGTTTATTAGAAGTTCTTTAGTACAGAGGATGAAATACTCCTCTGTTTTGTTTTTCAAAGAAATGTCGCCGGGGATTATTATCAATAACGTCTTATGCAGGTTTAAGGCTATATGCCTACCACAGCCTTGAACTGTTGTTTTATATAAAATTACCTTTTTATTTCTTCAAAACGCAATGTGCCAATATTCAATGTATTATATAAACCCATAGGATTTTGGCACAATAATTGTAAATGTTTTTTGCTCATTACAGCCTAAAAAAGCAAAGCAACCCAAAAGTGAGCAAATCTTTCACAATATAAAATGAGAGGTTTAAATTGATTAGCCTCACCAATTTGTGAAGGGAGCAATAAATATGGGTAATAAGACAAATTGTGTCTTTATGAAGGAACTTGCACTTACTATAGGTGACATTGCACAGTGGTATGAAAAAAGACAACCTGTTTTAATAGATGCACAACCTGGTAGTGGTAAGACATTTAGTGTATCCAATGTGATGGATAAATTTGCACAATCGCAGAATATTAAAATTCTTGCAGTAGCACCTAGAACGACTACCGTTATTAGCATGTCTGAAGAATACGATAATTGCAAATGTGTTACGGTGAGTACTACACAGGCTCTACAAAAAAACATGAACTTTGACGAAGAGAAATTCTGTGAATATATCAATTCATTTCAAATTTTAGTTATAGATGAAGTTCACAGCATGGTTACAGATGTTTTTATCAAGGAAAATCATCCATTTATGGAAACTATAATGCAAAAATTTCAAGGATTAGTGATTGGCATGACCGGAACCAATTTTTATGATTTGGAAGAGATATTTACTGAGGTGTATGGGAATGAATGGATTAAAGTTGAAGTTGCAAAAACCTATGATTTTTTATATGGGAATAAATTGTTTTTTTATAAAAATGAAGAAGACGCAAAATTCATAATAAAGCAGGCATTGGAAAGTGGAAAGAAAGTTTTTGTTGGGTGCGATCATATAGAAACACTTCAAGAAATAGGGTCATGTTGTAAGGCACAATGTTTTTCAATCATATCTAAAGGTAATAACAAACAAGATGTAGTAGGAAAACTCAAAGATGCAGCTACAAAAGAATTTATTAAAACAGGTGAATATCCAACAGGTAGGAGCGTGCTGTTATGTACCCGGGCAAACGAATTAGGCACGAATATTAGCGATACTGTGGATGTTATCCTGGTTAATTCTGATGATCTCAGTAGCCTTGTCCAGTTTTCACGCCGAGTTCGAACACGTGATGGAAAACAAGTGCTGATTTTTGTGAGAGCATACAATAGTGTCGAGTTGCAAGAGAAATACAAAGATGCGTACAGACATCTTCAAATGTGTCGTCATTATGAAAAAAATCAACAGGAATTTTTGGAAAGACATCATAGATATATAGATGATGAAGGTGGTATTTTATATACCGCATATAATAAGGAAACGAAACAGTGTGAGGTTCGTATTAATCCTTTGAGAAAAGCATATTGGACAAAGCGAGTTCATGTATTCGTTTTGCCGGAAATGCGATATTGGGTTCAGCAGGTATGTCGTGTGTTTGGTGGATGTGGTTTTACAATTCTTTCGAAACCAGAGCTCAAATGGTTTATGGAGAAGCATGAAAATCAATTTTTAGCGAAAGAACAACAAAAAAAGCTAAAAGATATCTCTGGAAAGCGAACTATTAAAAAAATTAATGCGGTGTGTGAGGAAGAACACATTCCACAACGAATCGTTTCCGAGCGAGGAAATGAGAAAAAAGGTGGTACACGCAGTCAACCACGCCGTTGGGCAATAAGAAGGGGGGGATAGTGCGTGGAAAGAGAGATACATAAAAAATATACACGAGAGCAAATGGCGGTCTTTCGTAATATTTCAATTGCAGCATTTCTGTTGGCATTTGATGAAAACAGATTTTATCAGGAAGGCCGTTATGTATACGACAAGTTTCACCCATCTTACAAAATCGATACATATGTTAACGGTTACTATACCAATCAAACGGGTCCAGGAGAACGTCCGAAAAACATCTTTGATTTTTTGCACGATGTCGAACACATCAAGTGGGGATATATCTATGCCCTACTGTCAGATTATATTCTGCATTTGCGCGGAGACTTGTTTGTAGATGACGGAAGTGCACCGGCTTTAAGAGAAAAACCGTTGGTAAATGTGTATTGGGAACGAGAGGACGGTACAGTCGGAAATTGGGGCAAACGTTTGCCTATTGATGGTGACGATGTGGCCCGGGCGTATCGTGCTGCGATAAGGAATTTGGAACAATACAAAAATGTATTGTCCAAAGATGAATACCAGGTATTCTTGGACAGAATTCAAAAAAAATTTAAAAGATAGGGTGTTGTTACATAATATAATTAGCTGTTAAAAGTTATGCCATCGGGGAGCGATTTAAAGGCAGAACAAAATAAAAAACTGCATATGGCAGTAGTTAGGAGGAGTTAAATGATTGAAATTTATAATTGCGACTGCAGAGATTTATTAAAACGTCAGGATATTGTTGAAAAAAAGATATGTATTGTTACAGATCCACCGTTTAATGTGGGCTATAAATATAATTCTTATAAAGATAATTTGCCTGAGAAGGATTATTACAAGTTTTTAGAAAACGTATTAACCTCTAACGGAGTTCCGTTTGTGGTTATACATTACCCGGAACAACTATACAAATTATCGCTTGAAATTAATATGTTTCCGGAAAAAGTTATTGCGTGGGTATATAACGCTAATACAAAAAAACAGCATCGCGACATAGGTTTTTTTGGAGTTGCACCTGATTTGTCGAAGGTAAAGCAGCCCTATAAGAATCCTAATGATAAACGAATTAAAGCGCAAATAGCAAAAGGTAAGACTGGAACAGACATATATGATTGGTGGTTTATCAATCAAGTAAAGAATGTATCGAGAGAAAAAACTGCTCATCCTTGCCAAATGCCGTTAGAGGTAATGAAAAATATTATCGGAATCTTGCCAGACGAGTACATAATATTAGACCCATTTATGGGTAGCGGTACTACTGGTGTTGCGTGCATGGAGTTAGGACGCGATTTTATAGGGTGCGAAATTGATGAGGACTATTTCAAGATAGCTTGCGAAAGATTAGGGGTTAATGTAGCAACTGCGAATAATGCGAAAGAATGGTGGCACAGAGAACCTTGTTACGGCATGTAAACGACTGTTGTCAGAAGCGGAATATAATATACTCTCTTGCAAAACAACAAAAAAATTAAAACATGGGGTCTTCTGACATATTATAAGTAGCTACTAAAAACAGTTTATTTTGTGTCTTTTAGAAAGGAGGGATTATTTTGAACGAGAGACAGCAAAGAAGAATTTTATATGTGGCAGATGAGATTAAAGAATACATTGATATGCTCAAAGGTGCAGCTCAAAGAGTAATAACAGAAAACGAAGATTTTCCAATTAACTCCATGATTGATGACGAAAATTCTGAACTTAAGTTTGCAAAAGAAATTTTGGAGGCAGCCGAACGATTGGATAAAGATTTGGATATGTTGTACTCTGTGAAACGTTTTCCACCAACGCCTGAAAAAGAAACATATTTAACAAGTAAAGATTAAACAAGGAGGTATTATTTTGAACGATGAACAACAAAGACGATTTTTGTATGTAGCAGACCACCTCGATGAACTTCTTGAGATTTTAGGATCAGCTGCAGAAATTATTTTAACAGAGCTAGAAGAGGCACCATCTGATGAAAATGCAGAGCAAGAAGATGAGGAATTTGAGGCAATATGCGATGTTATGGTATATGTAGAACGTTTGGAACGGGATATCAATAGAATATGTACCGTTGAAAAATTTCCTGTCACAAAAGCTAATGAAACTTATTTAACAAGTAAAAATTAAGAAGGGGGGATTTCTCATGATTATCACGAAGGAAGTTTATAATGAAATTGAAGAAATCAGAAGAAAAGTGGAAAGATTCCGTGCGTTGAAAGACGCAGGTGTTTTGCGTAAACAGTATGAGCCTGTTATGGCAAGATACGAGGAACAGTTTGAAAAATTAAAAGTGTGGATTAAGTCTGTTCTGAAAATGATCGACATGGAAACTCACATTGCAATTAAATTTTTTTATTTGCATGGTTTGACTTTGGAAGAAATATCAGAATATGGTTTTTTCGGTATTCATAAACCTGAAAAAGTGCAGGAACTCATCGATAATCATTTTGATTGGTTGAAAAAAATGAATGCTAAAAGTCAACCAAAAATTCCGTGTGATGTAAAGGAACAGGAGCAGTAAAATGTTATCATCTTACTTCAAATATCATAATAATTATAGCTATTGTAGAAAGTTTGTGAGATGAGTCACCATTTTACATATCTCAAGCTGTATGAAGTGTGTGCTAAAGAAGGCATGGATTTTGTATAGGACATTATTAATAATGCCACAGAAGATTTGGACAGGCATTAAATGAATTTGGCGACGCAGGAAAATTATAGTTTTTTCCTCCAATGGGAGTCATGCATTAGCATGGCTCCTTTTTTAAGCAAATGTTATTAGGGTAACCTAAAATACATACTATTATCGATAAATAAAAAAGAATAGTTGGAGGATGCCAACTTAAGAAGGAGGAAAATTAAATGAAAAAAATGGAGTATGTTGAATTTTGCGAGGCTATTTTTAAGGAGTTACGCGAAGGAGAGAAATGGAATCTAAAAGATGACAAAATGGAGTTTTTTGTCGAAGGGTGTCGAGGAAAAGGCGCAAACGAAGAACGGTTTATTCGTAGGGTAAATTGTCAGTATTACAATACTAAGTCAGACGTTCTGCAAGGAGATTGGCTTGTCATCTATAAAAAAACTGTTAACGGTGTAAATACATATGAGTTTCCAATGAAAATTTTGTATGCATTGTATTCGTATGTGGAGGATATGTCATTGGTATGGTTACAGTTCGAATCAGTGTTAGAGGACTGGGAGAGAGATAGCAAGAATATTACTAGTGGTTTATGGGATTATGAAAAGGAGAAGGAAAATTTAGGCGTAAGAATTTACCCGTGTAAAGGGCAAGAATTTGATGGATGCGTGGGATTTCAACATGGTGATGTTGGGGTATTGGCTGTGTTATGCGATTATTTGGAAGATGAAAACATTTTGAGAGAAAAAATAACACAAAATCACATCAATTTTTGGTTTAAAGATGAGTTTGATGTTCTTTGGGATGCGTTCCAACGAATGGGGTGGACGGATGCCCCAGAGATATATATCGAACAGGATGACGAAATAAAAGAATTGACTTGCAATATAATTCGTAAAATGGTCGATTTAGATCATCCAATAGTATTAACATGCGAACATCGAGAACAGGGAGCAGTTGCATTATACTACCCTGAAGTTCAAAAGTTAGTATCAAATATTGTAGATGGCAATTATTTTGTAATTATGGCGACGACAAGTAGGGCGTTGGTCTATCCAGAATCATGTACAACTAAGGAAAAAGTGCAAGAAAAATTGCAGGTGCTATTGCAGGAAACCCCTGAGGAGCAAATATTATCAAAACAGGTGCGCTACTATAATGCGAAAAAAGATTCCCTAGAAATCTTGTAAAATTTGGTTGGCAAAACGGAGAGTCATTCTACTGCGGTGGGATGACTTTTCTATATAAAATAGAATATAAAATCAAGAGAAAAAAATTATAAAAGGGCCTTGATTTTTTAGAACATATACGTTAATATGCAGATACATTCCTCCTTGTCATGCAATTTTGCAGTGGCAAGAACATAAAGATGATTACGAAAATTACGAAATTAATAACACGGAGACTAAGGGTCACAAAAATCGAACACAATGTGTGTTTAGTTTTTTGTGATTTTTTTTATTTGCAAAAAAGAAGGAGGTGGAAAAGAATATTTCAAATCAAGAAAAGGAAGGAGGTTGAAAGACGATGGAAGAAAAAATCGCGATTGTAGATATGATTGTAAATAGAGACATTATTGAGTGGGAGATTAAAAGAATAGAGGCTTTGACAAAATTGTCAGAATTGATTCGGATGGTTCGGTACAATGTTGAGATCAACAAAGCGACACCAGAAGAATTGGTGAGAATTACAGGATGCGATGTTGGAGCGATAACATTAATTTTAGCAGGCATTCAAGAACTGCCAGGAGCAAATCCAATTAGAATTGCGGAATTAGTGTGGGATTCATTGGGGGAGTTAGAAGAATAGAAATAAATAAAGAAAGGAAGGATGAAGAATGACAAGGAAAAAACGGGAAGAATTAAAGTTACAGCAATGGAAACAGATGAAAGAACGGTTAGAATATACGTTGACATATGTAAGGATGAATTATTCGCCTAATAACATATGCAGTGAACTACGTCGAGCAGGGCATTTATGCACAGAGGATGAGGTCATGTTCTATTTGGAATATTTAGAATCGCACAATGGAGAAAAAATGGTGGACATCACCAATTCAATGTATCGCCTATTGTGGGAGGAAGAGCCACCGCAGATACCGGCAGAGGAACAGATAGAGACGATAAAACCGGAATACAAACCTGTTCAAGAATACCAAAGTCGTTTCCTGTTCCTGTATTTATTGACTTGCAGAATGGAAATGATGAGAGAACTATGGGAGAAGAATCCGGAAAGATTCGAACGTGAAAATTGGATGAGCGAATGGATTGAAATTGGATTTGACTCAGAATATGTTCGTGTAATGTTTGGAGTCTTAGCAGATGAAAACAACAGGGGAAAATCAATAACAGAGTTAAGTGAAAAGGCCTATCGTATTTTGTATGTTGGTAAGAGAAAAATCTACAATTCTGCAAACGGAACTGGGAAAATGTACTCATGCGATGTATTGGATTTAAAACTAATACAGTTAGAATGCAAGGCATGGTGTGAAAAGAAGGTAAAGCAGTGGCTGAAAGATATTGAGATGGAAGAAGAAAACAGACAGAAGAAGGAGGAAAACTAATGACACCGGAAATCAAGAAAAAGTGGGATGCACTAAAACATAGGATGGAGAAGGAATCGTATTTATTAATACTTATGGAACTTAGATTTGCAAGTTTGGAATATGCAATCACAATGTCCTTCGGACATAGAGAGGTCGCACTGGCTTTGGGCTTATCGGACCGCTATGTGAGACTAATGAAGCAGATACGCGATACTACCCAAGGAACTATCGAAGATTATGCCCTCTCTATGCTCGAATACATATACGAAGAGAACGGAAATGATAAAAGAAATTTCACTCATTTCCGAGTGTTTGATTCAGATGCATTAGACAGATGGTGGAAAAACAAATGCAGGGAAGAAGAATTAGATGTGCGAGAGATTTGTAAAGAGAGCCTGATTGAAGATTTTAAGTACGACTATTGGCGTAAGTTTAAGACCGATATACAAGTCACAGAACTAGAATTGGAAGAGGAGAGAGCCCCAGAAGAACTGCAGGAAACAAAGACAGAAGAGGAAGATGATACAAAAGAGATGATAAAGGCAATGAATCGACAGGAGGCACAGGATGAAATTGTGTGCCAGATGTATAAAGATGGGGCAATTTTGGAAGATGTTGCGATTAAATATGTTGGTGGGGAATTGGAGCATGATTCGTTTTTGAAACTCGTAGAGATTTTCAGTGGTGAAAAAGAGCCAAACACACAGACAGATGCAGACTCTTGGTGTGAAACACGGATAAAGGAATACCAAATGGAACTGCTCGTGAAGTTGGGGCGAGCTGGCGGAGTCCATTTACAAACTGCTTTTGAGGTCATGAACGAATCAGGTGATTTTCGAGATTTTGACGAGTTTTTGAGGTTGCTCGATATATACGCAGAAAAGGAGGAAAACAAATGAGTAAAATAATGGAAGATGTCATCCAAGAGGCAAGGAGAGAAGAACGTTTGTTGGTTTCCATTGAAGATGTTCGGGCAGGGATTGTCACCCCTGAACAAGCACTAAAACGACTGAAGGGAATGTCTTTGGAAGAGTTTGGAAAAGAGATAGATCGATTCGAGGAAAAATTAAAAAAAGAAACGGAGATTCGAGAAGAGGCTGTTATGAATGCTTTGAAACGAGGAAGAAAACCCGAAGAAATAACAGAGGCATTAAGGTTTGATATGTCATTTGTGAAGAAAGTAGAGAAAGACATTGAGCGTCTATATTCTCGTTTTGAGGGGCTTAAAAACGGTCGCAGTACACCATGGTGGTGTGCGGAGACGGTTGGACTAAGTACGAGTGATTTCTTGCGAGAGATGAAGGATTGGGAGGCACAACAGGAGGCTAAAGCACATGAATGATGCTGTTGAGATAATGCAAAATAGACGACGAGCAAGGTTGCTCAAAGAAGAGTATTGCAGTTTGGTTGCAGACGGGTGTTTGAGCGTTGGAATTAGTGCAATACGTATGGGGATTTCAGAGGCAGAGTTCGAGCAGATGATGAAAGAGTGGCAAGAGCAGGGAGGCGCAAAATGAACAAAATGAGAGCAGAAATCAGAGTTCTATCTTCGGGGTTTGATAGCGTAGAAGACATTACGGACTTCTTGGTTGAGACATCCGGACTTACCAGGGAGAAAATTCTGGAAATCCAGGCAGAAAATGACCGCGAATGGAAGGAAAAGTACGGAATGACAGCAAAAGAGATGGAGGAAGCAAAAAGAAATGAAAAAGGTACTGAGTAGGATTTACAGGACTATAATGATTGCCATAATTGTCTCCGGTCTCTTTTTTATTCTTCTTTCTGCTCTTGGTGTTGTGACAGTGGTTAAGGGGCACGGAAACAGCATGGAACCCAATTTGTCAGATGGGGAGATGTATTTGATGGTGAAAACAAGACCGGAAAAAATCAAAAGAGGAGACGTCATTGGAGCAGTTTTGGAAGATGGGACCAGGGCGACAAAGCGGGTGATTGGTCTACCAGGAGAACACATTATCATTGGTTACAGTAGTATTTGGATAGACCACGATTGGATTGAAGAAGATTATCTAGAATATCCTGGCTGGAATGATTTTGGAACATACGATACTGAATTAACACTGAAAAAAAATGAATTTTATCTGATGGGCGATAACCGAAGGGGAGGAACCTGGTGCGGTATAGTCACAGGCGAGCAGATATTAGGGAGAGTGATTGGAAAGTGACGGAAGAAGAAAAAGAACAAAAAATGATGGAAGAGTTAGCTGAATTTGTATTGAAGTTTAATGCAAAATATGAGGTTCTTATGGATATAAAAATCAAGTCAATGAAGGTAAAAAAAGACATTGAAAAAGGAAGGAGATTTAAATGAAGAAAAGAGTATTAGCATTGATTTTATTAGTAACGATTGCAGTTGTGGGGTGTGGAAATGTGGATGAAAAAAACGCATCAAGAACATCTGATATGAAGAAAGAAATTGTATTGGAAACAGAGGAGACTAGTGTCGTAGATGCAGTGACTCAAGAGGATGACAAGGGGACTAAAGAGGAAACAATTGAAGAAACGGCTGAGGAGGTAGAAGAGATTGTTCTAACAGAGCAGGTACAACAAGACGAGATACAGAAAACAGAGCGGAAGAAAGAACAGACTAAAACCAAGATACCTACAGTTACGACTCCAATGGTTAATGAGCCTGTCGTTACAACACAAGCAGTAAATAAAGAAACTTGTGAACACTGGTACCAACCGGAGTTTACAAGTTATGAAATTATCGAACATTACACGTTTGGCTGTAACGGGTGCGGATTTCAACTGTGTACATTGCAGGATTGTACGGATAGTAATGGAGAGGTTAGAATTGACGCTGTCAATCTCCCAGACCTATACTCCCATTCCCCGTGTGAGACAGAACGATTTGATGGATTTTGTGACGGAGGAGGCTTTCACAGCCACTGGTTCACTAGCGCAAGGTGTGCTTTTTGCTACGGGGAGGTCATAAAAATCGCCTGTTTTTTCTCGGAAACGGGCAAGATGTGCATAAAAAATGAGGAAGTTCTAGGACCGTATGCAAAGACTGAAGAAGGTCAAAATCCGACAGCGTACATAAAAAGTTGTGACTGTGGCCAAAATGGCATTTTTGTAGGACAAGCATCGGAAGATTCGGTTTATGGCGGACTATTATTTTTAAAGGAAACTTGTGTGCATTGTGGAGACATCAAGACTTATCCTCAAAGGTAGAGAGTTATGAGTATACCCTTTATGACATATTAATTATGTAATCTTTGAATAAAGGCACGTGGATGATTGGCATAAGCACAATTCCATGTGCCTACATATTTTTTCTTCTTTATAAAATACTGCGAGGTGTGGAAGGATTTTGTTTCTCCCTTTCATACCAAAGAAATTGACTATAAGTTCCAAATACTTATGGTCTTTTTCTTTGTTTGGTAGTTTTTAAAAATTACCCCTCTTTAGAAAAAGAAAAGAAACTATGCGGTAAATATTGATTTTTCTGGGGTAAAAACTATGTTTCTCATTAGCCAAAACTTCCAAATGCATAATTTTTAATAGATACATTGCGTTAAATCGCCGTGGTTTGCATCGGTGTCTCCGCCACTTCTCTTTTAATCTTCTAAACTTTTTTATACATGAAAAACACCCGAAAAGTGTTTGAAGTGATATGTTTTTGTTTTACGCATCACCCTAGATGAACTTAATTTACGAATGATTTCCTATTATTTAAACCATGCTTAGGTGGAAATGAGATGCATGGATTTTGAAGAGGCATGCAAAGATTGTCAAAAAGGCGATTTTATATTCTTTGATTCTCCTTATGTTCCCGTAAGCGATACAGCCAGATTTGTGAATTATACAAAAGAAAGTTTCAAGAAAGAAGACTATGAACGGCTTGCGCAGCTATACAAGAAATTGGATGAGCGAGGTTGTTATTGTATGTTGACCAATAACAACGTGGACTGGGTACATGATCTGTATGCGAGCTATAGAATTGAAGAAGTTGATGTAAAGAGGGCAATCAATAGAGAAGGAACAAAACGCAAAGGGAAAGAGATTATTATTACAAATTATATTTACGAATAGACAGACGATACCTTCCTTAATTACTTCAAGTTATCTTACCTAGTGAACTTACATACTACTTATATAAATTAATGAAAGGAGAGGTGGAGGAGAAAAATGTGTGACCCCTGTGTTATTAGGGTGATTTTCGTAAATCAATTAAACAGAAAAAAGCCAGGTTCTCCTGGCTAATTCTGTTTAAAAAGGAAAGCAATGTGGTTCTGAAATTTCGTTAGGTCTTATTCCATTTCGTTTTATTGGTTTTGAAAGTGATACGGCGTAAAAAGTCGTAGGAACATCTGGATAAAAGTAAGGGTGTTTCGGAAGCTTACCATCTGATAGAGGAGAAGGGCGCATTATCATATCAAAAGGGAGTACTTGCGTTCTGTTACGTTTGTCTAATATGTTGTCAATATCTGCAGAGGTTACAGATAATTTCTCCCATGAACAACACATGTGGAAGTACAAACGTTCAGGGGAAAGGATTTTTCGATTTGCAAGAATTCTGTTTATCACTGTTTGGAGCCTATACGAAAGGTCAACATTAAATCTTCCTAATGAAAACTGCGTAGCAGAGTTATTCTCATAAAATTTATCCAATAGAAACCTAAAATGATTGAGGTTTATCATACCCGTATCTTCGTGAGGATATTGTTGATTCAAATTATCCCAATGCTCAACAAGTTCTTTTAATTCCTTTACAGGATATTTATGTATTCTTTTTTGAAAATCCGTTTTTTGGTACTGTTCGTATATAATCCGATGAGCTTTTTTACAAATATCTACTAATTTTACTTTATATTCTCCTACATAATTTTCAAATTTTAGAATGTTAGCAATATAAATGGGAAATTGAAAATAATCTAACACAAATTTTGCGTTAGGGAACGCTTCCTTCAAAAGTTGTGAAAAGTATCCTGATAAATTTCCGCATATAAAATGTAAATCAGGCAAATTGTGTACAAGGTCGGATACAATTTTATCCAAATGTTCGTTTAGATAAATTGAAAAAATTTGGTAGTTATTATTAACATCAATGCAGAAAGTAAAAATATTATCGTTGTTATTATATCGGTATTGATAACGTATAATCCAAACGCTATCCGTATTTGCAGAATAAGGTACCCATAGACCTTGTGTTTTGGCATAATCTTCGAGAGCTGTCAAAAGTTCTTGAAATGTATTATTATCTTTTTTGCTTTTACTCCTTCCGTTTACACGATACTTGTTATCGAAATTTTCAGAAAGCACATCAAGATTCAAATAGTCTTTTAGTATTTGTTCAAGTAAGGCAGGACTATAATCCGATTTAAAAGTTTCAATTTCTTCGGGTTTTGGTTTGCCGTCAATACCAATATATTGAGGTAGATTTATTACGATTTGAACCATTTCTTTTTCTTCATTTGATTCGACGGAAGTGTCTTCTAATGCTTTTTCTCGTTCGCGCAAGTCGTATTTGTATATTGGGTGGGCCTTACGAGCATATTTGATATCCTTTATTTTATCTTTGGTTAGAGTTCGAGAAACGGAATACCTTTCAATAGGGATATCATTAACCAAATAATTGCATTCTTTTCCTTTTCTTGTTAAAGGCTCAAGACGTTTAAAACAAGGAATTTTTAAATCCTCATATTTTTGATACACATACTTTTCCCACTGTATATAGTCCTTCATAATGCTTTCCTCTCATATTGGCAAATCACATATCTTTACCATTATTTTGCACCGACAAATCGACATGGTCAAGCACAAATTTAATAAAAATGGTTTGCACCCGACTATCGACTTGCTGAAAATCTGGTACTTTTTTAAAATTTAAAAAAAATCAGAGATAGCATTCATTTGTTGACAGCAAAGGCGCCATTTGTCTTCAAGTGAATTCTCTGAAAAGTAAAACGAAAGGAGTAATGCATATGATTGTGTAAAAAGTAAAAAAAGCCAAGTAATTAAAATTTGATGAGATATCATTTGTTTATAAAAAAGAAAATAGGAGGTATAAAGACATGAAAAAAGTGATTCATGGAAAATTATATGACACCGAAACAGCACAGCTTATCGGTGGTCAAGGAAACGGGTTGGGATGGAACAACTTCCGCAACATAGACGAGGACCTGTATTTGAAAAAGACTGGCGAATTCTTTTTGGCTGGTGAAGGCGGTGCACTGACAAAGTACGCCGAAGATACAGGGCATGGCAAGTGTGCAGGAGAAGCAATTTTCCCACTCACAGAAGAAGAGGCTCGCGAATGGGTTGAGCAATATCTGGATGCAGACAAGTACATAGAACTGTTTGGCGAACCAGAGGAATAACAACTAAATATGGAAGAACGGGTGGCGAGTACCACCCGTTCAAAGAAACAAAAATAATAACAAATACTCGGCATCAAAGACCGAGAGAAAGTAGGCTTTTATGTTTAAATTATTTAATTTTGATTGTAACAAAATAAGTGATGTCAAGGAACAAGCAATTGATATCCTGAAGATTTTGAAGGGAGAAGTCAAAAACGAACAGTCATTCAAATTCATAATTGCTTCAAAGGAGTTTGAAATTAAAAAAGGCAAATTATATTTTGAAGGTAAAAAAGTGGCAGCATCTACGCACGACAGTGTATGCGCATGTTTGTTGGAACGAATTGGCTGGATGAATTATCTAGTTGCATGTGGTACCGATGAAGAGCAATATGCGAGTTGCGAAATGGAGTACCAAGATAATCAAAAAAAAGAGGAAGAAATGCTGCAGATAAGGCTTAAAGGCATTGTACAAAAATGGTCGAAAGATGGATGGCAGGATAATGTTCTTAAAACAGAACCAATACCAACCAAAAAAGGTGTTTTGAATTTGTGTGGTTGTGCATTGGGAATCAGACCATGGGGAAGCCAAGAGTACGAGCAGGAGATGGAGCAATTGGACAAGCAGATTAAACTGTATTACTCACCGGATGAATCCAGAGAAGGAACCATTCGTGAAGATAGTTTTTATATCGAAGACGATTACGATGGGGAAAATATTAGATTCATCCAGGAAATTATCGTAGATGCAGATTTTATCATGTATATTAGTGCTGAACCAGTGTTGCTTGAAAAACTGCATACAGCGTTTATGCATCCGGTATACATACCGTGTTTAGGCGACCATGATTGTTTGCCGAGTTGTGCGATTTCCAGGGGAGACGTATTTGTTGATGTTAACAAAAATTTAATTGAAATCGTCGAGTAATAAATAACAACTGAATATGGGTGAACGGGTGATTAAACTCACCCGTTCAAAAATAAATGACAAATAAATACTCGGAAAAATTAGACCGAGAGACAAGGAGAAATTTATGAATTGCATTAATTTAGATTATGGAACAAGTAGAGAAATTTGGGAAAAATCAATGGATGTACTATTTAAAATGAATGCAACAGATAATGACAAACAATGTTGCATATTTAAAGTATTAGGGAAAAGATTTGAATTTCGTCACGGTGAATTGTTTTTCACAGGAAAAAAAGTGACAATGTCGACATTCGATAGTGTATGCATATGTATACTAGCAAGAATTGGTTTTATGGATTTTCTAAGAATATGTGGTGCAAGCAACAAACAAAAAATAAATTGCAAAACCGGACCTAATAACATGAAAATTGAGATTGAATTTGAAAAAATGATGAAAGACGAGGAGGAACATTAATATGAAGGAAATTAAAGTAAACAGTAATGAAATTTTTTGTGAAGAAATGTTAGAAGTAAATATGGGGAAATTTGATGAAGAGCTTCGTAAACATCCTTATGAACCAATTATAACAAGAGGGGATATATTGAAGCTGATCGCAGCAATTCTTGGTGAGTCTCCAGAGGAAAGAAAAAGATTGTATAAGGAGTTGAGCGATAAACTCAAAGTGTATCTGGCACCAGAAAGCAGTAAGTTTCAGCTCTGTGATTTTGGCATCAATTTTGGACAAGGAGTTGATTTATCAATTCCTCATTTGGTTAACATGCAATTGGTATTTTATATTAGTGGTCCACAGGAATTGCTTCGCGAAATTTTGCGAAAATCCAGAGAAAACTGGGAAAAATATAAGCTATGTGAATCTGAAGCTGTTGTAGGAATGGTTGTTCCAGCAGATGAAAAGAGTTTAAAAGAAATGAAGGAAGGCAATGAACATGAAATTGAACTTTATCAAATAAAACAACCATTTGAGGGGAATGAAATTGTACGCAGAGTATATGAATATTTACCACCTCGTTACGATGGTTCGAAAGTGGTCAGTGTCTATAATAAATATGGAGTGGGAGGATTAAAAATTATTCCACAAATATGTAGAGTTAATAAAGCAAAGTTGCCAGAATTCAAAACTGAAAAAATCAAAACAGATAGGAGTGTCGAAAAACAAATTCGCAATTGGGTAAATGAGACTATTAAAATCAATGAGGAAGGCATCCAGTTAGAAAAGCATATTGAGCAGGATTTCGACCAAGTAAAAGATAAAATCTATATGACTTTAAAATACTTGGAGAATGATAAAAACGTGCATTTTCCTTATAAAGAATTCCACGATTTTATTATTGTTTATATGATAGAGGACGTTGTGGAGGGCATCAAATTTTGGACGGAGATAGATGCGGATTTGTTCTATTCTTGGAATATTGATGTAGAAACATTACATTCCATTGCATGCACTAATACAGAAAGAGATTATGCACCTATGCTTAGAACAACTTCAGATGCGGCGCGTCAATACAATGTAAATTTATTGTCAGGGGATAAGCCATTTATAGAATCTAAAACCTATGTTTTGCACAATTTAGAGGAACAGTATGGAGCTAGTACAATTGCTTGTCCTGGTGTATTGGCTAAGGTTGCAGAAATTTTAGATGATGATTTCTATTTTTATGGCAAGAATGCGACTTTTTTGTATGTTTCGGCTTGTAACGAAAATTATGATGGATATCTGTTGGACGCACCTAAAAAATTGGATCCGATGACGCATGAAGAATGTGTGTGTTCGCCATATATACATAAGTATAATCGGAAAACTAAAAAAATTGAGACAGTGTATTAGAAGAAAATATAATGAGGGTGCATATCATATGTACCCTCGGAAAAGGAGAAGAAAATGAGTTTGAAAAAAATAGAATTCTATGATGTGGCAAAACCGGGAAAGGGAGAATTTATAGTAGACAAAGCATATGAACTGCTTCCATCTAGATATTGGGATGCCGATATTGTAAATGTAACCATTGACAATGAGTGGTGTGGCTATAAAATGTTTCCGAAACAGTGTAGAGTGGAGGCAAAAGAACTGCCGTTATTCAAACCTAATATGCCTGAAAATGGATTTTGGAATGTTGGGGAAATTGAAAAATGGATTGATGCAACTGTGGAAATAAATGAATTGACTATCGATTTTGACGCATGTATTAAAGAAAATTTTGAAGAAGTAAAGGATAACATCTATATAAATCTACAGTTTACCGAAAAGGCGCGAGAGTATATACCATATAAAAAATTCCATATGTTTTGTATTATTTATCAGTTAGAAGTTGTTATAGATGAGATTAGATTCCGTATTACAATTGAGAATCCGATGCTGGAGCAATGGGGAATTACAGTTGAGGAATTGCACGAGATAGCAATGGAGAATTCCTTGCGAGACAAACCGGCAATTTTACGGACATATAGGGATTCAGTAAATATGGAAAATTATAATTTGCTAAATGATGATGAACCTATTACTCCGGAAAGGACTTACGTTTTAGAAAATGCTGAGAGTTTTTTTAGTGTAGGATTACTCGCCTATCCGGGTGTGTTGGAGAAAGTCGCTGAAATCTTGGGGGATAATTTTTATTTTTATGCAAAAAACCCAAGTTATATCTACATAACAGCTAAAAATGAAAATTATGATGGAACACTTGTAAAACTGCCGAAAAATTGGAATCCTTCGGTGTACTGGGAGGATGCTTTCTCGCCGTCGGTGTATGAGTATCATAGGGAAAGTGGAGAGATAACATGGTAAATCTTCACTATGTAGTAGATATAGATATTAAAGGTTTCTTTGATAATGTATCACACGGAAAGTTGTTAAAACAAATGTGGACGCTTGGTATTAGAGACAAAAAGTCATTGAGTATTGTTTCTGTAATGCTAAAAGCAGAAGTTACTGAGATTGGATTTCACAAAAAAGGTACACCTCAAGGGGGAATTTTTCGCCACCATTATCGAACATTGTTTTAAATGAACTTGATTGGTGGATTGCAAGCCAATGGGAAGAAATTCCTACATGACACGAATATAAGTGTAATGTTAATAAAAATGGTAGTCCTAATACAGCATATAGGTGCATAGGTCAGTACAATGTATTGTAGACATAAAGAAAGCATGATACCTTAAGACGAAAAAGGTATTGTACAAAAAATGAACAAGCACCAAGAGGAATTGCGCCCACTTGGCGCTCTATTGTATGGCAAGGCAGATTGTTGAGTGAACGACCTACTGAAAGAAAACTATGGCGGAAAGAATAAAAAAATAATATATATGATAAAAATCATATCAATCTTTAGGAGTGAATTTCAAATAATGTGTAGGAGATAGCCCTGTATACTTTTTAAACATTCTTGAAAATTCATAGATGTTAGTATATCCAAGAGTATATGCTATATCAGAGATATTTCCATAATCACTTTGCAACATTTCTTTGGCTTTTTGTATTCTCAGTGTATGTATATAAGTAATAGGTGACATTCCCGTAGTTTCCGTAAAAAGTTTTCTGAAATAAACAGTACTATAAGGTGTGAGTCTTGCTAATTCTTCGTTTTTGATATTGCGATTATAATTTTCTGCAATATAACTTAGTACATCATTTAATGACTCTTTTCTGGATGCGGGAAGGTAAACTTTTTGGGAAGATTTTAAAAGCATTAATATAATGCGATATACTTGTTCTAAACAAGCAATTCTATAGTATTTATGATTGATAATTCGTTCTCTTTCTAATTTCTTGAAGATATTTAATATCAATTCTGCGTTGACTGGTGAAAAGGTCATAATTTCATCTAATGTTTGATCACAGTCAAATTCGATAGTGATAAAATGTCCCGTTTCTAAACACGTCCATTCATAAGAAGCACCTTTTGGTAATAGAACTATGGAATTGGCATTTGATGTATATTTTTTTCCTTTACAGGTATACATAGTTTCGCCCTCGTATTTTAATATAAATGCCCAACAAGAACGTTCTATTCTTTTGGCTGAAGCCCCTTTATTTGAGAAATAGTTATTAACAGAAAACACATTTTTTATAATCAAATTAGACAAAATATCATTTTTCATAAAACCCCACTCCTTTCGCAATTATATTAACATATAGTTTGTTTAGAAATCAATATTCTTTATCAAATTACACAAAAATATCATATCTGCTATTTGCTTTATGTTTATGGCATGATACGATTTAAAAAATATAATTACAATTGGAGGGAGTTTATGCATAAATCCTTTGTGAATAACCCTGCACCTATGCTGGCAGGTGTTGTTAGAAGAAGAACAGTAAGAGAGGCAATTGCAGAAATTAAGAATTGCGAGATAGATGGAGCCGATGTTATAGATTTACATCTATCATGTATGGATGAAGAGTATAAAAATGTAGAATCAATTCGGAAGATTGTTAATGAATCGAAAAAACCTATACTTGCATTAAACTACAACCAAACATATGAGAATGTGGATTACGATACGGATGAAGAGGAACGAGTAGACCTTTTGCTAAAAGCAGCAGAAGCGGGAGTGGCTGCAATTGATGTGCAAGGGTATACATACGACTTGGGGTCAAAACGTGGATTCCGAAGTGAGTTTGAACATTTGAACTATTCTTTTATTAAAGGGAATCCTTGTGAAGTTGTTGTGGATGAAAAGATTATTGCAAAACAATGTGAATTGATTGAGAGAATACATAGCATGGGTGTGGAAGTGTTGTTTTCCTGCCATCCATTTATTTACATGAACACAGAACAGGTTGTAGACTTGGCGCACTTTATTGAAAAGAGAAATCCGGACATTATCAAACTTGTCACTTGGTGTGATACAGACGAACAATTGGCAGAAGCATTTAAGACGATGCTTGCATTAAAACAAGAAGTGAAAACACCAACTCATTTTCACTGTGTAGGACCAAAGGGGAAATTGACGAGAATTGTTAATCCAATGTTGGGTAGTCAACTCATTTTCTGCTTGGATAGATTTACAGAAAGTAGTAATTTTGGTCAACTCGATTTGAAAACAGCAAAATTAGTTCGAGATAATGTAGATAAGTTACTTTAAGATTAAAAAACCTGATGGGGAAAGGATGAAAGGGTAAGATGTTAGAGTTTAAAAACAAAGTCGTTATGATCACAGGTGCTGGTGGCGCAATCGGAAGACAAATGTGTAAACAATTTGCCGAAGCAGGTGCAGATGTTGTCATCCTGGACGTTTCAGAAGAAAATGCGAAACAGACGGCGGTAATTGTAGAAGAGTTAGGAAGAAAAGCATTAGTTGGTATTTGCGATATCCGAGACAGCAAAGGTATTAGAGCAATTGTAGAACAAGCAGAAGAACAGTTGGGTGGAGTTGATATTCTTGTTAACAATGCTGGCGGGGCAGCAGGAATGATTGGAAAACTTTCACGATTTGTGGATGCAGAAGAAGAAACTTTGCGTTTTATCGTTGACATTAATCTATTTGGAACCATGTATTGTACTCAGGCAGTGTTGCCGGGGATGATTCGTAAAGAATATGGAAAAATTATCAATATTGCATCCATATCAGGAGTGTGTGGTATTGTTGACCGTGTTGATTATAGTGCAGCCAAAGGTGGAATTATTGCGATGACAAAGGCATTAGCGATGGAAGTTGGGGAATTCAATATTTGCGTCAATGCGATTTCACCAGGAAATATTATGCGTGATGGAATTGTTCGTTATGGTGGTACATTTATTGGACCGAAGGGGCGTACCGGAGAGCCGAAAGATATCGCCAATATGGCTTTGTTTTTGGCCTCGCCTAAAGCAGATTATATCACGGGGCAAAATTACTGTGTTGATGGCGGAAGATGTCTTGGGCCGAAGTAAGAACAAAGGAAGGGGTAACAAACGGTGGCACTATCAAGTGTGTTAATAAAGAATGGGAAGATATGGAACGGTGAGCAATATCTTTTTGGGGATGTTTTCGTAAAGAACGGAATGATCGTGCGAATAGGTCAGTGTGAATACATAGATGTTGATTATACGTATGATGCGAAAGGCAATATTGTCTCACCTGGTTTGGTTGATATTCATATGCATATGAGAGGAATCTCTTGTGATGATTTTGGAATCTCTGCCGATGCAACTTGTTTTCCTTTTGGAGTAACTGCTGCGGCTGATGCTTCTGGTGGATTTGGTGACTGTCAACGTTTGGATTCTTTCATGGTAAAAAATGTTGTATTTGTTGTTGCAGACATAAAGGACAATAAAGCAGATTTCACTCAGACAGAAGAAATGCTTCAAAAGTATGGAGATAAGGTTAGTGGTGTAAAGGTCTTTTTTGATGCTACTGGACATCAAGTGTCAGATTGCAAGCCATTGGAGCAAATATGTGAATATGCAAAAAAAAGAAACTTAAGAGTTATGGTTCATAGCAATGGAACTCCCGTACCGATGAAACAAGTATTTGCGTGCCTTTCAGAAGGGGATATATGTACCCATACATATCATGGCGAACCCCATACCGTTTTAGAAGATGATTTTCAAACGCTGCGCGAAGCAAAAACAAGAGGAATTATCATTGATAACGGAATGGCTGGAGGTGTAAATACAGATTTTGGTGTCATGCAAAAGGCTGTCGAATTTGGAGCAAAACCATTTACAATCAGTTCTGATGTAACTTCTAGCAGTGCATTTATTCGTGGTGGAAGATATGGTTTGACCATGTGCATGAGCATGATGCGGGCTATGGGGATGAAGGAAGAAGAAATACTACAAGCAGTCACTTCAAATGCCGCGAAAGCGTTGGGAAAAGACAAAGAATGGGGTTACATAAAAGAAGGAAGATGTGCAGATTTGACGGTATTGACTTATGGAAACGCAGGATTTGATATTACAGATCGCGCAGGGAACCATTTGAAAAGTGATAAAGGATATGAATGCTTACTGACTGTGTGTGATGGTCAGGTTGTATATAAAAAATAAATGAGAATGGAAGGTGTTTATTATGATGAAAGCAATGTTAGTAGAAAATGAAAGACTCATTTTGAGAGAAGTAGAAATGCCGGTTGCAAAGGCGGATGAGGTTTTGATTGAAGTTCGAGCAATTGGAATTAATCGTGCAGATTTGTTGCAGAGAAGTGGCAAGTATCCGTCTCCAAAGGGATGGCCGGCTTGGCCAGGACTTGAGGTTGCAGGAACAATCAAGTCGATGGGTGAAGAGGCGGCTGAGAGTGGCAAATTCCAGATAGGAGATAAGGTCTGTGCACTTTTAGGTGGTGGTGGATATTCAGAATATGTTTGTGCACCATATGGAATGGTTATGCCTATGCCAAAAAACTTATCATTTGAAGAGGCATCAACATTACCTGAAGCATATGCGACCTCGTACTTAAATTTATTCTGGGAAGGTCATTTAAAAGAAGGTCAAACAGCATTTATTCCAGCGGGTGCAAGTGGACTTGCAAGTGTAGCAATACCAATGGCGAAAGCATTTGGGGCAAGGGTGATTACATCTGTTTTATCAGATGAGATTGCAGAGAAAATTAAAACACTAAATGCAGATATCATTATCAATTCTTCTGCACAAGATACAGCAGAGGTTTTGAAACAGGAAGAAGAAAACGGACATCCTGTGAATATGTCAATGGATTGTCTTTGTGGTGAAATGCTAGGAAAGAGTTTACCATACATGGCAGACGGTGGATACTGGGTTGTGATTTCAACTTTGGCTGGAATTGAAACAACTGTTCAACTTCGACCTCTTTTAACAAAGAGCTTACACTTGGTGGGTAGTATGCTTAGAAAACGTTCTAAGGAAGAGAAAGCATTGTTATTAGATGAACTTGTAGAAAATGTATGGCCGAAGATTGAAGATGGTGCAATGAAGCCGTCTATATACAAAGTGCTTCCATTCGAAGAAGCAAATGAAGCTCTTGATATTTTGGTCAGAGGAGAAAATGTTGGTAAGGTGGTTTTAAAAATTGACTAAAAAAATAGAAAAGAACAAAGCACTTATAAGCGCACTGTTTGTCATGCTTTTGTGGGGAACTTTATTTCCAATGGTAAAGAAAGGTTTTGCGACTTATGAAGTGGAGACAGTAGGAGATATTTTATTGTTTGCGGGAATTCGTTTTACCATATGTGGAGCAGTCATTAGTGGCTTTTCCTTGGTGAAACAAAAAGAAGAAATGACAAACGTAAAACATGCAATTGTGCCTGTTCTTTTATCGGGATTATTTGCAATTATTTTACATTACAGTTTTACATATATGGCATTAAATCTTACAGATAGTTCCAAAACAGCAATATTGAAACAAGTAGGAGTGTTGTTTTATGTGTGCTTCTCATCTTTGTTTTTTAAAGACGACAAGTTAACAATAAAGAAATTTATTGGTGTTTTGTTAGGTTTCGCTGGAATTATTGCAATTAATGCAAACGGAAATGGAATTTCATTTAATGTAGGGGATGCTTTGATTATTGCTGCATCATTTTGTACAGTTTTTTCAAATGTTATTAGCAAAAAAGTATTTCAAACAGTACATCCAATTGCATCCACCGGAGTCTCACAACTATTTGGCGGAATAGTGCTTGTAATTGTTGGAATGATTATGGGTGGTAATGTTATTATGAATGATTCGCTTTGGATTATGGGCTATATTTGTTTAGCATCCATCGTGAGTTACTGTATTTGGTTTGGCATTGTGAAGAATGGTGAATTGTCAAAATTGTTTATTATTAAGTTCGCAGAGCCGGTGTTTGCAACTATATTTGCAGCAGTTTTATTAAATGAGAATATATTCCGAGTACAATATCTAGTTGCCTTTGTACTAATTACATTAGGAATTAGTATATCGAACAAACATTAGAGGTGTGAAATGGATTTAAAACATAATGAGTATAAGCCAATCAGTTTCTGGAGTTGGAATAGTGATATGAACGAAACTGAGATTCGGGCACAAATAAGGGAGTTTAAAGAAAAAGGATTTGGCGGATTTTTTATTCATTCAAGAGCAGGTCTTGTAACCCCATATATGAGCGAAGCATGGTTCGAAGCATGTGCAGTTGCAATTGACGAAGCGGAAAAAAATGGAATTTATGCTTGGCTCTACGATGAGGATGGATGGCCGAGTGGATTTGCCGGAGGTCTGGTAAATGGGTGTGGAGAAGATTACTGTGGAAAACAATTGCGCTTTTCAATCGGTGTTCCAAACATAGAAAATGCCAGAATTTTAGCTGTCTATAGAAATGTGGCGGAAAATGAATATACACGCATCGAAACAAAGCAAGGCACAGAAACAGATTTATATTGTTTCTATCAAATAGTACCACATTATGTGGATATTATGGACAGAAAAATCATTGCTAAGTTTATCGAAACCACACACGAACAGTATAGAAAACGTTTTCAAGCACGTTTTGGGACAGTTGTTAAAGGGATTTTTACAGATGAACCTCAAATGCCAGAAGGTCCATGTTGGAGTCTATGTATGGAAGACAAGTACAGAGAACTCTACGACGAAGACATAAAAGATAAATTGTGGCTCATGTATACAGAAGGTAAGGGCTATCAAGTTTTTCGCTATCGTTTTTGGCATTGTGCAAATGAGTTGATTCATGAGAATTTTGTGTGCCAGATACAAGACTGGTGTAGTAAATATGGACTTGTTATGACTGGCCATTTTTCGCATGAGGATGGTTTGTGTGAACAGGCACAGGCTAATGCAGGAGTGATGGCACTTTATCGTTCTATGGGATTGCCGGGAATTGACCACTTGGGAAACCGTTTTGCCACACCGGTTCTGATGAAACAAGTATCTAGTGTTGCTCATAGAAGAGGACTACAGTATGTACTGTCTGAAAGCTTTGGGTGTGCTGGCTGGGATATTAGTTTTAAAGAACTTCTTGGAATTGCTGGTTGGCAAGCTGTATTAGGAGTTAATCTTTTATGTACACATTTATCTGCTTATACCATCACTGGAAGAAGAAAAAGGGATTATCCAGCATTTTTTTCTTATCAGGAGCCTTGGTGGAATAACATGGGAGAATTATTTGGTGCAATTGCCAGATTGAATCAAGTAATTGGTAGTAGTAAACGTGATACGAAAGTTGCAGTTTTACACCCGATTCGTAGTATGTGGTGTGAATGTGCGGAACATCGCATTTATCATATGAAGGCGCTTTCAGCACAATTTCGTGAATTGGTGGAAAATTTATTGGATATTCACGTCGATTTTGATTTGCTTGATGAAAGCGAACTCAAGGATGCAATTGTTGATGAAGGAAACCTACAAGTGGGACAAATGAGTTATTCATTAATTATTATTCCAGAGGTAACGACAGTTGCTGAAAATACAGCAAATTTACTGTTGGATTTTGAAAAGAGTTGTGGAAAACTTTTGTTCGTTAATGGGAAACCAACAAGTATTGAAGGAGATTCAGAGCATCCGTTGGTAAAGCGCATACAGGATATTCGAGTTCCTGTGGTTCAGAACACCCGCTATATATTGCAAAAGTACTTTAGAGCAGAACCAATACAAAATGAATATCATCTGTATGATCTGAGAAAGGAAAATGAAGTTAGCGGTATTGTAAGTCACTATGGAAAAATTGAGAATGGAGCCATTTTTTTCCTGTTTAATCGAGCGCAAGAACATGATATAGAATTATTAGTTCAACATGTAGGTTCATGTCGAATCCAAGCGGTTGATTTGGTAAGTGGAGAACATAGAGATGTCAAGTGTATTTGGGGAGATGGAGAAACGTATGCTCC
>JAZRQP010000026.1:0-9526 GCA_045649885.1 Faecalimonas sp.
TTTTCCTGCAACATCTGCAATGTAGGAATATATCTTTCAAAATCAATCTCAAATCCCGGCTCTGTGAAATTGATATCATGATGGTCTGTGATGCAAATTGTTTTCAGCCCTCTTCGAATAGACTCTTGTATCATTTCCTCCGGTAAACTCTGAGAATCCTTTGAAAAATTAGTATGCATATGAAAATCTGCTTTCATCCTATTTATCTCCTATAATTGTTCCGCCGCCAAGCACATACTCACCGTCGTAAAATACAACGGCTTGTCCCGGTGTAATTGCTCTCTGCGCTTCTTCGAAGGTACAAAGGACTTCATCCTCTCCCGTCTTTTCTATGGTGCACCATGCTCCTTTATGATTATAGCGAATCTTTGCAAATACACGCATTGGCTCTGTTAAATCTGCTATAGACATAAAATTAAGCTTGTTTGCTCGGACATAGTTGGACATAGAGTCCTCATTGGTGCCAATTACCACTTCATTGGTTTCCGGTCTGATTTCGATAACAAATGCCGGATATCCCAAGGCAAGCCCAAGACCTTTTCTCTGTCCTACCGTATAATGCGTAATTCCTTTATGTCTTCCAAGCACCTTCCCATCTAGTGTTACAAAGTTCCCAATTGGAAGCTCGGCATCTAATGTTCTTTCTATAAATCCTGCATAATCGCCATCCGGCACAAAGCAGATGTCCTGACTGTCCGGCTTATTTGCTACTCTCAGATTAATCTTTTCTGCCATTTCGCGCACTTCGTCTTTGGAGTATTCCCCAACCGGCATCAGTGTCCTAGCAAGCTGTTCCTGTGTCAAATTATAAAGTGCATAAGTCTGGTCTTTTGCAAGCGTTGCAGAACGTTTCAGCGAGTATCTGCCGTTCGGAAGTTTTTCAATTCTCGCATAGTGACCGGTTGCAATATAGTCTGCTCCGATATCCATGCTTCTTTTCAAAAGGGACTCCCATTTCACATAACGGTTGCATGCGATACAAGGATTTGGCGTTCTTCCATGCAAATATTCATCAATAAAATAATCGATAACGTTCTCTTTGAACTCTTTTTTAAAGTTCATCACATAATAAGGAATGTCCAATGCTGCCGCCACACGTCTGGCATCATCTACTGCAGACAGCCCACAGCAACCTCCATTTTCCTGTTCATGCTCTGGCTCTTCATCCTGCCAAATCTGCATGGTTACGCCGATAACATCATAACCCTGCTCTTTCAAAAGGTATGCTGCAACAGAGGAATCAACACCTCCCGACATACCCACAACTACTTTTTTAGTATTCTTCACTTTCTTCTTCCTCGTCTTCATGAATGTCAGATTTTGGTTTTTCCAAACCTTCAATCTGAAGTCCATTCTTTTCTGCATAATCCCAAAGCGCAGCGTGAATTGCTTCTTCTGCCAAAAGTGAGCAGTGTACCTTTACCGGTGGAAGTCCGTCTAAAGCTTCCATTACTGCCTTATTTGTCACTTTTAATGCTTCATAAATTGTTTTACCTTTCACCAATTCAGTGGCCATACTGCTGGTTGCAACAGCTGCTCCACAGCCAAAGGTCTTGAATTTTACATCTTGAATAATTTGGTTTTCATCGATATCAAGATAAATTCTCATGATATCTCCACATTTCGCATTTCCTACTGTACCTACACCACTTGCGTTTTCAATTTCACCTACGTTTCTAGGATTTTGAAAATGGTCCATTACTTTTTCTGTATACATAATTATTGCTCCTTATCTCTATTTTTATTTTTGATTTTTCTTTACGAAATCCTCATATAACGGTGACATATTTCTTAAGTTTGCCACGATCTCTTTGAGACTATCCACCACATAATCAATGTCGTCCTTCGTGGTTTCCTCACTCAGTGTTAAACGAAGGGAACCGTGGGCAATTTCATGTGGTAATCCAATTGCCAAAAGTACATGTGATGGGTCTAATGAACCCGATGTACATGCTGAACCGCTAGATGCACAGATCCCTTTCATATCCAACATAATCAGTAATGATTCGCCCTCAATAAAACGAAAACTAAAGTTTGCGTTGTTTGGAAGACGTTTTTCCTGATGTCCATTCAATCTGGTATATGGAATTTCATCCAGTACACGGCCAATAAGATAGTCGCGGAGTTCTGCTTCCTTCGCAGTGCGTTCTGTCATGGTTTGGATTGCCCTTGTAGTTGCTGCACCCATACCTACAATACCCGGTACATTCTCTGTCCCTGCGCGACGTTTTCTTTCCTGTCCGCCACCGTGAACAAAGGAACGAATTTTCACACCCTTACGAATATATAGGAAACCGATTCCCTTTGGTCCATTCAACTTATGACCACTTGCACTTAGCATATCAATGTGGCACTCATCTACGTTGATTGGCACTTGACCAAATGCTTGTACAGCATCTGTATGGAATAAAATGCCATGTTCCTTTGCAATTTCACCAATCTCTTTAATCGGTTCAATTGTACCAATCTCATTGTTCGCAAACATAATAGAAATTAAAATGGTCGTCGGTCTTATTGCCGCTCTTAAGTCCTCTAATTTCACAGTACCATTCTCATCCACATCCAGATAAGTCACTTCAAATCCTTCTTTCTCTAGATACTCACAGGTGTGAAGAATGGCATGATGCTCTATCTTTGTTGTAATAATATGATCCCCTTTGCTTCTATAGGCTTCTGCTGTTGCTTTTAATGCCCAGTTATCTGATTCGGAACCACCAGCCGTAAAATAGATTTCATTAGCATTTGCACCAAGTGCCTCTGCAATAATTTCACGCTGTTTCGTAATTGTTTCCTTGTTTTGAGCTGCAAAGCTATACACACTGGATGGATTACCGTAATGCTCTGTAAAGTATGGAAGCATCGCTTCTACAACCTCCGGTGCGGTCTTTGTTGTCGCTGCATTATCTAAATATATTAATTTACTCATGTCAATTTCCCCCTTACTTGTTACATTTCATCTGTCCCGTTGGAGTTATATTTTGCACAGACTTGCTCTCTTCTACAAGCTGTTTTAAACTAATTTCATTCACGGTTTGATTGATACTTTCATTGATTCTCTGCCATACATACTTGGTTACGCAGCCGCCCGATGCCTCACAAGATTCCTCTTGGCTAAACGCTGCACATTCTACCGGCTGTAAGCTTCCTTCTAATGCGCGCAGCACATCACCTACAGAAATCTCACTCATATCCCTTGCAAGCACATAGCCGCCACCTGCACCTCGAATACTTTTAATCAGTCCGGCTTTCTTTAACATGGACATTAGCTGTTCCAAATAGCCTTCTGAAATTGCCTGTCTTGTAGCAATACTACTGATAGAAACCGGCTCAATCTCACTGTACTGTGCCAAATCTATAAGCGCTCTCAATCCGTATCGACCTTTTGTTGATATTTTCAAGGTTTCACCTTCTTTACTTTTTAATCCCTAGTATTTTACTAGGATTTAATCTTTTTGTAGAATAGCATTCCTTTTTTGTTCTGTCAAGGCTAAAAAAAGAATATCTTTAAATGATACAATCTGAAGGTGAATCTATGTCTAAAAATGCAATCATTAGAGGTACTTTTATTTTAACCGTCACAGGTTTTTTGACCCGTCTAATTGGGTTTTTCTTTCGTATTTTCTTAAGTCACACATTTGGCGAAGAACAAATGGGACTTTACCAGTTAATCTTTCCTATTTATGCACTCTGCTTTTCTCTATCCTCTGCCGGAATTGAAACGGCTCTGGCAAGATGTGTTGCACAAAAAGCCTCATATGGTAAAAAGAAGGAGGCAGATACATTGCTTTACCATGCCCTCTTCATTTCTGTAAGTATTACTTTATTTTTAGGATTATGTGTCAGAAAATTTTCTTCGCCCATATCCATTTATATACTTGGTGACCTTCGCTGCGAACCACTGCTACACACACTATCCTTCTCTTTACCTTTTGCGGCCATACATTCTTGTATCTGCGGCTACTATTTAGGATTAAAACAAACAAAAATTCCTGCCTTGTCACAATTTATAGAACAGCTTGCCCGTGTTGGAAGCATCTTTCTGGTTTACAAAATTTTTGTAGGAAGCGAGCGAACCCCAACCATATGGATTGCGGTTCTTGGACTTGTCTTTGGCGAATGCATATCTGCATGTTTTTGTATCCGGCATTTTTTTATCAGACCGCACCAGTCTTTTTCTTTGCCTTATATCTGGAAACATAAATTTTTAGGAAAAGAATTATGCTCCCTTGCGATTCCGCTCACCTCAAATCGCGTGCTCATGAACTTGTTGCAAAGTGTGGAAACCATTTCCATTCCGATTTGTCTGCAAGCCTTTGGTTATTCCAATTCAGAAGCACTTAGTACCTACGGTGTGCTGACCGGAATGGCCCTGCCTTGCATTATGTTTCCTACCGCTTTGACCAATTCTATATCCACTATGCTACTTCCAACGGTTGCAGAGATTCAGGCAGAAAATAGATTACATCGTTTGACACAACTAATCCAAAGAGTGATTTTATTTGGTTTTGGTCTTGGTAGTTTATGTGGCCTCTTGTTTTTAATTGGGGGGAATTGGGTTGGAGCCATTCTCTTTGATAGCGGGCTCGCAGGAGATTTTATTCAAACGCTCGCATGGATTTGTCCATTCTTATATATGAACAACACCCTAATTAGTATTTTAAATGGTTTAGGGAAGGCAAACAGTTCCTTTATCATCAATGTATGCAGTTTGTCTATTCGAATTTGCGGTGTTTGGTTTTTTATTGCACTTTGGGGGATGCATGGCTATTTAAACGGACTTCTCATCAGTCAACTTCTAATAAGTTTACTATGCATTTTGCAATTAATACGCTATATCAAAAGGAGATGTTAAAAACATGGCATGTTTATGGTATAATAAAAACGATATATTGATTTAGGGAGGATTTACATATGGGTGAATTCAAACGCTTGGGTCGTGAGTTGAGTTATCAAGGCAAGATTTTAAAAGTATATACAGACCATGTAGAGGTAAACGGGCGTGAATCCAATTGGGACTACATCCACCATAATGGTGGCGCTGCTGTTGTTCCAATCACAAAAGGCGGGAAAATTCTAATGGTCAGGCAATATAGAAATGCACTGGACAGATACACCTTAGAAATTCCCGCAGGTGCAAAGGACTCTAGTAATGAAACTGGTGCTGAATGTGTTGCACGAGAATTGGAAGAAGAAACCGGATATCGTTCCGAACATATAGAATGGCTTGTCGACATAAATAGTTGGCCGGCATTCACAAACGAGAAAGTGGAAATTTATGTAGCCAAAGATTTAATTCCTTCCAAGCAGAAGTTCGACGAGGAAGAATCCATTGAATTGGAAGAATACACACTTGATGAGCTGAAAAAGAAAATCTTCACTGGTGAAATTATGGATTCAAAAACAGTTGCCGGTATTCTTGCTTACGCTGTAAAATACGAATAATATGTATTGTCGGGCATATAATGTACTATCCAAACTGGAGGTAGGAGTATGCTTAGGTGGAAGTACAAAAACCAAAACCAACTTCTAATTGTTTTGTTAGTGGTTGGTTTTTTTATTGGGGTTATATATGAAAATATCGTTTCTAAGAGCCAAGGGGCTACCACGGAACTCTTTTTAAAAAGCAATTTGCAGCGCTATCTGCAAATTGATGTAATTGCAGAAAAATATTTCTGGTATGTCATCAAAGACAGAGTGTTTTCCCTTTTATTAATCTGCATACTAAGTTGTGTAAAATGGAAAAAATTATTTGTAAATCTATGTCTGATATTAATTGGGTTCTTTGCAGGAACTTTTTGTGTAGCTTCCGTGCTTCATTTAGGAATAAAAGGGATACTATTATGTATTGCCGGGCTCTTTCCGCAAATGCTGTTTTACGGTTTTCTATACGGTATGCTTTTTATCTACTGGTTTCATTATCCTGCAAGACAATGGAATCGGACAAAGACGCTTTTTATAATCATTCTTTTTATTATAGGGCTTGTTTTAGAAATCTATGTTAATCCTTTGGTTGTAAAATATGTAATTAGCATCTTATAACAGAACCTGTCTTAAAAGACTCCATCGCAGGATGGTTGCAAGCAAAAAGAACCCTTACGTCAAACGTAAGGGTTCTTGCTTTTTTACTTCGCGTAATCTGTAACACGTGATTCACGAATTACATTTACTTTGACTTGACCCGGATATTCCAATTCAAATTCAATCTGTTTCGAAATATTTCTAGCCATTAGTACCATGTCTGCATCAGACACCTGATCTGGAACTACCATGATACGAATCTCTCTACCTGCTTGAATAGCAAAAGATTTATCGACTCCCTTATAGGAGTTAGCGATTTCTTCTAATTGTTTTAATCTGTTTGTATATGTTTCTAATGTTTCACGTCTTGCACCTGGTCTAGCCGCAGAAATTGTGTCTGCTGCTTGTACGATGCAGGCAATTAATGATGTTGGTTCTACGTCCCCGTGATGAGATTCCACTGCATTAATAACGACTGCTGATTCTTTGTACTTCTTACAAAGGTCAACACCAATCTGAATATGTGAACCTTCTACATCATGGTCAATTGATTTACCAATATCATGTAAAAGACCTGCTCTCTTTGCCAATCTTACATCAAGTCCAATTTCACTTGCTAAGAGACCAGCTAATTGAGCCACTTCAATAGAATGCTTCAATGCATTTTGTCCATAACTTGTTCTGAATTTCATTCTTCCTAACAGACGAATTAATTCAGGATGGATACCGTGTACACCGACTTCTAATGCTGCCGCTTCACCTTCCTCACGAATCATCGTTTCAACATCTCTTTGTGCTTTTTCAACTGTCTCTTCGATTCTTGCCGGATGGATACGTCCATCTACAATCAATCTTTCAAGAGCAATTCTAGCCACTTCTCTTCTAATTGGGTCGAATCCTGATAAAACAACTGCTTCGGGAGTATCATCAATAATTAATTCCACACCAGTCATTGTTTCAAGAGTACGGATATTACGTCCTTCTCTACCAATAATTCTACCTTTCATTTCATCGCTAGGAAGTTGCACAACTGAAATCGTTGTTTCTGCTACATGGTCTGCTGCACACTTTTGAATTGCGTTAACAACATACTCCTTCGCTTTTTTATGAGCTTCTTCCTTAGCCTGCGTTTCTAATTCTTTAATTAGCTTCGCAGTATCATGTTTCACATCTTCTTCAACAGTTTTTAACAAATAATCCTTTGCTTGTTCGGAGGTCAATCCTGAGATTCTCTCGAGTTCCTGTACTCTTTGCTTGCTGAGTTCTTCAACTTTTGCTTCCCGCTGCTTCATTTGCTCTTCTTTGGCTACAAAATTGGCTTCACGTTGTTCAATCGCGTCTACTCTCTTATCTAAAGCTTCTTCCTTGGAAAGAACACGCTTTTCAAAGCGTTGTACCTCAGCTCGTCTTTCTTTGATTTCTTTGTCGAGCTCGTTTTTCGTCCTAATAGACTCTTCTTTCACTTCCAAGAGAGCTTCTTTCTTTGTAGCTTCAGCCGTTTTCAGCGCTTCATCGATAATTTCTCTTGCTCTGCTTTCCGCATTTCCGATTTTGGAATCTGCATTTTTTGAGAGTTTAGAAACCGTTACTTTATATGTAACTATCGATGCTACAACAAGTGCAATAACCGCAGCAATTATGATAATAATTTCTGGTTGCACAGGAGCACCTCCCTATTAGATTTTCATTGTACGTATACAACACTTAAATTTTATACTCTTTTAACAATAATGTCAAGCATTCCAAAAAGAAACTTGTATTACCTGACGAATTTCTTCATGATAGAACCCTTTTCTAAGTAAATACCCATAAATCTTCTTCTTTTCTTTATCTGTACTTTCTTCAAAGGAATAGTGTTTCTTTTCTGCCAAATGACGAATTGCCTCAATAGCATCCGCGGAACTGTAGCATTCCTCTAAGGCTAGTGTAATCAATTCCCTGCTTACACCTTTTTCCTTTAGCATTGCCACAATTTCTTGTTTACTCTTCGTTTTCTTCCTGCTTTCAACAAAACGCTGGGCATATTTTGCATCGTCAATATAGCCAAAGGATTTTACATATTCAATCGTTTGCTCGATGATATTGTCTTCAAATGCCTTTTGTTTCAGTTTTTGACGTAGCTGTGCTTCTGTTCTATCCATATCCGTAAGCAGACTAAGCGCTTTCAATTTCGCCTGTTTCAGAACATCTTCCATCTTACACTTCCTATGCTTCCTCTGATTCTGCTGAAGTTAAATTATAATGTGCTCTTACTTTCGCTTCAATTTCATCCATAATTTCCGGATGCTGGTTCAAATATAGTTTCGCATTTTCACGGCCCTGTCCAATCTTATCGCCATTATATGCATACCATGCGCCACTTTTATTTACGATATCTACATTTGCAGCAAGGTCTAAGATATCCCCTTCTTTTGAAATACCTTTGCCATACATAATATCAAATTCTGCCTCTTTGAATGGTGGCGCAATCTTATTTTTCACAATCTTGATTCTTGTGCGGTTACCAACCATTTCACCGTTCTGTTTTAAGGTCTCAATCTTTCTGACATCCATACGTACAGATGCATAGAATTTCAGAGCTCTACCACCTGTTGTCGTCTCCGGATTACCAAACATAACGCCAACCTTCTCACGTAATTGGTTAATAAATACTACAATACAGTTTGACTTACTAATAACCGGTGTTAACTTACGAAGTGCCTGTGACATCAATCTTGCTTGAAGTCCCACATGTGAATCTCCCATATCTCCATCAATTTCCTGTCTCGGCACCAAAGCTGCAACCGAGTCAATAACAATGATATCCATTGCACCTGAACGCACCATGGTCTCAGCAATCTCTAATGCCTGGTCACCGCTATCCGGTTGTGAAATATATAATTCATCAATATCCACGCCAATGTTTTTTGCATATACAGGATCCAACGCATGTTCGGCATCAATAAAGCCAGCAATTCCGCCACGCTTTTGCACTTCTGCAATCATATGTAAAGTAACCGTTGTCTTACCACTGGATTCCGGTCCGTATACCTCAATGACTCTTCCCTTTGGAACTCCGCCAAGACCAAGTGCAATGTCAAGACTGAGTGAACCTGTAGGAACTGTCTCTACTGAAATATTCGCTCCCGCATCTCCCAATTTCATAACGGTTCCTTTACCAAAATCTTTCTCTAATTTGGATATCGCTGCATCCAGCGCCCTCTTTTTATCTTCATTTGCCATGTTTTAAATCTCCTCCGCAATCACGAACTTATGTTCGCTTTTATATTTAATATACTATTATACTTGTTTTTAAATGTCAACTACTTTTTTGGGAATTATGAGATTTTCGAGTGAACTCTCATTTGGAAGGGTAAATGTATCATAGCATAAAAAAGTGTCTTTGACACTTCAACTCCCCTGCCCCTCATTCTTGAGGGGTGGGGGTTTTCTTTTTCCTCGTTTTCCTTCATAATAGTAGTATGAATATCTTACAAAAAATTTTTATTGACCATTATGAGGAAATGAT
>JAZRQP010000027.1:0-7424 GCA_045649885.1 Faecalimonas sp.
ATGAAGAAACCAGAATCTGAAGATGAGGAGGCCATTCCAATTGAAGAATAGTAAGAAACTGTTGACCGGCCCATATCTGTTCTGGGCGATTGCATTTATCATCATCCCAATCATCATGATATTTTATTATGGTCTCACGGATGCTGATAACAATTTCACACTGATGAATCTGGCTGAAATCACAACGCCGGAAAACTTGAAAGCACTGGGACTTTCTCTTCTGCTTTCTTTTATCAGTACGGTCATTTGTCTGATTCTCGCATATCCTTTGGCTGTAATTCTGTCAAACAAAAGCGTGAATTCATCCAGCTTTATCGTTCTGATATTTATTCTGCCAATGTGGATGAACTTTTTGCTTCGTACCTTGGCATGGCAGACATTATTAGAGAAAAACGGTGTTATCAATGCGGTGTTATCCTTCCTACATTTACCGGAGCTTAACATCATTAATACGCCATACGCCATTGTTTTGGGCATGGTTTATAATTTTTTGCCGTTTATGGTTCTGCCAATTTATAATGTTTTGATTAAGATTGATAAGGATGTCATCAATGCTGCAAGAGACTTAGGGGCAAATGCGGTACAAGTATTTACGAAAGTCATATTACCACTGTCCGTACCTGGTATAATCAGTGGTATTACTATGGTTTTCGTACCTGCGCTAACCACCTTTGTTATTTCTGACATTTTAGGCGGAAGTAAGATTCTTCTCATTGGAAATGTAATTGAGCAGGAATTTACCCAAAGCTACAACTGGCATGTTGGTTCCGGACTCTCACTTGTGCTTATGATTTTCATTATATTCAGTATGGCTTTAGTAAGCAAATATGATAAAGATGGGGAGGGGACAGCGTTTTGATTAAATCTGCAATACAAAAAATTTATTTAGGGCTGATTCTCCTGCTCCTATATGCACCAATTGGAACACTGATCGTACTGTCATTTAACAGTTCAAAAACTCGTTCCAAATGGGGTGGATTTTCATTGAAATGGTACACAAGCCTTTTTGAAAACGCTGATATCATGAATGCTTTGTACACCACTTTGATTATCGCCCTTTTATCAGCATTAATTGCTACCCTGATTGGAACCGCTGCCGCCATCGGAATGCAGGCACTGAATAATAAATTCCGTACCACCATGATGGCTGTGACAAATATTCCAATGCTAAATGCGGATATTGTAACCGGTATATCTCTCATGCTTTTATTCATTGCATGTAGAGCATTTTATCCAACTTTTTCATTTGGATTTGTAACCGTGTTGCTGGCTCACATAACATTTAATATACCGTATGTCATACTAAGTGTCATACCAAAATTAAAGCAAACGAACAAGTACACTTACGAAGCGGCATTAGACCTTGGAGCTTCTCCAATTTATGCCTTCTTTAAAGTAGTGTTCCCTGATATTTTCCCTGGTGTTTGCTCCGGATTTTTACTTGCATTCACCATGTCGCTGGATGATTTTGTAATTACTCACTTTACAACAGGGGCCGGGGTCCACACCCTATCAACGAAAATTTACAGCGAAGTTCGAAAGGGAATTAAACCGGAAATGTATGCTCTTTCCACTCTCCTGTTTGTAACTGTATTGTTCCTACTCATTGTTGTCAATACTGCTCCACAGGAAAATGTTGGAAATAAAAAGGTGCCTCAAAAAGCACCAAGCAAGTTCGGTCACATAGCAAACGTGACATTTCGCCGTGTAGTTCCTGCTCTCCTAGTTCTTGTTATTGTAGCAGGCGGCTTCTTCTATGGTGCACAGAACCGAGCATCCGCCGGCGAACAGGTCGTTGTATATAACTGGGGAGAATATATTGACCCCGAAGTATTGGACATTTTTGAAGAAGAAACCGGAATCAATGTTGTTTATGAAGAATTTGAAACCAATGAAAGTATGTACCCAAAGGTACAGGCCGGTGCTGTTTCCTATGACTTGGTATGTCCTTCAGACTACATGATTCAGCGTATGTTAGAAAACAATCTTCTCGCTGAAATTAATTTTGATAACATTCCAAACATCAAATTTGTTGGTGAACAATATATGGAACAATCCAAAGCCTTTGACCCGGAAAACAAATACAGTGTTCCTTACTGTTGGGGTACAGTCGGAATTCTATACAACAAAACCATGGTAGACGATCCTGTTGATAGTTGGTCAATTCTATGGGATGAAAAATATGCTGAACAGATTCTGATGCAGAACAGCGTGCGTGATGCCTTTGGTATTGCACTGAAATATCTAGGCTACTCTCTTAATTCCAAAGACTTGGATGAACTGCAGGCTGCTAAAGAACTTCTGATGGAGCAAAAACCTTTGGTTCAAGCATATGTTGTGGACCAAGTCCGCGATAAGATGATAAGTGGCGAAGCTGCTCTCGGTGTTATCTACTCCGGCGAAGCAATTTATACCCAATCCGAGAATCCGGATTTGGAATATGTTATTCCAAAGGAAGGCTCGAATGTATGGATTGACTCATGGGTTATTCCAAAGAATGCAAAGAACAAGGAAAATGCAGAGGCTTTTATCAATTTCTTATGCCGTCCGGAGATTGCAAAAATGAATTTTGATTATATCACATATTCAACTCCAAATACGGCAGCTAGGGATTTGATTGAGGATGATGCAATCCGCAACAGCACAATTGCTTTCCCAGATGCAAGTGAATTGAACCGTTGCGAAACCTACCAATATCTCGGCACAAAATTTGATGAAATTTACAACAAATTGTGGAGAGAGATTAAATCGAAATAGAATTTGATGTCTTACGGTGCAGGAAGTTGATTTGACTTTTTGCACCGTAAATTTTTAAACCAGGAGGCCCTATGAAACGTATTTTCAATTATACCATTTCAACTGAATATGATTCACGCACCCTGTTGTCCTTCTTAAAGGACAACCAGTACTCTGCCCCTATCATTACGCATTTAAAACGTACAGAAAATGGAATCTTATTAAACGGTGCATGGGGTAGAGTTCGGGATATTTTGCACACAGGTGACCAACTTACAATCACCTTAATCGAAACGGAATCATCCGAAAATATTGTACCTACTAATCTCCCACTAGACATTGTCTACGAGGATGAAGATATTTTAATCATCAATAAGAATGCCAACACGCCAATTCATCCTTCTCAGGGAAACTATGACAACACACTTGCAAACGCTGTTGCTTACTATTTTCAGCAAAAAGAGGAAGCGTTCACTTATCGCTGTATTAATCGACTGGACCGTGATACTACAGGTCTACTAATTTTAGCCAAACATATGCATAGCGCTTCTATTCTTTCAAGCATGGTGCAAAATCGAGAAATTCATCGTGAATACCTTGCAGTAGCATGTGGAAACGTCCCATTGGAAGGTTCCATTGTTGCTCCCATTGCACGTGTTGATGGCTCCACAATTGAACGATGTGTTGACGAAGAACGTGGCGAATATGCGTGCACACATTACAAAACATTACTCCACAAAAACGGATACTCTCTTGTATCTTTGAAATTGGAAACAGGCAGAACGCATCAGATTCGTGTACACATGAAGCATATCGGTCATTCGCTGCCAGGGGATTTCCTTTATAATCCGGATTATACAGTAATTAACCGACAAGCCCTGCATTCACACAAACTAAATTTTAAGCACCCTATAACCGGGGAAATGATGGAATTTATTGCTGAATTGCCAGCAGATATGAAGAGGATTATAGAATAAATTCGTTTAACATTTGTTCTACTATTTTCATATCTAAAGGTTTTTGCAGTGTTTCAAACGTAACTAGAAGATTTTTGCCTATGTATATTCCATTCTTTGCGTATTCTTCTAATTTTTTAATTGCTTTCTCGCTATACTCAGGAGCATCCATCATTCCGAAATGTTCCAGATAACATTCTTTTCTTTCTCGAACATTTAAAAGTGTAAAATCCGGATAGACTGTTCCATATCCTTTAAGTTGTACAGGGTATTCATAACGATATGGAATTCCCATAGCAAACAATTTATCGGCCAAGATTTTTTCTGATTTGGAACGCACTCTTTCACCACGTTCTGTCATAATTACATGTGTATCATCAAAAAACTCTTTCCCTGTATACTTCACTCCCAACCATTGTTCTACATATTGCTCATCCGATAAAACATATGGTTTGACATGTTTCTTTCTTCCTTCGGATAATTCTGTATGAATTCTTGTTAAGTCTATATCATGCAATAATTTTATCGCCTTTTGAATCTGTTTTTTCTGTTTCTTGATTGCCTCCAAAAAACGCAAATCATAATCTTTTTGTGCAAGACCAGCAATTATTTTTTTGTTTTTACTTGATAAGTATTTCCCTTTCTTCTGTGTGCTTTCAGTTTTATGATAGTACTGCGTTACTCCATTTGACTTTGATAATACTAAACTTCCTTTTGGTGCCTTCTTAAGTGATTTTCTGCTTCTAATATAAGTTTGTCCATTTCTTTTACTTTTTCTTTCAATTGTTCTTTCATTTTAGATATACCTCCTAGATTTGATTTTAATTAGATTGTAATTAGATTTTATATATGTTTTATTGAATTACGGTGTGATTTACCTGCCGGCAATTTTATACCGTAATTAATAACTGTATTAAATTTTGTTTTTTGGAATTTACGGTGTCGCAGTACATTAGACTTGTACTGCACCGTAGGAACATAAATATGATATAGAATTATTACGGTGTACATATAGAATTTATCAAGTTTCCACCGTACCTATTAAAACTTTCAAATTAATTATTACGGTGTAATAACTTGAATTCAATCTTCACACCGTAATATCCCAAAACAAGAAATTCTTTTGGCTTATATTTACGGTATATCAATCCAAATTAATTTTTCACACCGTAATCGCCTAAGACTAAGGCCAACGCCTATCGTTATACTACGGTGTAGCAAGCGAAAAATAACTTTTACACCGTAATCGTCCAAAACCAAGACCCACGTCTATCGCTATACTACGGTGTAGCAAGCCACATTCACTCACCACACCGTAAAACAAAAATGCTACACCACTAAATCTGAAAACATCCACCACCAATAAACTCTTTCAGCAGCGAATTAGCCGGCACATGCTCACTTCCGATTCCCACAAAGTAATCTAAAAACTTCAGCAAGCGCTTTGCCTCAATATATTCTTCGCAGTCTTTTTCGATACCAAACAAAACCGGTTCCGCATACTGCTTCAAAACTGCCAACTCATAAATAAGTGCCGAGTTAAACATCACATCTGCCTCTTCCTGATACGGGAAAATATTCTCCTCTTCCCCTCTTCTGACAGATGGCCACATTGCAATGGTCTTTCTTGCACTTGTTCCACGAGTTCTTGCATCACGAACCATACGACGAAGCAATCTTCCATCTGTAGTCGGAATCCGATTATGCTCATCAATATTAAGCTGCGTCAATGCACTAATATAAATCTTAAACTTGTTTTCCTTCGGCAATTTATAAGTCAACGCATCATTCAGACAATGTATGCCCTCAATTACAAGTACATCATGCTCTCCCAATTTTTTGGTCTGACCATTATATTCTCGTTGACCTGTCTTGAAATTAAAGCTTGGAAGTTCTACTTCCTTGCCCTCTAATAAATCCGTTAAATCCTGGTTAAATTGTTTTACATCAATAGCCTCAAGACACTCATAATTATAGTTTCCGTCTTTGTCTCTTGGTGTATCTTCTCTATTTACAAAATAGTTGTCAACTGCAATTGGATGTGGAATCATACCATGCGCACGCAGTTGAATCGATAATCGATGTGAAAATGTTGTTTTTCCTGACGAAGAAGGTCCTGCTATCAAAACAAACTTCACATTTCCTCTATCTACAATTGTTCTTGCAATATCACCGATTTTCTTCTCCTGTAACGCTTCCTGCACAAGGATGGTCTCCTGTAGGTTTCCCTTTGTAACAGCCTCATTCAAATCCGCAACCGTCTGAATGCCAAGCATGTCGCCCCACTTCGAAGATTCGTTCAATACCTGGAACAGCTTTTGTCTTGGTCTAAAAGGCGGTACAACCGTCGGATTAGAAGTTTCCGGCATTTGGATGACAAATCCTTCCCCGTATAAATACAATTCAAAATACGGTAAATAAGAGGCATCTGGTACCATGTATCCATAATAGTAATCTTCAAATTCATTCATGCTGTAAATATTCACCTTAGATACACGGCGATACTCAAATAGGCGCTCCTTGTCATGCATGCCATGCTGTTTAAACAACGCAATCGCTTCATCTGTATGAACACTGCGTTTTTCAATTGGCATCTTTGCAGCAACCATTTCCAGCATACGATTTTTAACACGTGCAAGAAATTCCTCATTTACTTCCACATTTCCTGCAACTGTACAATAGTAACCCTTGTCTACGGAAAAATCGATACGAACTTTACAGGAATTATCATGGTCACAAATATCGTGAATGGCCTTCACCATCATCAAACACATACTTCTTTTATAGGTCTTGTTTCCGATAGAATCTCCGGTTGTAATAAATTTCAGGGCAATGTCCCGTTTGAGCACTTTCTTCAGTTCAAACAAGCGATATCCTTCACAGCCCAATACGATTCTATGTTCATAGCGATTCTGAAAATCATTTGCAATCTTTTCAAATGTCGTACCTTCATCATATGTGTAAGTAGTTCCATCTATCTGAACCCGATATTTTTTAGCTTCCATATCGTTTCCCCCTTTTAGATTACCTGAAATGGATGTGTGATTTCATGCGTTTCTACAACAATACCCTCTATATTTTTTCTCAAATAGTTTGCCATATCTTCGATAAAAATATGCTCCAGCCCATAATGGCCTGCATCAATAATGGCTAGCCCCTGAGCAACCGCATCAATTCCCTCATGATGGCCAATATCACCGGTGACAAGAACATCCGCATTTTTTCAAGTGCAAGCTCTGTCATTCCTTTTCCTGAACCCGGACAAATAGCAACCCGTTGCACAGTGGATGATAAATCTCCAAACACCTTTACACTATCCAATTGAAACTTCTCTTTAATAAATTCACCGCAACTTTGAAGAGACATTGGGTCAGAAAAGTCACCAACCTTTCCTATACCTTCCATACTCTCTTTGTCTGTCACTTCCAGTGTCTCAGCCCCATCTAATCCCAGAATTGCAGCCGAAATATCAGCCATACCGCACACATCATAATTAGTATGCATGGCATAATAGGAAATATCGTGCTGTAATAATTTTACAACACGATTTCCGATAAAATGTTCATCTGTAATTTTTTTCATTGGTGAGAAAATAAGTGGATGGTGTGTAATTAGCATATCTGCACCGCTTGCAATGGCTGCATCGATCACTTCATCTGTGGCATCTAATGCAACATAAATTTTTTCCACTTCCTTCTCTGTGCGGCCAACAAGTAGGCCCACATTATCCCA
>JAZRQP010000028.1:0-19785 GCA_045649885.1 Faecalimonas sp.
TCACGCGGCGTCGCTGCATCAGGCTTTCGCCCATTGTGCAATATTCCCCACTGCTGCCTCCCGTAGGAGTTTGGGCCGTGTCTCAGTCCCAATGTGGCCGGTCACCCTCTCAGGTCGGCTACTGATCGTCGCCTTGGTAGGCCGTTACCCCACCAACTAGCTAATCAGACGCGGGTCCATCTGATACCACCGGAGTTTTTCACACCGTCCCATGCGGTACTGTGCGCTTATGCGGTATTAGCAGTCATTTCTAACTGTTATCCCCCTGTATGAGGCAGGTTACCCACGCGTTACTCACCCGTCCGCCACTCAGTCAATCAATCCATCATCCGAAGAATCTGTCATGAGTGCTTCGTTCGACTTGCATGTGTTAAGCACGCCGCCAGCGTTCATCCTGAGCCAGGATCAAACTCTCGTTAAAAGTGTTTGTTTCTGGTCAAAATCACTTGCTAGCAATTTTACCTTACTTTACTGTTTTTAGGTTCGACATTAACTGTCTGTTCTTGAATTTTCTCTTAGAAATTTTCAGGAATTCGTTTATTGTCATCTATTGTTTAATTATCAATGTTCTATCTGCTCTCTTGCGACAGCCTAGTTAGAATATCACACCAACCAAGCCCTTGTCAACAACTTTTTTAAGTTTTTTTATTTTTTTACTTAAAGCGTTTGTTTTGTGAGTGCTTTACAAGAATATCACAATTTATTTTTAATTGTCAACACTCTTTTTTTAAATTTTTCAGCTTTTTTTTGCCTTATTTTTTCCACCTCTAAATATTGTGTTTTCTATCATCTCTTCATCAATATATGCCATACTCTTTTCACTTATTTTCTAAGCTATTCATATATTATAGAAGGAGGTGAATAATAAATGACATGTTCAAATTGTGAAACAAAATTCAATTGTACCGGAATTGCAATTGTAGCAAGTTTAATTCTAGGCATTATTGCAGCATTTCTCCAAATCACTGCTGTGATAACTATACCACCTGTACTGTTAGCAAGTGTTATCATAATTGCCCTTGTCTATCTTGCTGTAACATTGATTGCAATTTCCTTGACGCAAGCTTCTACTGCTTGCCGAACTTTATGCTCTGTGTTGTCAGTTCTTTTGTTCGGCATTTTAGGAAGCGTATTGTTCGCTGCCATACTTTTGATAATCGACGTGGCCGCTACCAGCGTAATCGGCGCGATACTGGTTGGCTTACTCGTATTTTCTTTTTCACTTACGTTACTGACAACTGCCTGTCTGATAAAATGCATCGCAAGATGTGATAATTAAAAGTTTAAATAAGACAAAAGAATCGGCAATTTTTTAATTGCCGATTCTAAACGGAGAAGGCGGGATTTGAACCCGCGCGCCGAACCCTATATCCCTTGATTTTATAGGGTTTCTCCGTTTTAATTTTGATTACCTTTGATTACCTTTTTTATTTTCCGCCCTTACAACGCCCGAAATTCAGGTATATTGTTGATTATCTCGGACTTCATTTCAATGTTTCGCCTGTTGCGGTGATAGTGGTTTTCTGTGCACATGATATCAGTGTGCCCCATTAGTTCAGTGATTAACCTGTTGTCTAACTTATTATCCAACAAAATGGAAGCAAATGTTTTTCGTATTTTGTGAGGCGATTTCTGAGTGATGCCAAGTTTTTTGTTGATGGTTGATAAACGTTTTCTGATGCAACTGGTAGACAACCGGCTTCCATCGGTGCGCGTAAAAATGAAGTCATCTCCTGTTTTTTCTAATAACAGTTTTGATATCAACCATCCGTATTCTTCGGGTACAATAACTGTTCTGACCCCGGCTTTTGATTTTGGAAAATCCTTCACTTCAAAGACCGAGTAGCCCGGATATCTAATGCGCGTTTCTGTTCGTCGGATGGCTATTGCGTTACCGTCGAAGTCGCTGCATTTCAATGTCACGAGTTCCCCTACACGGATGCCAGTCAAAAATATCAGTAAAATACCCATGTTGTGCAAGTCTAAATTCGCCATCAAATACTGTACAATTTGCGCGAATTCAACATCATCATAAACCTCTTCATCATCATTTTTCACGCGTTTCGCAAAGTCGTTATCTGAGATATCTAATCGTGCCATACCAGTTATAAAATCAAAGTTAATGAATTCTTGTTTTTTCGCCTGTTTCAAAAGTCCCATCGTGACACCCTTTAAGCCAGCAAATGCTTTGGCTGTTAGGTCGTATTTAGGAATTTGCTCTTCCAAAAAATCACTGAAGTCATTCCACGTAGTAGATTTGATTTTTCGTTTTCCGAATTCACCATAGTGTCTGTTATAGTACTGTTTGTTTCGACTATGCGATGTTGGGCTAATTTTCTTCAACTTTAAGCGTCTGTCATTCCACTCATTGAACACATCGTCAATAGTAGGGTTTTCTATTTGACCCCGCCAATATGTCACAATTTCCGCTTCGATTTTGTTTCTAGTACTCTTCTTTACTAGCCGTCGCCCACCATCAGATGTAGGCAGGTATGTATACCATCGTCCATTTTGTCCCTCCCAGATTGTGTATTTGTGCAATTGGAGGTACCGTTGCTTTTCTTTCATATCTGCATACGCGAGCAGTTCTTCCTCCGTGATTCTACCACATTCAATGGCTAACTGCAACAATTCCTCTGCGCTATGTGTTGAGTTTTTCAAGCAAGGCACCCCCTTTCAAAAAATAATCTTTATAGTATTATGATTGATTTTTCGTCTTTTTTTAAAAAGGGAATAAATTTTTTGAGGGGTGCGAGGCGGGATATATGAATGAGTTATTATTATAAGAAGAAACAGAAATAACAAGAACCTACAATATGCCTCAAATTAATAGCCTCCAACAGCCTTCCGATACACGTAAAAAATGACCATTTTACTATATAGTAAAACAGTCAAATCTTACGTATTGTCACACTCTAAAATCCTAATCGCCTTAAAAATTAGATTTTGTTCTTATTTGGTTTGTATGCTTTTCGTAAAGTAAATAAAATGCAAAGACATTCATTCAAGGTGTTATGTATTAAAAGTGCAACCTTTATTATCTAACCCAAGACATATATTATAAGCATCACGAAAAGCAATTAGATACTCCGTGTCGATTTAATGGGTTTTCTATCTCCTAAACAATATTGTTTTTGCCAATCCCGATATCTCTTACGGGATAATCAGTTTATCCCTCGGCATATAGTTAATCTTGTGGCTCAATTATGCGTCTATGAGAACCGTGGCACAAGGCCAATATTGAGAAAAGTTGTCTCATTTAATATAACCATTTCGATGACATACCTCATTGACTGCCTCTGCAAACAAAGACCGAGAATGTTTATCTGGATTTGTATTTGTATTTTTCTTATATAAATACACATTCCGAACTTCATCCCATAGAGACTTCTTTTTTAACCAATCAATCTTTTTCTCAAGATGATATCCTTCTGGTTGGTCTCTCCATTGGTATGTCTGTTGCTTTTTATTGAAATAGATATATTCCTGTCTTGGCTTACCATTTTTATCAAAATAGTCATTAACAATGGCGATATCACAACTATGAAGTATCCTTGAAAATGGCGAATCCTTCACTTTCATTGTAATCACCCTTGTAGAATCTTCGCAGTTACTATACCCATATCTCCACCCCACTTGATTAAGTGCATTCATAATAATGTGTTTTTGGTCTTTCGCCTCATATTGGTTGTCATCATCATTAATGTAGAGATTAACATCAAAATCAAAACCCTTATTAGAACTAAAATCACATGTTACTATGTTTCTGCTTGTACTTCCGATAAAGGTGTACGAGAAGGTAAACTTATGACGGACCAAATTTTGAACCTCATGTAAAATCCGTTCCACATTCTCTTTCGCCGGGGACCAAATCGACTTGTCGACATACTCAAAATTATACATCTTTTTTCTCCTTTCGCTCCCCAAATCCACCCATTTAATCTAAAGAATTAAATCATTACAATATACACCAATTTCACATAAAGTCAAGTGTTGTGCCCATGATTTTTTATACGCAAATTAAAATTTATTATTTGCTATTTGTTTTTTTTTGCTCATTCCACCAATCTACGCTAGGTCTTTTCCCTTCTGGAACTTGTTCTAAACATTCATCTAGTTTTTGCTTTTCATCAATCCAATGACTCTCACGACTTGCAAGACGTTGTGCATCTTTATAATAATTATCAAATTCGTACTCAACAGGCTCCAAAAATCGGCATATAATCTTGCTGTCTATATCGTTAAATGCTTCATTTAATTGAGATACCGCATGTTCACCATCTATTATTCTATAAAGATGATTTGTAATTCGAGAACTTACAATTTCTGATTTGCCTATGTATACACATTTTTCGCTACCGCCTTTCAAAACAAACAATCCATAAATCCCCCGATTTCCTTTAGGTTGTTTTTCAATTTGTTCGTCTATAATAATTTTGTCTGGAAATTGTTCTTTTATCAACATAAGACCTTTACTAATAGCCATTCTATTCACTCCTTTTTTCTATTCAATGCTGTCGCCATGTAATTTGACGTAAGTATTTATCAAAATCGTAAAAATGTGTTTCTGTATAAGGGTTTTGATTTTCAAAATCACCTATTTGGATTGAATATGGTGAATTTTCATAAACAAATGGTACTGTCGAAAGGCATAATGGTGCCCTTTTTAATTTCTCAAAATATGCATAATTTACTGGTATGCCTATCTTCATTTCCGTCTCCATAATACCAGAATACTTTTTCCCTTGTTCGTAAGGAACAAATAATGCTAAATTCATGCATATATTATGTCCGAACACATTTGAAGATACCCTTTTACTGATATAAGAAATTCCCTCTATACCATTTGATTTGCACGCAAGAGTTATCATTTGCGAAATTATGTACTCAGATTTGAAGTTTCTTTTTTCTTCTTTAACGCAGAAGGAAGTTACTTGAGATAGTAAATATGATTTGAACATCATCTGTTTATCACTTTCTTTTCTCAAATCAGAAATAGCGTTCAAAAACACCCTAATATCTGTGGATAGATTTAATATTTCATAATCCTTGTTCAGTAATATACAACCAGCATTAAAATCTCTATCGGAAGGCTTACCCATTTCTATCCAACAAGCATAAGATGTACTCGCCAAGTATAAGCAAGGTTGTCCAGGAATACTGAAACGGTAACTTCCTATTTTTGAAATCATATCAAACGGCGTATGCTTTAAAACATCTTTCTTGTTCTCGTTTTCGATGTCACCTGTTCTCGCACGGAAAAATATAAATTCATCCCACTGCTTATTTTCAATTACATAGTAATTAAAAGAGTAACTCTTTGATAATTTGGAGAAAATGATACTGTTTTCCTTGTACTCTTTAATCAACCCATCAATTATATTATATGCATCAACTATTTTTCCTTCATAGTACCTTGTGAGAACATCTTCGAATAAACTTTTGTATTCTTCAGCAATTTCTATATACGCTGGTTCAATGTCATTAGTCCTTAAATCCTCAATCAAAACCTCCATAAATTTGAGAACCGCTTCAAAATATTCATTATCCTTGTTTAATTTTCTAGGAAATCTGTAGTTCTCCTTAGTTCCTTTATCATCATAAAACACTTTTTCCCACTTTTCCATATTATCCAGTTCCTCCGTAGCATGTATGATAAATTACATACTCTAATGCTTTTAACTTTCGTACTTTCAAAGCAACCACGCTCTCATATGTGCCACAAATCGAAAATATTTTTGAATTTGTGGCGCATATTTAAAATAATCTCTCATCTATAGGTTTACTACCCGGTCCTTTTCTTTCTCCAGCATCATCTATTAATCTTTCTTCATCAGTAGCAGTTCCTTGTTTTCTATTAGTTGCACCCTTTCGCAACCCCGCTGATTTAATCTTAGTGTTTAATGACGGTTTCCTATATTCGAACACATTCGATTTTGCCACGATAGCAATTCCCTGTTCAACAGCATAGTCATAGGAAATATTTTCATATAATAATTTCTGTGTAACATTCTTATAATCTGCTTCATAAAATCTACTACTAATAATATCCTGCAACATTTCCGGAATATTATTTTCTGGTTGCGCAGACGGATTATTCTTTGACTGCATTCTATCTTCCCGAACTTCTGCAACCAGTTCACTCAATTCCTTATCTAAATTCACTTGGCCCATCAACTTACAGATATCGTATAAATGCCTAGAATCCCTATCTTGCATATTTTGAATTTTATAATCGCATACAGCAAATACCTTATCTACAAAAGTTCTTTCGATAGATTGAACATTCATTAGCACTTCTGCGGCTTCGAAAGGAATAGGTAATAAAATCTCTCTTTCACGACAAAACTTTCCAACGAAACTACCCACAACATGTTTTTTAACTGGATATACTTCCTGATAATAACTGGTTTCAATAATAATCTCCAACGGAATTTCTGCAAACAAGGAATCGTATTTGAACACATATTTGTTATAATCATAACGAGACTTAATCTCATCCGGATTACTCAATATTAATCCCAGACTCTCAGCAATGCTTGTTATTAGTTCCTTGGACTTTGCACGCTCCGATTGTGTCGGTCTGCAATCCATTGACAAATCAATATCCTCAGAAAAACGGTCAATCAAATCATATGCCTTGGATAATGATGTTCCACCTTTAAACACAAAAGGCATTTCTGACTTGGCAAGTTCATATAGAAACATTGATTGAATAGTGTCTTTTTCAACCATTTGCTCGCTTCTTCCCAACTCTCTGGCCACCGTTTCTATTATCTCTTTCCACTCAGAACAATATTCTTTATACCAATTCATTCATTAAACCTCCTTGATAAATATTTCTGTACACTCTATCCGGAAACAAGGATATATACCTCTTTACTAATTCAAAATCCACTCCCGCAATAGTGATAAACGCTCTTAATTTTGCCGAGAACTCCTCACCACAAATTTCACTATACTTGTCAATTGTGCTCATAAGGTCTAGGAATTGTAACGTTCCTTTGTTATCTTTTGAAACATCCACTACCGGCTTATATACAATGATTTGCCTTCCATCAATCTCCAATTTACGTTGTTTAGTAGATGCTTCATTAGAACACACTTCATAGCAAGACGGGTTTTGTGTTGTAAAGCCAAACATGTTTGCAAGTTGAATTCCTGTAATATATCCTGTTGTGTTTCCGTTTGCTTTCAAAAATTTTTTTTCTACATATTTATCAATGGAAACTTTTCCTCTTGTACCTAAAATCGTTCGATAAGAAAGATAATAAACGCCATTATATAATCTTTCCACTTTTCCTTCATCTGTAAGTTTCTTCATTTCCTGTCTAATAATCTCTTTAGACTTTCCAGGAAGTTCTGCTAGAAAGATTGGTTCATCTTTTGCATAATTGGCAACAATATAATCATAAAGCATATATATTCTTCCCCCTTCTTCACAAACTTGAAATTTATTTTTTCACTTTTATTATATTCCAATTTCTTTTTTTGTCAATTATACAAATTATTACAATTCAATATTCCTTTCGTCTAATCAAAAAGCAATAAAGCAGACCATCCACTTTATTGCCTTACACTGAAACCCTATTCACATTATACCATAATTTTATTATTCATCACATTTTCTAATAATAAATTTGCATTTTTCCACAGGATACGGTACCGTCAACCGGGTGTGTTGCTCCACAGAAACAACTTCTGCAACAACCTCCTTGTTATCATATCCCACCGGAACAATCACCTTATCACCAATCTTTAGATTTAAATCATTCGTTCTATAATGATACGGATAAGGATTGTTTTCGTAAATCACCCCACAATAAAAGTAAATATTTTTATCATTCAGGGCTATCTCTAATGCCTCTTCACGAGCGATAGATAGTGCGCGTAAAAATTCTCTTTCATCCAAATAATCTCTTAGATTTAATCCATATGTTTCTGTGCGAAAATATTTCTTCCGCCATTCGAGATTATCTTTGTGAACATCAGAATGTTTCTTTGGATTATGGGAACCAACAGAAACTTGCACTGAAACAGGTGCTATGACGGCACGTTCTGCTAATACTGTTTCTTTTTTTGCTTCACACAATGCCTCTTCATATTCCTCGAGTGTTTCGTAATCGTCTGCATCCACGCCATACTCGAAACCATCTTCACAATCTTCTCGCCATGCATATTTGACTTCTTCTAATGCTTCTTCATATTCTTCAGCCGTCTCATAATCTTCTGGGTCGACTCCATACTCCACCCCATCCTCGCATTCATCACGCCATGCGTACTTGGCTTCATTCAATGCTTCTTCGTATTCCTCAGACGTTTCGTAATCTTCCGGGGCTAATCCGTACTCCAACCCATCCTCGCAATCTTCTCGCCATGCATACTTTGCTTCTTCTAGTGCCTCTTCATACTCCCATTCTTCCTCATAATCTTCAGGTGAGATACCATAATCAGACCCATCATCACAAAACTCTCTCCAACTATAATCTTCTTCATCATCGTAAAGATAAGAGTCATCATCGTCATCTTCTTTGGTGCATTCTTTAAAAATATTGTATGCAATCCATTTTTCACCCATGGAGGTTTTTCCATCTCCATCAAAATCAAATAATCCCATAGAAACCGCTCCTAACATTCATCTTGTATATTCTTGTCATTAATTTATATGTTCTCTTTATATATACTACATAAGAATTGATTCAAAACTCTAGACAGCAGACTCTCCCCAATGTTTACAAACACTGAGTTCTTGTAGCGTACAACATGCGCCAGGACGTGACCAATCACTATGAGCATTTACGAAGTTTTGTATTGTTCTTCTCATACAAAGTGCATCATCCATGTTCATATATTTCCCAATATATAACCTATTCCAACCCTGAATATCCCATGACCAGGTTTCTGCTTTGTTCATTCCGAAGTAACGATACCACTCGGCAAGATTTTCACCTTTTTTCAAAGAGCCTAGTACTAAAATAATACTGCTTGAACATATTTGTACATTTACTGCAGGCTGTGATGGAATCTCACTACAACTTAATCCATACTTACGTGCATACAAAAGCCCTTTAGAGCCAGCCGAACAGTATATAGTAGGTTTTGCTGCTTTATTAAACATCCCAAATATATCTTGACTAATTATCTTTACATTAGAATGAATTGTTATCTTAGATAAACATGGAATATCAAATGCATATTTCTCAATGGAATATAAATTACGTGGTAATTCAACTTCTGTTAATTTGGAATTCGAAAAAGCAGAATAACCAATATGAACAACACTTTGTGGAATATCTATGCTTTCGAGAGATGTAGACGATAGCATTCCTGCACTTATATACTTCAATTTTTCAGGCAATATTATTCTTTTCAAACTACGGCTTGAAAACGCATAAGAACCGATTACCTTTACATTTGGTGGCACCGCAAGTTCTTCAATCGCGCAGCCACTAAATGCTGAATCACCTATTTCCAATAAACTTTTAGGTAATCGCACCTTTTTTAACTTCGTACAATTAGCAAATACTCTTTTCCCTATGTACTTACAACCCTCTTCAAATATTACTTCTTCTAACTCAACACAATTTTCAAATACGCCGTTCCAAATACCGATTACAGGCTTTCCGTTTATAGATGATGGAATTACTATTTTCTTATCTCCAAATCCATTGTACTGATTTATCAGGAGATAATTCCCGTCCACTTCTGTCCGAAAGATGCTTGTATTTGTTTTAGCCACTTCTGTTGCTTTGGTCTTTGCAATCTTCTTTCCACACTTAGGACAATACTCAAAGTTTGTTTGTAGCGTAGTATAACAGAATTCACACTCCAAATTAGTATGAACATATTTATTCTCATATTCTCTGTTCTTTTTTGTGACCTTTGCGACTTGCTCTTTCAACTCGGCCATCTCTTTTAAATGCGCCTCTTTTTCAATCTCCAGCCGATTTATCTGACCTTCCTGTTCCTTAATCTTTTTATTTAGTTCTATTTTGCTACTAAAAATCCCCAAACCACGCACCTACTTTCTACAATTAAAGTTAGTCTATTGAAACTTAAATCTTACTCGTGAAGTTTCCACATACATCATCTTTGTTGTCCTTTTGTATTGTGTCTTCAAACATGTAAGGTACTTCCGTGTCTTCGTTTTCGTCTATATCATCGATTACAAACGCATCAAACAGTGCTTTATTGTATGCTTCCATCGTTTCATAATCTTCAGGATATATACCATAGGCACTACCATCCTGACAATTCATTCTCCAAGCATACTTATTGTTGCTTTCTGCGGAAGATGAAACACTGGTTTTCTCACTCTTCCACGTAGTATTGCTTTTAGGAGTTCTACTTGTTTTAGAAGTATAAGTATCAGGATTAGTTTCTGTATCATCTGGGTCAAACGCTCCCATTGCACCCAGGAATCCGCCAAGCCTAATAATGTCCTCCGTTTTTCTCAGCCTACCTGTCGACAGACCAATTGCTGACGCGCGATAAGGATTAGGAACTCCACGCTTTCGATAATGATATTTTCGTTCCATCCTATTAGCAATCATATTCATAATTGCTCCGGCAAGCAAATCAAGCAATGTATTAAATGGTTCTGGGCATTTAGTACTTTTTCTTTTCCCTTTCCTTCTTCTTTTTGCCATAAGCGATACTCCTTTCTGCAAGAATTATGATTTGATTTTTCCAATCGCAGATAAGGTTTCAACAAACAATTCTAATCATTTTATTTCATCACCTTATCAAGTAAGGACTGATAACTATCCACCACATCATAAACAACATTACCATTACTTATTGCCTTGAAGTGCTCTCTTGCACAGTGAATCTTAGACTCTTCAATCATTCGGAGTTGCATAGAGTTCATAGAGCCCTTTGTTTCTGCAACAAAATAAATGTGTTTGATATTACCTTCATAGAAAGCGATTGCCCAGTCTGGATTATAATGACCAACTGGTGTAGAAATATAGAATCCATCTGGCAATTTTACATATACTGCAACATCGCTACTAATATCCAAACTTTCTGCGAATGCTTTTTCATTTGTAGAATCATATACAACATGGTCATACAGATGTTTGTCTGCCTTAATAGCATTCACACCCAATTTACCTTTGATAGTCGGTGCAGTAAACACGTTCGTATCGTACTTCTCATCTAAAACATCATATGTGATATGTTCAATAATTGCTGTTGCTTTTTCATCATTAATAAGGCTTCCTGCTTTAATAATAAACTCTTCCGGATTATCTTTGAACTGGTCGAAAACAGCCTTTTCAATTCCTGTAAGAATCTGAATAATGGCTTTTCTGGTAAGACCGGTTGCGTCTACAAGTTTTCCAACCAAATCATATTTCACACCGCTATTTACAGCAATTTGTGTCGCATTGTTATATGATTTCGATTCTTCAATCTTAAATGCCTTGCCCAATTCCAAATCCTCTTTTGATTTGATAGCATCCATTTGTCCGGTCTCTACCTTGAAGTAAATCTTGGAAACGCGAAGTTTTGCATTCAAAGATGCGATGGACTTTCTAACAAGTTCGTCCGTATCAAAGTCAACCACATAAACGGACTTGGAATTGATGCGATTCCAAAGTGTTTTAAACTCAGGCATTGCCAATTTATCAGAATCGACCTGAAGTTCAACATTATTACTACGAGCATTTTCAGGCTGCATTGCCTTACCATCATAAACGGTATCAATGATGCCAAGAATAGATTCGGTAGAACCTGCTACTTCATCGGCAAGTTTGATTTCACCGTTTGCCTTATCCTCGTAGTATTTATCGGTAAGTAAGCCTTGTTTATCAATGTAACCTTCCGTGCGAAGACCAAGCCATACTTCCCTTGCAACATCATCAGTAATAACATCGGTATTGCCCTGTGAATCTGTAATGGTCTTGCCTATAAACAGTTCAGGTGTAACTGCTTTCGGACGGTTTGCAACAGCATCTGCCATTTCAGTCTGCAATCCCTTTGCGAAACTGTCATAACTTTCGCTTGCGATAACGGTAAGTACATTGACATTGTGAACATCATTGCCTAGTGCATTGACATCCATTCTTTCCCCGTCTTGATTGACACAAAGGCGAAGACCACGACCAACTTCCTGTCTCTTACGAACATCACTACTGCTCTGCTTTAAGGTGCAAATCTGGAATACATTCGGGTTGTCCCAACCTTCACGGAGCGCAGAGTGTGAGAAAATGAAACGAACAGGAGACTTCTTCGGATTCCTGTCCAGAAGGAGTTCTTTGTTCTTCATAATCAAATCGTAAGCATCGATATCATCAGAAGATGTTTCTTTCTTGCCAACCTTGGAGTCAATCATCTTGCCCTTCTTATCCACTGAGAAGTAACCTGCATGGGTGGAAGAAGGAGTAATCATATTCAGGTATTTGATGTAGTCATCATCACCAAGTTCCAACTGCATATTGCCAACGATATCCGCATACTCTTCTTCAAATATATCGGCATAGATACCGTTATAAGGTTGTCCTGTTTTATCGTACTGCTTATATTTCACAACTTCGTCAATGAAGAACAGAGACAGAACCTTGATGCCTTTGTAGAAGAGTTCTCTTTCTTTTTGGATGTGAGAAAGTATAGTTTCTCGAATCTGGATACGGCGAAGTTGTTCCTCGCTTACCTTACCGATAACATCACCTGCATAGATTTTGATACCGTTTAGGAATTCAACGGAGTCATCTCGTCCATCAATCGCCTTAACTACAAAACCGTTCTTGTATTCATCCAAATAACCGGAGTTATCATAAAGATTGAATCCGATGCCAACCTTCATAGATTTCTTACGGATGCCTGTTGCACCCTTGAAGTCAAACTGCAAGGTAGCAGTCGGGTCTGCTTTGGAAAGGTTCAAACCTTCCAGATACACATAACTTTCGGTAGCAGTGCTTCCAGTTTCGGTGATGCCTTTAACAGCGATTTTCTTAACCAATCGCTTGTTGTATGCTTCCATAGCATCCAGACGGTAAATCATATTATAGATACTATCTGACTTATGGGTAGCAGAATAACGGAGTGTCATCAAAGGATTAAACTCTTTGAGTCGCTCCTTGGTCTGAGTTCCTTCAACAGACTGAGGTTCGTCAATAATCAGAATCGGATTTGTCTTGGCGATAATATCAATCGGTCTGCGAGAACGGAACTCGTCAAGTTTCATGTAAATTCTACGAGCATCCTTGCCTTTGGCATTGAATGCCTGAGAATTGATTATCATTACATTAATAGAACTATCCGATGCAAAACGGTCAATCTCCGTAAGTTGTGCAGAGTTGTAGATGAAAAATCGAACCTTCTTACCATACTCTTCTGCAAAGTGTTCCTGTGTCATCTGGAAAGATTTGTAGACACCTTCACGGATAGCGACCGAAGGAACAACAACAATGAATTTGCTCCAACCGTAGTGCTTGTTCAGTTCATACATCGTTTTGATGTAGGTGTATGTTTTACCAACACCAGTCTCCATTTCCACGGTAAGGTTGAAACGACCTTCCATTTTCTGAGACGGTGCAATCAAGTTTGCTCTTTGAACCTTCTGAATATGTTCTAGAATCAGACGGTCATTAAGTTCAGGGACAAGTTTCGCATTAGACCAACCTGTGAAGTCCTCTTCTTCGGTAAGGGTCTGCTGATACATTCCGGAACCTCTATCCATCATATAAGAAGGCGTCAAATATGGTTGACCTGCAAAAACATCCACCACGGCCTTCGCAGCATCTGCTTGGAATTTTTGATGCTTGAATTGTAGTTTCATTATGCCCCTCCTCCTTCTAGTGCCTTAGCAATATACGGCAATGCCGCAACACCAATTTCAATACCTTTTTCTGCAATCCATTTGAGAGTATCTTGTACCTTTTCCCAACGAGTTTTCTTATCCTTAGACATTTCTATTGCTGTTAGTTTTCCACACAAAATATCCTTTTCTTCATCAGAAAGGTTGTTTTGAGGCAATTCTTGAATATGAGAAATGACTTGCTCAAAAGATAATCTTATTTCATTTTGTACTTGCTGTGTAACTTGTTGTGTGACATTTACTCCGTTTTGATTGTTTTTCGAAAAATATAGTCCACTTTGCAAATTTAATTTGTAGTTTGTAAGTTTTCCCCTCAACATTTCAGCATCGTTCAAAAAATTAACGGATGTGCCATAAGAGTAATTGTCAAGCAAGCCACGGATATTATCTATCTCACTATCAAAAATACCAATTATTTCATCTTGTAAACGTTCAGCCGCTTTACTATCCTTGGAGTCGATTGCATTTTGCAATTTGGCGATATATTCCTCTACAAATTTCATCTTTTCTTCCACGACCTCTCCTCCACATTAAATAACTTTCACTCTAGTGTCAGGTGCTAACAGTTTAAACACTTCACCAACATTAATTTTAGAAGGGCTGCTTGCAAAACTGCTGTCACGGAACACTGCACGAAGCGGTTGTCTCTTTGCAATGGTCTTGATGATACTGTCAGGAATATTCTCGTCAAAACAAGCAATAAGGTCTCCGTCATTGTAGGTATGCACAGTGTAACCTTCAATGGTCTCGGAAGCATAAGGCAGAGACAGAGGAAGTCCCCATTCAAGCAAGCAACCAAACAGAAGGTCAAGGTCGGTTCTGTCTGCCTTAACATTGGATTCCAACATAGACAATAAGTCCTGAGAATATTCATCAGAAGAGTAAAACACATTGTTCATATTAGAATCATCAAGTTTGAATACACGAAAACCTGCATCAAGATGTTGGGTTGTTAATGGATTACTCTCCTTGATTTTATGTCCTGCTCTGCGAATTCTCTCTTTTGCAATATCAGGGATTGTTTTGAATCCTGCTTTATAGGCGTTACTAGTGTCATCACATGGTTCAGGCAGTTGAACCATAATGAATTTGCGGTTTCCTCCATCAATTGCATTTTGCTGTACAACAGCATGGGCAGTTGTTCCTGAACCCGAAAAAAAGTCCATAATGATTGCATCTTTGTCGCGAATTGCTCCAATAAAAGTTCTGAGCAAATCAACGGATTTTGGATAATCAAAAAACTTCTTTCCATCAAATAACCTTTGCACTTCCGAATCACCATTGGAAATGTTTGTTATTATATCTTTCAATAATGTATTATTAAACTCACGAATACGGGTGTAAATTTCATATCCACCCTTGGATGTTTTCAAAACAATAAGGTCATAACTCTCGTTCGCAATCTTTTGTTTTGACCATCTCCAAGCATGATATTTATGAGTGCCATCACCATTTGAATGAGGAGGAAGTTCAACAAATCCAGGTTTCTCCTCTCCAATATCACCAGTCGTAATTTCTTCTGTCTGTGGATTATAGAAAATAGAAAACACAAGATTAGGACGAGTCTCTTCATTAAATTTTCTATTGTGGTTATAAAGGGTATCGCCAATTGCAAATGGACCTCTGCTATCTGTACGAATATCCTTATTAAACCCCTTGTAAGAGTCAGGCATTTTTTCTTTCGCAAAAGAAATATCCACATTCAAACCATAGGAAAAAGCAATATTCTTGCAATATACTAAAACACTTTCCCAAGTCTTTGCTGCACCACATCCTGATATTTGTCTTCCTGTAATATTAGATACCCAAGCAAACTGATTCAAATAATTATGTGCTCCAAAAACCTCATCACAGATTTTTCTTAAACTATGAACTTCGTTATCATCAATAGATATGAAGATTATTCCCTCTTCTGAAAGAAGATTTCGTGCTAACATCAGCCTAGAATAAATCATAGAACACCAATCAGAATGAAAGCGACCATTAGAATCGGTATTTTTAAACATACGGTTTCCGTCCTCGTCATATACACCAAGGTCGTCTTCATATTCGTCTGCACTCTGCTTGAAGTCATCTCGATAGATGAAGTCATTACCTGTATTGTAAGGGGGGTCAATATAAATCATCTTGACAGCACCAAGATAACTCTCCTGTAATAGTTTCAACACATCAAGGTTGTCCCCCTCAATGTAAAGATTCTCGGTTGTATCCCAGTTCACACTGTCTTCCTTACAAGGACGAAGGGTCTTGCGAATAGGTTTGTTTGCTTCCACAATGGCTGCCTTTTTACCTACCCAAGTAAATTCGTATGCTTCACTTCCTTCAATCACATCACCGGAAAGCATCTGCTTCAAAAGGTCAAAATTGATTGTCTTTTTCAATTTTCCATTTTCGTCAACAGTCTCGGTGATGCAGTTCGGGAACAATGCCCCTATTTTCTCAATATTCTGTATCGTCATATCCAACGACTCCATTCTCATTTTGTCCATTACATTTCCTCCATTATCTACCCTTAAACAGATTCTCAAATTCAAGAACTCTTTCTGCTTTTATCATTATTCCAAGATTTATAGGTATACGAGTAACCGGCACCGGCACATTTGGCAAATTAGAAAAATGCAAAACTCCTTGTGCATTAAACTCGTGCCCACCATACAGCACTCCAAGCAAGTATATTCGATTACCAACAGTAACTCCTCTTGGAGTAGTATACGTTCCCTGGTTCAACACAAAAACTGGCGAACCGCTTGACCCTGGATAACAAGCCATATCAAGCAAAGTTTCTTTTTTGCCTTGATAATCTTTCTTTGGATGACTGGATGTGATACCTCTACGAATGATTGGTTTGTGATTATAAGTATCAGACAATCCTATTGGATATCCGACCATCACTACATCTTCCATAGCAGAAAGGTCTGCCAAGTTTTCCCGACTCGGGATTAAATCTGTTTCCAACGGAATATAGAACACTCTCGTATTACTTTTTTGCAATTCTGTCAATGCTTCTGCTAATAACAAGCAGCACAAATCCACAGAACTATCTGGATGATGAATCCAAGCATTTCCTTGATAAGTAAAAACAAATGGTTGAGTGTCAATTGGATTTCCATTTTCATCTGCTTTGCAAAATTCAAAAACAGTCTTTACACTATTGGCAACAACATGATTGTTGGTAATCAAAACAGGAATGCAAGTGTTTTTTTCTTTATTGGGACACAGATTGATAATAAATCCCGTACCGCTTCCTGATGTCCCGTTTGAATATTCACATCGTATCAAAACAGTAGAATATGTTATCATTTCTGCCAAACTCATTTTATTCATAGCAACACCTCCATTTCTTTCGGAGGAATCAGATTTAGCAATTCCTCTGCAATCTCTTGTGCCGTCATTAAAGCGGTAGTCATAGCCTTTTTGTTAGCAATAATTGGACTATAATTCATAACTTGTTGCTTTGTCAGATTATGCCATATTGGTAGGAGTGTTTTGCCATTCACACTTTCAAGTTGAAACAAACCATCCAACTCTGCTTTCGTCCAATACTTGTTTTCTGCAATGTAGTTAGGTGATAAAATTGCAACACCGAATCGGGATTTCCTTAAGCCATCATCTATTCGCTCTCTCATAGAATCACCCCATTTGATTTGAGTCGTATCATACCACACTTTAATACCCAAATTTGTAAGAGCATCCACAAAATCGTCAACAAAGTCTTCTTTATCCTCCCAAGCATGGGAAACAAAAACATCGTATTCAGGCAAATTTTCTTCCTCCGTTTCACTTGTGGCAGTTACAGTTGGAATAATGCGAGATTGTAATTCTTCAATCCGTCGTTCATAAGACTGTTGCATTTGCTTCGTTGCCCTATCCTGCTTTTTTTGAACTTTCTGTTCTTCTTTTTGCAGATGTATAGCCGCATCGTTTCGTTTCTTTCGCTTATCAGCAATCTTCTTGGCAAGTGAAGCACTCTCGGTAGATGCTTTAACTGCATCAGCCCTATATTTCTCTATCTGTTTTAACTTACTTTTGATTGTACTGGCAGAAGCATTTTTGCTGATAGAAACACTTGCAGCCTTTTTCTCTCCCTCTGCAACCTTCTTTTCAGCAGCAGATTTCTTTTTCTCTAATTCAGCAATCTCTCTATCAAGAGTATTGACTGTTCTTTGATAATGTTCAACCGACATTAAAGCACCTCTAATTCTATCTTTAATTTCTTCAATTCACTGTTCAGTTTCACCTGAACATTCAACTGTTTTTCCTTACGTATTTTCGCTTGCAGCACTTCAATCTGCTTTTTGAGATTCTTTATCTTCTCATCTCGTTCCACAACATCCTGCAAGGATTCGTTATCTCCTGCTTGCAAGGTGTCTCCTGCAATCTGATAAACAAAGTTCTCATAAACGGTATCCACATTCAAACCTTCCAGTTTCAGAGGAAGTTCGTCCTCAGACAGCCAGTCGGTATGATAATACTGGTTCACCTTAAAAGCAGTGTTTCCAGAAGATGCTTCTTTGTAAGCGGTCCATGCTTGATACTTGCCCTCATACTCCAAAAGAAAGATGATGTGATACGGAATTTCTTTATCAATCTGGCGAAGGACTGCTTCGTCCAAAATATTGGTCTTGAGTCTTAATTCAAAGACTTCTATTTCCGTCACTGTGGTTCCTGGTGCAAGGTTTGTGGTAGAAGAAGCAATTTTATTTCTCCAATAAATAACCTTTATCTGGTCAACAAAGTACTTCTTCACCGTAGGTGTTACATTCAAGTTCTCGTAGAACTTTTCTTTTGGTATTCGTTTATTAAAATCTGTGGTCTTCGGTAATCCTAACATTCGCACACCACCTTACTTCACAACAAGGAAGCAAATAAGTTCAAAGTCATCCAAACCAGACACAGCAGACATCAGTGCTGATGTACCACCCGCCTTGAACAGACTATCAATATCGCTCTCTTCCTTGGTATCAATAATGGAAGTAATTGCATCAGACAATAGGCAAGACATATCTGTCATATCTCTGCCATCGTTAGTCTCGTCATTAAACTTCTGATAAACTTCCTTAATAGGTTCGCTCTTGCCCCTACAAGACAACCTCATTGTATCCAGCAGTTTCTTCGGGTTCAGATAATCGCAAATGATTTCACCTTCCACACCGATGTAAACCATATAGAATGGATGGATTCGGTTCAGGTTATCGATATTGACACCATTGTTGCGATTCTTTAAAACGAAGATAACACCTTCCGGCAGTTCATCGGTAGCAGGAACAACCGAGTGCAAACCAAACGGCTTCTTTTTCAAATCATCGTGAGTCTTAATATATTCAAGCAAGTCAAGTCGGAATTCATTTAGTCCCAAATCCATAATGGAGATTCCACTAGACATCTCTTCAATATCAACCACTTCATCTTGCAATTTCTTAAGTTGCTGTTTTCTATATTCAAGGTCTCCCTTTTCCTCTGGATTGATAAGGTCATCATCACCCGTGGAAGTCATAACAGAAATCTTCATTCGAGTCTCAACTCGTGCTTTCAGATTGATGTATTCATCCAAATTCATATCGGGCCAGAAGTTTACCAACTGGATGCAGGAGTTCTTACTACCGATACGGTCTACACGACCAAATCTCTGAATGATGCGAACTGGGTTCCAGTGAATGTCATAGTTCACAAGGTAGTCGCAGTCCTGCAAGTTCTGACCTTCGGAGATACAGTCTGTGGCAATCAGAATATCAATTTCCTGCTTACTTCCTGGCATCAGGATGTCTCTGCCCTTGGATACAGGAGAGAAGCAAGTAAGGATATTGTTCAGTGTGCCTTTAAGTCCCTTGATTGTAGACTTACCTTCAACACTACCAGTAATAAGAGCAGTGTCCAGGCCGTATTTCTTTTTCACGAAGGTGCTGACATTCTCGAAGAGATAGTCTGCTGTATCGGAGAATGCAGAGAACACAAGAACCTTCTTA
>JAZRQP010000029.1:0-1588 GCA_045649885.1 Faecalimonas sp.
ACTGCGCATTTTGTTCTTTTCAATGTCGAGTGCGCTGATGACCATAACAATCTCTGCATAATCACTGAGTTGCATGAGCATACGCAACTTGCTATCCGGAAGAAAACCTGGCAACACACGGCTGGCATGGTTGTCATCAAACAATTTACCCCCAAATTCAAGGTACAACTTATCACCGAACTGAGCGATACGCTCCTTGATTCGTTCGGACTGTATCTTGAGATACTTTTCGTTATCAAAACCTTTTCTCATATATTTTTAACCTATATGGAGTACAAAGTTACGATTTCTTCTTTAGGTAACAAAGCAAACGAAACGAAAAGTATGCATGCAAAATTAAAAGTTTTCATAACATTCGTCCCATATTCACCACATTGCTTCCACGAAAAGCAACCAAATCTGATATCAAATATTCTATAACAAACCCAATCTAATTGAGCGTCTTTACAACTAAACAGAATCCAACGTTTCTTTTCATAAAAATGCAGACACATCTTTATCGTTTCACTATAACGAATCGATTGTTTCACTATAGTAAATCAAATGATTAACAAAAGTAATCCAATCATATCACTAGAATGAATCGATAAAAACGTTTGCACATTTACATTAGAATAACTATCTTTGTGATTCACTTTAAACCGATGCATCATGCCTATAGAATATGATTTTTACCGCAACCCCAATTCACAAGGAACCAACAAGAAAAGATACCATGCCCGTGTAGTATCCAGTAACCGAATTTCCACCAATGAACTGGCCGAAGAAATTCAAAACGAATGTTCGCTGACCATTACCGATGTCAAAGCTGTTCTGATTGCCTTGGGTGATAAACTGGCTAAACATTTAGGTGATGGAAGTAAAGTTCATTTGGAGGGCATTGGCTATTTCCAAGTAAACCTGCAATGCAAGGAGGAAGTGCGCACTCCCCGATCTATCCGTTCGGAAAACGTGGAATTCAAATCGGTATCTTATCGAGCAGACAATGAATTGAAGAAGCATTTACGGAATCAGAAAATCCAGCGTTCACAAACCAAGATACATTCCGCAGAAATGACAGAAGAAGAAATTGACCAAAAGTTAACGGAGTATTTCAAAACGCACGAAACTTTAACCCGTAATCAATTCGAGGTTTTGTGTACACAAGTGAAGCCTACCGCTCATCGTATTCTTCTGAAACTAGTGAAAGATGGTAAATTAAGAAATGTAGCCACCTCGCATAACCCTGTTTATATGCCGGATAATGGACATTACAAATATGTGGCAGAAAATCAATAGATTTCATTCTTTATTTCAGAAAAGGCATGACATTTTTCATCTTTTATATAAATACACTACTGTCCACTAAAAATTGCGGACAATAGTAACATCTTATAAATTATTTAATAACTCTTAGTCAACCACTCCAAAAAAGTAATCATACACCCAATACGCATCACCATCTTGCGTTACCAAATCGTTCTTCAGCAATGGTTTCAAGACAGCTTGCACTAAACTGGCCGAAGGTAAAATCATTTTATTGCAAATACAATAATTATATTCGCAATAAAACAAATTATCTTTTCTCAAAATGCTGATAATCCTTTGA
>JAZRQP010000030.1:0-19082 GCA_045649885.1 Faecalimonas sp.
ACACATCTGAATTTCAAGACGTATCAGTTAGAGAATTTCAATTTGATGAAAACTGAAGAACGGAGGTAGGATGCCTATGATTGCATTTTGCGCAATTTGTTTGTAACCATGGAGTTGTATCAAAGCAAATAGGGGGTGACAAGAGAAATGACTGCAAAAGAATTAAAATTTTTTAAAAACACAACATGGTATCATGGAACAACATTATCTGGATGGCGAAGTATTTGTGAGTTGGGAATAAAAGCAAACTTCAATGTGGGTATTTCGTTAGATTTTGGAAATGGATTTTATTTGTCTAATAGCATAGAAAATACAGAAAGGTATGTTAGTAATATAATAAAATACAGTAATAGTAATTTGTTGGGTGATAATATACCAGTTATAATAGTTTTTGAGTTTTGTCCGTATGAGTGGTTAGAACAAGGGGTCAAATACTGTTATTTTCCCAAATATGATATGAAATTTGCAGAATTTGTATTTGACAATCGGTTAAACTATATGAATCAAAATATGCATGGTTATGATATTACCGCAGGAGTCACAACAGATACAAAACCTACATATTTAATGCAACAGTATTTTTTGGGAAATATCAAGAAAAGTGCTGTATTAGAGGAATTTTGCAAAAGCACAAGCGTAAAACAAATTTGTATTCACAAACAAGAATTGTGTGATATAATATACCCAAAGAAAGCGTATATTTTAGGTGGAAAGGAGCTGAATATCCATGATTATAAACAGAGATAAAGAAACAGTGGAAGCATTTGTGGAAAGTATGGCTGAAAGCATTCGTTTTTTTGCGAAGGATAGAATTCCAGAAGATGAAATCAAAAACATGGCTGAGTATGAAGTGAATCGATTAGATTTTAATAATGATTGGCAAATGCATAAAGGTCTTGGATATTTTGCCATGAATGCAGTGAATCGATATTTTTGTAAAATAAGTGAGGAGTGATTATGAAACCACTAGACATTAGTCCTATAGGCGTATTCTAGAAGATATGAAAAATGATCGAAAATAGACACGGAATGTGTCTATTTTCATTTATTGGACTTATTTACAATTCTGTGTTACAATTCATTAGATAAGTATTTCTAACAAGAAAGGTAAGTTTATGGACGCATACACGAGTTTTGCTTCTGTCTATGATACCTTTATGGATAACATTCCATATGAAGAATGGGCAGAGTATTTAGTTGGACTTTTAAAAGAATATGGTATTCATGATGGTCTTGTGCTAGACTTGGGGTGCGGAACAGGTAATATGACCGAACTTTTAGCTGCTTCAGGCTATGACATGCTTGGGATTGATAATGCAGAGGACATGCTGGAAATTGCGATGGGAAAACGTGCAGAATCCGGACATGATATTTTATATCTCCTACAGGATATGCGTGAGTTTGAACTGTATGGAACCGTAAAAGCCATTGTCAGTATCTGTGATTCCATCAATTACATTACAGAGGAAGAAGACCTGTTAGAAGTATTTCGATTGGTAAACAATTATCTGGACCCGAAAGGAATCTTTATTTTTGATTTTAACACGGTTTACAAATATAGCGAAGTGCTAGGCAATCAGACGATTGCAGAAGATAGGGATGATTGTAGCTTTATTTGGGATAATTATTACTATGAAGATGAGCAGATAAATGAATATGAATTAAGTTTATTTATTAGAGAGTCGGATTCAGATTTATATCGAAAATATCAGGAAACACATTTCCAAAAGGCTTATGATTTGGAAGCAATAAAAGGACTGATTGAAAGGTCCGGTTTGGAATATATAACCGCATACGATGAGTTTACAAAAAATGCTCCACATGAAAAAAGTGAGCGTATTTACGTAGTTGCACGAGAATGTGGCAAAACTGTATAATATAGATAGAAGGGAAAGTAACATGAGTGATTATATTGTAAGAGCAACCGCTGCAAATAGCCAAGTACGTGCCTTTGCAGTAACAACAAGAGATGTAGTAGAGACAGCACGTGCAGCACACGGGACAAGCCCGGTTGCAACAGCTGCATTAGGAAGACTTCTGACAGCAGGAACGATGATGGGAAGCATGATGAAGAATGATAAGGACGTGCTCACCATTAAGATTCAATGCGATGGCCCAATTAAGGGTCTTACGGTGACAGCAGATGTACATGGTAACGTGAAGGGATTTGCAGAAGAACCAATGGTGATTCTGCCGGCAAGTGAAAAAGGTAAATTAGACGTGGCAAAAGCATTGGGCTTAGGTGTATTAAGTGTTATCAAAGATATGGGACTGAAAGAGCCTTATGTTGGAGACACTATTTTAACAACCAGTGAGATTGCAGAGGACTTGACTTATTATTTTGCAACATCGGAGCAGGTGCCATCTTCCGTTGGACTTGGTGTATTGATGGAGAAGGACAATACCGTAAAACAGGCGGGAGGATTTATCATTCAGGTGATGCCGTTTGTTGAAGATGCAGTATTGGATAAACTAGAGGCAAATATTGCGAACCTAGAACCGGTTACAAGCATGTTGGATAAAGGAATGACACCGGAACAGATTTTGGAAACCGTTCTGGAAGGTATGGATGTGGAATTTACAGATACCATGCCAACCAAGTTTCAATGCAGTTGTTCCAAAGAGCGTGTGGAAAAAGCATTAATCAGTATCGGCAGAAAAGATATTCAGGAAATGATTGATGACGGCAAGGAGATTGAAATGCATTGTCATTTCTGCAATACCAGTTATCAATTTTCAGTAGAGGAATTAAAGGAAATCTTAAAGAAAAGCAGATAGGGGGCTTTGAAGATGAGACAGGGATTTGTAAAGGTTGCAGCGGCTACACCAAATGTGAGAGTGGCTGATGTAGATTACAATAAGCAGGAAATATGCAAGGCAATTGATGAAGCAGTTTCTAACGGCGCAAAGATTGTAGTTTTACCGGAATTGTGTGTGACAGGCTATACCTGTGGGGATTTATTTACACAGGATGTGCTCCTCAAAAAAGCAGAAGAAGCGTTGCAGGAAATCATTGCACATACAGAGGGGCATGATGCTCTCATGATTGTGGGACTTCCGTATGCTGTACACGGGAAATTATACAATGTAGCAGCAGTTATCAGTCACGGTGAATTACTTGGTCTAGTGCCAAAGACATTTCTGCCAAATAGTGGTGAAGCGTATGAGATGAGACAGTTTTGTCCGGCACCTAAGATGGCGGAGTGGTTGCTGATAAATAGAGAAGAGATACCATTTGGACCAAAATTATTGTTCTCTTGCGTGGATATGCCGAACCTGGTTGTGGCAGCAGAAATCTGTGAAGATGTGTGGGCTCCAAACCCACCTAGCGTGGAGGCAGCATTAACAGGGGCAACAGTAATTGTAAACTGTTCTGCAAGCGCAGAAGCAGTAGGGAAAGACACCTATCGAGGAGACTTGATTCGCGGCCAGTCTGCAAGAATAATTGCAGGGTATGTATATGCAAATGCAGGTGAGGGAGAGTCTACAACTGATGTGGTTTACGGTGGACATAATATCATCGCAGAAAATGGTGTCATTTTAAGTGAATCACCACAGTTTGTTAACGAGATTATTTACAGTGAAATTGATGTGGATAGAATCATCAGTGAAAGACGGAAAAACACATCTTTCCAACCATTAGAAGATAGCAATGAAGCGATACGAATTCCATTCTCGTTGGATATAGAGGAAACAACTTTAACAAGAAAAGTAGAGGCAATGCCATTTGTGCCATCGAATTTACAGGACCGTGAGAACCGTTGCGAAGAAATCTTGACTATTCAGGCAATGGGATTAAAAAAACGTATGCAGCATGCACACTGCACGAGTGCGGTTGTAGGCATTTCCGGCGGTTTGGATTCCACATTGGCACTTCTGGTTACTGCAAAAGCATTTGATATGCTTGGGCTTGAAAGAAGCAAGATTGAGTCTGTAACTATGCCGTGTTTTGGAACTACAGACAGAACTTATCAAAATGCTTGTACCTTGACGAAAAAGTTGGGGGCAACACTCAAGGAAGTAGTGATTAAGGATGCAGTGCGTACCCATTTCCGTGACATCGGACATGATGAAAATGTGCATGATGTGACCTTCGAAAATGCACAGGCTAGAGAGCGTACACAGGTGCTGATGGATATTGCAAACATGACGGGCGGTATGGTAATCGGTACAGGAGATATGTCAGAGCTTGCACTTGGATGGGCAACCTACAATGGGGACCACATGTCCATGTATGGAGTAAATGGCTCTGTTCCAAAAACATTGGTGCGCCACTTAGTGAAATATTATGCAGATACCTGTCAGGATAAAGAACTTTCAGCAGTACTTCTTGACATTCTTGATACTCCGGTAAGTCCGGAATTATTGCCGCCAAAGGATGGCGAGATTGCACAGAAGACAGAAGATTTGGTAGGGCCATACGAATTACATGATTTCTATCTGTACTACATTCTTCGTTTTGGTTACACACCAAGTAAAATCTATCGTCTGGCAAAATATGCTTTTGCCGGAACCTATGATGATGCAACGATTTTGAAATGGCTTAAGACATTCTATCGCAGATTCTTTATGCAACAATTCAAACGTTCCTGTCTGCCGGATGGACCAAAGGTTGGTAGCGTGGATGTATCACCACGAGGTGGACTTCGCATGCCGAGTGATGCATGTGCTACAGTGTGGCTGCAGGAGTTGGAAGAACTTGAAGCGTCCACTTTATAGGGTACATTTTAAGCTGGACTTTCTATAAATAGGTGTTTGATAAGGACTTATACCCACAATTTCATGGAATTGTGGGTATTTTAGTGCCCTGAGCAGCATATATAGAAAATCTTCTTAAAAATCGCTTGTTTTTTGATAAATTTTTAAGGTTTATGGGTATAGAAGACTTAAAATTTGATGTCTATACCCAGTATGCGATAAAAAGCAGGAACGGAATAAAATAGAGCAAAAAAATTCAGGAAAAACGTATTGACAATCCTTTTAATCAGGACTATAGTTAGGTTACTCGTCGGAGAGCAAATCTTATTTCAAGTGGGAGAATCATCCCAACTATCCAAAACGAGCACAATTTCTCGAGAAAAAATTCATGTGTAAAGGAGGCATGATAGGATGATTGTATACTTTTTTGTTATGCAAATTTTTATGCACTAACGAAAAGGAGGAAGAAAATTGAATATTGAAAAACGCAAATCGCTGTTGCTGTTATTGTGTGTGATTTGTACATTTGTGGCTTTGAAATCTATTTCTGCTGATGCATCAGCGGGGTCTGTTACCGGATATCAGAAAATCACCTGGGGAATAAGTACAGGACGATATTATGTGAATGGCACACATGCATTTTGTGCACAGTATAACAAGTCTTGGCCAACAGTAGGAACCAGCGTAACTCGAATAGAACCTTGTACGAATCAGATTCTTAGAAAGGCGCTTTACTATGGCTATAACGGTCCGCAAAATACACTTGGCACGGATGAGAGAGCGCATGTTTTGACTGCCATTGCCGTATCGGATGCCAATATTGGCGAGAGAGAAACAGGGGCAAGTGCAAAATATGATGAATTCTATTGGAATCTGGTGAACAATCCGGATAAGTATCCAACACCGCCTGAGAATTTCAAAGCATATATGGCAATTACCGCTTCGGATGAACTACAGAATCTAGCTTTTTATGAGGTCGAAAAGAATGGGTCTGTAATGGGTGTAAAAAAATCTGAAAATCCAAGCATAAGTGATGGAAACAATGCTTATTCACTGGAAGGAGCACAATATGGTATCTACAAAAGTGATACGTTAGCAGAAAGTTCAAAAGTAGGAACGTTGACAATGGGAGCAGATGGAAAATCAAATAAAGTGGAGCTGGCTGGCGGTATTTATTACGCGCATGAAATAAAAGCACCAAAGGGCTATGCGAAAAGTGATAAAATTACTCAGTTTACCGTCACGGCAGAAAAGACCACTACATTGGAATTTGCCGATGATCCACAAGTCAATCCAATCGACATTCTGCTAAAAAAGGTAGATGCAGATACCAAAGAAAACAAGCCTCAGGGGAACGGAACGCTAAAAGGGGCGCAGTTTACTGTCCAATATTATAAAGACCTATGGGAAGAGGATGGCAATCCGGAAAGTATGGGAAAGACACCAGAAAAGACGTGGGTGTTTGAAACGGACGCGCAAGGGGCTGTTAAGTACACCAAAGAGTATTTAGTCTCAGGAGATACACTATATGAGGCGCTTCCACTGGGAACACTTGTGATATGGGAAACATGTGCGTCAGAAGGATATCTGTTGAATGAAGAAACTTTTGTTCGTCAGATAACGGGCAAAGGAAATGGAAAGACAGTATCGACTTACATGTTTCCTACTGTAGAAGAAAAAGTAATTACATATGAGTTGGTTATTCATAAAAAAGATACCAATGACAAGCCGCTGCAAGGAGCAGAATTCACGCTATATTCGGATGAACAGTGCCAGCAGGAAATTGCAAAAGGCGTAACGGACGAAAACGGAATCCTTCGGTTTCAAGCATTATATGCCATAGTTCCATACTATGTAAAAGAAACAAAACCGCCTGTTGGATATCGCAGTCCAATAGACGAAAATGGAGAGCAGCAACAATACGAGATTTATGAAGAGGGAATGCCGCAAGACGGAGAAGTACATTTAAATATTGTTAATGAGATTGATTTTGTACTTCCTGATACCGGCGCGCCCGCGCCTCTCTATATGAATTTAGCGGGCATTGCACTTTGTGCTTTAAGTATTAGATTTATCAAAAAACAAAAAGAAAAAGGAGAAAATTAACATGAAAACAGGAAGAGTATTATTAGCAGCATTATTATCAGTAACCGTAATCTTTGGAGCAACAGTTCCTACATATGCAGCATCTTCGGATGTAAAAATCGAAGTAAAAGAAACGACAATGGACAATGTGTCCGTAACGGTACCAACCACCATTCCGATTGTGTTTAATGCAGACGGAACGAACACCTTGCCTACTAATTGGACAATCGAAAACGTAAGTGCAATTGCTGGGGTTCACTTGGCAAAAATAGATATGAACGCTGGAGATTCCGGCTGGAAGCTTTTGGCAGCATCACAGGATGTAAAAAGCCTTTCAAAGGATACCAAATCCATTAAATTTTCAGTTGGAACAGCTGGTGCACTTAAGTTAGTTGCCCCAACAAGCGGAACAGAAAATGTAAGTGGTTCAGTAACCTTTGCAAACACAGAGATTTCCATTCCATCAGGAGAAACACAAGTCTTATCCTTTGGTGTGGAGAGAGGAGCATTTACAAAATCAGAAGCATCAGCAAAGGCTTTTGACATGGTATTAACATTTAATTTCAACTAAAGGGTGTAACAGAATATGAACAAGGCGAAGAAGAAAAATAAAAATATTATTTTTGGTGTTATAGGGTTTCTGATTCTTTTGTTCGTAGTAATCATGGGGCATTCCTGTGAACCGGAGCTTGCAATCTCAGAATACGAGACAAATGTGAATCAAATTACAGAGATAGATACCTCAAAAAGACAAGAGGAATTGAACGCTATTGTTGAAGAGGGAAAAATGAATGTCAACTATTCGTCCAAGGCAGTTTTTCATGGCAGGGTCAGTGAAACCTTTAATATCAAAAATATCAAAAACAATCATTATCCGATTGCATTTGAGCTGTTTGATGAGAACGGCGATTGTATTTACACATCGAAGAAGATAGAGCCTGGTTATGAAATGAATTGGATTGAATTAGAGAAGGCTTTGACAAAAGGAACACATGAATGCAGATTGAAAGTTGGATATGCGGAAGAGGGGAATGTATCTTCCGCATTCCCAATTATAATTGAGGTGAAATGATGAAAAGAATAAAGAAACATTTAGGAAAAGTATTGGTCTTGCTTTGCGCCTGCCTGACCATAGGCACTGTGGCAGATGCGGCGGGGAAGGCTACAACAGACGTGGATATTACTATCGAAGCAGATACAATAAATCAGGTTGAAAGAGAGTTGACAGAACCTGAAGATACTAATAGTGAGACAGTGCAAACGGGAGATTCTAAAGTTTGGCTCAAGTACATAGTGGCTCTTGGCGTGGCGCTGATAGTAATCATTGGAGGCATCCGCAAAAGGCGTAAAGGAATGCTCGCAGCTTTTGCATTGGTTTTCACCATGCTGTTTGTAAATAATACGGTGTTAGCGGCAGATACATCGGAAAATGTAAACGTAACCATTCCAACTAACATATCTATTTCGTTTGACGAATCGGGAAATAACAGTATCAGCAAATTTGACATCAATAATCAGTCGCTAGTTCCAATTACAATTGAGAAAATCCATGTTACAGAATGCAATGATTGGCAAATGTCATCTAAGGGTCAGGAGATACCTGTTGACACAAAGTGCCTTGTTTTTGAAATAGAGGAGCAGGCTCTTTTGGCGGGGGAAAACTCTGTGAACATACCAGTTGCAGAACAGACATGTGAAACTGTGGATATTCAAGTGGAACGTGGAGCATGGACGACTTCTAAAGCGAAGGAAACTGCTTTTCAATTGGAATTTGAATACGAGATTGGATACAAAAATTTCAAACTACGGTTTGTTTCCGATGAAAATACCGATATTCTTCCTTCAAGGATGATAAGAAATGGAGGAAGATTAAATTTACCAACACCAAAGAAGGAAGGTTATGCCTTCAAAGGTTGGGAGGACGAAACTGGAAAAGTATATACCGGCCAGTTTGTTATGCCAATTGGAGATGTAACCTTAAAAGCTATATGGAAGGAAACGGTTGCATATGCCATCTATTCTGCAACGGATACCTCCCTACGTTTTGTGCGAACAGCAGATACAATCCGCGTGGGTGATATGTATAACGGAAGAATAGTCAGCGGACTCTATACCGGTTTTGAAGAGGCAGTATATACTTCGGAGAATCAGGTTCCTTGGTATGATGGAAATTACTATGATAACCGCATTGTCACCAAAATTATTTTTGAAGATGTCATTAAACCGAAAAGTACGGCGCACTGGTTCCAGTATGCTTATGATTGCACGGAATTGGATGTAAGAAATTTAGACACCTCTGCGGTGACCAATATGGAATATATGTTCCAGTGTTTTGCATGGGATGCAAAAACACTTACAATCACCGGTATAAATGATTGGGATGTGTCAAAGGTTACGAGCATGAAATGGATGTTTGGAGGCTTTGGTTTTAATGCGGCGTCTGTTGTAATGGATCTTAGCAAATGGGATGTTTCTCAGGTTACCACCATGGAATATATGTGCTATCAGATGGCACAGCATTCAACCACATTTAGTTTAGGAAATATAGGCGGCTGGAACACTTCCAATGTTACTGATATGTATAAAACATTCTACGCAACTGGTGTAGATGCCACATGGTCTTTAGATTTGAGTAAATGGAATGTCAAAAAAGTCACCGATAATACAGGATTTTCCCAAAGAAATGAGACCAAAATTAAAGAACCGAACTGGGTGAATTAGTAATGAGGAAAATCATTCCGTATGGTGTACTGGTATTAGGAGTTATATTGTGTCTCTATTCACCTATAACTAAATGGAGTGCTCAGCAAAACATGCATGGGAATGCGTTTGCGCAGGAAGATAAAATAGGACAAATTGAGATTTCAAAAATTAATGCCAATTTACCTATATACAAAGGAACAGAAGAAGATGTGCTGCAAAATGGAATCGGTTGCATGGTGGAAGGAAGCTCGCTGGGAGGTGGCAAGGGTGCACATAGTATTCTTGCAGGACATCGGGGGCTACCTCATGCAGAACTATTTTTGAGATTAGATGAACTGGAGATGGGAGATTGCTTTACATTATATGTGGGAGAAAAGGAACTGATATATGAAGTTTGCAGCATTCAGGTAATACGGTCTGACGAGACAGAAGTTTTTCGGATGCAAGAAGAGAAAGATTTAGTTTCCTTGGTTACATGTACACCATATGGAATAAACACCCATCGTCTTGTAGTGACAGGAGAGAGGAAGGAATAGAATGAGTAAATATATCGAAGTGATTTTGCCGGAGGAGGCAGAAAACCTGACTTTGTATTGCCAGAAGGTATGTGAAAGAGAGAACTTTGACATTACAAAGGCTGAAGAGGTTTTAAAGCAAACGATTAGTTATGAATATGCGAAACATGTAGGCAATGAGAATATGTTTCGGATTGAAGATGTGGAGGACGGTATCTATCAGATACATATATCGGGAGATGAGGAATATGAATTTGCACCAATGCTGGTGAGCATGCCGGCATGGACAGAGGAAGGTGATGAGTTACTCTATGAGGTAAGTGCCACACCGAAATACACCATGATAGAAAAACCGGAAGCGGAGCAGATAACACTGATTGAAACACCGGTTACAGAAGCACCGAAAACAGGAGACGGTTCCCACGGTGCTATGTTTGGCGTGTTTGGAGTAATTTCTTTTATAATAGTAGTGATAATGTCTTGTCATAACCGTTTCAAATGTGCTAGAATGACTGAATAAGTATTCTACAAAAGGGAGGACCTGAATATGGGAATGACAATGACGCAGAAAATCCTTGCGGCTCATGCAGGATTGGATTCAGTAGTTCCAGGACAACTGATTGAAGCGAAATTAGATGTGGTTATGGCAAATGATATCACAGGACCAATGGCGGTGCCTGTATTTAACCAGATGGCAGATAAAGTATTTGATAAAGATAAAGTAGTTTTGGTGCCAGACCATTTTACACCAAACAAAGATATTAAGTCGGCAGAAAATTCAAAGTCTATTCGTGAATTTTCAAAATGCCAATGCTTGAAGCATTATTTTGAAATTGGACAGATGGGAATTGAACATGCGATTTTACCGGAGAAAGGTATCGTAGTTGCAGGAGAATGTATCATCGGTGCAGACTCTCACACATGTACATATGGAGCTTTAGGTGCGTTTTCGACAGGTGTTGGGACAACAGATATTGCAACCGGAATGGCAACAGGAGAGTTGTGGTTCAAAGTTCCAAGTGCAATTAAATTTGTGCTTACAGGAAAACCAAGTAAATATGTAAGCGGTAAGGATATTATTTTACATATTATCGGACGCATTGGCGTAGACGGTGCGCTATATAAATCTATGGAATTTGTTGGAGATGGTATTCAATATCTATCTATGGATGACCGTTTTACCATGGCAAATATGGCGATTGAAGCCGGTGCGAAGAACGGTATTTTCCCAGTAGATGAAAAAGCAGAAAACTACATGAAAGAACATTCTGACAAAGAGTATACCATTTACACTGCTGACGAAGATGCAGAGTATGATGAGGTGGTAGAAGTAGATTTATCTAAGGTGAGACCTACAGTAGCATTTCCGCATTTACCAGGCAATGCTCATACCATTGATGAGGTAGAGGCGATGGAGCCAATTAAGATTGATCAGGTTGTAATCGGTTCTTGTACAAACGGTAGAATGGAAGATATGAGACGTGCAGCGGCGGTTCTTAAAGGCCATAAGGTACATCCGGATGTTCGTGTTATGGTCATTCCGGCAACACAGAAGATCTATTTACAATGTATCGAGGAAGGTATTGTTACCACATTTATCGAAGCGGGCTGTGCATTTAATACACCAAGCTGTGGACCATGCATGGGCGGTCATATGGGTGTTATGGCAGCAGGTGAAAAATGTGTTTCTACCACAAATCGTAATTTCGTAGGAAGAATGGGACACGTAGATTCCTTGATTTATCTTGCATCACCTGAGGTTGCAGCAGCAAGTGCGATAGCAGGTTGTATTGCCAATCCGGAGAAAGTAGGTGACAGATAATGAGAGCATTAGGACACGTATTCAAATATGGAGATAACGTAGATACAGATGTTATCATTCCTGCAAGATATTTAAATTCCTTTGACGGAAAGGAATTGGCAAGTCATGCCATGGTTGACATTGATCCTGAATTTGCAAAGAAGGTACAACCAGGTGATTTGATTGTTGCTAATAAGAACTTTGGCTGCGGTTCATCTAGAGAACATGCGCCATTGTGCTTGAAGGAAGCTGGGGTTAGCTGTGTTATTGCAGAAACATTTGCAAGAATCTTCTATAGAAACGCAATTAATATTGGCCTTCCGATTATTGAATGTCCGGAAGCGGCAAGAGGAATCGAAGCTGGGGATGAAGTGGAAGTAGATTTCGATAGCGGTAAGATTTACAATCGCACAAAAGGAACCGAGTTTCAAGGCCAGGCATTTCCGGAATTCATGCAGAAATTAATCGCTGCAGGCGGATTGGTAAACTATACAAATAATAAAAGAAATAACTAGAAGGTGTATGGATATGAACTTACTATATAAAAGTACAAGAAATGCAGAACAAACAGTAACGGCTTCCGAGGCAATTCTAAAAGGTCTCGCAGATGATGGCGGTTTGTATGTACCGGTCAGCATACCAAAATTGGATGTGACATTGGATGAATTAAAAGAGATGACTTATCAGGAAACTGCTTACGCAGTTATGAAGCAATTCCTCACAGATTTTACGGAAGAAGAGCTAAAGTACTGTATCGCAAAAGCATATGATTCTAAATTTGACACAGAGGAAATCGCACCTCTTGCAAAAGTAGAAGATACATATTATTTAGAACTTTTCCACGGCGCGACCATTGCATTTAAAGATATGGCACTTTCTATATTGCCACATTTACTTACAACCTCTGCAAAGAAGAATAATGTAAAAAATGAAATCGTAATTTTAACAGCAACTTCCGGAGATACCGGAAAAGCTGCTCTTGCAGGTTTTGCAGATGTAGAAGGCACTAAGATTATTGTATTTTATCCGAAAAACGGTGTAAGTAAGGTGCAAGAGCTTCAGATGGTAACACAAAAAGGTGCAAATACATCGGTTGTTGCTATTCATGGGAACTTTGACTGCGCGCAAAGCGGAGTAAAGGCGATTTTCGAGAACAAGGAACTTGCAAAAGAATTGGATGCAGCAGGCTACCAATTTTCATCGGCTAATTCTATAAATATTGGACGCTTGGTTCCGCAGATTGTCTACTATGTATATGCCTATGCTAAATTATTGCAAAATGAAGAAATCGAAGCAGGGGAAGAAATCAATGTAGTTGTTCCGACTGGAAATTTCGGAAATATTCTTGCAGCATATTTTGCAAAACACATGGGAATTCCGATAGGCAAACTCATCTGTGCGTCCAACGACAATAAAGTATTGTTTGATTTCTTTGAGACTGGTGTGTATGACAGAAATCGAGAGTTCATTCTTACGATATCTCCATCTATGGACATCTTGATTTCAAGCAACTTAGAGCGTTTGGTTTACATGATTGCAGGATGCGATGCGAATAAGAATAGTGAACTTATGAAAGCGTTGAAAGAAAAGGGCGTTTATGAATTGTCTGAAGATATGAAGGCAAATCTCTCTGATTTTGCAGCAGGTTATGCAACGGAAGCAGAAGTAAAGGGAAAGATTGCGGATACATATAAGAAAACTGGTTATGTGATGGATACACATACTGCAGTTGCAGCTTCTGTATATGAGAAATACAGACAAGAGAGTGGTGACGGCCGCAAGACGGTAATTGCTTCAACGGCAAGTCCATATAAGTTCTCGAGAAGTGTTATGACAGCAATTGATGCGAACTATGACTCTTTAGAAGAATTTGACTTGATTGATGCGTTAGAGGTGATTTCAAATGTGGACATTCCAAACGCAGTAGAAGAAATCCGTGATGCAAAAATCCTCCACACATTGGAATGTGATGCAGATAAAATGGAAGAAACCGTAAGAAACATATTAAAAGGATAAAGAAAAAGTTAAAAACTTAACAAAGTTAGCAAACAAGATATTGACTAGACAACCTGTATCTTGTATAATATGTAACTGTTCAGAGCAAAGTAAAATTTTATTAAACAGTCGTAAAATGCTTGCATTTTTAAGCATGTTTTTAAAATTTTATTTGGCGGATACGCCACACTGAGAAAACACAACGTGTTTTCGAGGTTGGATCTGAATAGTTACATAAAATTAAAAAATAAGAAGAAAGAGGTAACAACAGATGTCAACAATCAATTTAGAAAAGTATGGAATTACTGGTACTACTGAAATCGTATACAATCCTTCTTACGAAGATTTATTCGTTGAAGAAACAAAAACTGATTTAGTTGGTTACGAAGTAGGACAAGAAAGTGAACTTGGTGCTGTTAACGTTATGACAGGTATCTATACAGGACGTTCTCCTAAAGATAAATACATCGTTATGGATGACAACTCTAAAGATACAGTATGGTGGACAACAGACGAATATAAAAATGATAACCACCCAATCTCAGAAGATGTATGGGCAGAACTTAAAAAACTTGCTCTTGCAGAACTTTCAAACAAGAGATTATTCGTAGTAGATGCATTCTGTGGTGCTAACGCTGATACAAGAATGGCTATCCGTTTCGTTGTAGAAGTTGCTTGGCAAGCACACTTTGTTAAAAACATGTTCATTATTCCAACAGAAGAAGAACTTGCTAACTTCGAACCAGATTTCGTAGTATACAATGCTTCTAAAGCAAAAGTTGAAAACTACAAAGAATTAGGACTTAACTCTGAAACAGCTGTAGCATTCAACATCACAAGCAAAGAACAAGTAATCCTTAACACATGGTATGGTGGAGAAATGAAAAAAGGTATGTTCTCTATGATGAACTACTACTTACCATTAAAAGGTATCGCTTCAATGCACTGTTCAGCAAACACAGATATGAACGGCGAAAATACAGCTATTTTCTTCGGTCTTTCAGGAACAGGTAAAACAACATTGTCTACAGACCCTAAACGTCTTCTTATCGGTGATGACGAACACGGTTGGGATGATGATGGTGTATTCAACTTTGAAGGTGGTTGCTACGCAAAAGTTATCAACCTTGATAAAGAATCTGAACCAGACATTTACAATGCAATCAAACGTAACGCATTATTAGAAAACGTTACATTAGATAAAGATGGAAAAATCGATTTCGCTGATGGTAGTGTTACAGAAAATACTCGTGTATCTTACCCAATCAACCATATCGATAACATCGTTCGTCCAGTGTCAAAAGCACCAGCAGCTAAGAATGTAATTTTCCTTTCAGCTGATGCATTTGGAGTACTTCCTCCAGTATCAATCTTGACACCAGAACAAACAAAATACTACTTCTTATCTGGATTTACAGCAAAACTTGCTGGTACAGAACGTGGTATTACAGAACCTACACCAACATTCTCAGCATGCTTCGGACAAGCATTCTTGGAATTACATCCAACAAAATATGCTGAAGAATTAGTTAAGAAAATGGAAGAAAACGGTTCTAAAGCATACTTAGTAAACACAGGATGGAATGGAACAGGAAAACGTATCTCTATTAAAGATACTCGTGGTATTATCGATGCAATCCTTGACGGTTCAATCGAAAAAGCTGAAACAAAATCTATTCCATACTTCAACTTCGAAGTACCAACAGAACTTCCAGGAGTTGATACAAACATTCTTGACCCACGTAATACATATGCAGATGCAGCTGAATGGGAAGTAAAAGCAAAAGACCTTGCTGGACGTTTCATCAAGAACTTTGCTAAATACACAACTAACGAAGCTGGTAAAGCATTAGTAGAAGCAGGTCCACAATTATAATTTGAAACATGTCAAATTTTGGAGTGAGTTTTGAGGAACTCACTCCTTTTTATTTGTTGTAGGGCCTTTTGTTAAAACATTCCACCCTATTTTTATTGATAAAAAGCGTGGATTCGCATATAATAAATATTGAACCTGGGATGTGCGATAATCTTGTTATTTTGAACCTACAAATTTTGAAATGGGAATCCTATATCTCTGTAATATGTCAAGCCATCATTGCAGTGGAAGACAAAAAAGCAGATGCGGACACCCACCTAGCTGAGGCTAGGCGTCAAGATACAGGAAACGGCATTTCGGGGGATTTAAAAAGGTTCTTTGAACCTTTTTTGGATACATAGAACGAAAGATAAGCGGTTGGTTTTTGGAATTGGCTGTCATAGAACGAAGATAAGCGGTCACTTTCTATAATTGACTGTAAATAGGACTAAAATACCCATGATTTTTTGAAAACATGGGTATTTTTCATGTTAAGAAGGGTTTCTATAGTAAGTCGATACGAAAAAATCATTATTTTTACTTGTTTTTTGTGATTAATGGGTATTTGCGCATAATTAGATATGTTTTATACCCAGCGCAAACGGAAGAGCAAACATAAAAGAAACAGAAAAAGGAAATAAAAAAGATGAAGGAAAGTGATTGGTAATACTAGAATAATACTTTGCATATATTACAAAAAAGAATGGACAAGAGGTTCGCCTTGAAAAGAAACATACAAGTATTATATATAGGAGTGGCAGTGTTGCTAGTGGGACTTTTCAATGTCATGCTACTACAGAAATTGCCTTTAAAAGAAGAAAAGCGAGGCCAACAAAATGTGGAGTCAAGACTTCCCACAGGAGATTACTTGCCGGATGCAGAGAATCCATTAATTCGGGTGGTGATTAAGACCAATGGATTTAAGGGGATAGCGCATGCGGAAGTTAGGTTATCTTCGGAATATGGCATGGATGTTGTCGTAAATTCTACTCACAACACAAGGGATAAAGTTAAAAGCACAATAAGCAGCCAAGAGTCAGAAATTATGCAGGAAATTTCACCAGACGATATTCTGACCCTCAGTCCCGACCATGAATTATTCAAGCACGGTTCAATCCGCATTGTACCGAAATCCAAGCATGTCCATAGTCAAACTGAGACAAAATCTGACGTTAGCCCAACGCAGATATCCTCTGACGATAATACCCGAATTACAATACACTCTCTCAATCGTGGCTATGGAACACCTTCATATCGTGGAATCATGGAACTGTATTCCACGCCGGAAGGAATTGTAATTGTAAATGAACTGCCGGTAGAGGAGTATCTTTACGCAGTTGTTCCTAGTGAAATGCCGGCATCCTATGAAGCGGAAGCACTAAAATGTCAGGCTATATGTGCCAGAAGCTATGCTTATTGTCAGATGCTGGTCTACGGATATCCTGAGTATTATGCTCATGTGGATGACAGTGTTTCCTATCAGGTATATGGCAATTCAAAGGAGCAGGAAACAACCACGCGGGCTGTGAATGAAACTAGTGGAAAAAAATTGTGGTATCAGAACCAAGTGGTGAAGACATATTATTACTCCACATCGTGTGGTCATTCAACGAGCGTGGAGGCCTGGGGGACGAAGCAAAGCGAGGGTAACCAATATTTACAAGGTGTTCCAATCTGTGATGAGCAGGGAAATGCATACGAGCGCAGTTTACCGTGGTACAAATGGAAAGCAACTATACCGCAAAAAACATTAGAAAATCTCATTGAGTTAAACACAAGAAAAGATATAGGAGAACTTAAAAATATAGAAATCACCCAAAAGGGGTCAGGGGGAATTGCACTTCAATTAACAGTGACAGGTACTACAAAAACCATAACAGTTGAAACCGAAAATAAGATACGTGCAGCTCTTGGTGGTAGTGGATATGAGATAAAAAAACAGGATGGAACAGTGATTCAAAGCACAAAGCTACTTCCAAGCGCATTTTTTACCATTGAAAAAAATGGTAAAAGTTATATAATAGAGGGTGGAGGCTATGGTCACGGAATTGGGATGAGTCAGAACGGTGCGAATGAAATAGCAAAAACTGGGAAGACTTATGAGCAGATTCTACAGTTTTTTTACTCCGGTACACAGGTGAAATGATATGAAACAATGGTTCAAAAAACTTGAAAATATTTTAGTAACAATTGCAGGACATCATGTAGGTGCATATGCAGCACAATCTGCATTTTTTTTGATGCTTTCTTTGGTGCCCATTTTTATGCTTTTGATGACGTTAGTGCGAGTCACACCAATTACTCAGGCAGATATTATCGAGGTGGCGTATGAAGTGTTTCCAAAGACGGTCAGTGGCACAATTATCTCTGTGATTGACGAGGTATACAGTCAGACTGGAACCACAATTACAATTTCCTTGTTGGTTGCGTTTTGGTCGGCAGGCAGAGGCGTACTTGCCATCTCTAATGGACTGACTACGATTCGAGGAACGGTAGAAACTAGAAATTATTTCTTCTTGAGGCTGCGAGCAGCGCTGTATACGATTTTGTTTTTGATTGCAATTGTGCTATGTCTTGTACTTTTGGGATTTGGTAACAGTATCAGCTTGCTTGTAAATGAATATATTCCGGTGATTCAATATGTGATTGATTTTATTATTGAAATACGAACAATTGTTACCATTAGTCTTTTGATTGTCATTACAACATTGATGTATGAATTTTTGCCAAACAAGAGAGGGAAGCCGCTTAGACAATTGCCAGGAGCGATATTTACTGCATTTGGCTGGACATTTGCATCCTTTTTATTCTCAATGTATTTAGATATTTTCAAAGGTTTCTCAAATATGTACGGAAGTTTGACTACAATTATCATTATTATGCTCTGGATGTATTTTTGTATGTATGTAATGCTGTTTGGTGGAGAAATTAACCGTATTATTGAAGAATATCTTGATGGCTTGGACACAAAATCTTAAAGAGTTTGTTGAGTAATTAGTTGACAACCTCATCAAATTTAAGTACAATAGAAAAGTATTTTGAATAACAAAAGCAAGGATCGTGTTTAGTAGAGCACTATTTTCTAACAGAGAGAGGGAATCGTTGGCTGGAAGTTCCCTTTAGTTCAGATAGGAATCGAAATTCCCACGGGAGCTGTATTTCTGAAATAAAGATTAGTAGGAGATAACGGATGCTGCACGTTACGCAGTCTTAAGTGCCTGACAATAGCATGTCAGGAATTAGGGTGGTACCGCGATTAACCTCGTCCCTTTTAGGGACGAGGTTTTTTTGCTTTATAGGAAATTGCTTACTTTAGAAAAAAACAAAAAATTAGCCCATCAAAAAAGATGGGCACAAGAAACTAGATGATGATTAGAAGATATAAAAACCTTCAGCACCAATCTCATCATCAAACTCATCATCGAATTCA
>JAZRQP010000031.1:0-2097 GCA_045649885.1 Faecalimonas sp.
AAAAGTTGTAATTTTGCAAACCGAAATATTTGAAATAATTCGGTATTAATATATGTTAATGAATAAGGATTCTACAATAAAGTCAAAGATATTTAAGCGTTTGAAAGATAGTCCTGAAAACAGTGTTTTCTTTTTGAGTGACTTTTCTGAATTAGGTTCTATCGAAACAATAAGAAAAGTATTGTTTCAAGCTCGTTTGCAAGGATTGATTACAAATCTTTGCCACGGAATATATCTTAAACCGCTGGTGTCGCGTTTTGGCGAAGTGCCACCTCCATTAGAAACGATAGCCGAAGCTATTGCCGAAAGAGATCATGTAGAAATAATGCCTACAGGTAGTACAGCTGCAAATATTTTGGGTCTATCGACACAAGTTCCTATGATTGTTTCATATCTCACCACCGGGTCTTCAAGAAAAATTCCAATTAAAAACAGGATTATTATATTCAAACATGCCGCCCCACGAAATTTTGCATATAAGGGGAAAACCATTCCATTGATAGTACAGGCTTTGAAAGAATTAGGTAAAGCAAATATTGATGAATCTACGTTGTCGACTCTGTCGGCATATATATACAAAGCGAAAGACTGCGATACATTTGCCACTGATATATTGTTGGCTCCGCAATGGATACAAGCTATTGTTAAACCAATGATTAAAAGCTATTGAATATGAAACATTGGCAACAATATAACGCCGAAGAACAGCTTCAGTTGCTCGACATTACGAGTGGAGCTACAGGGCTTCCTCGATTGGCAATAGAAAAAGATTGGTGGGTAACAGCAGTTTTGAAAGCACTATCGTTGACACAATTTTCACATCTGATGTCGTTTAAAGGAGGTACATCGTTATCAAAAGGATGGCAATTGATAAACCGCTTTAGCGAAGATATAGACATTGCTTTGAAAAGGGAAGAGCATTTTCTTATTAAAGGCACATCTAATAACCAATTAGCAAAAGTTCGTAGAACAGCAAGACATTACATTATAAGGGAATTACCGTTGGAACTTAATTTGGCATTAGAATCGTTTGGTGTAACGAATTTTACTATAGAGCCCGAAATATCGCGAACCAAAGATGGGGTAACTAAAGAACTTCGTGCAGATACAGACCCTTCGGTTATTTTTGTAAATTACAACAGCATTGTTCCTGAGACGTCTGAATATGTACAACCAAGAGTCAAAATAGAGATCAGTTGTCGTTCGATGGACGAACCTATAAAAGAATTGCAGCTTAGTTCGTTTATTTCAACTTCGGTGCCGGAGTCGGAAGATATGGATGTGAAATTCAACACTGTAATTCCCACAAGAACTTTTTTGGAGAAAATATTTTTATTGCACGAAGAATTTCTTAGTGAACGACCTCGAAGTTATCGTATGTCGAGACATTTGTATGATTTGGAAAAAATAATGGATAACGATTTTGGTTTAAATGCGTTATCGGACGGACAACTTTATATGGATATTGTGAGGCACAGAAGTATATTTAACAAACTTAAAAATGTAGACTATAGCAGTCACTATCCGCGCCGTATTAATTTTCTTCCTCCAACATCTGTTATAAATGAATGGGAAAATGACTATAACAAAATGAAAGAAACCTTTATTTATGACTCAAATAAGATATCTTTTGATAACCTTGTAAAGAGAATGAGAGAACTACAAGAACGTGTCAGAAAGATTAAGATTTAGGGCTTTGCTAGGGTTACGGAGGGCAGCGCCAGACCACGAGACAACGAGTCAACAAGACAACTGAGAGGCTTCGCAAGCGCTACGCCGGACAAACGACATGAGACTAACGACTAAAGGAATCGGACTTTCGTCCTTTGACTTTTGACATTCGACAAAAAAATCCGTAGTCTGTTGACCGTGGTCCTAAAAAATCCTTTAGACTTATGACATTAGCCTTTCGACATTAAACATTAACCCTTAAACCAAACCACTCGTAGTCTAGTAGTCTCGTTGACTTGTAGTCTTAAAGTAAGTAGGTAGTCCTAAAGCATCCATCGCCAACATGGTATTACTATGATTTCCTTTCCGTCGGGCAATGAAATTGTTTCAGATTCTGTCAACGTCAGTATTATGCCGGAGTTTAAA
>JAZRQP010000032.1:0-13491 GCA_045649885.1 Faecalimonas sp.
TTGGTTCAAAAATACCATCGAAAACATCAAAAAAGACAATAAATTTGATGATAAAATCACTGCTTTATTTAGGCAAAAGAAAAAGTCCCTTAAAGATTTCAAAAAGGATGATTTCTTTTGCAACGAGCTTTGCGGAGTTAGAAGTTATTGTAATCGTAGTAAGTTCTACAAAAAGAACGGAGAATAATTAAGTAGAGAGGAGTGATAAGTTGCTAATTGATTCAAAATATATAACTAAAGCTAAAGAAAAACTTGGTGATAAAACTGCATTTGTTATTGCTGAAGAATTACAACTTGAAGATTTTGACGAAAAAAATCTCAAAGGGCGATGTTGTTTCCATCAGGAAGATACGCCTAGTATGATATTCAATCCCAAAACACTATCATACCATTGTTTTGGTTGTGGTCGTAACACAGATATTATAGATGCTTTTATGCATAATGGCTGCACATATCTTCAGGCAGTACAAAAGTTATTTGATTTGACCGGGATTAAACATCCTTTTGGGGAGCTTGGTGTAAAGACAAAAGCCTCTTATCGTTATCCCAAAGAGGTTGTATGTACCGACAAAACAAAAGTATATGATTATCTTGCGCTAAGAAAGATTTCCAAAGAAACAATTGATAGAACTGATGTTAGACAGGACGAGCATGGTAATATCGTTTTTAACTTTTATGACTTAAACGATACTCTTTGCGTTGTTAAATACAGACCTTCACATAAGATTGTTAAAGGCAAAGATATAAAATGTTGGTGTCAAAAAGATGCGGATGTCAGCCACCTTTTGTTTAATATGAACCGTATAAATACAGATAGCCCTCTTTTAATATGTGAAGGTGAAATTGATTGCTTATCAGCTATTGAGGCAGGGTATACAAATACAGTTTCAGTTCCATTAGGTGCAAACAATTATGGCTGGATTGAAGAGTGCTGGGACTTTCTTGAACAGTTCGACTCAATAATTGTTTGTGCAGACAATGATGAGGCTGGCTTAAAAATGCAAAAAGAGATTGTGTATAGATTAGGTAGTTGGCGTACAAAGGTTGTTGAAATTCCCGACCTTGAATTTGCTGGCAGAAAAGTGAAAGACATTAACGAAGTCCTTTATGTTGGCGGGAAACAGGCGGTTATAGATATGATTCTTAACGCTAAAGACACTCCCATTGACGGAATAGTTGACTACGCCGACATAGAAAATGTGGATTTAGACCAAATTGACGGCATTAAAACTGGAATAAAAGAGCTTGATAAGAGACTTATGAAACTGTTTGAGGGCACTCTTAATATTATCACAGGCGTAAATGGTAGTGGTAAATCAAGTTTTCTTTCAAGTATTGTATGTGAAACATTAGACCAAGACAAAAATGTGTTTATGTATTCAGGAGAATTACCCAACTTTCTTGCTCGTTCTTGGATTGATTATATATTCGCAGGACAGAGAAATGTAACACAACACGAGTCCGGAGATACAATTTATTGGAAAGTTCCAAAAGAAACACGTCAAGAAATGGGAGAATATTATAGAGATAGATTATTCATATACAAAGATGGCTATTCTCATAAAGCAAGTGAGATTATAAAGACTGCTGTAAACGCCATCCAAAAAAATGGTGCGAAGCTTATCATAATTGACAATTTGACTTCTGTAAATCTTGAGTGTAATGAAAATAATAAATATAGTAAACAAGAAGAGTTTGTAACTCAACTTATAGATATGGCAAAAAAGTTTAATGTTACGGTTTGCCTCGTAGTGCATCCTCATAAAATTGAGACAATGAGAAGGCTTACAAAAATGGATGTGCAAGGCATATCAGCAATAATCGACCTCGCCCATCGTATTTTAAGTTTATATAGAGTAACCGAAACTGATAAAAAAGGTGAACTAAGAAGAGATGGTAAAGGTTATATTAAAGAGCCTATTAAAGCAGATGTGCTGGTTGATGTTTTAAAAGATAGACTTTTAGGTCACGAAGGATACTTTACTGGGCTTTGGTATGACAAACCAAGTCGTAGATTTTTCTCAGACGAAGCCCACCTTGATAAAAAGTTTAATTGGGATAAGAAAGAATATAATACTGCATTGCCATATCCGCCGCCACAACTTATTGATAACACAAATGAGGTGTTTGGGGAGGTAAGGAGAGCTTGAGTTTTGTGGATTTGACCGGAATGAAATTTGGTAGACTAACAGTTCTGGAAAGGGCTGAAAGTTATATTACACCAAGCAATGGCAAGAAGCGTTCACAGTGGCTATGTGAGTGTGAGTGTGGGAATAGTTGTGTCGTACAGGCTGCCCATTTAAAATCTGGACACACTCAATCGTGTAGTTGTTTTAATAAAGATATAACTAAAAAACGTGCGTCTACTCATGGAGAATCAAAAACTCCGTTATATTATGTTTGGAAAAGTATAAGACAAAGATGTAAAAACCCCAATAATAGCAGATATGCAGACTATGGCGGAAGAGGCATAGATGTTTGTGACGAATGGGACGATTTTTTGGTTTTTAAAGAATGGGCTTATAAAAATGGTTATAAAGAAGGCTTAACAATAGATAGAATAAATAACGATTCAGGATATTCCCCATCCAATTGTAGAGTTGCAGATTATACGACACAGGCCAACAATAAAAGAGGGAATAGAATTATTACCTATAATGGTAAAACACAAACTCAAAAACAGTGGGCGGATGAACTTGGAATAAATTATGGAACTCTTGAAAACAGATTGTATGTTTATGGTTGGGATGTTAACAAATCATTTAACGAGCCTGTAAAAAAGCCTATTGAATTATCATACAACGGCGAAACGCACTCGATTTCAGAGTGGGCTGAGATTACTGGCATAAATTACGATTGTTTGTGGAGTCGATATTATTTAGGTTGGAGTGTTCATGATATTCTAACTACCCCTAAAAAGGAGGAGCGTGTAAATGAGTAATAACTTCGTGTGTTACCACCTACATTCAGATTTGTCAAATGGCGTTACTAACATAGATAGTGTAACAAAATATAAAGAGTATATCGAGAGGGCTAAAGAGTTGGGAATGAAAGCCCTCTCTTTCTCAGAGCACGGTTCTGTATTCAACTGGTATCAGAAAAAATGCGATATCGAATCAGCCGGGATGAAGTATATTCACTCCGTTGAATGTTACATAACTGAAACTCTTAAAGAAAAAGTTAGAGATAACCTGCACAGCGTACTTATTGCAAGAAATTATGAAGGATTTCTTGAGCTTAATGGAATGGTGTCAAAATCATTTAACAGAGCAGACAATCACTTCTATTATGTTCCAAGAATTTCATTCGATGAGTTACTTGCTACAAGCAATAATATTATTATTACATCCGCTTGTATTGGCGGTATTTTATATAAAGGTAATGAAAATATTCAGGAACAATTCTTAAGATTTTGTCAAAAAAATCGTGATAGATGTTTCCTTGAGATAGGTCATCATCTTGATCCTCAACAGTATGAGCATAACAAAAGACTCTATGACCTAAGCAAAAAATACAATTTAAGACTTATAGCCGGGACTGACACTCATTGTCTTAACGATACTCACTCAAAGGGCAGGATTAAACTTCAAGAATCAAAAAACATTCATTTTGATGGCGAAGATAATTGGGATTTAACCTTTAAATCTTATGCCGAGCTTGTAGAATGTTATCGTAAACAGCGTAGTGTCCCCGAAGAAGTCTTTTTACAGGCGATAGAAAACACAAATGTAATGGCTGATATGGTGGAAGAATTTACTCTTGATACTTCAACCAAATATCCTCTTATCTACGAAAATCCCGAAGAAACTTTTAGAAACAAAATATATTCTGCGATTGAAAATCATCCATACATACCTAAAAGATATTCCAAAGAAGAAATAGACGAGATGGTCAACGAAGAGTTTGAGGTTTACAAAAAGACCGAATCCATTGACTTTATGCTTCTTGAGACGTATATGCGTGAATGGGAAAAGTCGCAAGGCATTGAAAGTGGTTATGGCAGAGGCTCCGTTTCGGGTAGTGAAATTGCATATGCTTTAGGAATAACTCAAATGGACAGTAAAAAGTTTGGGTTAAACTTCTTCAGATTTATGAATCCTTCTCGTGTTACCAACGCTGATATAGATACTGACTATGCAAGTGCCGATAGAGATAAGGTTAAAGAGTTCTTATTAAAAGAACGTATGGGGTTACCACAGATTAAGACGAGCGAGATTATCACATTTAACACCATAGCAACTAAAGGAGCCGTGCGTGATATAGCGCGAGCTATGAGTATGCCATTATCCGAAGTAGGAGAGATATGTGATCAGATTGAAAATGATGAAATACCACCAAAACTAAGGCAGCAATATCCTGAACTATTTGAATATGTAGACATAGTTACTGGCACAGTTGTTTCTATTGGCACACATCCAAGTGGCGTATTAGTAAGTGATTTGGCGATAGAAAATCTTATAGGAATGTGTACAACGGGTACATCTGATTATCAAATTTCTATGCTGAATATGAAAGAACTTGACGCCTTGATGTATGTCAAGCTTGATATTCTCGGTCTTGATAATATAGGTGTAATTAATGAAACTTGTAAGCTTGCCGGGATAGAAAGATTAACTCCTGATAACACAGATTTGGATGATATGGAAGTGTGGAAAGAAATAAGAGATGACACTACACTGATATTCCAATGGGAGAGTAATTCGGCTCAGGCATACATAAGAAAGTTTATGTCGGATGCGACACTTGATAAAGTAAAAGACAAAATTCCTAACTTTTCTATGTTGAAATGGTTATCTTTTGGTAACGGTTTGTTAAGACCCGCCTGTGCAAGTTATAGAAATGAGGTGGCAGATGGAGAGTTCTACGACAATGGCTTTGCCGAGCTCAATGAGTTTCTTGCTCCCGAAATGGGCAGAGTTTGTATGCAGGAAACTATCATGCAGTTCTTGGTTAAGTTCTGTGGTTACTCTCAGGCTGAAAGCGATAATGTAAGACGAGCCATTGCGAAGAAAAAGGGGACAGAGACTTTGCTCCCTGAAATTGAAAGCAGATTTATTGAGTATTCGTCAACCCATTATGATATAACCGCCGAGAGATGTGCTGAAGTTATTAAGCCGTTCTTACAGATTATATTGGATGCATCGGCTTATGGTTTTTCTTGGAACCACTCAGATAGCTATTCGGCTATAGGATATATTTGTGGTTATTTGAGAAAGTATTATCCGTATGAGTTTATAACATCGGCTCTTAATATTTTTAAGGATAACGAAGAAAAGACGAGTGCGATTACAGAATATGCGGGCGAAAAGGGTATAAGAATTTCACCACCACGCTTTGGCTTATCAAAAGATGTTTATGTATTTGATAAAGATAAGAAAGTTATTTCAAAAGGTATTGAATCTGTAAAGTATATGAATAAAGCAATTTCAAATGAGTTGTTTGCTCTTAAAGACAACAACTATACACACTTTATGGATTTGCTTTTGGATATTGAGAATAAAACATCTGTAAATTCCCGCCAGCTTGATTTACTTATCAAAATTGATTACTTTATGCAATTCGGCAACTGCGTAGAAATACTCAGAATAGCCGAAATGTTTGATTTCTTCAAAAACGGTACTGCCAAATCTATCAAAAAAGACAAGATTAAGTCAGAAGTTTTGGAGAATATTATATCAGAACATGCTACAGATAAGAAAAAAGATGGTAGCGAGTCTAAGTCTTACACAATCACAGATATGCGTGGTCTATTAATTGCTTGTGAGGACTACATTAAATCTCTTAACTTAAAAGATTTAGGCTATAAGTTAAAATGTGCAAACCAACAGGAGATTTTAGGATATATAGACCTTACAACCAATAACGAAGAAGATCGTAGAAAACTTATGATTACAAAAGTTGTTCCGCTTATCAGTAAAGATAGCGGAGAGCCTTGGGCATACGCTTTATTTACAAAGTCTGTTGGTAGTGGTAAGACAAGCCGACTTACATTAAAGGCTAATCTTTATAACAATAAGCCTGTTAGAGACATGGATATTATCTATGCAAAACGAGTAGAGCAGAACAAGTCTGGCTATTGGTATTTATGGGATTATGAATATGTTATAGAATAGGAGAATTGGATGAATAGCGAAATTTTTAAGAAAGAATTATTATGTATTGAAGATGAAAATGTAAGAAAATTTACAGAAACCGCCTTGAACAACCTACCTCAATATTTCTTTGAGGTAGCTGCGTCATCCACTGGTAAATATCACCCAACTTACGCTTTGGGTGATGGCGGTCTTGTAAGACACACAAAGGCGGCGGTTAGATTTGCTTGCCACTTGCTTACAATAGAGCAGAATAAGAAAGAGTTTGATTTGATTGAAAGAAGTTGTATAATCGCAGCAATTATCTTGCACGATGGATGGAAACATGGTGATAAAGGTAGCTCATTTACAACTCACGAACACCCAGTAGTATGTGGTGGTTGGCTCAGAAAAGATAATTGTTTGCATGATATTATAACAGAAGACGTATGTAATATTATCGCCTCGGCTGTTGAATCTCATATGGGAGAATGGAATGAGAGTAAGAGAAGTAACACAATTCTTCCCAAGCCAGAAACAAACATTCAGAAGTTTGTACATATGTGTGACTATCTTGCATCGAGAAAAGATATTGAAGTTTTGTTTGATGCAAATGAAAGTACGACAGTAGCAAAACCCGAAGTTAAAATTGAAGATTATAAATTTACATTTGGTAAGCACAAGGGTGAATTTATTACAGAAGTTGCTAAGAATCACAAAGATTACCTTGAGTGGATGAGAGACAATATGAGTCTTCAGGAACCTCTTAAGACATTTGTTCAAACATTACTTGCGTAGGAGGACGTATCAAGCATATATTTCCGTGAAAACGGACAATGAAATAGGACATTTATCGGGATTTTAATTTGGAGGCGTTTTTTATATGAGTATGTGTGCAAACTATTATGTTATCGCGGGATTTGATTTAACAAAATATAAAACAGATAGATTCGATGATTGGAAATGGGAAGATGAAAACGAAAAATATTTTTGTAATCAAAGCAAAGGTCATATTCAGTTATTTTACGACCCAATGAATTATAGCCATTTATATTTGGGATATGTTATAGGTTCTGGCGATCAATACGGACTCAGGACGATTAAGACCGACATAATAGAGCTTGAAAATCTATATTTAAAAGTAGAAAATATGTTGAATGACTTGAAAGACATTGGCATTATAGATATTGAAAATGCAAATGTGCCATATGAATTAATTGTATTTGAAGAATGCACATAAAACTGAGATTTCAAGGAGAAAATCATGACAGATGATGAGATTATAAAGGCTTTGGAGAATTGCTCTGATGGAACAAACAAGGGTATTATAAAAGCAACTCTTAGCCTCATTAAACTACAGAAAACAACAATCGATATTTTAATCCGAAAACACGATGACTTGCTGGATGAGATCGCAAGGCTTGAAACTTTACTTGATGCTAAGTGTGACAGATGTATTGAGTCAGATAGAGACGAGACGATAAATAAGTTTGCAGAGATGCTAAAGGAAACCAAATTCAAGCACTGTAACGATTATATAATTTATGCCGAAAATATTGATGTTATTGCGGGGAAAATGCGAAGAAAGGACGAGTGAAAATGAAACAATATTTAGAAAGAAGATTGCAAGAAAAAGAAAATCAGCTCGCTCGACAAAAAGACTCTTTTAAAATTATGGTTAATAACGAAATCGACATAAGCACCTTTGAAAGAAACGCTTTTTCTGATTTAACTTTAATGTTGAAATTAAAAACTGAAATTGAAGAATTAAAATCTTTTATTTTGCATTATGACTTGCACCACTCAATCGAGAAAGGTGGTGAGGGGTGATGACAAAGCAAGAATTGCAGAGAGGTAACGAATTAACAGAAAAAATAAAAGAACTTTCCGATAATATTTCTCTTTTGGAATATGCGTTGGAAAAGGAGTCTCTTAGCGGAAAATTAAAGAGATTTCTCTTTGAGGGTGTAAACAAAAACGAGATACGCATTGGCGGTGGTTGTGTTTGTTTTGGTGGTACATTGAAAGTAGATAGAGAATGTATGGAGTTGATACATAACTATTACAAAAATAAATTAGCGGAAGCACAAGCCGAGTTTGAAAGCATAGGGAAAGGCGGTGAGGGGTATGTGGGGTGATTTTGTGAAATATTTTCTCATAACTCTTGGAGTAATATATGGTGTTCCTTTATTGCTTGGCTTGATATGTGTTTTGTTGGGAGGTGCGGGGTGATGGAAAAGATAAATGTTGTTACTGTTCGTTGGTGGGACGGCTATAAGGAAGATTTTAGAGCGACAGAAGTGCGTTTTGGCTCTGATTTATTGTGGTTAAAACTTGAAGATGGAAACAACCGACATATTCCATTAAGAATGGTTCGTTGGTTTGGAACATCTATTGAAAGCCACCAAAATACAGGAATGTGAAGGGCGGTGCGGAGTGATGTTTGATTATTATCCTCAATACAGCATGGTTTCAACCAAAGAGATAAACGCAGACGGAAGGTACATTCCCAAGAGGTCAACGAAGATTAAAAATAAGAGATTGAGAGCAAAGAAGCGGAGGAAAAAGTAATGGCTTATGTTGATAGAGAGTCAATAAAGTTGGAAGTCAGAAGATATTTAATGCCTAACGTTGATTTTGACGGAACAGTATCAGTAGAAAATGCTGAAAGGTATTTCTTAAAATTACTCGATGATGAACCCACAGCAGACGTTGAGGAAGTGCGACACGGATTTTGGGAAGAATATTGGGATGACAATTATCTTTCTTGGTCGCACAAGTGTAGTAAGTGTGGAGCATTTCCGTTGACCAAGGACGGAACTATGCACGATGAGGTTTTAAGTGCTTATTGTCCCCATTGCGGTGCTCGAATGGATGGAGGCAAAGATGAAAACGTGTAGCGATTGCCTATACTACGAAGTGTGTCAAAATCGGTATTCGTGGCTCGACCAAGAGGATAACACGAAATATATCACTTGTGAGAAATTCAAAAACAAAGCTGACTTTGTGGAAGTGGTAAGGTGTAAGGATTGTGTAAAACGAGGCACATTCGATTGCGTTAAGAGTAAGGGAGACCATCCGACCACTACAAAAAATGAAGAGTTTTGTTGTTGGGGAGAAAGGAGAGATACATAATGGCTGAATTGAAGTTGATAACATATAAAGAAGAACGGCTGATATATTTTGCAGACCAAAGAAAACTTGTTCAAAAGCGGTATGACAGACTTGAAAAAGCGATTAAACCCGATGAGCCGTATTCATCCGAACGCAGACAATTTTTGAGCGATTTAGGGCGTGAATTGAGTTTTCTCAATGATGTTATTAAAATGCTTGAAGATGATTTACGCGCACCAAAAGAAAGAGGAGGGGAAAGAATGAACGAACACGATGCAATGGAGATAGCGTACAAGAATGGATATGTATGTGGAGTTAAAAAGTTTTACGAAAATGTTAAGCTGACTTTAATCGGCAAGGGCTTTTATCCGGCGATAGTAAAAAGTGTTTTAGAAGAAATCAAAAACGGAATGATAGATTGCGATTGTTCAGAAGAACGTTAAGTATATAATAAGGGGTGATTTATATAAAAGAAAAAAACAAACAGACAAAGCCTGATTTGTCAAATTACATTATAACAAGGAAGTTTTCTAATAAAACCCTCAAAGAAATTTTGATAAAAAAGATAAAAAATAAATAGAAAATTGACAAGCCGACCAACATATGGTATAATGCCCATAGCATATGGTCGGTTTTTGTCAAATACAAGGAGGTAAAAACAAGATGAAAGCCGACATAGGAATATCATACCTAAGACTATCCGAAGAAGATATTAACAAAGGGGAGTCTGAGAGTATAACGAATCAACGTAGATTTATCAGTGACTATTGCAATAGAAATGGAATAACATTAGTAGGAGAATTTGTGGATGACGGTTGGTCAGGTGGAAACTTTGAGAGGCCGGGCTTCCAACAAATGATGAGAGAACTCCAAAAGGGTAAAGCGTCTATAGTTATCACTAAGGATTTATCGAGACTGGGAAGAGACATGAGAGAGGCAAGTTATTATGCTGAACAGTTTTTCCCAGAAAACGGCATAAGATATATTGCCATAAATGATAATTTTGACTCCAACAATGACAATGTTATGGCTCCATTTCATTTTGCGATGAACGAGGTTTATCTAAGAGATGGTTCTAAAAAAATCAAAGAGGTTTTAAAGAATAAGAGAGAAAATGGATTATATTGTGCGTGTCCTCCGTATGGATACAAGAAAGACGATAAAGATAAGAATCTTTTAGTTCCAGACGAGAATACAGCACCGATAGTTCAAAGAATCTTCCGTCAAGCAGCCAAAGGCGACTCGACTCGAAAAATCGCAATGGACTTGAATGATGATAAAATCATCCCTCCATTAAAGTATAGGGTTTTATACAGAGATAACTTTAATGAGAGAGGCGCAGCGAGAGCTACTGATTTTTGGAATTATACCACCGTAAAAAGAATTCTAAAAAATGAAGTGTATTTAGGTCATACAGTGTTAGGCAAATCTAAAAAGGTTAGCATCAAGTCAAGCAAAAAAGTCAAAATCAAAAAAGACGAATGGGTGATTACAAAAGACACTCATGAACCCTTAATTTCTGAGGAGTTGTTTGAGGGGGCAAAAGCAAACTTAGGACGCGGTACCAAGAAATATGAAGGATATGATATAGTGCGAAAAAGTATCTTTTCAGGGATCGTGTATTGCGCCAAATGCGGTTCAGCTTTATGTTCGTGTGGCTCTGTCTATAAAGGTGAAAGAGAGAAGTATTGGTATTTGGGATGCGTAAGAAAAAAGAGAGACTTTCAAATACCGTGCCCCGGAGTTCGCATCAGATATAGCGACTTAATGGAGATTATAAAAAATGATCTCAACACTTTCATAAACATGACAGACGAAGAAATTAAAGAGATAGCAGATGAACTCGTAAAAGAAAGTCAATCAGACGGAGTTGTTGTAAGTCGTAAAGATAGAATGGCTAAAATAAAAAATAGACTTTCTGTTATTGACAAGACTATTTCTAAATTGTATCTCGACAATGCTGAGGAGAAGATTAGCGACCACAGACTTAAAATAATGGTTGATGAATTAGAGGCAGAATATTCAAATCTTACAAAAACGCTCTCGGAGATTGAAGCGGAAGAGCTAAATAAAGAAAATCTCGAAGATGATGCGTTAAGATTTTTTAACCTTGTAAAACAGCACTCAAAAATCGACGAGCTTACAAGAGATATTCTTTTAACCTTTATTGATAGAATTGAGGTTGACGAAAGAATATATCCGGAGGGCGTTATAAGAAATACGCACAATAATAAACCATTCACCCAAAATATCAAAATTTATTATAAGTTCATCAAAGATAATCTCGGATGTGACCATAGGAGTTTCCCTGTCGATAACGGTAATTTAGCAGGGTAATATGAGCACAAATCGGGACTCTTTAATAACACTGGGGAACATCAACATCACTGGGTGTCCTTTTTCGTTATTAAAGAAAACAAAATTAATATTAATAAGGGGACTCCTTCGCGGGAAGGTGTTACTATTAAACCGACCATATGCTAAAATTAAATATTTACACTGTATAGACTAACATTACGATGTTGGTCTTTTTTTTATGCAAATTTTTAAATTTTAAGTAATTTTATAGAGAATATATAAACAGAGACAAGCATTGAACTTTAAAGGAGGGTAAGAAATGAAGTGGTTGTTTAAATACATGCCAAGATTTTACAACCTGCCACAGGTTATTATGATACGGTGGCTCAATTATGAGTGGCTTATAGAGAAGTGAATACTAATTATAAGGAGAACGTAATTATGAAGATATCAGACATTAAATCATTAGAAACAAACAAAACTCGAACAGACGGAAGATATCCTTTGCGAATTGGGAGTACAGTAAGATTCTATATGAAACCTGTGCCCGGGTATCCTATGGTGCTCGAATATATATGTGATAACCAAGGGAATCCAAAATCGGGCTATCTTAGAACGAGTACAGTAACCGAGGTAGAGAAACATCAGTCAATGAATGAGGTGGTTGTTACAACAGTAAATAGCATTTACTATTTTAAAAAATAAATCACTCATTTTATTAGGGGACTTAAGATGATAAAAAGATGGATGGTTAAATGTGAAGTAAATATGGATGCACAAACAGAAGCAAATATTGTTGTTAAGGCAAATACCGAACGCAAGGCTAAAATAAAAGCCGAAAACGAGTGTCGTAGTAAAGGATATTTTCATGTAAGAGTTCTTAATTGCAAAGAAATGACAGAGTAGTTAAAACATTTATTCTATTGGGAAAATTCCCATTCTCAATAGTCTAAAAAGAGTATTGAAGGCGTTAGAAGCACCTCTATCTGATAGTCAAAAAGACATTTCAGATTGCTTATTCAGCAATATATTCTAATATATCGCCCGGCTGACAGTTAAGGGTAGCACATATCTTATCAATTACATCTAAACTAACAGGCTGATTTTTTGAAAGTTTAGCCATCGTAGCTGAAGATACTTCAATCTTGATACGAAGTTCCTCTTTTGAAATATTGGAACGATTAAGCAAATCTAATAATTTGTAGTATTTGATAGCCATGGTAGACCTCCTAAATTATTTGTTTATTGAATTATATCACATCAGACTTCAAATGTCAACACAAAAATGAAATTATCTTTAGAAAAATAAAGAAAACGTATTGACAACTAAAGATTTGTTTGCTATAATATCTTTGCAAATGTAAAGAAATTACAGTTATTGTAAAGAAATGTTTAACTTTGTGTTGCAAAAAGGAGGTATTGCAAATGAATGTTTTAGAGGTCTACAAAAAGATTGAAAAAGAAAACATTGTAATTATGCCATTCAAAATCAATGGTATAAAAGGTGCTTCAATTCAATCGGGCGACAATCAAGGAATTTTTCTCAATTATAATGAAATCGAAGATAGTGATGATGAATTCTGTGTGGCGGCACACGAGTATGGACATTGTGTTACAGGAACCTTGTACTCAAAAGACACTTCCGAAATCACGAAAAGAAAATGCGAATACAGGGCTGATAGACAATCCGTGATTGAGTTTCTTCCTATAAATAAATTTAAGGAAGCAATTAAGAATGGATGTCAAATGCCATATGAATTTGCAGAATATTTGGATTTGCCTGAAAAGTTTGTAATTAAAGCGTATGAACATTACAAGGCTATGGGCTTGTTATAAGGAGGTGTTATTATGAAGGTGCAAAGAGTAGAACAAATCGTTATCAAAAAGAATCATCCAAAATTTAAGGTAATTGATGAGATGTGTTTTCATTCAAAGAACTTATATAATGAAGCAAATTATGTTCTTCGTCAAGAATTTATAGAGAATAATAATTATGTAAGCTACAGCG
>JAZRQP010000033.1:0-15044 GCA_045649885.1 Faecalimonas sp.
TCGAAGTTCTATGGAAATGCTGCCTCACATCAAATGTATCCTTGGCGACATGGAAACGCCACTATTAAAAGAATTATATGATAATCTAGACAGCTTAGATGAACTCTGTGCGTTGATTCGTAGCTCCATTCAAGAAGAACCGCCTTTGGCAATGAAGGAAGGCGGTATCATTAAAGAAGGTTATAACGAGATGGTTGACCAACTTCGCAATGCAAAGGTGGAAGGGAAAACATGGTTAGCAGAGTTAGAAGCTGAAGAGCGAGAAAAAACAGGCATTAAAAACCTGAAAATTAAATACAACAAAGTATTTGGATATTATTTAGAAGTAACCAATTCTTATAAGGATTTGGTTCCAGATTACTATTCCAGAAAACAAACACTTGCCAATGCGGAGCGATATATCATTCCTCGTTTGAAGGAATTAGAAGATATGATTCTCGGAGCTGAGGACAAGCTGTATGCATTGGAATATGAATTGTTCTGTGAAGTGAGAGAGCGCATTGCCGCTGAGATTCTAAGAGTTCAAAGAACTGCAAAAGCAATCGCACAGATTGATGTGCTTTCATCCCTTGCACTTGTGGCTGAACACAACAATTATGTAAGACCGGCCATCAATGAAAAAGGTGTGATTGACATTAAAAATGGTCGTCATCCGGTGGTTGAAAAGATGATTCCAAACGATATGTTTATTGCAAACGACACCTATTTGGATGATAAGAAAAACCGTGTATCCATTATCACCGGTCCAAACATGGCAGGTAAATCTACTTACATGCGTCAGACGGCATTAATTGTTTTGTTGGCACAGATTGGTTCCTTTGTGCCTGCGGAAAGCGCGAATATCGGTATCGTGGACCGCATCTTTACACGTGTAGGCGCTTCCGATGATTTAGCTTCCGGACAAAGTACCTTCATGGTAGAGATGACAGAGGTTGCGAACATTCTTCGTAACGCAACTAATAAAAGCCTTTTGATTTTAGATGAAATCGGACGTGGAACCAGTACCTTTGACGGGCTTAGCATTGCATGGGCTGTGGTAGAACACATCAGTAACAAGAAGATTCTTGGTGCAAAGACCTTATTTGCAACCCATTACCATGAGTTGACGGAATTGGAAGGTAAAATCGAAAGCGTTAACAATTACTGTATTGCCGTGAAAGAACAGGGTGATGACATCGTTTTCTTGCGTAAGATTGTAAAGGGCGGTGCTGACAAGAGCTACGGTATTCAGGTTGCAAAGCTTGCAGGAGTTCCTGAATCTGTCATAACCAGAGCCAAAGAGATTGTAAATGAATTAGTGGATGTGGATATTACCAATCGCATCCGCGACATTTCCGTACAAAACTCTGACACATCTAAAAAAGCAAAACGATATGACGAAGTAGACTTAGCACAGATGTCCTTATTTGACACAGTGAAGGATGATGATGTTTTAGAGGAATTAAAGCAAATTGATGTCAGCAATCTGACACCGATGGATGCGTTAAATACCATTTTCCGTTTACAAAACAAACTAAAAAACAGATGGTAGATTAAAGGAGTATTATGGCGAATATTCAAGTTTTAGATCAAATCACAATTGATAAAATAGCAGCGGGTGAAGTGATTGAAAGACCTGCATCGATTGTAAAAGAATTAGTAGAAAATGCAATTGATGCAGGAGCAAGCGCTGTAACGGTTGAAATTAAAGAAGGAGGCATTTCCTTTATTCGTATCACAGATAATGGCTGTGGAATTCCAAGAGAAGAAGTGCCACTTGCTTTTCTTCGCCATTCTACCAGCAAGATACGTACAGTAGAAGATTTATCCACCGTTGCATCTTTAGGGTTCCGTGGTGAAGCATTGTCTAGCATTGCAGCTATTTCACAGGTGGAATTAATTACAAAGACAAGGGACTGTGTACTTGGCACGCGTTATCTGATAGAGGGTGGCAAGGAAAAGAAAATTGAGGATGCAGGTGCAAAGGATGGTACTACATTTTTAATTCACCAAATGTTTTATAACACACCTGCCAGAAGAAAGTTTCTTAAGACAGCCATGACTGAGGCAAGTCATGTAAATGAACTGATGATTCGTCTTGCCTTATCTCATCCTGAGGTTTCTTTTGAGTTTATCAATAACGGGCAATCCAAATTACATACTTCGGGAAATGGAAGATTAAAAGACGTCATTTATCAGGTATTTGGCCGAGAAGTAACACAGAATCTGTTGGAAGTAGACGAAGCAATTCCGGGATTAAAGGTTACCGGCTACATTGGAAAACCTCTCATGTCAAGAGGAAACCGTAATTATGAAAATTATTATATCAACGGGCGTTATGTAAAAAGTAATATCATTGCAAAAGCCATTGAGGACGCTTACAAAGATTTTACCATGCAGCATAAATATCCATTTACGGTATTACATTTCGTGATGGATGGAAACGATTTAGATGTAAATGTTCATCCAACAAAGATGGAGCTTCGCTTCAGCAGACAACAGGATGTCTATAATTTCGTATATATGGCTGTAAAAAATGCGCTGAGTGAGCGGGAACTGATTCCTCGTGTTGAATTGCCAGAAGCAAAACCAGTGGCGACACCTGTATCAGAGTCGGTGAAACCGACAGACGCAACCAAACCAGTGACACCTGTAAAAGAAGAACGAAACCTGGATTACTTTATGAAAAAGATGCAGGAGAGGGTTACTTCATATCACAATCAGCAATCTCAGGCTGAAGTGAAGGATATCTATGCGGTGCATCGTGAAACGCAGCAGGTTGACCGCATTCGTGAGGCGGCAAATTATCGTAAAGTACAGGAAAATATTCCGAAGCCAAACGCATCAAAAACAGAGGAAAAACCGGAGCAATTAAATTTATTTGAAGAGAAATTATTATCAAAAGAATCTGTCGTAGAACATAAAGTCATCGGACAGCTCTTTGACACCTATTGGTTGGTGGAATTTCATGACCAACTATATATCATTGACCAGCATGCTGCCCATGAGCGCGTGTTATATGAAAAGACGTTGCATGGCATGAAGACAAGAGAATTCACATCTCAGTATTTAAGTCCGCCGATTATTCTAAACTTATCCATGCAGGAAGAAGAAATTCTAAAAGAACACATGGATACCTTTGCAAATATAGGATTTGAAATTGAAGCCTTTGGCGGTGATTCTTACGCTGTAAGAGCCATTCCGGATAATTTGTTTGGCATTGCAAAGAAAGAATTGCTTATTGAGATGTTAGACAGCCTTATGGAAGGCATTTCATCTTCTATAGCACCGGATATGATTGCAGAAAAGGTCGCTTCTATGTCGTGTAAGGCGGCTGTAAAAGGAAACTCCAGATTGTCATATAAGGAAGTAGAAGAACTAATAAAAGAACTTTTAAAACTGGACAATCCATATCATTGTCCTCATGGTCGTCCGACAATTATTGCCATGACCAAACAAGAATTAGAGAAGAAATTCAAACGAATTGTATAGGAGTATTATGAAGAAACCGTTAATTATTTTGACAGGACCAACTGCGGTCGGAAAGACAAAAGCATCCATTGGACTTGCCAAAGCTCTAAATGGAGAAATTATTTCTGCAGATTCCATGCAGGTATATAAGCATATGGATATTGGTTCTGCCAAAATTCGTCCGGAAGAAATGCAAGGCATCAAGCATTATTTGATTGACGAATTGGAACCGGACGAAGAATTCCATGTGGTACGTTTTCAGGAAATGGCAAAAAAAGCATTGGAAGAAATCTATGCAAAGAATAAGATTCCAATTGTAGTTGGAGGTACCGGTTTTTATATTCAAGCTTTGCTTTATGATATTGACTTCACAGAAAATGAGGAAGATACCGAGTATCGCAAGGAACTGGAACAACTGGCAGCTGAAAAAGGCGCCGATGCGCTTCATGAAATGTTGCGTAAGGTGGACCCTGAATCAGCAGAAGCAATTCATGCAAACAATGTAAAGCGAGTGATTCGCGCCTTGGAATTTCACAAGCAAACCGGCGAAAAGATTTCCGAGCATAACGAACAGGAACGTGCAAAGTCCTCTCCATATGATTTTTGCTATTTTGTATTAAACGACGAGAGAGAAAGATTATATGAGCGTATCAACCTTCGTATTGACCTAATGTTAGAGGAGGGACTTGTAGAGGAAGTAAACTCCTTAAAAGAGCTTGGCTATACCAAGGATATGGTTTCTATGCAAGGACTCGGATACAAAGAAATCTTAGATTACTTAAATGGAAATTGTACATTAGAAGAAGCAATTTATATTTTAAAGCGCGACACCAGACATTTTGCAAAACGTCAGCTTACTTGGTTTCGCCGTGAAAGAGATGTAATTTGGGTTTCAAAGAATGAACACAATTACGACGAAGATAAAATATTAAATGTGATGTTAGACCACATTCAAGAAAGGATTCAATTATGTATCAAAAATTAGGAATTTCAAAAGAAGTCTTAGCGTTTGGTGAGAAAATTGAACAAACTCTATTAGAACGCTTTTCAGAGATTGACCGTGTAGCAGAATACAATCAATTGAAAGTGGTACATGCCATGCAGGAATGTCGTGTAAATGAAGGCTGCTTTAACTATGCAAGCGGTTATGGATATAGTGACCGTGGGAGAGATGTATTAGAAGAAGTCTATGCAAAAACCTTTCATACAGAGGCTGCTTTAGTGCGTCCACAGATCACCTGCGGAACTCATGCTTTGGCATTGGCTTTGAGTGCAAATTTAAGACCGGGAGATGAACTCTTATCGCCGGCAGGAAAACCGTATGATACCTTAGAGGAAGTCATTGGTATTCGTCCTTCAAATGGTTCACTAGCTGAGTATGGCATCACATATAAGCAAGTAGATTTATTAGAAGACGGCAGCTTTGATTATGAAAATATCAAAAAGGCTATTAATAATAAAACCAAATTGGTAACTATTCAACGTTCCAAAGGGTATCAGACACGTCCAAGCTTTTCTGTAAAACAAATTGGCGAGTTGATTGCATTTGTCAAATCCATCAAGCCGGATGTAACTTGTATGGTAGACAACTGCTACGGCGAATTTGTAGAAACCATCGAGCCAAGTGATGTGGGCGCTGACATGATTGTCGGCTCTCTGATTAAAAATCCAGGCGGCGGCCTTGCTCCAATTGGCGGTTATATTGCCGGAACAGAAAAATGTATTGAGAACTGTGCTTATCGATTAACTTCACCGGGACTTGGAAAAGAAGTAGGAGCATCATTAGGTGTTATGCAATCCTTCTATCAGGGATTTTTCCTTTCTCCTACTGTGGTTGCCGGAGCATTGAAAGGAGCTATCTTTGCAGCAAACATTTACGAGTCTCTTGGCTTTCCGGTAATTCCAAACGGAACGGAAAGCAGACATGATATCATCCAGGCTGTTACATTAGGGTCTCCGGAAGGTGTTATTGCATTCTGCAAAGGGATTCAGGCAGCAGCACCGGTAGACAGTTATGTGTCACCGGAGCCTTGGGCTATGCCGGGATACGATAGCGATGTTATTATGGCTGCAGGTGCATTTGTACAAGGTTCTTCGATAGAACTGAGCGCAGATGGTCCAATTAAGCCACCATATGCTGTATATTTCCAAGGTGGGCTTACATGGGCACACGCTAAATTAGGTATATTAAGATCATTAGAAGAACTGGTCCGCAGAGGACTTGTAAATCTTTCAAAATAAAAGGAAACATTTATGAAGCAAAGAAATGTAGTTATTATCGGAGGTGGCGCTTCCGGAATTGTTGCAGCGATTTCTGCTGCAAGGGAGGGTGCAAAAGTCACCATATTAGAACACAAAGACCGGATTGGTAAGAAAATTTTATCCACGGGCAATGGTCGTTGTAATCTGACAAACGAATATATGGAGCAGGATTGTTTCCGTGGGGATGATGTTTCAATAACAACAGATGTTTTAAAACAATTTGGATACCGGGAAACAGTAGCTTTTTTTGAAGAATTAGGTGTGATTCTAAAAAACAGACAGGGATATATTTATCCGATTTCCGACCAGGCTACAACCATCTTAGATGTATTGCGTATGGAACTTGAACGTCTGAATGTTGTGGTTTGTTTAGAACATCATGTTACAGCAATAAATAGGAATGCTAAAGGTTTCCAAATTGCTACGGACAAAGGTAATTATCAAGCCGATTCTATTATACTTGCAACGGGCGGAAAAGCAGCCAGCGTATTAGGGTCGGATGGAAGCGGATATACTTTGGCGAAGCAGTTTGACCATAGCATATCATCGGTTGTTCCTGCTTTGGTTCAGTTAAAGGCGAAAGGAAGTTATTTTAAACAGCTTGCAGGCGTTCGCACACAGGCAAATGTTTCGCTTTTTATAAACGATAAGTTTGTCAGTGACGACGCCGGTGAACTGCAGTTGACCAATTATGGTATTTCCGGCATACCTGTATTTCAAGTGAGTCGTTATGCCGCGAAAGCTTTATATGAGAAAAAGAAGGTAACTGCGGAAATTGATTTTCTTCCAAGCATGACCGATGAGGAACTATTTTCGTTTATCAAAGAACGCAAAAGTTTACACAAAGAGAAAACGGCAGAGGATTTTCTTATAGGAATGTTTCACAAGAAATTAATTGGTGTTCTTTTAAAAGAAGCAAAGATTTCATTAGGTGAATCAATAAGCGCCTTATCTGATGAAAAGCTTAAAAATCTCCTGTTTTTATGTAAGCATTTTCCTGTAATGATTGAAGGTACAAACGATTTTGAGCAGGCGCAGGTTTGCGCGGGTGGTGTAAAGACTACAGAAATCAACCCAAAGACAATGGAATCTTTGAACGAAAATGACCTTTATATCATTGGAGAACTTTTGGATATTGACGGCATTTGTGGCGGTTATAACTTGCAATGGGCATGGTCGACCGGATTTATTGCCGGCAAAAATGCAGCGAAAGGAAGCAGAACATGATTCGTATAGGGCAATTAAAATTAAATCCAGACCATTCAAAAAAAGACCTGCTACAAAAGATTGCAAAAACATTACGGATTTCAGAAACAGAAATTATTGACTTTCAGATAAAAAAACAATCCCTTGATGCACGCAAAAAACCGGAATTGAAATATGTATACACTATTGATGTGAAGGTTCGTAATGAAGGACAGATTTTAAAGAAACAAAAGAATAATCAAATTGCACTTGTAAATGAGTCGAAGTATGTCTTTCCTGCAAAGGGAGCAAAGTTAAGCAAACATCGGCCTGTTATTATTGGATGCGGACCGGCGGGAATGTTTTGTGCGTATCTTCTTGCCAAGCACGGTTACAAACCAATTTTGTTTGAACGTGGTGCTTCAGTGGAAGAGCGCGTAAAAGACATTGAAAATTTCTGGAATACAGGTCAGTTGAATGAACAATCCAATGTTCAATTTGGGGAAGGCGGAGCCGGAACATTTTCAGACGGTAAATTAAATACATTGGTAAAGGATGCTCATGGCCGTAATAAAAAGGTATTGCAAATCTTTGTTGAAAATGGTGCACCGGAGGATATTTTATACACAAACAAGCCACATATAGGAACTGACGTTTTAATCGATGTGGTTCGAAACATGAGAAATCAAATATTGGCATGGGGCGGAGAAATTCATTTTCATAGTCAATTTGTTGATTTTGAATTAGAAGATGAAAAAATATCTTCCATTACAATTATTAAGGATGGTAAAGAAAAGCAATATCAGACAGAACATTTGGTACTTGCAATTGGACATAGTGCAAGAGATACTTTTCAGATGTTATATGAGAAACAGCTACCGATTGTGGCAAAACCTTTTGCAGTGGGTGTACGAGTGGAGCACAAGCAACAAATGATTAATGATTCTCAATACGGCTGTAATCCACAATACAAATTGCCGGTTGCCTCTTACAAAGTAACAGCCAATCTTCCTAACAAACGTGGGGTATATTCATTCTGCATGTGTCCGGGCGGGTATGTAGTAAATGCATCATCAGAAGAAGGACACTTGGCAGTCAATGGTATGAGTTATCATGCACGTGACGGCGTCAATGCCAACAGTGCCATCATTGTTACGGTAACACCGGAAGATTTTAAAACTAATCACCCGTTAGCAGGTGTGGAATTCCAGAGAACCTTAGAAAAAAAGGCTTTTCAGATTGGAAATGGCAAGGTACCGGTGCAACGCTTTGAAGATTATTGTAAAAATCAAGCATCTGATAAATTCGGTGAAATAGAACCGCAAATAAAGGGGGCTTATACGCTTACAAATGTACGCGAGATTTTCCCAAAAGAACTGGCCGAATCAATCGAATTAGGAATAAAATCGTTCGACAAACAAATTCACGGTTTTGCAAACGATGACACACTTCTTTCCGGTGTAGAAAGCAGGACATCATCTCCAATTCGAATCACCAGGAATGAGGAATTGCAAATAGATAACACAAGAATTTATCCTTGTGGAGAAGGTGCGGGGTATGCTGGCGGAATCACGTCTGCAGCCATGGATGGCATCAAGGTTGCCGAAATGATAGCAACAAAATTCGCGCCATTTGACTAAATTTGTCATCCTATCTTCAAAAAAAATTAATAGGCTTACCCTATACACTCATTTTAAATTATGTTAAGATAAAAAAAGTATACAAAGAAAGGGAATATACATATGAAAAGAATAGGCTCAAAAAATGTTTGGGTATTAATTATTTTAATGCTTGCAGGTATTGTACTCGGTGGTTTTATCGGAACACTTACTGAAAATATGCCTGGTTTAAGTTGGTTGAATTACGGACAATCCTTTGGCTTAGACAGTCCAATTGTCCTTAATTTAGGAATTATTATTTTAACCTTTGGTTTATCCATTAAAATTACCATCGCAAGTATACTTGGATTATTACTTGCATCATTAATTTATCGTTTTATTTAGGAAAGTGAATTGCTAAAGAGAGTCTACAATAAAACATGATTAATGAAATCTGCAAAAACGAGAGACCCTATGAAAAATGCTTAGAACATGGAGCAGTTTCCTTAAACGATACGGAACTGCTCGCCGTTCTTCTCAGAACCGGCGTAAAGGGACTCGATGTGTTGGAACTGGCCAGACACATATTAGGACCAAATTGTGGGGATGATGGTATCTTAAACATCCACAATCTGACCTTGGAAGAATTAAAATCAATCAAAGGAATTGGGACTGTAAAAGCGGTTCAGATCCTATGTTTATCTGAATTTGCAAAGCGCCTTTCAAAGGCAAACGCAAAAGAAGGACTGACATTTACGCATCCTTCCAGTATCGCAAAATATTACATGGAAGAGATGCGCCATCAGAAACAGGAGAATATCAAGCTTCTGATGTTAAATTCGAAATCAAAACTACTTGGAGAATCCGATATATCAAAAGGCACCGTCAATGCCTCTTTGGTTTCTCCAAGAGAATTATTTATAGAAGCTTTGAATAAACAAGCTGTATCAATTATATTGCTGCATAATCATCCCAGCGGTGACCCTACACCAAGTAAAACGGACTTTTTACTTACAAAAAGAGTGAAGGAAGCAGGAGAATTAATAGGCATCGAATTATTGGATCACATTATTATTGGGGATAATTGTTATTGTAGTTTTACTGAAAAAGAAATGTTATAACCGAATGAGGATATCAAATGTTTGGAAATGTTTATGGCCTTGATCTTGGAACCTATGAGATTAAGGTTTACGATAAAAAGAAAAACTCCATATGGAAAGAAAAAAATGCAATAGCAATTACCAACAAAAAAGAAATATTTTCTGTTGGGGAAGATGCTTACGCCATGTTTGAAAAAGCACCGCAAAATATTGAAATTCAATTTCCAATGAAAGAAGGCGTCATTTCACATTTTTACAATATGCAATATCTTTTACAAAATTTGATAAAAAAAGAGCAGCATTTTGTAAGAGGCTCAAAATATATTATCGCAGTTCCAACTGATGTTACAGAGGTGGAAAAAAGAGCGTTCTATGATTTGGTTGTTCATTCCAATGCCAAAGCAAAAGAAGTCCGTATTGTGGAACGCGGTATTGCTGATGCAATTGGTTTTGGTTTGGATGTGAAAAATCTGCCTGGCGTGCTTGTTGTAAATATGGGTGCAGAGACAACAGAAATCACCATTTTATCTTACGGTGGCGTTGTATTAAATAAATTACTTAAAATCGGAAGCATCACTTATGACCAGGCTATAAAAAACACGGTAAAGTATAAGCATGAATTTTTAATTGGGCATTTATCTGCGGAGGAATTGCGAAAAGAATATGGCGTTTCTTCTGAAGCTGCAACTGAAGATTTCAAAGTTGCAGGGCGCAATCTGCTAACACGTATTCCGGAGCAAAAGCATATAAGCAAAGAAGATGTGCAGGAGGCCATGCGAGAGCCATTACAGATATGTCTACATGAAATTCTCTCTCTTTTAGAGCGAACACCTCCCGAAGTACAGCGTATGATTACTAAAAATGGTATTTATGTTTCCGGAGGTTTTGCCAACTTAAAAGGCTTAAAAACATATATGGAAGATAAATTAGAAATTCCGGTACATATAGCTAAGCAGCCAGAATTCTGTGCTGTCAACGGTTTAAAAAACATCATTGAATCAAAGGATTTGATGAAGATGACTTACTCAATGTTAGATGAAAATTATAGGTGGATGAGATAGGAATGAAAAAAAATAATCAGACAAATTTTTCTAGTAAACATATATTGTTGATCCTTTGTGTTGTGTGCGTTCTACTTATGGGATTATCATTAATTACTGATAAAGTGAGCGGACCTTTGCGTGCAGTTGCCAACTATACCATTGTTCCAATGCAGAAGGGATTTAATACCATTGGTTTGTGGATGAGTGATTTTTCACATAATTTTGAAACAATCCAGGAATTGCGTTCAAAAAATAAAGCGTTGCAGGCTGAACTGGATGAACTGACTGTGAAAAACAATCTTCTTCAGCAAGATAAACACGAATTAGAACGTTTAAGAGAACTCTATGCACTTGATGAGTTATATGCTGATTACAAAAAAGTGGGGGCACGTGTCACCATGAATGACTCCGGTAATTGGTTTCATTCATTTGTTATAGATAAGGGCTCTAAGGATGGAATTAAAGTAGATATGAATGTAATGGCAGGAAAGGGCCTTGTCGGTATCGTAACAGAAGTGGGGCCTAATTGGGCGAGAGTACGTTCTATTATTGACGATGCAAGCAACGTAAGTGCATTGGTTCTTTCTACGTCTGATACTTGTGTTGTAAATGGCGATTTAACTCTGATGCAGGATGGCAGAATCCGCTTTGAAATGCTGGCAAACAACGGCACGGAAATCAAAGAAGGAGAACAGGTTGTAACATCTCACATAAGCAGTAAATATTTACAGGGTATATTAATTGGTTATATCAGTGAAATTCATGTGGATTCTAATAATTTAACCCGTTCCGGTTATATAACACCTGTAGTTGATTTTGAGCATCTGAGAGAGGTGCTTGTTATTACAACAATAAAAGAGGATTTATTGGAGGAATAAGTTTGAAACGTAAAATCATTACTGTTTGTATTATCATTGCATGTTTTGTATTAGAATGTACAGTATTTCAAAGGTTATCTTTTGCATCCATCACACCAAATCTGATGATTATTGTGACATCCTCCTTTGGATTTATGCGTGGCAAAAGAGAGGGCATGATGGTTGGTTTTTTGTCCGGTCTGCTTATCGATATCATGTTTAGTGATTTAATTGGATTTTACACATTAATTTATACTGTACTTGGTTATGCAAATGGATTTTTCCGAAAAATATTTTATGATGATGATATCAAATTACCACTTATTTTAATTGCAACAAGTGATTTTCTATGCGGAAACATTGTTTGTATTTTTATGTTTATTATGAGAAGTAGGTTTAACTATTTCTATTATTTGAAGAGTATTATTTTCCCTGAATTAATTTATACCATTCTAGTGACATTAGTATTTTATCAACTAATTTTACAAATTAACAAGAAACTAGAATCTGAAGAACAAAGGAGTGCAAGTAAATTTGTTTAATAGTATCAAGGATTTTTTTGCAACTGTTTTTAAATCAAGATTGGTTGTGTTAATTGCATTATTTTGCGCGTTGTCATTGATTATCGTGTTTCGATTGTTTGATTTACAGATTGTAAATGGAGAGAATTATCTAGATAATTACACCATGTCCATTCGTAAAACAAAAACAATTAATGGAACTCGCGGCAACATTTATGACAGAGATGGCGACATTCTTGCAACAAACCGCTTGGCTTATACAGTACAAATAGAAGATAACGGTTCCTATGATGACCGTGTACAAAAAAATGAATTAATAAACGAAACCATCAACTCAGTTATCGAGATGATTGAACAGAATGGAGATTCCATTGTAGACGATTTTGGTATTGTTGTAGATGAAAATGACACATATCAGTTTATCTATGCAGAAGGTACAAAACGTTCCCGTTTCCTGGCTGATATCTATGGTTATACAACCATTGATAAATTAAAGGAAGCCGGATACGGAGATGTAACTGCTGATGAGGTCATGGAGTTTTTGTGTGCTAATAAAAGAAAAAGCGATTATGGTTTTGGAGTAGACCAAACAAAATACAGCAAAACACGCGCACTTCAAATTGTTACTGTTCGTTATGGAATGCATTTAAATAGCTATAAACGATATATACCAACAACCATTGCTTTGGATGTCAGTGACAAAACGGTTGCTGTAATCAAAGAAAACATGACAAATCTGCAAGGAATTAGTATAGGTGAAGAATCTTTGCGTGAATATCCTGATAGTATTTACTTTGCATCCATACTTGGCTATACCGGAAAAATTTCACAGGAAGAATATGATGCCCTAACAAAAGAGCAGCAAAAAAAATATACACTTACCGATATTGTTGGAAAATCAGGTATTGAACAGGTGATGGATGAATATCTGCAAGGTACAAAAGGAGAAGAGGTTGTATATGTAAATGATGTTGGTAAAGTCATTGAGACAGTCAGTGTCACAGAACCCAAAGCTGGAAATGATGTATATCTTACAATAGATAAGGATTTACAGATTACGGCATATAAGCTCCTTGAAGAAAAGCTTGCAGGAATTATATTGCGTAAATTAACTTATGTTCTGGATTATACACGTAATCCAAACGGAGAAGCAGCCGACGTTATCGTACCAATTGGCGATGTATACTACGCATTTATCGGAAATGAAATTCTAAACACAGATGAATTTGCTGAAGAAGATGCGACATCTACTGAAAAGAAGGTATACTCGTTATATTGCCGGAGACAGGAAAGTGCAATCCAAAAAATTGTAAGTGATTTGCAGAATGTAAAAGCGCCCACATATAAGGAACTTGCGAAAGAAAAACAGGCTTATATGAATTACATTGCAGCAGAGCTTTTGCCAACAACCGGAGTTCTGATAAAAGATAAGATTGACACCAATGACACTGTTTATAAAGCATGGAAAAATGAAAAAATTAATTTATATGCATATTTAAATCACGCCATTTCACAGAATTGGATTGATACAACCATCCTTCAAAAATATATTCATTCTGAAGGAAAATATTCAGATTCTAACGAAGTATATCAAGGTATTATAGCCTATATAGCAGATTACCTAAAAACAGATGGAAAATTCGAAAAACTTGTTTATCGTTATATGGTAAAGGATGGCACACTTTCCGGAAATATGCTTTGTGTATTATTATATGATCAGGGTGTGCTTAAATATGATGAAAACCAATATAATCGTTTGTTAAGCGGATACAGTGCTTATGATTTTATACGCAATAAAATCGAAAAGCTGGAGATTACTCCTGGAATGCTAGGCGTAGAGCCGTCAACGGGCTCTGTGGTTATGACTGATACTGCATCTGGAAATACACTTGCATGTGTTTCTTATCCAGGATATGACAATAACCGATTGGCGAACACCATGGATGTGGCATACTATAATCAGGTATATGCTAATTCCTCATTGCCATTCTACAACAAGGCAACCCAGGAATTGACTGCACCCGGTTCAACTTTTAAACCTTTAATGGCGATTACAGGACTGACAGAAGGAGTTATTTCATCCGGTTCATTAGTAGGCTGCAATGGACCATATGAAAATATTACGCCAAGTCCAACCTGTTGGATATATCCAAACGGACATGGAAGTTTGAATGTTGTTGGTGGTATTGCAAACTCATGCAATAATTATTTCTATGAAGTTGGTTTTCGTTTGGGACTAACAAAAAAAGGAACCTATTCATCAAGCCAAGGTCTTGCAAAGATAGAAAAGTATGCAAAAATGTTTGGCTTATCGGAACCTTCCGGATTAGAATTGTCCGAAAGAACACCGAATATCAGTGATGAGGATGCCGTGCGTTCTGCAATTGGACAAGGTACCAATGTGTACTCAACCAGTCAATTGGCAAGATATATCACTGGTGTTGCTAATAAAGGCACCGTATATGACTTAACACTATTAGAAAAAGTTGTAGATACGAGTGGAGACGTAATTGTTGATTATGAACCTAGTGTTTATAACAATATAAAAGATGTCAGCGAAGGAACATTCCAGCTTGTTCATCAGGGAATGATTGAAATGGTAAAAAAAGATGCGAGATTTAAGAGCCTTCGCGATGCAGGTATGCAAATGGCAGGAAAGACAGGTACTGCACAACAAAGTAACACACATGCCGACCATGTACTTTTTGTTGGTTTTGCGCCTAGCACGAATCCGGAAATTGCATTGTGCGTGCGCATTGCAAACGGATATAGTTCCGGTTATCCGGCAGAAATTGGTCGAGATATGGTACGAAAATATTTTGGACTTGCTGATGATTCTCAATTGATATTTGGCAGGGCCGGCGTACTTGGTACAGAATCACACGGAGATTAATAGAAAAAATACAAAAGATACGCCGTAACACCCACAAATGCAATCAAAATGAGAAGGAGGATTTAATATCATGGGAGAAGTGATTGTTATCACCTCAGGAAAAGGTGGCGTAGGCAAGACGACTACTACAGCAAA
>JAZRQP010000034.1:0-1566 GCA_045649885.1 Faecalimonas sp.
CGGATATTTTGCTTTGTAGAAATTAAGCAAAAACAACCCAACTGTGGATACTGCATTTACAATGAAATAAGCGTACAATGAATCGGAAATAATATAATTAGAATCCATTTTCCCGTGAAAGATAGTTTTACCACTTCTTAAATCTTCAATAGCTTTGCATGCACCCACTAGGGAAGTTGAAATTGTTTTTATTTCATCAGGCATTCCTACTTCTGCAGTTAATTTAAATGCTTTAGTGATGCTTTTAATTAAACTATATAATGTATCCTTTTCACCCCATACAACATTAATCCTAGTATCTTTGAGTATTTCTTTTATGATGCTTTCTAATGCAGAGTTTGCCAATCCAACAGCTAAACTTGGATCTTCTTCTACATTTTTGAAGGCTTTCTCAAAAGTTTGACTTGCCGTTTCATAACTTGATTTCAATTCATTTTTGAAAACAGGAATACTTGGTATGTAGTCAGGAGTTTCCACTCCTAGGTCTATGGCTATTTTTAGAAGCGTTTCTCCATCAATGTGATGCAGCGTTTTCTTTACATCAAGTTTCTTCCTCTCTTCGTCCTTGAAATAGAAGTAAAAATTCTCATTGTCACCGTAACAATCATAAACAATGTGCCACTTATCAAGATAATTGGCGACATCCTCATAACTTTTGTACAACTCAAATAAGCGGTCATTTATATTCTGAACAATGCTCATTTGATATCGTGGTGAGATTCCATTCATTATAGCAATCTGTTTTGATTTTTAAGAAAAGTTTTCATTTGTTCCTCGCATAACTTGAGAATCAATTCTCTTCTATTCTTTTCGACCTCCTTCTGTTCTTTGCTAGCATATGGCAAACTTTCAACTTCCTTTTTCTGTTTTGCAATGGCATACTCAATCCCTTCATGCAAGGATTTCTCAGAAATCTTTTGGTAACCACCTAAAAATTGATCAACCATAAATGCAGATAGTTTTATACCTCCGTCTGCATTTTTTGCCATCTCTAACAAATGTTCATTCAATTTATCGTAATCAATCATTCTTGCTTTCTCTTATTACAAATCTTCATACAATTCTTTATCCTCCTCAAGAAGATATTCATATTTTGTACCCTTTAGGCTCTCTCTATTATACTCTTTACGGTACTCCATAATATAGAATCCCACCACTTCAGGGTATGTGTATAGATAGGTGCGGCATACTTTCTTGAAGAGCAACAGCATCTGTTCGTTCTCTACAAAATCAAACATCCATGTGAGCAGATGCTCAACTTCATCTTCTGTAGCCTTTCTGTTGCAAATATCATGAACCAATGGTGTGTATTCAATCACAGCACGCTCCTGAATACCAGTCAAGGTATTCGCTAACTTTGAAATTTTATCTTCTAATTCTCCGCTATCCCGCATATCCATAAGAACTATACTACAAAACCTTTTATAACTCCTCAATATCTGGCAAAGCATTTCTTAGTTTCTCTGGCATTTCCTCGGATGTAGTATAGGTTGCAACACCCATAGGTTTATTGTAGTCTTGAATGACAAACTCAACATAATCCTTATTGGCAGACTTACATAGCAC
>JAZRQP010000035.1:0-2879 GCA_045649885.1 Faecalimonas sp.
AATATTGATAGTAATCTGTGCCTTAACCTTTTTGTTTGTCGGATGTGAACATCGTCCTGCACCTATACACTTTGAGGATGTACGCAGTTTCTCTTATGAAGAAGATTTGGTTATATATCAAGAGGACACGTTAAGAGTTAAGCGCAACGGATTTATAAACACATCTGAATTAAAAAACACAATAGAATGGGATACCGATGCTATTGAACAAGCGGCAAAAGAGTGTCCTGTTGAATGGCATAATGTTACTTACTACTATGACTTGACTTCAAAGGTATGGAAAATTGAATTTTGGGCTACGAGAGATACCGAGGGGTATCCAAGTTATATTTACCAAACGGTTTATCTGAATGATAAAGGTGTAACGTTGCTAATAGTCTATGACGACTCCCTGACGTGCTTCACCGCAGGAAATATTGGAAAGCCCGATTTGAAGATTTCAAATGAACAAGCCGACGCGATAAAATCAGTATGGGATAATGCTTCTTGGGAAAATGATGTTATCAAAACAGAATACGATTATGTATTTCGTTATGGTGATAAAGAGATTCGATATTCTTACGAGAAAGGTATATTTAACGATATTACAAGCAATAAACACCTTGTTCTGTCAAACGAAATTAAAGCACAAGTCAATGCTATCATTGATAAGTTTGTCGTTTTGCCGATAATAGATTAAATTTACCAATTCCAATTTGACAAAGGAGTGTGATTGTATGAAAAAGTTGATAGCATTCGTTTTAGCATTGATTTTTACACTTGGTTTGGTTGGATGCAATCCCAATTCTTCGCCCGAAGAAGAAATATTAAGTATTGCACTTGAACATTGTAAGACAAACTATGACTATACAGATATAACATACATTGATGATAGAGAAGTTTGGGAGGTTGGTTTTTGGGAAAACAATGCAAAAATCGCATCGCAAACAATTACGATCGACAAAGATGGCAATGTTGTCAATGTTTGGTGGGCAGAGTAACCAATTTCAATTTGACAAAGGAGTGTGATTGTATGAAAAAGTTTATAGCATCCGTTTTAGCGTTGGTCTGTGTACTTGGTCTATGTGCATGTAACACAAAGGAAGATGTAAATAAACAAATTTTACCATTAGAAAAAGTCGACGAATGCACCCAGGAGGAATTGGACGAAAAACTCATTGGTATTTCACGAGAAGACTTATTGGGTGTTTGGGGAAAACCTGACGGTCACCTCAATGGCTTTTGGGGTGAACTTTGGCAATTAACAAGCAAAAAAGGCGAACACATTACAGTCTATTACGACGAAAACGGAATCGTTGAAAATGTCCTGATTATAGACTTCTCCGAGTGAACCAAATTTCAATTTGACAAAGGAGTGCTATAGAGAAGTTCGATATTCTTACGAGAAAGGTATATTCAACGATATTACAAGCAACAAACACCTTGTTCTATCAAGCGAAATCAAATCACAAGTCAATGCAATCATTGATAAGTTTGTTGTTTTGCCGATCATAGACTAAAAAGTTTGAAAAAACTTTATAACGAACACCACAAGAAAGGAGAGTCCCCATGAAACGATTACTACTGTTATGTTTAGCTCTGATATTACTTATTTCTGTTACAACATCGTGCCATAAAAATGGCAATAACGAATCAAGCCAGTGGAATTTCGCTTACACGATTGAAAAGAGATCGTTTATGCAAGGCGAAACGATCTGCATTACCGTTGATGTTACCAACATCGGCAAACGTTACGAATTCTTTGGCTCTGCCGTTGATCTCTTCGGGCCTGCTGAGCTTTACCTTAATTCCGATGAAAATCAAACATTGGAGACCTTGCTGTTTGCGAATCCATGTGATGCAGCAAAGTCTGTTTTCAAAAAAGGAGAGAAGGCGCAATACACTTACTATTTCTATACCAACGAAAACTCTCCCGAGGGATTATATACATTCAAAGTGCCTTTTGGTGGGGAATATAAAATCTTTGAATCAATTCTTGCCGTAAATGCACCGCCTACGGAAGAAGAACTTGCCGTAGAAGATCTTGCGGACGCATTGATCAGGAAGGAATATCCCACGCTATCACTTGAAAATTGCCGTGTTGATATAAATCAAAATACCAAGGGCGAATATTCGGTAGAGTATACTCTCACGATTGGCGATTATAGAACCTACGAATCATATCATTTCAAATTTAACGCCGATAAGACAGTGAAAAATTTCCACGCTAACTACGAAGGCAAGTATTCTGCATATCTCCCATTTGCAACCGATGACAAGATCAATGCGGCTGAAGAAAAGTTGACGAAACAGTTAGAGAAATATGAAACCCATAGCGGATTCTACTTGTCGATAGATGATCAGGGGTATCTTTGTCTAAATGCTGAGGTAATTGTCGATTCGTTGTTCAACGATCATGAGCACAAGTTCTTTACAGAACGAATCTGTGGTTTACAGCAAGAATAAGAAAATAAGGAGGCAATGCGACAATGAAAAACTGCATAAAAAAAGCGTTGTTTATAGCATTGGCAACAACGCTATGCCTTTCTGCGTTTTCGGGATGCAATAAAGCATCGGACAATTATGCATTCCTTTCCTCGTATATGCTCAATAGCCAAGACCGTAATGTGCCGGACGATGATGTGGTTGAAGAAATGCTTCTTCCGAGCGAAGCGTTATTTGCTTATAAGATCGATAGAACAGAGTCAAACAAGGTTCAAACCGTTTACGTATGGCATAACTTGCTTCGCAGAGAATTACGGCTTGATATTATGCAAATATACGACGCAGTGGCCGATAAAGACAAAGAGATTTCGATTTCTATTTCAACAGACGGTATAATCAAAATCAACAATAAGGAGATTGAGTTTGAACCAAGTTCTGAATTGTCTTTTGCTGTG
>JAZRQP010000036.1:0-25228 GCA_045649885.1 Faecalimonas sp.
CGCGAAGCCTTCAAGAGATTTATTGCCACATTGTAATCAGAAGTTTATGGAAGAAAATTATCGAAGATGATACAAATAAGAGGTGGGTTTTATGAAAACAAGAAGTTTTGGAAATGCAACAATGTACACATTTGAAAATAAGAATGGTATGGTAATGGAAGTGACTGATTTTGGTGCGGTATTATACGCACTTATGGTACCGGATAAGGATGGAAATTTGGTGGACGTAACGCTTGGATATGATACACCGGAGGCGTATGGACAGAAAACTTCGGGATTCGGTGCGACTATCGGAAGAAATGGAAACCGTATCGGTGGCGCAAAGTTCACATTGAATGGAAAGGTTTATGAATTAACACCAAACAACAATGGTAACAACTTGCATAGTGGACTTGATTTTTATCAACATCGTATGTGGACAGTGAAAGAGACAACAGAAAATAGCATTACATTTTCACTTCACAGCCCAGATGGCGACCAAGGATTTCCAGGAAACTTTGACGTAGATGTAACTTACACATTGACAGATGACAATGAGCTTAAGATTGATTACGAAGGCGTGACAGATGCAGATACAGTAATCAATATGACAAACCATTCATATTTCAACTTGAACGGCCATGCTTCGGGAAATATCTTAGAGCATGAATTATGGGTGGATGCAGATGCATTTACAGCAACGGATGACAAACTGATTCCTACAGGAGAAATCCGCTTAGTAGAAGGAAGCCCAATGGATTTCCGTGTGAAGAAGTTAGTCGGAAGAGATATTGATGAAGATTACGATGCATTAAACTATGCCGGTGGATACGACCACAACTGGTGCTTAAATAATAACGGGGAATTTAAAAAGGTAATTGAAATTTCTAGTGATTTGAGCGGTATTACAATGGAAGTGTACACAGATCTCCCAGGTGTTCAGATTTATGCAGGAAACTTCCTTGTGTCAGAACCGGGTAAATCAGGTGCTACTTATAAAAAACGTCAGGGAATTTGTTTCGAAACACAGCATTATCCAGATGCGATTAACCATGATAACTTCCCAAGTCCGGTAGTCAAGAAGGGCGAGGCATATAAGACAACTACAGTATATAAATTCGTGTAATGTTTTGGACTACTGGGTATTAGGTGGGCAAAATTACTGTGTTATACCCATTTTTGGTTCAAATTGCGTTTTTCGCTTTCTTGTTTAGAGGCGACTTTCTATAGAAGGGTATTTTTGAGCGTTCTATACCCATAGTTTTGCAAAATTGTGGGTATTTTACAAGATTACTAGCCGTTTTATAGAAAGTGCAACTACTATAAGACTCTTTTTACTGCTTTTTTAGCTTGTTACTGGGTATAACGGTCTCAAAAAGTCCTGTTTATACCCAGTTTCTAATTTTATAGGAAATTTCGCTTCCATAAATAATCTCACTGCGTTATAATGAGTTTTGTATGAACATGAAGAAGGGGAAATTTTATGTCAGACAGGATAGATTTTACAGAAGAAGATAAAAGAAAAACAGATATTATAGAAGATAAGCCAGAAATTGCTGATGATGAAGGCTATGAAAAGTATTGTTTCATGTGTCACAGGCCAGAAAGCGTTACGGGGAAATTAATAGACCTTCCAAACAACATTTGTGTTTGTCAGGACTGTATGCAAAAAAGCTTTGACGCAATGAACAACATGCCGTTCGATTTGAGCCAGCTTACCAATACGCCAGGTATTCATTTTATGAATATGTCAGATTTAGAAGGGATTCTTCCGAAGAAGCAGAAGGTGAAGAAGAAAAAAGAGGGTGAGCCAAAGAAGCCGATTATCGATATTAAGGATATTCCGGCACCACACAAAATCAAAGCACAGTTAGATGAATATGTGGTGGGTCAGGAGCACGCGAAGAAGGCAATGGCAGTGGCGGTATATAATCACTACAAAAGAGTTGCTACAGATACAATGGATGACATTGAGATAGAAAAGTCCAACATGCTGATGATTGGACCAACGGGTAGTGGTAAAACATATTTGGTGAAAACCCTGGCGAAGCTCTTGGATGTACCTTTGGCAATCACGGATGCCACATCTCTTACAGAGGCTGGTTACATAGGTGATGATATTGAAAGTGTTGTTTCCAAACTGCTTGCAGCAGCTGATAATGATGTGGAAAAGGCAGAGCAGGGTATTATTTTTATTGATGAGATTGATAAGATAGCAAAGAAGAAAAACACCAGTCAACGAGACGTTAGCGGTGAGTCTGTTCAGCAGGGAATGTTGAAGCTCTTAGAAGGAAGCGAAGTGGAGGTGCCGGTTGGCGCCAATAGCAAGAATGCCATGGTTCCGCTTACTACAATAAATACGAAGAATATTTTGTTTATCTGTGGCGGTGCCTTTCCTGATTTGGAAAACATTATTAAAGAGCGTTTGAATAAGCAATCTTCTATGGGATTTATCGCAGATTTGAAAGATAAATATGATAAGGAGAAGAATCTGCTTTCGAAGGTGACAGTAGAAGACCTTCGAAACTTTGGCATGATACCGGAATTTATCGGGCGTCTTCCGATTATTTTCACATTGCAAGGTTTGGATGAAGATATGCTTGTGAAGATTTTACAAGAACCAAAGAATGCGATTTTAAAACAGTATCAGAAACTGTTAGCGCTTGATGAGGTGAAATTAGACTTTACGGATGAAGCACTTTATGCAATTGCGGCGAAGGCTATGAAAAAAGATACTGGAGCCAGAGCTCTTCGTTCGATTATCGAAGAGTTTATGCTGGATATCATGTACGAGATTCCAAAAGATGATAACATTGGAATTGTGACAATCACAAAAGAATATGTGGAAGGAAACGGTACGCCGATGATTACCATGCGTGGTCAGGCGAAGATTACCGGATAATATGGAGGAAGAAGATTAAAAGATATTTTGAATTTCAACCAGAGGGAGTAGAAAACTGTAGTGTAAAAGCATATGTTCAGACATGTGGATTTTCAAATGAGATACAAGATAGATTACTTCCAGCCATGATTATCTGTCCGGGCGGTGGATATGGTATGGTATCTGACTGTGAAGGAGAACCAGTTGCAAAAGAGTATTTTTCAGCAGGATATCATGTGTTTGTTCTGACCTATTCTGTGGGCGAACGAGCAAAGAATTTTGAACCACTTTGCCAGCTCGCGGCAACAATGGCGCATGTGAGAAAGCATGCGGATGAGTGGAGAATTGCAAAAGATAAGATTGCAGTATGTGGATTCTCAGCAGGGGGACATTTGGCAGGATCTCTTGGTACACTTTATAATGAAGAAAAGTTTTTGAAGGTATGGAATCGCAATGAGGATATCAGACCGAACGCAATGGTTTTAAGTTATCCGGTTATTACAGCGAATGATGCTTGTGTACCAGTGGAAAATAGTCTTTCTATGGCAAAAGCATTATCTACAGAAAAAGTTCCGTTTGAGTTACACATTATGCCAGAAGGACCACATGGTATGTCAACCTGTACCAAAGAGGTTGGGTCAGATGATGCTTATGTTGGACGCTGGGTAGAATGGAGCGTAGCTTGGCTTGCGAAAGTATTTGGGTTTGAAAAATAAAATTAATTATATTGTTTGGGCGGGATGTTGCAAAGCATCCCGCCTTTGGCTTATAGAAAGTACGAGAGTCTGTCAAGACAGACTCTATCTACATATAATAAATGAAAAAAGCAAGTGAAATATATGCCTAATTCATGTCGTGAGCAAATTCTATCAGAGGATTACCGGGATTTTATCGTAAGCGCCTTGCAGGAGGACTTATTTGAAGCGAGATTTCCAAATGTGGAATGTGAGCAGAGAGCGGGAGATTTTTACAAATTCATCTATGTAGAAAGTCAGTTGGCCGACCCTATAGAGTTTGGAAGATATCCCTATAATTCCGTGCCTAAATGTTATACACTTTTAGATACCCAGGCGTTGGAACAGTCAGGCATCATTCAGGTGCAGAATTACCCTACCTTAGACCTGCAAGGAAGCGGGGTGTTGATTGGATTTGTCGATACGGGAATTGACTACCAGAATCCCATCTTTCGCAATCTGGATGGCAGTAGCCGAATTGTCGAAATCTGGGACCAGACCATACAGGATGGACAGCCGCCAGAAGGACTGGCGTATGGAACTGAATATACGCAGGAGCAGATTGACGCAGCACTTCGGGGTGAAAATCCATTGGAGCTTGTTCCAAGCAGGGATGAAAATGGACATGGAACCTTTGTGGCCAGTGTGGCAGCAGGAAGTGGAAGCGAGGAAAATCAGTTCTTAGGGGCAGCACCAGAATCACAAATCGCAGTAGTGAAATTAAAACCAGCCAAGCAGTATCTAAAGGATTTCTATCTCATTCGTACGGATGCACCTTGCTATCAGGAAAATGATATCATGCTTGGGGTTACTTACTTAAATCAGTTGGCGGACAGATTAGGGCTTCCCCTTGTTATCTGTATTGCATTGGGAACAAATTTTGGAGGAAGGACAGCCAACTCGCCGCTTGCAAGTATACTTGATATCTATGGAAATATTGCCAATCGGGCAATTGTCATTGCAGCAGGAAATGAAGCCAATCAAAGGCATCATTTTCTTGGAAATGCGGACAATGTGAATGATACCCAGCAGGTGGAGATTCGTGTAGGGGAAAATGTGTCCGGCTTTTGTATGGAACTGTGGTCAGATGCCTTGGATTTATTTGCTGTCTCCATCATATCGCCAAGTGGAGAGCAGACCTATCGCTTTCCGATACGAAGTGAGCAGACGGCAAGTTATACATTTGTGCTGGAGAGAACCACAGTAACTGTTGACTATAAAGTGTTTGTAGAACGGCTAAATTCGGAACTTATTTTCTTCCGGTTTATTAATCCTACTCCGGGCATTTGGAAGATTGAAGTGGAACCGGTTCAGTTGGAGGACGGAACCTTTCACATGTGGCTTCCGATGACAGAGTTTTTGGAAAATGAAGTGTTTTTCATTCAATCCAATCCGGATTACACTATTACGGAACCGGGTAGCACCTTATCTGCCATGACGGTAGGATTTTATAATGGAAATGACAATTCTATTGCCATTCAGTCAGGAAGAGGCTATACTAGAGGTAACAGAGTCAAGCCTGATTTTGTGGCGCCCGGTGTCAATGTGACTGGTGCTACAACCAGAAACCAATTTGTGACTCGAACCGCTTCCAGTATTGCGGCGGGGATTACTGCAGGGGCGGCGGCGCTGATTATGGAGTGGGTGGTGTATGGCTTGCAGCAGAGGACCATTGATTCCACTCAGGTCAGAAATCTTCTTGTAATAGGAACGGAAAAAAGACCGAACGAGGAGTATCCAAATCGAGAATGGGGCTATGGAACGCTGAATGTATTCAATACATTTGAGACCATCAGGCAAATATGACAGATGAAAGGAAGAAATGAAATGGCAGATTTTTTTGCAAATTTAGAAGATTTAGGAAAGATTATATCAAAGAAGGCAGGAAAAGCAGTTGATGTAGTAGCACAAAAAGCGGGTGAAGCGGTTGATGTTATATCAAAGAAAGCAGAGGAAACTGTAGAGATAACAAAAATCAAGAGCCAAATCGGTACAATGGAACGTAATAATGAACGCGATTACAAAGATATTGGTAAGATGATTTATGAGAGATACAAAAATGGCGAAGTGGTAGATGGTGAATTTATCGAGCTTTGCGAAGCTATCTCTGAACGTGAAGACAGTATCTGTAAAGCGAAAGAAGAGATTGCGAAATTAAAAGGCTTAGAGGTGTGTCCACAGTGTGACGCGCGTTTGGAAGCGGGAGTGAATTTCTGCCCGAAATGCGGAGCAAGCTTAGATGGAAGTAATAACTAGAAAGGGAGACATACATTATGAAAATCGGAGTAACATATGAAAATGGCCAGATTTTTCAACATTTTGGCCACACAGAACAATTTAAAATATATGAAGTAGAGGTAGGAAAGGTTGTTTCAACAGAAGTGGTAGATACAAACGGCAGCGGTCATGGCGCATTGGCTGGATTCTTGCAGGCACAAGGCGTGGAGGTTTTAATCTGTGGCGGCATTGGAATGGGTGCGCAGATGGCACTTGCGGAAGCTGGTATTCAGTTATTCGGTGGCGTATCCGGTGATGCAGATGCAGCAGTGGAAGCGTTGTTAAAACAAGCATTGGAATACAACCCAAATGTAACATGCAACCATCATGGAGAACACCAGCATCATCATGAAGGTGGATGCGGTTCCCATGGATGCGGTTCTCATTGTGGAGGACATTAAGAGGCATTATATTGATGTGGTGAATGAGTAGCAGACATAGTTTGCTACTTTTTTATTGCAATTTCCTCTTGCTTTTTTATACTGTTTGTACTAGAATGAAATTCCACACAAGAACAATCTTATATAAAGGAACGGGGTCAAATGAAAAACTAAATTCCAGTTTCGTTTGATTTAACCTCGTATTTTGCGATTTGAGGAAATTTTTTTGAATTACACTATGTTAAATAACCCTCAAACGTGCTATAATTCGTTTTGCGAAAGTTGTTTGTTTGCATAGCAAACAGACAACTGGAAAGAGTTGAGAAAAGATAAATTCCACCTGTCGATTGTCTTTTTTGATAAAGTTTTTGATTTCATGGTGGTTATCTGTCTGCTCTAAAATTAGTAGTTTTTCATATGGTTTCTATTAAACTGTATTTGAAGCACTGCGACGTTCAATTAGTGCCGGTTTTAGCATGACTGAGTCTGGGGAGACTTTGTACAGTCCTGTTAAAGCCGGTATTCTTTTGTCTAAAAGAATGTCTGCAAGTTCAAATGGTGTTGCACCATTCAGACTGTCTCTTGCAGTTGAATTAATGTGACTTGCCATTAAATTAATATCTTCTTGTGTGTACTTATACATGCTTTGACCTTTTGGAATGATGTAACGAATAAATTCGTGATTCTTTTCCAATCTTGCTTTTTGGTTGGATACATAAGGATCACAGTAAAAAACATAAGTACGATGCTTCCCGTTAGGAGTTTTTTCAATATCATAAGGATTTCTAAACTCTGAACCGTTGTCGGTAAGTATAACAGGAAAGTGTTTTCGAAATAGACGTATTCCTATTAGTTCAGTAAGGTCATTTATAGCTTTTACAACACATTCTTGCGTACATTTAGGAAGTAAGATAACTAGCATAAAACTGCAACTTCTAAATAGTAACGTCAGAAGACATTTCCCTGCAGTTCTGGAGCCTTTTACAGTATCCATCTCAACAACTTCTGTTTCTGGATGACATTCCAGGAAACGTTCAAAATCAATGTATGTACGTTTGTTACGATATACTTGGTTTAGAGTTTTGTTAGTTCTTGGAGTTGTTGATTTTTTGCGTTTTTTATAGCGGACACGACGAGGAAGGTCAATATTTCTTGCTTGGAAAACACGTTGGTCTAGATAATTGTATAAGGTTCGTCTACATACAGGAATCTCGTCGGCATGCACAGCGAAAATATGACTCAATGGTTGACCCTTCAGGATGAGTGGTGAAATTAAATCATTTAATTCTAATAATTCTTCTCGTGTCAGATTAATCCCTGCCCTAGAGTTTTTGAGAGTGGTTTCATATTTTCTTTGTGCTTTGGCTGCATGATAAACATATTTATCAAGAGGACATCTTTTTAAAGAAGGACAATCATTGCATACGTAGGGAGGTTTGGTAGAACGGTCACATTCCCAAGGTTTAAAAAGCAAGCAATATTGAGGTATTCTCGTGTAGTGACAATGTTTGCATAGGTATTTACACTTGGTTTTTCCACACACATGACGTTCGGAACAATCTTTTCTATGTTGGCAAGCATAACAACCGGTATACCACCTTCTATCAGAAAACTTATCGCGATAGCGACGAATTTCTTTCGAAATAGTAGAAGGATCTTTGTGAAGAACATCGGCAATGCTCTTGAACGTACTGCCTCGTAAAAGTTCCTGTTCAATATAAGTTCTGTCAGATAAGGTAAGGTGTTTTTGATTACATTTTCTATTCATATGGATAATCCTTTCTGACAAACAGATAACCACATGGATAGAATACCACAAAAAAACGTGTGCAAGAGTAAATTCTAGTTTGGAATAAAAATTTAGATTTTGACTGGAATTTAAAATTTCACTTTACGTATAAAGGAACGGTCAAGTTGTTTTATATCGATTATCTTATCTCGGTATCCGAGAGAATTTTTTCAAAAAATAGAATTTAATAAAGTAAAAAATGTAATGAATAATTTTGTACAATGGAGTTGTTGACACATCACGCAGTAGTCGTTAAAATAATATTTAGAAGAACTTGTATTGTTTCCAATAATCCCACTTGTATAAGAAATTGTTATATGGTGTGGAGAAAGAGAGGAAATAATATATGGGCAAAGGGGATGAGAAAATGGATATGTGTACAGGTTTGAAAGAGTTGTTAGAAGACAAAAGAGAAGAAGGAAGAGAAGAAGGTATCGGTCTTGGGGAAAATAAAAAACTAAAACAACAGGTCGAAAAGAAAGTAAAAAAGGGTTATTCCGTGGAGCAGATAGCAGATATGCTGGAAGAAGATGTTGATGTAATTTCCAGGATTATTAAAGAGATAGAGCATCAATAAGTGCAAACCATGAAAAACTCCGAGAAGCGAAAGTGCTCCGTAATATAAGTAACAGCCCTTACCGAGAGGTTCGACTTAAACTTCTCAGTGTTAGGTTTTAAATGAAACAATGGGAGTGTCCTTGCAAGGATTAACGAGAGAGTATTCAAGAGAATGCTCTCTTTTTTTCGTCTTACCCTATTGACAAATCATACTATATGACATGGAATATGCAGGGCGTAATCGTCGATATTATAAGCTGACTGAAAAGGGTGCTGTTCAGTTACGCTTGTATCAGATTGAATGGAAATCTTATGCATCAAAAATTAGCAAACTGTTCGAGGGAGGAAAAGAAAATGAATAGAGTAGAATTTATGAAACAGTTGGAACGTTTGCTTGGGGATATACCGGAAAATGACCGACTGGATGCAATTGCATATTATAATGATTATTTTGATGAAGCCGGTACAGAAAATGAGGCACAGGTGATGGAATGCACTTATGATTGCGGCTATGTCTCAGTTGTACCGCGTCAGCAATGAACAGAAATATTTGAATGCAGCTGTAAAGGCGCAGGAGTTTATTGAGCATAAACTTTGCCATGGGAATACGCTTTTTGTCAGCTATCGAGATGGGAAACACGGTGAGAACGGATTTTTGGATGAATATGCGAATGAAATTTTTGCGCTATTAGCATTATATCAAGCTACGTTTCGCGAGGAATATCTGGAAAGAGCAAAATTATTCTGTGATAAGGTTCTTGGAGAGTTCCTGGATGAAAAACATGGTGGCTTTTTCTTATATGGAGATGAAAATGAGCAACTTATTATAAAGCCAAAGGCAAACAATGGTGGTGCGGTTCCAAGTGGAAATTCGCTGATGGCATATAATTTTGTTCAGTTGTATTATCTTACAGATGATACAAGATACTACGACCTTGCAAAACGTCAAATGGATTATATGGCGAGTGAGGTAGGGCGTTATCCTACGGGCTATGCAATGTACCTGACGGCGTTGTCTGATTATATGGAAGCACCAGAGAAAATGACCATTGTAGTGAAAACAAAAGAGGAGCTAAAAGATTTGCCTACACGAATTCCATTGCACGTTCTATCGCATGCAGTAGTTGGACCTACGAAAGAATATCCATTGAAAGATGAGAAAACCACCTTTTATATATGTCGAGGGCAAAGCTGTCAACCACCAACGAATGAATTGTAAATAAGATGAAGCAGTAAATTTTGTAAAAAAGTTTGCTGCTTTTGTATTGCAAATCTGGAAATATATGTTATAATAATAGTAATTATTACTGATTTAAAAATTTGGAGGTAGGATTATGATTAATAAAAATGCATTTCGAAACTTGTCGTATGGAGTTTATGTTGTATCGACATTAGATGGTGAAAGACCAACAGGATGTGTGGCAAATAGTGCAATGCAGATTACATCAGAGCCGGCTACGATTGCTGTCAGCATCAACCATGATAACTATACAAATGCTTGTATTGAAAAGACAGGAAAATTTGCAATTTCCATTTTAACAGAACAATCAGAACCAGGATTAATTGGAACATTCGGTTTCCAATCGGGAAAAGACGTAAACAAATTCGATGGAGTGGAAGCGTTAGAAAAAGAAGGACTCTCCGTAGTTGCAGATGCATGCAGTTATCTGGTGTGCAAGGTGATTAATAAGATGGAAACGGCGACACATACGGTATTCTTAGGAGAAGTGATTGCAGCAGATGTTCTGAAAGAAGAAGAACCAATGACATACGCATACTATCACAAGGTAGTAAAAGGCAAGAGCCCTAAGAATGCACCTACATACATTGCGGAGGAAGAACCTGTTCAAAAAGAAGAAAAATGGGTATGCAGCATTTGTGGGTATGAGTACAGAGGAGAAATTCCGTTTGAAGAAGTACCGGAACAGTTCGTATGTCCGGTTTGTAAACAGCCAAAATCAGTGTTTGTGAAGAAGTAAATATGAAATTTAGAGAAAAACCACTATTTTAGTGGTTTTTTCTATTTACAAACCTTTATTTTAGTGGTTTACAAAACATGTTGCGTTTTTTGAATAACTGTGATAGTATGATTAAACATTTTCAAACATTCAAATATTTCAAAAACAATTCAATGGCGAATCGTCAACTTATTTCTATGTTTGAACAATTTAATAAAAAACAAGGAAGTGTATGCTTATGATTGTATGATTTTTTGTGTGAGTTTAACAAAATGACATACGTAATATTACGTGTTACAATAACGAGCAGAAAAACGGAAGGAATAGAAGTACCGAAAGCTTCACAACCAGATGAAGTGACTGCGGAAGATGGAATCATAGTAGTAGTTGAATTTGACATGATGGAATATTGTAGGAAACACAACTCACGCGCAGTAAAGAAAACGTTAAGTATTCCTGAATGGCTCAATGAGGAAGCAATGAAAATGGGGGTTAATTTCTCACAAGTTCTTCAAGAGGCTTTAATGATGAAGTTGAAAGTAAAATAAAAATAAAATTATTAGCACTCTCTATTGACGAGTGCTAATTTTTATGTTATACCAAACCTATAACAAATAAAATTTGAATCAAGACGGAGGTATTGGTATGAATATTAACAAATTTACTCAGAATTCATTACAAGCGGTACAAGCCATCGAGAAAGTTGCCTACGAGTATGGCAATCAGGAAATTGAACAAGAACATTTATTATATGCATTATTGACACAGGAGGACAGTCTTATTCTGAAATTGCTAGAAAAGATGAATATTCAGAAGGAGCTGTTTATCAATCGTGTGGAAGAGTCACTGCGCAAACGTCCAAAAGTGCAAGGCGGTCAGGTCTATATTGGACAGGACCTTAATAAAGTCTTGATTCATGCGGAGGATGAAGCAAAGCAGATGGGTGACGAATATGTGTCTGTGGAGCATTTATTTTTGGCATTAATTAAATATGCAAATAAGGAAATAAAAGCCATTTTCAAAGAATTTGCCATCACCCGTGAAGGATTTTTACAGGTGCTTGCTACAGTAAGGGGCAATCAAAGGGTGACAAGCGACAATCCAGAAGCGACATATGATACGCTTAATAAGTATGGACAGGATTTGGTAGAACGTGCAAGAGAACAAAAGCTTGACCCGGTTATCGGACGTGATGCGGAGATTCGCAATGTGATTCGTATCCTGTCAAGAAAGACAAAGAATAATCCGGTTTTAATTGGAGAGCCAGGGGTTGGTAAAACAGCGGCAGTAGAAGGGCTGGCGCAACGTATCGTGAGAGGCGACGTACCAGAAGCTTTGAAGGACAAGAAGATATTTGCTTTGGATATGGGGGCCTTGGTTGCAGGGGCAAAATATCGTGGCGAGTTTGAAGAACGTCTGAAGGCTGTTTTGGAAGAAGTGAAAAATAGCGATGGAAATATCATTCTATTTATTGATGAACTTCATATGATTGTGGGAGCTGGAAAGACAGACGGTGCCATGGATGCGGGCAATATGTTAAAGCCAATGCTTGCCCGTGGGGAACTTCACTGTATCGGTGCCACTACCTTGGATGAGTATCGTCAGTATATTGAAAAGGATGCTGCTCTTGAGAGACGTTTCCAACCGGTTATGGTAGATGAACCGACGGTGGAGGATGCCATTTCTATTCTTCGTGGCTTGAAAGAACGATACGAAGTGTTCCACGGCGTGAAGATTACGGATGGGGCATTGGTAGCAGCGGCAACCTTGTCAAATCGTTATATTTCAGACAGATTTTTGCCAGATAAGGCTATTGACCTTGTGGATGAAGCATGTGCACTGATTAAGACAGAGTTAGACTCCATGCCGACAGAATTGGATGAACTGCAGCGAAGAATTATGCAGTTGGAAATTGAGGAAGCGGCTCTGAAAAAAGAAGATGACCGCTTAAGTAAAGAGCGTTTGGAAAATCTGCAACAAGAGTTGGCAGAATTGCGTGAAGCTTTTGCTAGTCAAAAAGCCCAGTGGGATAACGAAAAGAACTCGGTGGAACGTCTGCAAAAGATTCGTGAGGAAATTGAGCAGGTGAATCAGGAGATTCAAAAGGCGAAACAGACTTATAATCTGGAACGTGCGGCGGAACTCCAATACGGAAAACTTCCACAATTAACCAAACAGCTGGAAGAGGAAGAAGACAAGGTTAAGGAACGCGAAATGTCATTGGTTCACGAAAGTGTGACGGATGAGGAGATTGCGAAAATCATTTCTCGCTGGACGGGAATTCCGGTTTCTAAACTGAATGAGAGTGAGCGCAACAAAACCTTGCATTTGGATGAGGAGCTTCACAAACGTGTGATTGGGCAAGAGGAAGGTGTGACAAAGGTAACAGAGGCAATTATCCGTTCCAAAGCGGGTATTAAAGACCCAAGTAAACCGATTGGTTCTTTCTTGTTCCTGGGCCCTACCGGTGTAGGTAAGACAGAGCTTGCAAAAGCCCTAGCAGAAAGCCTATTTGATGACGAGAGCAACATGGTGCGTATCGACATGAGTGAGTATATGGAGAAATATTCTGTATCTCGTCTTATTGGAGCACCTCCGGGGTATGTGGGATATGACGAAGGTGGACAGCTAACGGAAGCAGTTCGTAGAAAACCATATTCAGTAGTGCTTTTCGATGAGGTAGAGAAAGCCCATCCAGATGTATTTAACGTATTATTACAGGTATTGGATGATGGTCGTATTACAGATTCACAAGGTCGTACCGTAGACTTTAAAAACACCATACTCATTATGACTTCTAACATTGGTTCTTCTTATTTGCTGGAAGGAATTGATGCAAATGGGGAAATCAGTTCAGAAGCTGAAAGCATGGTCATGAATGAATTGCGTGCTCACTTTAGACCGGAGTTCTTGAATCGTCTGGATGAAACCATTATGTTCAAACCACTTAGCAAGGCAGATGTGGCACAGATTATCGACTTACTTGTTCGCGACGTCAACAAACGTCTGGTGGAACGTGAGGTTTCCATAGAGCTGACTGACGTAGCAAAAGAGTTTGTGGTAGAAGGGGGCTACGAGCCGATGTACGGTGCTAGACCTCTGAAAAGATATCTACAAAAACATGTAGAAACTTTGGCTGCAAGACTACTTTTGGAAGGAAATGTTGGCCGAGGAGATGTGATAATCATTGATGTGGTAGATGGACATTTAAATGCCAGAGTGAAAAGATAGAAGGGGTGGAATTTTGAGATTTTACGGTGCAAAACACATGATTGTCATTCAAACCCGTAAAATCTCCATTTGGGTTAATTTGGGTTTATTAATAGCGAAAGAAGTGTTAAAATGTAAGAGAAACAAGATGAGAATACACTATCAGGAGATAAGAGACGGGCATGAGTCAGATAATTTTTCATATTGATGTGAATTCTGCTTTCCTTAGTTGGACGGCGGTAGAACAATTGAAAAATGGCTTCGAACAGGATATCAGAGAGATTCCGGCGATTATTGGTGGCGACCAAAAAGCTCGTCACGGGATTGTATTGGCTAAATCTGTCTCGGCGAAAAAATTTGGTATCGTAACAGGCGAACCTATTGTAAATGCCCTACGAAAATGCCCTGAGATTCAGATGTTTCCGCCGAACCACAGGATGTACAGCGAATATAGTGCAAGATTGATGGATTTTTTAAAGAACTATACACCGGATATCGAGCAGGTCAGCGTGGATGAATGCTATATGGATTTCACCGGAATTGCGCACAAATTTTCATCGCCGTTTGCAGCAGCAAAAGAAATCAAAGATGCGGTATATGAGAAATTCGGCTTTACGGTAAATATCGGAATTTCAAGCAATCGTCTATTAGCAAAGATGGCATCGGATTTTGAAAAACCTAACAAGGTGCATACCTTGTGGCCGGAAGAGATTCAAGTGAAAATGTGGCCGTTGCCGGTGTCGGAGTTATATATGGCAGGGCGTTCCAGCGTGGAAGTGTTGCATAAATTAGAGATACGTACCATTGGGGAACTGGCAAAAGCCAATCCGGATTTGCTGGAACTACATTTGAAAAGTCATGGAAGAACCTTATGGGAATTTGCAAACGGAAAAGGCGGCAATAAGGTTGTGCGGGACCATATAGAGAATAAGGGGATTGGAAATTCAACCACCTTACCAAAGGACTTAACCAGTGAGGAGGAGGCGAAGCCAATCCTTATGAAACTGGCAGAAAAGGTGGCAGAACGTTTGCGTGGGGAAGGACAGCGTGCCCAGATGGTGAGCGTGGAGATTAAATACAGTACCTTTCAAAGTGTTTCCCATCAAAAGCAATTGTTAAAAGCAACCAGTAATGGACAGGCTATATACGAGACCGCATGCGAATTGTTTCGGGAATTGTGGAACGGAGAGCCGATTCGTTTACTTGGGATACGCACATCTAAGCTGGTGGATGAAAAAGCACCTGAACAGATGAGCATATTTGATTACCAGCAGGAGCTTGTGAATGAAAACAGGAGCACATATGAAAAGAGTGTGTCAAGGAAGACTGAGAAGCATGCGAAGCTCGACAAGACGATGGATGAGATTCGGAAAAAATTTGGAAAAGATGTGATTAAGAGAGGCAAATACTAACACAAAGACCCTGCAGGTTTTACCCGCAGGGTTTTGCATTATATTGTAAAATGTGCTATCATATAAATAACTATGTGGAAAAATAGGAGGCTTCTATTATGAAACTGACAAAATTATTGGAAAGATTAGATTACAAGGTGCTGCAAGGCAGTGATGAGATAGAGATTACAGAACTTACAAATGATTCGAGAAATGTAAAGGAAGGCAGTGTATTTGTCTGTATTACAGGTGCTGTGAGAGACGGACATGATTTCGTGCAGGAGGTTGCAGAAAAAGGTGCAACAGCTGTAATTGTAGAGAAGGAAGTGGAAGCGCCGGAACATGTAACAGTCATTAGAGTAGAAGATACGAGATACGCATTGGCGCTTACATCTGCAGCATATTTTGGTTATCCGGCAGATGAATTAAAGGTTATTGGTATTACGGGAACCAAAGGAAAGACCACCACGACCTACATGGTGAAATCTATTCTTGAGGGAGTAGGACACAAGGTTGGTCTCATTGGAACCATCGAGGCAATTATCGGCGATGAAATCATTCCTGCGAAAAATACTACACCGGAATCTTTTACTATTCATCAGTATTTCAGAAGGATGGTAGATGCGGGATGTACAGCGGTGGTTATGGAGGTTTCGTCCCAGGGCTTGATGCTTCACAGAACAGCCGGAATTCCATTTGAAATAGGAATCTTCACAAACCTTGGAGAAGACCATATTGGTCCGAATGAGCATAAGGATTTTGATGATTACAAACGTTGCAAAGGACTCTTATTTAAGCAATGTAAAATTGGTATTGCAAATGCAGACGATGCGCATTTTGCAGATGTATTTAAGGAAGCAACTTGTAAAATAGAAACCTTTGGTTTTTCAGAAAAAGCAGATTTGCGTGCCAATGATGTGAAGTTGGTGTCAAGTCCGGGACATTTGGGAGTGGCTTATAAAGCAAGTGGACTTTTAAATTTTGATGTGGAAATAGATATTCCTGGTACATTTAGCGTGTACAACTCGCTGACTGCCATTGCCGTATGCCGACATTTTGACGTGCCGGTTGAAAAGATTGCGGAGGCCTTAAAGACTGCGAAAGTGAAAGGTCGCATCGAGATGGTGAAGGTGTCAGAGGATTTTACACTGATGATTGACTATGCACATAATGCAATGAGTCTGGAAAGCTTGCTTACCACCTTAAAGGAATATAATCCAAAGCGATTGGTTTGCCTTTTCGGATGTGGAGGCAATCGTGCAAAGGCAAGACGCTTTGAGATGGGCGAGGTATCAGGAAATCTGGCAGATTTAACCATTATTACCTCTGATAATCCGCGTTTTGAAGAACCGCAAGATATTATCAATGATATCAAAACAGGTATCGGCAAAACAAACGGAAAATATGTGGAAATCATTGACCGAAAGGAAGCCATTCGTTATGCAATCGATGAGGCACAGGTTGGTGATGTCATCGTGTTGGCTGGAAAGGGCCACGAGGATTATCAGGAAATCAAGGGCGTAAAATACGATATGGATGAGCGCGTGTTGATTGCCGAAGTTGTAGCAGAAAGCAAACGAGAAAATCTGATTCGATAAGATACATTTATGATAGAAAAGGAGCAGTACCCATGTACGCGAAGGTTATCGTAGACATTGTTCATGAACAACTGGATAAAGTATTCGAGTACCACATTCCTTCTGATTTAGAAGGGGTGCTAAAGGTGGGCATGGAAGTAGTTGCGCCTTTTGGAAATGGGAACCGAGAGATTAGTGGTTACATTGTAGAAATCAGTGAGAACTGTGAGTTTGACCATGCAAAGGTCAAGGATATCTTAAGACCGGCATCTAAGAGAAATGCCATTGAGGAAAATCTAATTGCACTTGCTGCCTGGATGAAGGAACACTACGGTGGAACCATGATTCAGGCATTAAAGACGGTTCTGCCTGTAAAGAAAGAAACGGCGATACGCGAGAAACGCTATGTGCGTTTGCTGTTGGATGAAGAAGCAGGCAAGACAAAATTAGCGGAATTCTTAAATGATTTGCGCATGAAATCCAGAGCAAGAGTGATGGCAGCACTTTTGGAAAATCAGGTGTTAGAACAGGAATTCATTATAAAGAAGCTAAATGTTTCAAAATCCGTGATTGATGCCTTAGATAAACAGGGTATAGTAAGGATTGAATCCGAGCAGGTTTTTCGCAATCCGATTAAGGAAAGTAAAGCTGTATGGGAGCCAATTGAATATAATGAAGAACAGCAGAATGCCATTGACCGATTCCGTGAAGACTATTTAAAAGGAGAAAAGAAAACTTATCTTTTGTATGGTGTAACCGGAAGTGGCAAAACAGAAGTATATATGGAAATGATTGCCCGTGTGCTTCGTGACGGCAAGCAGGCAATTGTGCTGATACCGGAAATTGCATTGACTTATCAGACAGTAATGCGTTTTTATAGAAGATTTGGCAATCGCATTTCCATTTTGAATTCGAGAATGACGGATGGGGAACGCTACGATCAGATGATGCGTGCAAAAGAGGGCGCAATCGACATTATGATTGGACCACGTTCTGCATTGTTTACACCGTTTCCAAATCTGGGATTGATTGTAATAGATGAAGAGCATGAGCATACTTATAAAAGTGAGCAGATACCAAGATTTCACGCGAGAGAAACGGCAATCAAACGGGCAGAATTAGAGGGCGCCAGTGTGGTGATTGGTTCAGCAACGCCGTCACTAGAGAGTTTTTATCGCGTTCAGTGCGGAGAATATGAAATGTTTACTTTAAAGGAACGTTCCAAAAAACAAAGTCTTCCGGAAGTCTATACCGTGGATATGCGGGAAGAATTAAAAGCAGGAAACCGTTCCATTTTGAGTGATAAATTGCGAGAACTGATGAGGGACCGTTTGGATAAAAAGCAGCAGATGATGTTATTTATCAACCGCAGAGGGTATGCAGGATTTATCTCTTGCCGTTCCTGTGGTTATGTGGCAAAATGTTCTCATTGCGATGTGTCTTTGACATCACATCGAGGCGGCAAATTGGTTTGCCATTATTGTGGATATGAAGAGAAAATGCATGAGGTTTGTCCGGAATGCGGCTCCAAACATATTGGTGGCTTTCGGGCAGGCACACAGCAGATAGAGGATTTAGTAAAGGCAGAGTTTCCACAGGCCAGAGTGCTGCGTATGGATATGGATACCACCAGAGAGAAGGATGGTTTTGAAAAGATTTTGGAGGCCTTTGCAAATGGTGATGCTGATATCTTGATTGGAACCCAGATGATAGTGAAGGGACATGATTTTCCAAATGTCACTTTGGTAGGCGTACTGGCGGCAGATTTATCCTTGTACGCGGACGATTACCGTGCAGGTGAAAGAACCTTCCAGTTGCTCGCGCAGGCAGCAGGACGGGCAGGAAGAGGCAGTGAAAAGGGTGAGGTTGTTATCCAAACCTACAGTCCGGACCACTATGCTATTGAGACTGCAGCAAAGCAGGATTATGAAGCATTTTACGAGGAAGAGATTTCATATAGAAAATTAATGGGATATCCGCCGGTGGACCAACTGTTGGCAATTTTGGCAGAAGGTGAAGATGAGGAACTTCTTGAAACAGCCTGCTCTTATTTGAAAAAATACGCAGAGCGGGTAGGCAAGCAGGAAGTGCATGTCATCGGTCCGGCAAGTCCATATGTTGGTAAGGTAAACAACGTGCACCGAAGGGTTTTGTATTTCAAGCATCCTAAATATGAAATGCTGACCTCAATGAAGGATAAATTAGAGCAATATATTGAAGTAAATGCAGGGTTTAAGAAACTCCGTATTCAATTCGATTTTAACCCAATGGGTATATTTTAAAAAGGAGACTAAAAAAATGGCGATTAGAGAAATTCGAACAATGGGTGATGAGGTACTTACAAAAACATGTAAAGAAGTGAAGGCAATGACACCACGTACAGCAATTTTGATTGAGGATATGCTGGATACCATGTATGAAGCACAGGGTGTTGGCTTGGCGGCGCCACAGGTTGGTGTACTTCGAAGAATTGTGGTGATTGATGTTGGAGAAGGCCCAATCATCTTAATTAATCCTGAGATTTTGGAAACTAGTGGGGAACAGACCGGTGATGAAGGTTGCCTTAGCGTGCCGGGGAAAGCAGGCTGTGTTACCCGTCCGGATTATGTAAAAGTAAAAGCTTTAGATGAAAATATGGAAGAAGTTGTCTATGAAGGAGAAGGTTTGCTTGCAAGAGCCTTTTGTCATGAGATTGACCATTTAGACGGACATTTATACGTGGAAAAAGTGGAAGGAGAAATTCACGATGTAACGTATGAAGATGAGGAAATGGAAGAAGAATAAGGAGGAAGGCTAATGAAAGTAATTTTTATGGGAACTCCTGATTTTTCCGTGGGAACTTTGGAGGCTTTGGTGGAAGCAGGACACGAAGTGGTACTTGCAGTTACTCAGCCAGACAAACCAAAAGGCAGAGGAAAAGAGATGCAGTTCACGCCTGTAAAGGAGTGTGCAATAAAATATAACATTCCTGTATATCAACCAAGAAGGGTGAGAGAGCCGGAGTGTATCGAGGAGCTTCGGAAATATGAGGCGGATATCATGGTCGTTGTAGCATTTGGGCAGATTTTACCAAAAGAGATTTTGGAGATGTGCGAATATGGTTGCGTGAATGTACACGCATCCTTGCTTCCAAAATACCGTGGTGCAGCACCGATACAATGGGCTATCATTGACGGAGAGGAAGTAACCGGAGTTACAACTATGCAGATGGATGAAGGTTTGGATACAGGAGATATGTTACTCAAAACCGAGATTCCAATAGAACCAAAGGAAACAGGAGGCAGCCTTCATGATAAGCTCTCAGAGGCAGGGGCAAAGCTCTGCGTCGAGACTTTAAAGGCTTTGGAAGAGAAAACAGTGACTCCGATACCGCAAGGAGAAACGACAACTGCATATGCAAAAATGTTGGATAAGCAGTTGGGAAATATTGATTGGAGCAAGGACGCAAAGGCGATTGAACGTTTGATTCGCGGTCTTTCACCTTGGCCAAGCGCATATACAAATTGGAATGAGAAGGTAATGAAAATCTGGGATGCCAGTGCAATAGAAGAGATTGAAATAGCAGAAGGCAAGGCACCTGGAACGATTGTAAAGGTAGAAAAGGACGCATTTTACGTGCAGACAGGGGATGGCTTTTTAAAGGTATGCGAGCTTCAGATTCCTGGTAAGAAACGTATGGATGCGGGTGCATTTATGAGAGGGTATCAAGTAAGAGAAGGAGAGATTTTAGGCTAATGTTTTATCCATTTTATTTTGATCCAACATATTTTTTAGTATTAATTGGAGTAGTATTAAGTTTACTTGCATCGGGAAAGGTAAAAAGTACGTTTGCAAGATTTTCAAATGTAAGAAACAGCAGGGGAATTACCGGTGCAGAGGCAGCAGAGCAGGTGCTCCACAAGGCTGGAATTTACGATGTAAGAATCGAGCATGTAGGAGGGAATCTGACAGACCATTACGACCCAAGAAGTAAGGTGCTGCGTCTTTCGGATACGGTTTATGGAAGTACATCTGTGGCAGCCGTAGGTGTTGCAACTCACGAGTGCGGACATGCCATTCAGCATGCAAGAGGATATGCACCATTAAAACTCAGAAGCACTTTGGTGCCGATTGCAAATTTCGGCGCAAAAATTGCATGGCCGTTGATTTTAATCGGCTTACTGTTTACCAGTGAGTCCTCTAGTTTGTTTATTAATTTAGGAATTATTGCATTTTCAGGGGCAGTTTTATTTCAGCTTATTACACTGCCTGTAGAATTTAACGCATCTAACCGAGCTATTCGTATGATTACGGACAGCGGTATGATGTATGGAGAAGAAATTGTAGCGGCAAGAAAGGTGTTAAATGCAGCAGCTCTTACTTATGTTGCGAGTGCAGCAACTGCAATTTTACAGCTTCTTCGAATTATCCTTTTAACAGGAGGCAGAAGACGGAATGACTAGGGAACTAGTGCTTGGAATATTATTGGAAGTGACGCGCGATGGGGAATATAGCCACATTGCGCTTCGCAATGTTTTAAATAAATATCAATATCTGGACAAGAAAGAACGCGCATTTATCACGAGGGTGACGGAAGGAACCTTGGAGCATATGATTGAGTTGGATTATATCATCAATCAGTTTTCAAAAGTTAAGGTAAATAAGATGAAGCCGGTCATCCGCAATATTTTAAGAAGTGCAGTTTATCAACTGAAATACATGGACAGTGTCCCGAACTCAGCGGCCTGCAATGAGGCAGTGAAGCTGGCGACCAAGAAGGGATTTTCTAATTTAAAAGGTTTTGTTAACGGGGTACTTCGCAATATTGAGCGCAATCTGGAAACGATTACATATCCGGAAGAGACGAATCTAATCGAATATTTGCATGTGATATATTCCATGCCAGAGTGGATTTTAGAGCAGTGGCTGTCAAAGTATGACAGAGAAACAGTTGAAACGATGTTAGCAGATTTCCAAAAGGAAAAACCGACTACCATTCGTTGCAATCTGAATCAAATGTCCAAGGAACAACTGATGGAGGAACTGAAGGCTGAAGATGTCAAGGCGGTAGAGCATCCGTATCTTCCTTATGCCCTTATGATTTCAGGTTATGACTATCTGGCAGATTTGAAGACATTTCAGCAAGGTGCTTTCCATGTGCAGGATATCAGTTCTATGCTGGTGTCTCATATCGCAGAACCTAAAGAGGGAGATGTTGTCATCGATGTCTGTGCAGCACCAGGCGGAAAGGCACTTCACATGGCGGAACTTTTGCAGGGAACAGGGCATGTGGAAGCCAGAGAATTGACCGATTATAAAGTAAATTTAATTCAGGAAAATATTATGCGTTCCGGCATGAAGAATATCGAAGCAGTACGCTGGGATGCAACGGTTTTAGATGAAGCATCGGTAGAAAAGGCAGATATTGTAATTGCAGATTTGCCATGCTCAGGACTTGGAGTTCTTGGTAAAAAGACTGATTTGAAATATAAGATGACAGAGCAGACACAAGGAGAACTTGTGAAACTGCAGCGGGAGATATTGTCAACCGTAAAGCAGTATGTAAAACCGGGTGGCACTTTGGTTTACAGCACCTGTACTATTCACGAGGCTGAGAATATGGGAAATGTGGAGTGGTTCCTCGCAGAAAGTCAAGATTTTCAACTGGTGTCTGTGAAAGATAAGTTGTGTGGCGAATTGAGTGCAGGGATTGAAGACAATGTTGTGCGGGAAGGTTGCCTACAGTTATTGCCAGGAGTTCACAAAAGTGACGGATTTTTTATTGCGAAATTTAAGAAGGTGAAACATGGATAAAAAAGACATTCGTTCTTTATCGTTAGACGAACTGAAAATAGAAATGGAAAGCATAGGTGAGAAGGCATTCCGTGCGAAACAGGTATATGAATGGCTACATACAAAACTGGCAGACTCTTTTGAAGAGATGACCAATCTTTCCAAAGACTTGCGAGAGAAACTAGATACCACATACCGTATTCCAAGTGTGAAAATGTTGGAACGTCAGGTTTCCAAGATGGATGGAACCAATAAGTTTCTGTTCCAATTGGAAGATGGAAATGTGGTGGAAAGTGTGTTGATGCGCTATAAACACGGCAACTCTGTATGCATTTCTTCACAGGTTGGATGCAGAATGGGATGTAAATTCTGTGCATCCACCATTGGAGGATTGGAGAGAAATCTGCTTTCATCAGAGATGCTTGGACAGATTTACCAGATTCAGAAAATATCCGGCGAACGCGTTTCTAATATTGTAATTATGGGAACCGGTGAACCGCTGGATAACTATGATAATTTTGTTCGCTTTATCCGTTTGGTGTCTGATGAAAATGGACTCAATATCAGCCAGAGAAATATTACAGTTTCTACCTGCGGTATTGTTCCGAATATAAAGCGGCTGGCAGAGGAAGGGTTCCAAATCACTTTGGCGTTGTCATTACATGGTTCCACACAGGAAAAACGTAAGACATTGATGCCGATTGCGAATAAATATGAGCTTTCAGAAGTGTTAGATGCATGCGACTATTATTTTGAAAAGACAGGGCGGAGAATCTCCTTTGAATACAGCCTTGTGCAAGGCGTGAATGACAGGGATGAGGATGCAAGAGAGTTGATTGGCATCTTAAAACCTAGGAATTGTCATCTGAATTTGATTCCGGTAAATCCAATCAAAGAAAGAGATTTCCAAAAACCAAGTAGAAAAAGTGCAGAAGAATTCAAAAATAGAATTGAAAAAAGCGGAGTGAATGTCACCATAAGAAGAGAAATGGGCTCTGATATAGACGGGGCTTGCGGACAACTGCGTCGGAGGTATGTAAATAAATAACCTTGTTCTTTCTTTTTATGTGTGGTAAGATGTTATGAGGAAAATAGTACTCTTAATTAAAAGGAGAATTTTATGAAGACGTTTTCAAAGACGGATATTGGAATGATCCGTGAGGTGAATCAGGATTACGTATATGTTTCTGATTTACCCGTAGGAAATCTTCCAAATCTTTTCATTGTTGCGGACGGAATGGGAGGCCATAAGGCTGGTGAGTTTGCTTCACGATTTACAGTTGAAGTTGTGAAGGATGAGCTGGCGAAGAGCACAGAAGATGGTCCGGAAGCAATGATTCGACAAGCAATTACATCTGCTAATCAGAGGTTACTTGAAACAGCAAAGCAGGATTCCAAACTAGAAGGTATGGGAACCACTTTGGTAGTAGCCACAGTAATTGAACGTACATTATATTTTGCTAATGTTGGGGATAGCCGTTTGTATTTGTTAAATAATGATATTAAACAAGTATCCAAAGACCATTCCCTGGTACAGGAAATGGTAAGGCTTGGCGGTATCAAACAAGAGGATGCCAAAAACCATCCGGATAAGAATATTATTACGAGAGCCATCGGGGCGAAAGAACAGGTGGAAGTTGATTTCTATGAATATCGACTGAAAAAGGGAGACATAGTTTTAATGTGTACCGATGGATTGAGCAATATGGTCGAAGATACAGAGATATTGCACATTGTAAAGGGCTCGAGAGACATTGTAGAAGCGGTAGAAGGATTAATAAACAAAGCGAATGAAAATGGTGGTAAGGATAACATTGGTATTGTTGCTGTTGATGCATTCGCAGATGAGGTGAAATTATGATTAAAGAAGGCGTTTTATTAGGTGGCAGATATGAGATTATAGATAAAATCGGTTCAGGTGGCATGGCAAATGTATATAAGGCAATTGACCGTGTTTTGAATCGATATGTTGCTGTAAAGGTTTTAAAGAAAGAATTTAGCACAGATGAGAATTTCGTGAAGAAGTTCTGGTCAGAAGCGCAGTCTGCTGCAGGACTTACTCATGCGAATATTGTAAATGTTTATGATGTAGCGGAAGACCGTGGCCTTTACTACATAGTGATGGAATTAGTGGAAGGTATTACATTAAAAGATTACATTCAGAAAAAAGGGAAATTGACAGCAAAGGAAGTAATCGGCATTACTATGCAGGTGAGTTCAGCTATGGACGCAGCTCATAGCAATAATATTATTCATCGTGATATTAAACCGCAGAATATTATTATTTCCAAAGAAGGAAAGGTAAAAGTTACCGACTTTGGTATTGCCAAGGCGGCAACCAGCAATACAATTACTTCCAATGTTATGGGAAGTGTGCATTATACTTCTCCGGAACAGGCCAGAGGCGGATTTAGTGATGAAAAGAGTGATATTTATTCACTCGGTATCACAATGTATGAGATGATTACAGGAGAGCTTCCATTTGATGGAGAATCAACAGTTTCTGTTGCACTCAAACATTAACAGGAAGAAATCAAGGCGCCATCTGAATTAGTGGATGTTAATCCATATAGTTTAGAATGCATTATTTTGAAATGTACTCAAAAGAGTCCAGATAGACGTTACGCAGACATGGCAGCGCTTATGCGTGATTTAAGACGTTCGCTAGCAGAACCAGATGGTGATTTCGTAGTGATCGCACCATTGGTAAGTGCAGCGAATA
>JAZRQP010000037.1:0-9298 GCA_045649885.1 Faecalimonas sp.
CCAGAATTCCTGATGCAATTTTCGTAGTAGATCCTAAGAAGGAAAAGATTTGTGTACAGGAAGCACATTCTTTAGGAATTACCTTAATCGGTATTGGTGATACCAACTGTGATCCTGAAGAATTAGATTACATCATTCCTGGTAACGATGACGCTATCAGAGCTGTAAAACTGATCGTTGCTAAGATGGCAGACGCTGTTATCGAAGCTAACCAAGGTGAAACAGGTGTAGAAGAAGTATACGAAGATGTAGTAACAGAAGAAGTATACGAAGAAGTAGAAGCAGCAGAAGAAGCTTAATATTTCGAAACTCAAATGCTTCAGCCTTAAATAGGTTGAAGCATTTTTAAAAAAACACAAATAATGGAGGAAATAATCATGGCAATTACAGCAAGTATGGTAAAAGAATTAAGAGAAATGACAGGCGCAGGTATGATGGACTGTAAAAAAGCTCTTACAGAAACAAACGGAGATATGGATGCAGCTGTTGAAGTATTAAAGAAAAGCGGTGCAGCTAAAATGGCAAAGAAAGCTTCTCGTATTGCAGCTGAAGGTATCACACGTGTTGCTTTCAATAACAATGAAGTAGTTGTTGCAGAAGTAAACTCTGAAACAGACTTCGTTGCAAAGAACGAATTATTCCAGACATTTGTACAGTTGGTAGCTGACACAGCACTTACTTCTGGATTAAATGGTGGTAAAAACGGTGAAGATGTAGAAGCTCTTCTTGAAATGAATGGTCTTAAGGACGAGTTGATCGAAAAAACAGCTACAATCGGAGAAAAACTATCTGTACGTAGATTTGAAAAAGTTTCTGGAGAATGTGTAGCAAGCTACCTTCATGCAGGTGGTAAGATTGGTGTAATCATTGCAGCAGATGGTGCAACAGATGTTAAAGAAGCACTTACAAATGTTGCTATGCAGGTTGCAGCTATGAAACCAGAGTATATCAGCAGAGATGATATTGATGAAGCAAACCTTGCAAAAATCAGAGAAATCATTGTTGAATCTTCATTAAACGACCCAGCAAACCTTCCAAAGCCAGTTTTAAATGATTTAATCAACAAAGCTTGCACAGAAAAGATTTGGAGTGATGAAGATATTGCTACCTATGAAGAACAAAAGAATAATAAATATTTATTCAACTTCCTTTCAGATGAAGCAAAAGCTACACTTGTAACTTTAGCTATGGCTGACAAAGAAAATATTATGGCAAATAAGATCTTTGGCGGTGCAATTGAAGGTCGTGTTTCTAAGCAATTAAAAGATATCTGCTTATTAGATCAAACTTATGTAAGAGCAGAAGATGGAAAACAAACTGTTGCTGCATACCTTAAATCTGTAAACAGTGCTCTTGTAATCAAGAGTGTAGTTCGTTTCGAAGTAGGCGAAGGTATGGAAAAGAAAGTTGATGACTTTGCAGCAGAAGTTGCAGCTCAGGCAGGAAACTAATTCTAATAAAATAATTTTAAAAACGTCGAAAATCGTGAGTTTTCGGCGTTTTTGTATTTTTAGTTGAAGATTTGGTGAGTTTTGGTATAATAGGTAGTAGCTGAGAAAGCAAGAGGCTTTATGTGACAAAGGAGAAGGCGACATGAATACCATTATGATAGCAATTAAACTTTTAGGTGGATTGGCCATGTTCCTTTACGGTATGGAGGTTATGGGAGATGGTTTGAAACAAGGTTCTGGAACAGCACTTAAAAATGTTCTGGGGAAATTAACTCAAAATGCACTTTTAGGTATGTTGACAGGAGCATTGGTAACAGCAATTATTCAAAGCTCCACAGCTACCATCGTATTGACAGTAGGTCTTATAGGAGCAGGTGTGCTCAATCTCAAACAGGCAGTTAGTATTGTTATGGGTGCCAACATCGGTACTACCGTTACGGCACAGATTATTCGACTGATGGACATTGAATCCTCAGAAGGTTCTATTCTGAACTTTTTTAAGCCTGATACACTGGCGCCGATTGCTTTGATTATCGGTATTGTGTTTATTATGTTTATTAAAAAAGAAAGAACAAAAAATGTAGGAACAATTGCCCTTGGATTCGGGGTTCTGTTTACCGGCTTGATGTCCATGACAGCAGCAGTTGACCCGTTGGCGGAATCACAAGCATTTATTGATATTCTTTCATACTTTAGCGACATACCGGTTCTGGGAATATTTACAGGATTAGTGCTTACCGTTATTATACAAAGCTCCTCCGCTATGGTAGGTATTTTGCAGGCACTGTCTTCCACAGGTGTTATTACATTTGAATTGGTGTATCCAATGATTATGGGTATCAACCTCGGTACATGCGTTACGACGGCTATGGTATGTTCCATTGGCTCATCAAAAGACGCGAAACGTACCGGCGTGGTACATATTGTGTTTAATACAATCGGAACCATTTTATTCATGATTGCAATGACAATTATCCGTATGTGCGGAGGCTTTCCGGGATTGTGGGAAAGCGTATCAGATAGTGGTGCCATTGCCAATTTCCAGACCATATTTAACTTGATTACAGCCATTGTCTTGCTACCGTTTACGGGGCTGTTGGTGAAACTTGCATGCAAGGTTGTAAAAGAAGATGAGGTGGAAGAAACCACATATCCGGAGTTAGCTGTTTTAGACAGCAAGCTTATGATTGCCCCAACCCTTGCGTTAAGTGAGGTGACAAAGGTTGTTGTTGATATGGCTGTTGTTGCGAAAGAAAATGTGGCAAGAAGTATTAAGCAATACGAAAAATATAGTAGCAAACGAAGCACAGAAATCCTCGCATATGAGGACCGTTTGGACTGCTTTACAGACAGCGCAGACAACTATCTGATTGCACTGTCTCAAAATATAGAGACAGAAAATGACAATCGCCAGCGAAATGTATTAATGCAGTGCATCCGTGACATTGAGCGTATTGGCGATTATGCGACGAATCTGGATGAAATGGCACAGAAAATGCATGAGTGTGGATACAAGTTCTCAGAGGGAGCAAAGAAAGAATTATCTATTCTCACGGATGCCGTACAGGAAATTCTTCGTCTCACAGTAGAAGCACTTGAAAATGATAGTGATTATATCACAAGACGTATTGAACCACTGGAAGAAGTCATTGATGATATGGTATTGCTTTTGAAAGATAAGCATACAGCAAGACTTTGTCAGGGAATATGTTCCATTGATTCAGGATTGATATTTATGGACATTCTTACATATTATGAGCGTACAGCAGACCAATGTTCAAGTATCGCCATGTTGATTCTTTCAAAGAACAATGAAGCAATTATGAAGAATCATCATTTATATTTACAGGAATTACATGCATCAGCGGACCAATCTTATCTTGCAGAGCAGGAAAATCGCCGCGCACAGTATCTTGTACCATTGGAACAAATCAATCTATAAAATGCACAGGCCGCAGGGAAGTCCTTGCGGTCTTTTTTGGGCAAACTCTTTGTTCGTAAACTCTATGTTCATGAATATAATAAAAAAGATTGTGAAAAAACTATTAAAAAATAATAACTCCCTTTTACCCATGGTAAAAATGGAGTATAATGGCAAAGTCAAGAAAAATAGTAGAGGTGCAGAACATATATGTTACAAATTAAAAACATATCAAAACAATATAAAACAGGAGATTTGGTTCAGGATGCGTTAAAGGATGTCAGCTTGAATTTTCGTGATAATGAATTTGTGTCTATTTTAGGGCCATCAGGCTCAGGAAAGACGACATTACTCAACATTATCGGTGGCTTAGACCGCTATGATAGCGGAGATTTGATTATCAACCATGTTTCCACAAAGAACTACAAAGATAGAGATTGGGATTCCTATCGCAATCACACCATCGGTTTTGTGTTTCAGAGCTACAATCTGATTATGCATCAGACGGTTCTGTCCAATGTGGAGCTTGCGTTGACTATTGGCGGTATTTCGAAAAAGGAACGAAAGGCAAGAGCACTCAAGGCACTGGATGAAGTGGGATTAAAAGAACAGGCACATAAGAAGCCAAACCAGATGTCCGGTGGGCAGATGCAGAGAGTTGCGATTGCCAGAGCACTCGTGAACAATCCGGATATTTTACTTGCAGATGAACCGACAGGTGCCCTCGATACAGAGACTAGTGTGCAGGTAATGGAGCTCCTTAAAAAAGTGGCGAAGGACCGCTTGGTTATTATGGTTACCCATAATCCGGAGCTTGCGGAAGAATATTCTACACGTATCGTAAAACTAAAGGATGGAAAGGTTACAGATGATTCGGCTCCGTTTGTGCTGGATGTCAAGGATATGATAGAACCGGAGCATAAGAATCTTGGGAAGGCGAAAATGTCAATATTTACGGCATTTGCCCTTAGTTTTAATAACTTATTGACTAAGAAGGCACGTACACTTTTGACTTCATTTGCAGGTTCCATCGGTATCATCGGTATTGCGTTGATTTTATCTCTGTCAACCGGTTTCCAAAATTATATCGACAAGATTCAGGAGGATACCTTGACTTCCTATCCGCTGACCATTACATCTGAAACTGCAGATACAACATCCATGTTGCTTTCTATGGTTTCGGAGAGAGGGGAAAGCACAGGAAAAGATACTGTCCGAGAGAGACAATATATCAGCAACATGTTCTCTAAGATTGGTACAAATGATTTGACTTCCTTTAAGAAATACTTAGAGAAGAATGAAAATAAAGTAGATGAAATGGTAAATCTAGTCGATTATCAATACAGTGTAAGTCCGATGATTTACACGATTGACTGTAATGAAGAGGTTACCCAGTTGAATCCAAGTACCATGATGGCTTCCATGATGGGTACGAGTTCGCCGATGATGTCTATGTCGGGCATGAGCTCATCCATTTTTACAGAAATGCTGGATGACCCGGATACGATTCATTCCCAATATGATGTGCTTGCGGGAAGATGGCCGAAGAAATATGATGAGGTTATCTTGGTTTTGCCGGAGCCAAATGGCATGTCAGACCTGCTAGTGTATAGCTTAGGCCTACGTGATGATAAGGAACTCATCGATATGATTTCCAAAATCATGGCAGGAGAAAAAGTGGAAGAGATTAATGAGCCACTGGAATGGACCTATGAGGAACTGATGGATTTGCAGTTAAAGTTAGTAAATCCAACTGACAAATATAAGTATAATGAAACCTACAAAGTCTACGAAGATATGTCAGCAGATGCATCCTATATGCAAAAGGTATATGATGAGGCGTTGGAGCTGAAGATTGTGGGAGTTGTATGTGCGAAGGAAGGAAACAGTACGGGCGGTTTGATGTCAGGTGTGAGCTATACGAAGGAACTCACGGAATATGTGATTGAGCAGGCCGCTGAATCAGAGATTGTGAAGAAACAATTAGCTGACCGAGAAGTGGATGTGTTCCGTGGTAAACGCTTTGATGATGAGAGCCAAGACGCAGGCTTAGATTTCCAAGATATGATTTCCGTTGATACGGAAATGCTTTCGTCCGCCTTTGGAACAACTGTCACTGAAAAGGATATTTCCAATATGACAGAAGGATATATTGGTGAAATCTCCAAAGCCATTACAGCAGATAATACAAATGCGAAGAAAGCAGTTAGCGATACATTTGTTACCTTTGCAACCAATATGTTAAATGAATATATTACTGCAAATGCAAACCCGACCACGGGAATCGCAATGATTCAAATGTCTCAGGTGGATGGCATTGTCAACGCATTTATGGCGAAGGAATCCAGTCAGCAGGCGTTGGCGAATTTGGAAGCAGCTTACTTGGTGCCGAAAGCAACCTATCAAACTATGTATACAGAGTTCTTGAAAGGCATGCTGCAAGGTGTCATTACAATACAGAACGTGCAGAAGCCAGAGAACAATCAAGGAGGAACTGCAGGCAGTATGACTCCAGGAGGCGGAAACAGTGGCGCAGCAGGCGATACAGCAGGAACCGTGCAGGAAATTCAGACACGTGAAGGTGTGCAGCCGGGCGGAAGCGGGCAAGATATGACTGCCATGCTACATCAGGCGGCAGTAGAGCAAATAGTAGTAGGCGTGGTTTCGCAGGAAGCTATCGCTACAGCAATTGACCAGCTGGCAACCGGTATGACAGAAGCAGTGATGCAGAAGACTATTCTTTCAAAAGTCGGAGAGTTGAGCGGGAAACTGGTAAGTACGATTGCAACCTCTTTCAATGTAGACCAGGAAAAGATAGCAGGTGCATTTAAATTTGACATGACTGAAGAGGAGATTGCGCGTCTGATGCAGACCATGACCGCAAGTAGCGTGGAGAAAAATGCAGACACGAACCTGCTGTCCCTTGGACATCAGGAAATAGATAAACCGACCTCTATATCGTTCTATTTTAAGGATTTTGAAGCAAAGGAACGATTCCTTGATTTCTTAGATGGATATAACGATAAGATGGAAAAAGAGGATGATGAAAAGGTAATCAAGTATACAGATATAACAGGAATCCTGATGTCATCGGTCAAAACAATTGTGGACAGCGTAAGCTATGTACTGATTGCATTTGTCAGCATTTCTCTGATTGTATCATCGATTATGATTGGTATTATTACCTATATTTCTGTATTGGAGAGAACCAAAGAGATTGGAGTGCTTCGCGCAATTGGAGCATCAAAGAAAAATATTTCTTCTATCTTCAATGCGGAAACATTCATTGTCGGATTGTGTGCCGGACTATTGGGAATTGGAGTAACAGCCTCCCTAGTTCCGCCAATTAATTATATTATTCACAGCCTGACCGGCAATATGGATATTAATGCAGTACTGCCAATTCGAGCTGCCATTGTATTAGTAATTCTAAGTATTATTCTAACATTGATAGGTGGATTGATTCCGTCAAGACAGGCGGCGAAGAAAGACCCGGTATTGGCGCTTAGAAGTGAATAAGTGTGTAACAATTGAGATTGTTCGTATACGAAAGAATCATACAAAATCTAACTCATAATGTGCATTTTTGAGTTAGGAAAATACAAATTATTTCGTATACGAACAAAATCTCGGTACTGGTACCCTGGTTTCATATCAATAAAACATGACAAACACAGATGCAAGTACAACAGTCATCAGCCCTGCAACTACGATAGACAGGCTGCTCATAGCACCTTCAATTTGTCCTAATTCTAATGCTTTCGTGGTTCCCATGGCGTGGGAGCTGGTTCCAATTGCAAGCCCTTTAGAGATAGGGTGCTTGATGCGAAACAGCTTACATGCGAATTCGGCAATCATATTTCCGAAGATTCCCGTTACAATAATGACTGCAATTGTAATGGTTGCATATCCGCCCAATTCTTCTGATAACCCCATGCCGATTGCAGAAGTAATGGATTTCGGAAGCAAGGTTACATATTCGGCGTGTGTCAGTCTGAACAACATAGACAACAAGAGCACGGATAACAGGCTGGTTAATACACCTGACGTGATGCCGATAATAACGGCTGTCACATTTTTCTTCAATAAATCAAGCTGCTGATATAACGGAATTGCGAGACTCACGGTGGCAGGTGTTAATAAGTAGCTTAAATATTTTGCGCTTTGGTTATAACTTTCATATTCAATATCAAATACAAGCAAAACTACAATCACAAGTGCAATCGAAATCAGTAACGGGTTAAAGATTGATTTTTTCGTTTTTTTCTTCAAAAACACACCGAGCTGATAAGCAAGAAGGCTAATGACAACACCGATGGTAGCAGAACTTAATACAATGTCATTCATGGTTGGCATCTCCTTTCTTATTGTTGCGAATCAGTAAATCGCTTGTTTTTCCAGTTACAAACATAACCAGAATAGAAGATACAACAATAATTACACAAATAGGAATTAGAAATTCCTTTAACTGTGGCCAATAAACAATGAGTCCTACGCCGGCAGGAATAAACATGACTGGCATAATGTCAATTAAAAATTCTGCTGTTTCCTTTACTGCAGCCAGTGGTACAATCTTTAAGATTAACAGCCCCAGCATAATCAACAAGCCGTAAATGGTAGCAGGTATTGGAAATGGAAGTAAATAATACAAAAGCTCCCCAATACAACTGACTAATATTATAATTAGAAATTGTTTTAAATATTTCATATATAATACGAATCCTTTCAAAAATGTGGTATAACATTTCCTATTATACCACATTATCGTAAAAAACAATGAGAAAATTAAGAAAAATGAGATAAGATATTTGGACTTGACAAAGTCGTTGTGCGCGTACTACTATAACTATAGGCCGTAGGGAGGCGCGGGTAGTGCCTTAATCCAAATATCCCATTAGCGGGTAGGCAGCTTTAGTAAGAGCTGCCTATTTTTACAAAGTGTTTTTGCTTACTCCATCAAATACTCGAGAAATTTTAATGTCATATCTTTATTCGTTTCTTTGACAGTGATGCCAAGGGCCAACACATCAAACGTTTCGCCATATACTTCAGTTAACTTTTTGCTTTGACTCATATCAATCATAACAGGAATTGGGTTCTTCATTTCCTCCGGCTTCGTACAATCCGGTAGCTCAATGCCAGAAACATCTTCCATGTTATTGGCCATTTCTGCACGTTTCAAGAACACGTCATAATCGATATATAGGAAATAAGGTTCATATTTTGCAAGCTCGTCCTCCGTAAAATAATCACGCAAATCAGTAAAGTAATCCTTGTAGGCAAGGTCAGTTAGAGAAGTGGCATCCCCGGTGACAAAATCCAGTTGGTCTGCAGAAAGCCACGCCATAAGAACCTGCATTGTCTGGTAATTCGTATTCAAATTATCAACACTATAGTGCAGGCTTGAATTCAGATTGATTTCCTCTTCCTTTGTATCAACCTTCTGCTCTTTATAGAAATCAGGCAGAAGAATCTCGCCTGGACCTGCTGATTCGATGTTGTGAATATTCAGCATTACGCCGTTCAGTATAATATCCGGTCTTGTCACTATATTTACAATGTAAGAAATGAGCGCGATCACCACGATAATAGGAATCATAATGTGCCATTTATAATAGTCCCATATATATGAAATCTTCTGTTTAGTTGTGCCATTTTCCAGAACGGCCTTCCGTTCTTCTTTGAATTCGTCCATTAAAGCCATTTGTAACACCTCTTTTGTTTTACTGTGGAAAAGTATAGCACGACGATGGAATGAAAACAAGTAAATGGGCGTGTATTTCACACTTTTTTTAGGAATTTAATTGAAATCATTCCGGAAAAAAGTTATACTGTAATTTAGGAGAAGTTATAAAGGAATTAAGAAGTTATGAAGAACAAAAAAACAACTAAATACAAGAAACCGAAAATGGCGCATTGGCAAGTA
>JAZRQP010000038.1:0-17980 GCA_045649885.1 Faecalimonas sp.
TGTGACCAATACCAATCTGATTGCAGACCAGATTGAAAAGATTTCGCCGGTTAGACCGGATAAGTGTCCGCCGGTGATTGAGGATTCCGATAAGCAGCTTCGAGATATTTGTTATAACAAGGCTCACAGCATGTATGGTGAAAATTTGCCAACCATTGTAGTTGAACGTTTGGAAAGAGAGTTAAACTCCATTATATCCAATGGCTTTGCCGTAATGTATATTATTGCGCAGAAGCTGGTGTGGAAGTCGGTGGAGGATGGATATCTGGTAGGCTCCCGTGGCTCTGTAGGTTCGTCCTTTGTAGCCACTATGGCGGGAATTACGGAAGTAAATCCACTTAGTCCGCACTATTATTGTACTGAGTGTCACTACAGCGATTTCGAGTCGGAGGAAGTGAGAAAATATGCCGGTGGCTGTGGATGGGACATGCCGGATAAGAATTGTCCGGTTTGTGGAAAACCACTTGTGAAAGACGGTTTCGATATTCCGTTTGAAACCTTCCTTGGATTCAAAGGAAACAAGGAGCCGGATATTGACCTTAACTTCTCCGGGGATTACCAGAGTAATGCCCATAAATATACGGAAGTTATCTTCGGTGACGGTCAGACCTTCCGCGCAGGTACCATCGGTACATTGGCTGATAAGACCGCCTACGGTTATGTGAAAAATTATTATGAAGAGCGTAATCAAGGGAAACGAAAATGTGAGATAGAGCGTTTATTGCAAGGATGTGTTGGTATTCGAAGAAGTACAGGACAGCATCCGGGTGGAATCATCGTACTGCCAATCGGTCAGGACATTAATTCATTTACACCGGTGCAACATCCGGCAAACGATATGACAACAGATATCGTAACAACACATTTTGATTATCACTCCATTGACCATAATTTGTTGAAGCTTGATATTCTCGGCCATGATGATCCTACCATGATTAAGATGTTAGAAGAACTGGTAACCGAGATTACAGGTGAACCATTTGTAGCAACGGAGATTAAGTTAGATGACCAGGGAGTTATGAAGCTCTTTGCAGATACAAGTTCTCTTGGAATTACGCCGGAGGACATCGGGGGATGTCCGGTTGGTTGTCTTGGCATTCCGGAGTTTGGAACAGATTTCGTTATTCAGATGGTGGTGGATACCAAGCCGAAAACCCTGTCAGACCTTATCCGTATTTCCGGACTGTCTCATGGAACGGACGTATGGCTGAACAATGCGCAGACCTTGATTCAAGAAGGAAAGGCGACGATTTCAACTGCAATCTGTACTCGTGACGATATTATGACCTTCCTGATTAACAGCGGAATGGAAAGTGAGACCTCCTTTAAAATCATGGAGGATGTCCGTAAAGGAAAGGTTGCCAAAGGGAAATCAGGTAAATGGCCAGAATGGAAAGAAGACATGCTTGCACATGGCATACCGGACTGGTATGTGTGGTCCTGTGAGCAGATTAAATACATGTTCCCGAAGGCCCATGCGGCAGCTTACGTTATGATGGCGTACCGTATTGCCTACTGTAAGGTATATTATCCGCTGGCTTATTATGCGGCATATTTCAGTATTCGTGCCAACGCATTTTCTTATGAACTCATGTGTCAGGGTAAGGAAAAATTAGAGTACTATATCCGGGATTATAAGAGACGGAGCGATAGCTTATCCAACAAGGAGCAGGATACCCTGAAGGATATGCGTCTTGTGCAGGAAATGTATGCCAGAGGGTATGAATTCTTGCCAATCGACCTTTATAAGTCGAAGGCAACCAAGTTCCAGATTATAGACGGAAAATTGTTGCCGCCATTTAGTACCATTGAAGGTATGGGAGACAAGGCGGCAGACGCAGTAGAAATGGCAGCACAAGATGGACCATATTTGTCGCTGGATGACTTCAGACAGCGTACGAAGGTAAGTAAGACAGTGATTGAATTCATGGCTGATTTAGGATTGTTTGGTGACTTGCCGACATCGAATCAGTTGTCGTTGTTTGATTTTAACTAATAAGAATGTCCCACTCCGAAAGGGGTGGGATATTTTTGAGGCTAAAGCGAATTCGACACAAGAAATTCCATTATTATTAGAGAATGCCACAAATAAAAGGTGGAGTGAGAATTTTAAAGATAAACATGGAGTGGATGCCAAATTATATCTTTATGACATGGTTAATGTCAAAAAAGAAAAGGAAACAGAGTACCCCGCTTAGGCGATAGCCGTACGGTAACAAACCTGCTTCCTTTTATAAAAATATAGTAATTGATAATAAAAGATTTGTCAAGAAAATTAATTGAATACAATGGAGCTATATACAGCAATGTAATGCAAAATGGCGACAGAAATGTTGCCATTTTTTTGTGTATTGGGCAAATTAGTGCTTTAATTCGTCAAAGCGTTGTGTTATACTAGTAGGATAATCGTAACCATTTTCGAAAGGAAGAAAGAATTATGTCGAATAAGAGAGTAATCATGCTTGGAAACGAAGCGATTGCCCGTGGTGCATACGAAGCAGGTGTAAAAGTATCTGCAGCATATCCGGGAACACCAAGTACAGAAATTAGTGAAAATATTATTAAATATAAAGACGATATTTATTCCGAGTGGTCGCCAAATGAGAAGGTAGCTGCAGAGGTTGCAATTGGCGCAAGTATCTCCGGTGTGAGAGCTATGGCTTGTATGAAACACGTCGGGCTTAACGTGGCATCAGACCCACTTTACACCGTGTCATACATGGGTGTAAATGGAGGATTAGTTCTTGTTGTAGCTGATGACCCGGGACTTTACAGTTCCCAGAATGAACAGGATACCCGTATGGTTGCAAGAGCAGCACAAGTGCCTGTATTGGAGCCAGCTGACAGTATGGAAGCAAAGGAATATATGAAGGCAGCTTTCCAAATCAGTGAAGTGTTTGACAGACCGGTTATACTTCGAACTACAACCAGATTGGCACACTCACAAGGATTGGTTGAACTCTATGACCGCGAGGAAGTAGAAGATGTTCCATACGAAAAGAATATTGCAAAGAACGTAATGATGCCGGGAAATGCAAAGCTTCGTCATGTAGAGATTGAAAAGCGCAATTTAGAACTTGCGGAGGCAGCGAATACACTTCCAATTAATACAGTGGAAATGAATGATACAAAGATTGGTGTAATCACAAGTGGTATTCCTTATCAGTATGTAAAAGAGGCACTTCCGAATGCATCTGTGTTAAAGCTTGGTATGGTAAATCCACTTCCTAAGAAATTAATCACCGAATTTGCTTCGAAAGTTGATACGCTTTACATTGTTGAAGAGTTAGACCCAGTGATTGAAGAACAAGTGAAATCTTGGGGTATCAAAGCAATCGGAAAAGAAATCTTTACTGTGCAGGGCGAATACAGTGCAAATATGATTCGCAAGGCAATTTTAAAAGAAGAATTAGAAGTAAAGGCACCAGCAGCCGCACCTGGAAGACCACCGATTTTATGTCCGGGCTGTCCACACAGAAGCGTGTACTATGTGCTGAATAAATTAAAAATGCATGTAGCAGGTGACATCGGATGTTATACATTGGGAGCAGTTGCCCCACTTAGCGTTGTAGATTCTGTTATCTGTATGGGTGCAAGTATTTCCAGTCTTCACGGTATGGAAAAGGCAAAAGGGAAAGACTATATTAAGAATTGGGTGGCAGCCATCGGAGATTCTACCTTCTTACATACAGGGGTGAATTCGCTCATGAATATGGTATATAACAAGTCAACCGGAACAGTTATGATTCTTGACAACTCAACCACCGGTATGACAGGCCATCAGGACCATGCCGCAACCGGCAAAACATTGATGGGCGAACCTACAAATGCAATTGATATTCCGAACCTTTGCCGTGCAATCGGTGTGAAAAATGTGGTTGAAGTAAATGCATTTGATATTAAAACATTAGAAAAAGTAATCAAAGAAGAAGTAGCAAAGGACGAAGTGTCTGTTATCATTACAAAAACTCCTTGCGTACTTTTGGATAAATCAAAGAAACCGGTATATATTGCACACTCTGACAAATGTAAAAAATGTGGTATGTGTATGAAACCGGGATGTCCTGCAATGACGAAAAAAGCAGATGGCACCATTTATATTGATGATACTATGTGTACAGGTTGTGGCCTTTGCCAGACACTTTGTAAATTTGATGCAATTGAACTTTTAAAGGAAGGTGATAAGTAATGGCAACGAAGAATATTATGATTGTAGGTGTAGGCGGACAAGGAACACTGCTTACCAGCCGTATCTTGGGCGGACTTGCTATTGCAGGCGGTTATGACGTGAAGCTTTCCGAAGTGCATGGAATGGCACAGCGTGGCGGAAGTGTAGTTACATTTGTGCGCTACGGCGAAAAGGTTGCAGAACCAATTGTGGAAGAAGGTCAGGCAGATGTTATCATTGCATTTGAAAAATTAGAGGCCTTAAGATATTCTCACTTTTTAAAGAAGGACGGTGCTCTCATTATCAACGACTGGAGAATCGACCCGATGCCGGTTGTAATCGGTGCGGCACAGTATCCGGAAAATATTATCGAGAACCTTTCCAAAGAGCATAAGGTGTATACAGTAAATGCGACAGAAGAAGCAAAGAAGCTTGGCAATTCAAGAGTATTTAACATGATTGTGCTCGGAATTGCGGCGCAGCATATGGATTTTGCCAAAGAAACTTGGTATGAAGTGATTGAAAATACAGTTCCACCAAAGACAATTGATATTAATAAGAAAGCCTTTGAGGTAGGATATTCTTTATAGACTGAAGGAGAAATGCATCATGGCATGGGTAGAAAGATATTTTGACAAAGAAAAAGAATGTATGAGCAGAGATGAGATGTCAGCTCTGCAAAGTGAAAGATTAGTAAAACAGGTTGCACATGTTTATAACAACGTGGCATTTTACAACAAGAAAATGAAAGAACTTGGTATTGAACCAGGAGATATCAAAGGGATTGAAGACATCAATAAGCTTCCATTTACAACAAAGGAAGATTTGAGGGATAACTACCCGTTCGGTCTTTTGGCAGTTCCAAAATCCAAGGTTGCCAGAGTGCAAGGTTCTTCCGGAACAACCGGTAAATTGACACTTGCTTCTTATACACAGGCAGATACGGAACTTTGGGGTGAATGCGTGGCTCGTTGTATGACAATGGCAGGGTTGACTGACGAGGATATCATACATACATGCTACGGCTACGGCTTGTTCACAGGTGGTCTTGGTATTGATTTCGGTGCGAGAAAGTTGGGCGCAATGGTAATTCCGATGTCGTCCGGAAATACACAGAGACAAATGATGTGTTTGCAGGATTTCGGTGCAACAGCCATTGCATGTACACCTTCCTATGCACTATACCTAGCAGAATCTCTTCGTGATGCAGGATTGGTAGATAAAATCAATATTAAGGCTGGTATTCTTGGAGCAGAACCTTGGACAGTGGAAATGAGAGAGCAGATTGAGAGCATTCTTGGAATCAAGTGCTTCGATATCTATGGACTTTGTGAAATCTTAGGACCAGGTGTTGCCATGGAATGTGTTCACCATAAAGGACTTCACATCCACGAAGATTATTTCTATCCGGAAATCTTAAACCCGGCCACAAATGCAGCATGTGCAGATGGTGAAACCGGTGAACTTGTATTTACAACATTGACAAAAGAGGCAATGCCATTAATTCGTTACAGAACGAAAGATTTGACAAGTATTGACCACAGCACTTGTGACTGCGGAAGAACACTTCCTAGAATTTCGAAGTTCAAAGGTCGTACAGATGACATGAAGGTAATTCGTGGTGTCAATGTATTCCCAACCCAGGTAGAAGCAGCACTTCTCAGCATGGGCGGAGAGGTAGCACCTCACTACATGATGATTGTAGATCGTGAAAACAACATGGATAAACTGACTGTTATGGTAGAAGTGGATGAACGCTATTTCTCAGATGAAATCCGTGAATTGGAAGGATTGAAGAATAAGATTGCAGGTGTTCTTAAACAAGCACTTGGTATTGCGGTTCATGTGAAATTGGTTGAACCAAAGACGATTGCACGTAGCGAAGGAAAAGCAAAACGTGTCATCGATAATAGAAATTTGAGCTAGGGAGGATTGGAAAATGACAATTAAACAATTATCTGTATTTTTGGAAAATAGAGAAGGTCGTTTGGATGAAGTATTACAAATGCTTGGAGCAAATGATGTAAATATTGTGGCATTGAGTTTGGCTGATACAGCAGACTATGGAATGCTTCGTATGATTGTTTCCGATCCTGTAAAAGGAAAAGCTGTGCTTAAGGAAGCAGGCATCACTTCAAAACTTACGGATGTGGTTGCGCTTCGTGTTCCGCATGCCGCAGGTTCACTCAGCAAAGCGATGCATGAATTAATGGTTGGCGGCGTGAATATTGAATATATGTATGCATTTGCAAATGGAGCAGATGCATCCGCTGTTATGAAATCTGATGATCCGGAAAAGGTTGTGACGATTTTAAGAGAAAATGGATTTGATGTGTGGGAAGCGGACGAAGCTTATCGCGCGAATGTATAAAATTAAACATGAAAATAGGGTTATTGCGATAAATTAAATTGCAATAACCCTTTTTTTAATCTCATTTCCATTCATGCTTTTTATATAAACTGCATATTAAAAGGCACATCTAAATTGTGATTAAAGTTTTACTACGTTGACTGCCTGTGGTCCTTTAGCACCTTCTGTTAAATCATACTCAACAGCCTGGCCTTCTTCCAATGTTTTGTATCCTTCCATATTTAAACCTGAGTAGTGAACAAACACGTCATTACCAGCTTCATCAGAAATGAATCCATAACCTTTTTGGTTGTTGAACCACTTAACTGTACCTTTGCTCATGTCTTTCTCCTCCATTATTTAATTGTACGTTAACACTTTAACAGAGTAGCACACACATGCGACATTGTCAATTATTTTAAGGCTTTTTTGGAAAATTCTGTATTAACTAGTTTATCATAAGGGGCACGCTCCGAAAGTTCCCCTGCAGAATCAAGGATGTCTTGTAATAAATCAAAACTTTCTTTTTCAAAAATCAAGTCTGATTTCCAAGTATCCTGGTCGTAATAACGCCTCACAATGGTTGTGATTGTATTAATGTCTGTTTCCTCAAATTGAGGGGCAATTGTGTTCGCAATTTCTTCCGGTGTGTGAGATTGCACATAGTCCATACCCTTCTGAAGCGCATTTGTAAAACTTTGAATGACATCCGGATTTTCTTCAATAAAACTTCCTTTTGCACAAAAAGCAGTATATGGAACATATCCACTATCTTCTCCAAGGGAGGCTATGACATAACCTTTACCTGCTTCCTCAAGAGAAGTGGCATGTGGTTCAAATTCCACAGAAAAGTCTCCTTGCCCTTCTGAAAATGCAGCTGCAGTTGAACCAAAGTCAATGTTCTGATTAATTTCCAAATCTGCTTTAGGGTCAATATTATTTTGCTTAAGGATATACTCGAATACCATTTGTGGCATACCGCCCTTACGTCCACCCAATACATAAGAACCCTTTAAGTCTTCCCATGTAAAATCCTCAATTTTTTCTCGCGACACAAGAAAGTTTCCTGCACGTTGTGTCAACTGTGCGAAGTTCACCACATAGTCTGTGGCACCTTCATTATAGGTATAAATAGACGCTTCAGACCCCATAAATCCAACATCTGCTTCTCCTGAAAGGACAGCAGTCATAACCTTATCTGCACCAAAGCCACAGACAAGTTCAAGGTCAATTCCTTCTTCAGCAAAATATCCTTCTTCAATTGCAACATACATAGGCGCATAAAAGATGGAATGAGCTACTTCATTTAAGACAACTTTTGTAGTACCCGTTTCTTCTTCCTTTGGTGCACATCCAAATAAAGAAAGAACGGTGAGTGTTGTTATGAGTGCAAACGCTAAGATTCGCTTTTTCATAAAACCTCCATGCAAAAACTTTTCTTAATACTATATGAAAGACCCCCAAAAATGTTACTCGTTCTCTGTATCGTCATTCAATTCTTTTGGCATAAAATGATAGATGGCTTGGTAAGCTTCCCTTTCTGCCACCGTAGAAGCCGGCGTAGGCATAAGGCCTGTACAGTCTGTAGTTGAGGCGGAATGTGTAAGGTAATCATAGGTATCTTCAATTTTAAGTTCCATTTTTTCTTTTTTCATACAAATTATCTCCTAGTAATAGATTATATTTTTTCACAATTAGGATTTGCAAAAAATAAGTTACTATTCAAATACAAGTTCAAATAAAAAAAGGTTTACTTTACGAATTTAATGTGTTAAAATGTTAAAGAAGTAAAGCCGATAAAGGAGAAGGTTTGATATGGGCAAGAAAGTAAAAACAGAATCGTTGGATTTATTATTTGAAGCAATCTTATGTCTGAAGGATAAAGAAGAATGTTACACTTTTTTTGAAGACATCTGTACTGTGAATGAATTGCTATCAATTACACAGCGATTTGAAGTGGCAAAGATGCTCAGAGAGCAAAAAACATATTTAGAAATTGCAGAGAAAACAGGCGCATCCACTGCAACTATCAGCCGCGTGAACCGTTCCTTGAATTACGGCAACGATGGATATGATATGGTTTTTGAAAGAATGAATAAATAGAAACAAAAAGGGTTATTGCAATTTAATTTATCGCAATAACCCTATTTTCATGTCTCTTATTCCTTCTTTTTCTTTTCTTTTTCGGCTTCCTTACTTTCTTCTTTAGGAGTAGAAGTTGCATCAATCAGTTTCTCAATCAGCAATTGCTTCACATAGACATCTAAACTAAGAGAGCAGATGAATGAGAAGAATTGCAAGTAGTCTCGGTTTTCAACATCCGCATCTGAAAATGTTTCCATCGAGTTGTTGTACATTAATTCAATATCCTTTTGAAGCAGCTTGGTACGTTCTTTTTCAAAAGCACATACTTCATCATAAATTCGAGCAATATTGATATCACCTTCTGATTGAAAATAACTTTCCGTAATTGGCTTCAGAAGTGTTTCAATATCCTTCATGGATATAATGTTTTTAAAATAATAGATAAATGTTAATAATAACAAATGCTCTTTTGAATATTTCTTTTTGATAGGTGCAGGCAACAAATCATTTTTGGCATAATTGTTAATCATGGTCTTTGTCAAAACCTTGTCATCATCATTTCGCTTTGTTGATTTCAGTTCCTTTTCCATAAAGGAAGTCACCTGATCCATGTACAAATCGATGTTAGGAATGTCGGTTGATTTTATAAAATCAATGCGGGAAATACTTCCCAAAATACTGTTTAATAAATCATTTTTATCTATCGTCATATTATCACCTCAATACAGACATTATATAGTATCGCAAACTACTTCTCAAGCCTTTTTGACAAATTGTTTTTGATGACATTAGGAGGAAATTATAATATAATATTCACGTAAGCAACGTGCAGTTTACAGACTGCGCGTGGCACGGTGGTTGCTTGCAGACGACTATGGTAGTTACAGGATGTATAGGGTGACTGTCCGTGAGTTCGAAAACTTCATGTTTTCGAACTTAACTGCGTAATACGAGGAGAGATAATATGAGCATTTACGATACATTGAATAACGAACAGAGAGAGGCAGTATTTCATACGGAGGGACCGCTTCTGATACTTGCAGGTGCGGGGTCTGGAAAGACTAGAGTGTTGACACACCGTATCGCATATTTGATTGATGAAATGGGTGTGAACCCTTGGAATATTTTGGCGATTACCTTTACCAATAAGGCGGCCGGTGAGATGAGGGAACGTGTGGACAGATTCGTTGGTTTTGGCTCAGAAAGTATCTGGGTGAGCACCTTTCACTCGACCTGTGTTCGCATCTTGAGACGTCACATTGACCGCTTGGGATTTGGAACCAATTTTACCATCTATGATGCAGACGACCAAAAGACGCTGATGAAGGATGTCTGTAAGCAATTACAGATTGATACAAAGATTTATAAAGAGCGAAATCTTCTTGCGGCTATTTCTTCAGCAAAGGATGAAATGATTTTGCCGGACGAGTATGAGTTGAATGCAGGAGGCGATTACCACAAGCAAAAGATAGCGAAGGTTTATCGTGAATATCAAAAGCAATTGAAAGCAAACAATGCGCTGGATTTCGACGATTTGCTTGTGAAGACGGTTCAACTGTTGCAGACGCAGCCGGATATTTTGGAATATTATCAGGAACGTTTCCGCTACATCATGGTGGACGAGTATCAGGATACAAATACGGTGCAATTTAAGTTAATCAGTATTTTGGCAAAGAAATACCGTAATCTATGTGTGGTGGGTGATGATGATCAGTCCATTTACAAATTCCGTGGTGCCAACATTAAGAATATTTTGAATTTTGAAGATGTATTTGAAGATGCGCGGGTAATTAAGCTGGAGCAGAATTACCGTTCTACGGAAACTATTTTAAATGCAGCTAATGGTGTAATCCGCAATAATTATGGTCGAAAAGACAAGGCTCTATGGACAGAAAATGGTGTAGGAGACAAACTTGTATTCCAACAGTTCGATAACGCTTATGATGAGGCGGATTATGTGGTGAGTGATATCAGGGAGCATGTAAGAGAAGGGGAGCGTTCTTATAATGAGCATGCAATCCTTTACCGTACAAATGCGCAGTCCCGTATTTTTGAAGAAAAATTTGTCACGGCAAATATCCCGTATAAGATTGTTGGCGGCATCAATTTCTATGCCAGAAAAGAAATCAAAGATTTGCTGGCATATTTAAAAACTATTGATAATGGGTTAGATGATTTGGCTGTTCGACGTATCATCAACGTGCCAAAGAGAGGAATCGGGCTTACAACCATTAATCGTGTACAGGAAAATGCGGCTGAGCGAGGTGTTAGCTTCTATGAGGCTTTGCGCACTGCAGATATGATTCCGGGGATCGGAAAAGCGGCAACCAAGCTAGACTCTTTTGTGGCTCTGATGGAGCATTTTAAAGAGAGTGCGAAGAAGATGCTGGTGTCCGAACTCATGCAGGAGATTTTAGACTATACTGGTTATCTGGAGACCTTGGAAGAGGAAGGAAAAGAAGAGGCTGAAGCGCGCAAGGAAAATCTTGATGAGTTTATGAGTAAGATTGCAGCTTATGAAGAGTCTTGCGAGGATGAGGCTCCAACTTTAAGCGGATTCTTAGAAGAGGTGGCCTTAGTTGCAGACATTGACAGCTTGGATGAAAATAGCGATTATGTGGTTCTTATGACGCTTCACAGCGCAAAAGGTTTGGAATTTCCGGAAGTATATATGGTAGGTATGGAAGATGGGATTTTCCCAAGCTATATGACAGTCGCGGAAGGTGATTTGGACGAGTTGGAAGAGGAAAGAAGACTTTGCTATGTGGGTATCACCAGAGCGATGGAGAATCTGACCTTAACCTGTGCCAGACGGAGAATGATTCGCGGGGAAGTGCAATATAATAAGATGTCTAGATTCTTGAAAGAGATTCCGGTTCATTTATTTGGTAATAAAGTTAAAGCAGAGCGCGAGGAAGTGGACGTAGTAAAGGCAAATGCGTATATTCAAGCAAAACAGGCATTTAAAACACAGGCATTTTCTTCTATGAAACCAGCCCAGAACTTTGGAGTAAAAACGGGGGGAGGCCTTGATTATGAGGTCGGCGACCGTGTAAAACACATGAAGTTTGGTGAGGGACTTGTAACTTCTATTGTAGAAGGCGGCAGAGATTATGAGGTGACAGTTGCATTTGACAATGTGGGCACGAAAAAAATGTTTGCCGGATTTGCGAAATTACAGAAAATTTAATGACAATAGCAGTATAATGATGTTATTATATACATAATATAATTGTACTGAAAAAATAGAAAGGGTGTACAGCATGAATAAGATTGAAGATATCATTTCTGCAACAAAATTAAATGAGATTTTACAGAAACGAGACGATGATAAGATTAAGAAGACCATTCTTTGGACTCTCGCCATTGTAGGCGCTGTGGTTGCAATTGCAGGAATTGCATATGCAGTATATCGTTACTTTACACCGGATTATCTGGAAGATTTTGATGAAGATTTCGAGGATGATTTTGAAGACGATTATTTTGAGGAAGAAGACGAAATCTAATATGCACAGAGATGTGTAAGAAGATGTTGCTACGCAATATGAGAAGACTGTCGTGGGCTTTGCAAACTGCGACAGTTTTTTATGTAATGGAGGATTCACCTAGATGAAAAAAGGACAAGTTTACGAAGGACTTATAGAAAAAGTAGAGTTTCCAAATAAGGGAATTGTATCTGTAGAGGGAGAAGAAAATAAGGTTATTGTCAAGAATGGAATTCCAGGGCAGAAGATTAAATTTGCTGTCAATAAGATGCGAAAAGGCAAAGCGGAAGGTCGTCTTTTGGAGGTGCTGGAGAGGTCGCCACTTGAAAGGAGAGATCCGGTTTGCAGTATCTTTCCGGCATGCGGTGGATGTATGTACCAAACCATGTTTTATGAAGACCAAATGAAGATGAAGGAGCAGCAGGTAAAGGAAATTCTGGATGCTGCCATTATAGGTGATTATGAATTTGAAGGCGTTAAGGCAAGCCCGAAGGAATTTGCATACCGTAACAAAATGGAGTTCTCTTTTGGGGATGAATTTAAGGATGGACCTTTATCCCTTGGACTACATAAGAAGGGTAGTACATATGATGTGCTGACAGCCTTTGACTGCAAATTGGTACATGAGGACATGACAAAGATTGTAGTCTGCGTGCTGGAGTATTTTAGGGAGCGAAATGTGTCTTACTATAAGAAAATGCAGCATGTAGGATATCTGCGTCATCTATTGCTTCGCCGTGGAGATATGAGTGGTGAAATTTTAGTAAACTTAGTTACAACCACACAGGAAGAATATGATTTAACACCACTTGTGGACGACTTGCTTGCACTTGAACTTGAGGGAAAAATAGTAGGTATTCTACACATCTTGAATGATTCCCTATCTGATGTGGTGCAGAGTGATGAGACCCGTGTGCTGTATGGCCAAGATTATTTCTATGAAAAACTGCTTGGCATGGAATTTAAAATCACTCCATTTTCCTTCTTCCAGCCGAATTCAAGGGCGGCTGAGGTTTTGTACAGTACCGTAAGAGATTACCTTGGGGATATGAAAGGGAAAACGCTCTATGACTTGTTCAGTGGAACGGGAACTATAGGTCAGATTCTGTCACCGGTTGCTGAAAAAGTAATTGGCGTGGAGATTGTGGAAGAAGCAGTTGTGGCTGCAAATGAGAATGCAAACCACAATGGAATTACCAATTGTAAGTTCTTAGCAGGTGATGTGTTTAAAGTATTGGATGAGATTGAAGAAAAACCAGATGTAATTGTGCTGGATCCACCGAGAGATGGCATTCATCCGAAGGCTTTGCCAAAGATATTGGATTATGGCGTGGATACGATTGTGTATATTTCTTGTAAGGTGACGAGTCTTGCGAGAGACTTGGAAATGATGCAGGCGAAAGGGTACAGAGTGGTGAAGGCGGTGGCTTGCGACCAGTTCTGCCAGACAGTGCATGTTGAGGTAATTACCCTGTTGCAAAAGATTGAATAACCAGTCTAACCGTGTGTACTTCGAGACGGATAAATTATCAAAGAAAGAAGGCATATATGACGGATATGTATGATCAGTGAAATCAGAAGAATCAAAAAATCGACATACTGGTAGTACAGTTGATGATATTATTAATTATATGAGAAGAGTGCAATGAGGGGATGTTTCAAACATCCCCATTTTATTGTGTTAAATATTACAAGAGTAAAATTTTTATTTCTCCATATACTAACAAAAATGGAAAGGAAGTAAAGTGTTATGGAGAAAACAGATACAATTAAATTATTGCAAGAATGTGATGCGGGAAGTAAGATGGCAGTAACATCCATTGACGAATTGATGGACAAGGCCACAGACTCTGAACTTGCAGAACTTTTGGAAGAAAGCAAAAAGCATCATGAGAAGCTGGGAAATGATTTGCACTCCATGTTGAATCATAAAGAATCTGACGAGAAAGAACCAAACCCTATGGCGAAGGGAATGTCCAAGTTGAAAATTAATTTCAAAATGGGCATGGACAATAGCGATGCGATGATTGCAGAACTAATCACAGACGGCTGTGACATGGGTGTGAAATCTCTCTACAAATATATGAACCAGTATAAGGCAGCTGAGGAGCCGGCAAAAGATATCTGCAGGCGACTGATTGCGATTGAGGAGGAACTTCGTGATAAACTGAGAAAGTTCTTGTAAGTTTAGCGAAAACTTCGCTAAGTAGAAGTCACGGGGAGAATAATATTGTATCATTGCATTGAGGTGAATTGCAATGTACAGGCGTATCAGAGATTTAAGAGAAGATAGAGATATGACACAGGTTCAGCTTGCAAAAATGTTGAATTGTAGTCAAAGGACCTACAGTAATTATGAACGTGGCGATATAGAAATATCTACAAGAGTGTTAATCGAGTTGGCGAGATTTCATGATACCAGTATTGATTATCTCTTGGAGTTGACGGACGAGAAACGACCATATCCAAGGAAAGTGAATAAGAAGTATATGTAGGTGAAAACCATCGCACTTGCGATTGAGAAATCGTGGGATCGGTGGTTTTTGTTTGTAGCAAATTCTTTACTTAAAATACAAATGACAGATGAACAGAACACTGATATAATAAGAAAGTAAGATTTAAAGATTAGAAAGGGATACCTTCATGAAATTCATTCATTGTGCGGATTTGCATTTGGATGCCAAAATGAGTGCGAATCTAGATAAGGACAAAGCAAAAATCAGAAAAACAGAGATTCTACATACCTTTGAGAGAATGGTAGAGTATGCAGCTGAACATGATGTTTTCGGCATTTTGATCGCGGGGGATATGTTTGATACGAAAAACATTACTGCGACCACAAAGAATGCCGTGCTATACCAGATAAACAGTCATCCGGACATTACATTTTTTTATCTGAATGGCAATCATGATAACGATAATTTTCTCGTCAATCTTGATATTATTCCTGAAAATTTAAAGATGTTTGGGCCGAATTGGACAACCTATGATTTTGGTAAGGTTGTAATTACAGGCATTGATTTGTCAGCAGAGAGCACGAGCCTTGCCCATGCGTCTCTGATGCTTGAATCGGATAAATTCAATATTGTTATGATGCATGGACAGGACGGAGAGTTAATCAATCTGAGAGCACTGAAGAATAAAAATATAGATTATCTTGCGTTAGGTCACATTCATGCATACAAGCACGAACAACTGGACGCACGCGCTTCATACTGTTATCCGGGTTGTTTGGAGGGCAGAGGTTTTGACGAAGTTGGTGAACATGGCTTTGTTTTACTTGATGTGAATGAGGAAGATGGCACATATTCCCACGAGTCTGTGCCATTCGCTAAGAGAAAACTTTATGCCGTTTCGGTAGATGTTACGGATTGCCGGACTTCTTCAGAAATGATTGAAAAAGTGGCTGCTTCGCTTGAAAAAACAGATTGCGATGAAACATCTCTTGTGAAGATTATTTTAACAGGAACATTGGACGTGGCATGTGAAAAAGATGTGGATTACATTTTAGCCCGTTTCCAATCACAGTATTTCTTTGTCAAAATTTATGACGAGACAACTTTAAAGATTAACGCAGAAGATTATATGTTAGACGAATCCTTAAAGGGTGAGTATGTGCGTATGATTATGCAGGATACTGCATTGTCAGAAGAGGATAAGGCAATTATTATCCGCTATGGACTTCAAGTGATTGCCGGCGAGGAGGTGCAGTAACTATGAGACTGATTCGTTGTCATATTGAAAATTTTGGGAAGCTGCATGATTATATTGTTGATTTTGAAAAGGATACTCATATCATTTGTGAAGAAAATGGATGGGGAAAAAGTACACTTGCAGCATTTATCCGAGCAATGTTCTATGGGCTGGAAGGCGAACGCAAAAGAAGTATCGAGGAAAACGAACGCAAGCGATATACGCCTTGGCAGGGTGGAGTGTTCGGCGGACAATTGACATTTGAGGTGGATGGAAAAGAGTATACCGTTACCAGAACCTTCAATGAGCAGGACGAGTTTGAATTGCGTGATGCGAAAACCAATCTGATTAGCAATGATTATTCTAGCAACCTTGGAGAGGAACTTTTCAAGGTTGATAGAGAGTCTTTCATGCGAACGGTATTTATCGGACAGGCGGATTGCGAGACTTCCGTTACAGATGATATCAATGCGAAGATAGGAAATCTGACCGATAATTCCAATGATTTAAATAGCTTTGAGGCAGCAAGTGCCAGGTTGAAGGATTTGCTAAATAGTCTGACACCAAGTAGAAAGACCGGTAGTATTTTGCAGAGAAAAAATGAGATTACAGAGTTGGACAGAAAAGTAGTTGCTCAAAAGGGAATTCCGGAGGCTTTGCAGAAACTCCAGGAGAAAAGGTCAGAGGAATTGCAGGTATATAATCAATTAAAGGTTCGGTTGGAAACTCTTCAGAATGAACAGATGCGACTTTCAAACCTGCAGCGGATACTTGCTAAGAAAGAACAATGGGACAATCTGAAACGAGAAGTTCAAAGTGCGCGTAACGCATTTGCAGGAGATGTTCCGTCAAAGAAATTGGTTGATGAAGTGCAAAAGCACTATAGTGAAATGGAAAAGGCATCGGAACGTATGGCTTCCCATGAGTTGACAGAGAGTGAGAAGGAGCAGCTTGTAAGCCTGCAGAAAAACGGACAGCAAAAGACAAAAGGAATCCCAATGTTGCAGATTGTTGGACTATTATTTATCGTTATTGGTTTCATTATGATGGCTGCAATATCTGTAGGTGTAGGAATTGCGGCAGCAATTGTTGGCGGACTTCTTATTGGGGCTGGTGTGGTTAGTGATAATAAGAAGAAAGCGGTACGAAAGGATGCAGAAGAACTCCGACAATCCATGCGTATCTCTTTGGAAAATAAACAGAAAAAATTATCAGAGAGTAAAGCTAATTTTGAATATCATCAGAAGGAGATTCTAGATTTTCTTGCGCAATATGGATTTGAACCTGCGCATAATGTACAAGTGCAATTATTGAACATTCGAGATGCCGTGCAGACCTATGCGGAGTCTTTACGGAAATTGGAAATCTTTGAAGGGGAAATGGACACATCTCTGTTTGCAACTGTAACAGAAGAGGACAAAGCCAAAAATCTTTCAGAGTTAAACGCTAATATCCAAACAGTGACAGGCGAGAGAGAAGAGATTTATACGCGTCTGGAAGCTTATCAAGCTGATATTGAACAACTGCAGGCACAATTGGAAGAATGGGAAGAGAATAAGATTCGTTTGGATGAGCTGAATGAAATACAAGCGAAGGAGCAAGAGAAGTATAATCATATATTGAAGGTACAGGAATATCTTGCGAAAGCAAAAGAAAGTATTACCAATCGATATGCCGCTCCAATTTTGGAAAGCTTCAGCAAATACTATGAAATGATTACTTCGGATTCCGCAGAGGAATTTCACATTGATGCGAACACCAATATCACGGTAACCGAACAGGGAAAGCAGCGTGAAACCAATACCCAGAGCTCTGGCTATAGAGATTTGATAGGTATATGTCTTCGTGTTGCATTGGTAGACGCCATGTACAAGGAAGAGGCACCGGTTCTTATCATGGATGACCCATTTACGAACTTGGATGATGAGAAGATGAAGCAGGCGAAAAAGTTCTTGGAATATATCGCAGAGAAATATCAAGTAATCTATTTTACTTGCAGTGAATCGAGAAGATAAATAGTGGAAAAAAATGCAGCTCCCCAACATGTGTTGGAGAGCTGTTTTTACTTTATAGGAAATTGCTTACTTTAGAAAAAAACAAAAAATTAGCCCATCAAAAAAGATGGGCACAAGAAACTAGATGATGATTAGAAGATATAAAAACCTTCAGCACCAATCTCATCATCAAACTCATCATCGA
>JAZRQP010000039.1:0-32192 GCA_045649885.1 Faecalimonas sp.
GGAGAATATGCATTCTTCGAAACATCGATTACAACAATGCCACAGTTTACAAAGGATACGAAGATTGGTAAGTATGCATTCTCGTTCACAAAACTTACTTCGGTTACCATTCCGAATAAGATGGAAATTGAAGAAGGAACATTTAGTGAATGTATAAATCTTGCAACAGTTGTAATTGGCGATGATGTTAAGATTGGTAAATATGCATTTAGTTTAGATAAAGACAATGCATTTAAAGTTGAGATGTATTACGAAGGAGAGCAGAAGCTGTTCCGTTATAGATTCTCATCCCCACTCACATCACTTACAATTGGTAAGGACGCTGAGATTGGAGAAAATGCATTCTCGAATGCGGCAAACTTAGAAAGCGTTACATTGGGAGAAAATGCTGAAATTGGTAAGATGGCATTCTACAATAACTCTTCCTTGAAATTCATTGATCTTTCTAAAGCAAAATCAATTGGAGATTATGCAATTTCAGGTGACGTATACTACGCATGTCTGGATGAAAATATGACAGTAGCGGGTGTAAACTCCGAAGGATATTACAGATATACATACCATGGACCATTGGTTGAAAGCCTGGATGTATCATCAGCAGCAAGTATCGGTGAATACGCATTCTCTTACTGTAGAAATTTAGTAAGCATAAAGTTAAATGAAAAAATCAAAGAAATTCCGAAATATGCATTTGCGGGTTGTGATGCATTAAAAGACATTAATCTTACAAAGGTAGAAACAATTGCTGAGTATGCATTTATGGAATGTGGTTTGGAAAATGTAGATATCTCAGGTGCAAAGACAGTTGGAGATTATGCATTTGTATCTAACCGTAAGCTTGCTGCTTTGAAATTAAATAAGAAGGGTACAGATATTGGAGAAGGAACATTCTCTTACTGTGATCCTTTAGCAACAATTGAAAATCTTTCTAAATCGGAAAACATTGGTGATTATGCGTTTGCTTATGATGCAATCACTGAAGTGGATTTAACAAATGCAGTTACAATTGGTAAGAATGCATTTATGAAGGAAACTCTTACACCGTTCAAGGTTATCCTTGGTGAAGATGTTGAAAAGATTGGTGACAATCCATTTGCAATGTGTAAAGTAGAAGCCTTCAGTAAAACAGAAACCGAAAAAGAAAAAGGTAAAGAAGTCGAAGTTACAGTTTATACATTTGAGTTGAGTGATAATGCATTGGTAATTGACGGTTCCTTGTATTGCAAGAACAAAACCGGATTAGAGCTGATTACTTATGCAGGAATCAATAACGAGGATGTTGTAATTGCGGACGACACAGTTCGAATCACTGCATATGCATTTGCAGGAAGTGATGTTGTTAGAGTGACAATGCCATTCATGACAACAGCAATCGGACATAAGGCATTCTATGATTGTAACAAACTGGAAATGGTAGCCTTTGGCAGCTACACAGTTCCAAACTTCGAAGAGGAATTCGATCCGAAGTATTACGAAACATTTGAACATATTCCGGGAACAGGTGATTACGGCACATATACCGATTACAACGGAAATGATGTGGCAATCACAGGTACAGGAATGCTTCCATACTACATGTGGAATGCAACAGGCTCTATGTATTCAAACGTATTCTACGGTGCAAGCTTTGTAGATTATGTAGGTTATGTAGAAAACAAACTAACTATGGTTCGTCCGGTAAACGGTGTAGGATACGATTCATACATTGTAAATCAATATTTTGATTTAACAATTGATGGACCGGCTGCTCCGGACGATGCGGCGGTAGATGCAATTCTTGCAATCAAGGCAATTCCTAAGAGAGTTACCTATGATGACAAGAAACTGGTTGAGACAGCTCGTCAGGCTTATGATAAAGTTGCAACAACGCTTCAGCAGGCAATGGTTAACAATTATTCGGATTTAGTTTCTGCAGAGCAACGTGTGAAGGCGTTGACACCAACAAAAGACACAGCACAGGATGTTGATGGAGAAGTGAATAAGAAGGGTAATGCAGATGTTGTAGTTGCAGTTATTCTTTTACTTCTGATCCTTGTAGTTGCAGTAATCTTGGTAGGTAAGGAATTTGCCGGATTATTGAAAACAATATTTGGTAAACTTGCAATCAAGTGTAAACCAGTCACTGATAAAATTGCAAAAGTTTGCAAACCGGTGACAGACAAGATTGCGGCGGTAACAAAGCCTGCTATAGACAAGATTGCAAAAGTATGCAAGCCTGTATTTGATAAGATTGCATGTGCTACAAAAAAAACTTGGAACAAAGTTGTAAATGCTGCAAAAACAGTTTGGACTAAAACCGTAGAATTTTCAAAAGTAGTTTGGACTAAGGTTGTAAGCTTTGTGAAAGCAGCAACTCCAAAAGTTGTAAACTTTGCAAAAATTGCAGCAATAAAAGTGGCAGATATTGCAAAATTAACAGCATCAAAAATTGTAGATTTTGCAAAGAAAATCACAACCAAGAAAGTAAAAGAAGAACCAGTTGCAGAAACGGTGGAAGAATCAACAGAAGAAGCAACTGAAGAAAATGTAGAAGAAAAGAAGGAAGATGGTGAACAGGATGAAATTGAAAATTAAAGCTGGCTTAATTGCTTTGTTGGGCTTAGCAACCATTACCTTCGTTACAGGCTGCAGTGGAGATAAAACTCCATATGAGAGAAACAATGATGATAATTACACCGTTAGCGTCAAGTATGACGCTAACGGAGGTACTTTTACCACAAATACATCTGTTATTGTTGACTCATTTAGCATTGATGATTTAAAGGAAAATAGTGATGGACAAGTAGAAATTGCATTGCTATCACCGGATGATTCAAAAAGAGGTAACGATGCGTTTAAGGCATCTAAGAATGGATATTTCCTAGCAGGCTGGTATGCAGAAAAAACAGATAATGGCTATTCTGACAAGTGGGACTTTGAAGAAGACTTACTTCAAGTTGAACCGGGTAAAACATATTCTGCAGACGAACCGGTGCTCACACTTTATGCCGCATGGGTTCCGCTGTTTGAAATCGAATTTTATTCTTTAGACTCAGGAGAGTTGATGGATAGCTATAGTTTCGACCCAACAACAGCAGGAGATATCAAAGTACCGGCATGGGATGAAAAAACCGGAGCAATTGAAATGTATCATTTCCCGGAAAAGAAAGGATACACTTTCAATAAAGCATATTATGATGAAAATGGAAAAGAACCATTAGATGCAGAAACGGTAGCGCATCCAGGTGTTGTGGACTATGAAATAGGCGTAGCTGAGAATCCGGTTTTAAAGCTTTATGTGGACTGGATGGAAGGTGAATGGTATCACATTTATAATACAGAGCAATTTGTAGATAATGCGAGTATCAATGGCAATTATGAGATTCATGCAGATTTGGATTTTGCCGATGAAATTTGGCCAACTTCTTTGATGTATGGTAATTTTACCGGAGTCATTAAAGGAAATGGTCACACAATGAAAAATATTGAGTTTACTCAGACTAATAACTCAAAAGTTAATGCAGGACTTTTCGGTTACTTAACGGAAACAGCAAACATTTCCGATGTGACATTTGAGAATGTTACTTTTACCCTGAAAAAAGGTACACGTGTAGTTGGTACCAGCTATGGTCTTTTGGCAGGAACAATTTCTGAAGCAGCGAAACTGAACAATGTGAAGATATTAGGAAGTAAACTCCAAATCGACACCTCTTGTTACTTTGGTGTGGATGATTATTCTATCGGCTTGGTTTGCGGTATGGGAAATGCAAATGCGGTAGCTACTGCGCAAATCACATGTGAGGTTGTAGGTAATAAACCTGAAGAACTAAGAATCACAGTGAATGGCAATATGGTAACTATTGAAGATGCAACCGAATAAGTAATTATAATAAAAAAAGAAAGAGAGTTGAGCAAAATGAAAAAGAGAATTATTTCTTTAATCCTATGTCTCGCATTGTGCGTAGGGATGTTATCTTCTTTAACTGGTTGTTCAGGCAGCAACGCGGATGCGTTTGTTATCATGACAGAACAACTTGACGGATTATTCAATCCATTTTTCTACACATCAGCACCGGATGGTACAATTGTAGGAATGACACAAATTGGTATGCTTGGTTCAAAGTATGTTGACGGAGAAGTACAGGTTGCATACGGAGAAGACGAAGCGGTAGTAGTAAAGGATTACGATATTGTAGAAAATGATGATGACACAACTACATACAATTTCGTTGTAAAAAATGGTATCAAGTTCTCAGACGGCGAACCGTTGACAATGGAAGATATTCTTTTCAACTATTATGTATATTTGGATCCTGTTTACACTGGTTCTAATACATTATATTCTACAGATATTTTAGGTTTGTCAGAATATAGAACACAAACAGTAGGTTCTGCATCAGACGACAGTGATGATTTGATTTCTTCACAAGCATCTTCAAGAGCAGCAGATAGAATCAATGAGTTAATCAACCTGTTCAGAGCTGAAATTAAAGCTTCTTCTACAAAGGAAGTTGGCTATGATGCAATGAAAGCAGCTATTACAGGATATTCTGTAAGCAGTGGATATCAATCAGCAATCTCTAACAATCCGGATGAAATCACAAGCAAGGATTTATTGGCAGATTATGATTATGCTTTGAAATTATTCAAAGAAGAGCTTGAAACAGATTATGATAGTGCACAAGAGTCTTATGTTGATGCACCTTACAAATCATTTAAAGAATTTAAGGATGAGGTATTCTGCTTTATGTACACAGAAGGTTACGTAGAAGTAGAATATGAAGAAGGCGAAGACGGTAAAATTGACCGCACAAAGATGAAAAAATTAACAGCTGGTTATCCAGATTCCATTAACTCAAAAGATAAAGCAATTGATTATGTTTTCAATGATAAAATTGCAAGAGAGTTAGACATTATTCTTTCATACTGGGCAACAGCTACAACACTTACAACAGAGTTTACAGCAAAAGCAAAAGAAGTTATTCTTCACGAAAATGTTTCTGATGATGGTACATTGGCTGTAGAAAATATCTCTGGTATTGTTTCTTTAGGTCATACAGATGCAGCTGGCAGCACAATCGAAGTAAATGGTACAGAATACAAGATTGCTTCCGGACATAATGATGATGGTACTGTAAAGAAAGATGATGAATATGATGTGCTTCAAATTACAATCGATGGTATTGACCCGAAAGCTATCTGGAACTTCGCAATTACAGTTGCACCACAACACTATTATGGTGAAGGCAGTGAAGTAGAAGTAGATATCGAAAACAATAAATTCGGTGTAGAATTTGCAAGCTTTGATTTCATGACAGATAAGATTCAGTCAACAAGAAATATTAAGCTTCCTATGGGTGCTGGTTCTTACAAGGCTACAAACACAAAGAACAGTGACACTCCATCAGAAAGTGATTTCTATACAAATAACGTAGTTTATTTCAAGGCCAATGAAAACTTTGAAACAGTTGGTAAGGGAATTGAAAATGCAAAAATTGAAAAGATTCGTTATCAGGTTGTAAGCTCACAAAACGCGATTGCAGCATTGGAAGAAGGTAATGTTCACTACATTTCACCTGCTCTTACAACAGATAACTATGAAAAATTAGAAGGCTTGGCTAAGAAGGGTATGGTGACTCTGTCAACAGACCAACTTGGTTATGGTTATGTTGGTATCAACTCTGCTAAGGTTAACGATATCAACCTTCGTAAAGCAATTATGTGTGCGATGAACACATCACTTGCATTAGACTACTATCGTGCAGGTACAGCAGAACAAATTTACTGGCCAATGTCAAAAGTAAGCTGGGCATATCCAAAGGGAACAGATGCAGATGATAATGGATTCGATTATCCGGCACTTGGTTCTTGGAGCGATGAAATTGCAATTGCAAACATTGAAAAATACATGGAAGAAGCAGGTGTTAGCGCCGGAGATTCTGAGTTGTCAGTGAAATTTACTATCGCAGGTTCTAGTTTACAAGACCATCCTACATATAAAGTATTTAGAGATGCAGCAGCACTCTTAAATGAACTTGGATGGGATGTAGAAGTAGTATGTGATACACAGGCTCTTACAAAGATTAACACAGGTTCTTTGGAAGTATGGGCTGCAGCTTGGTCATCAGCATTGGACCCAGACCTTTATCAGGTATATCATAAAGATTCTACAGCAACAAGTACACTTGCATGGGGTTATAACTACCTGAAAACAAGTGGTACAGCTGAAGAGCTAGATATATTAGACGAATTGAGTGAATTGATTGATGAAGCTCGTGAAACAAATGATAAGGAAGAACGTTCTGACCTCTACAAAGAAGCAATGGAACAAATTTTAGATCTTGCAATTGAACTTCCTGTATATCAGAGAAGTGTATTATATGCATATAACTCTAAAGTAATTGATGCTTCAAGTCTTCCAGAAAGCAAAGAGATGAACCCATATTCATCTCCATTGGATCGTATCTGGGAAGTAGAGTTTGCTGACTAATATCGGAGTGGCTTATGTTTAAATATATTATTAAAAGAATTATATCGTCCATATTTATTCTTTTAGGCGTTTCAATGATTATATATTTCCTTATTCGATTGATGCCTGTTGATTTTATCCAAGATAAAATCAACGCCATCAATCAGGGTGGGGCAACAGTAAGTGAAGAAACCGTAAACGCTATGTATCAGATGTATGGACTTGGTGATAATAGTTTTCTGGGGATTTTAAAAGGGTATTTCAGCTGGCTTGGAGCATTGGCTAGATTTGATCTGGGAACCAGTTTTGTATATGGTATTCCGGTTGCTGATGTGATTTTCCAACACATGGGAATTTCCTTTGCAATTTCCTTGATTGCAACTATATTTGAGTTTATGATTGCAATTCCGCTTGGTATTACAGCGGCAACACACCAGTATAGTTTTCGCGACTATCTGGTAACAATTCTTGTTATGATTGGTATTTCATTACCTTCCTTCTTCTTTGGGCAAATGCTGAAGAATGTATTGGCTTTAAAATTGGGATGGTTCCCTGCATCTGGACTGGTAAACGCAACAGCATCCTATACAGGTGTGGCGCTCTTTATGGACTATGTGCTCCATATGTTCATTCCAATTTTGACAATTGTTATTCTTAGCATTGGTGCAAGAATGAGAATGACAAGAACAAATATGTTGGAAGTAATGAACTCAGACTATATTCGTACTGCACGTGCGAAAGGGTTAAAAGAAAGTGTTGTTATTAACAAACATGCTTTCCGTAATACATTGATTCCATTAGTAACATCATTAGCAGGGTTGTTACCATCCTTGTTCTCAGGTGCAATTATCACAGAGCAAGTATTCGACTTGCCTGGTATTGGTAATATTGCTCTTGATGCCATGAATCGTGGTGATATTCCATTTATCATGGGATACAACATGTTCTTGGCACTCTTAAGTGTAGTTGGTGTACTTTTGGCTGACCTTATGTACGGTATTGTAGACCCACGTGTAAAATTAGAGTAAGGGAGGCGCAACATGGAAGAGAATACAAAGAATGAGGTAACTCAGGAAGTTGCCAGCAATGAAGTGCCTCTAGATAAAAATGTAAGATTGATGTCTCCTACACGTATGGTAGTGCGTAGATTTTTCCGTTCCAAACTAAGTATTGTAGGTTTAATTATGGTAGTTGGTTTGTTCCTGTTTAGTTTTGTTGGTCCACTTGTATATACAGAATGGGGAGAGATTGAACTGGATGAAAGCGGTAAGACGGAATATTCTATTACAGAGACTACATATACCGTAAATGGAGAAGAATATACTGTTCGCCAGACAACAGAAAAGTATTTGAAGGATAATTTCCTTGCACCACCTTCTGCTGAACATATTTTAGGTACAGATAACGAAGGATATGATATTTTCGTTCGTCTGATGTATGGTGGACGAATTTCCTTGATTGTAAGTTTTATTGCCGTGTTCCTAATCACTGTTTTAGGTGTGTTAATGGGCGGTATTGCAGGATTTTTCGGGGGCGCAATTGATAACATCATTATGAGACTTTGTGATGTGTTAATCTGTTTGCCGGGTGTTCCGATTCTGCTTATCATCAGTACAATTTTGGATGCGTCCGAGATTGATGCAAAATACCGTATTTATCTGCTGATGATTTATTTGACCTTTATTTCTTGGCCGGGAACAGCCAGACTTGTAAGAGGTCAAATTCTATCACTTCGTGAGCAGGAATATATGGTTGCAGCAGAAGCAATGGGATATTCAACCTCAAGAAAAATTTTCAAACACTTGGTTCCAAACGTTATGCCACAGTTGATTGTAAGCATGAGTTTGAGCCTTGGTAGCATGATTCTTTATGAGGCAACCTTGTCTTACTTGAATCTTGGTGTAAAAGCGCCTTATGCTGCATGGGGAACCATGATTAATATTATTTCAACAAATCAGGACATTTTGCAAAACCATTGGAACGTATGGGTTCCTGCCGGTGTATGTATCGTAATCGCAGTATTAGGATTTAACTTCATTGGTGATGGTCTGCGCGATGCTCTTGATCCGAAAGCGAGGCGATAGGTTATGAGTAAGAAGAAAAATTATCTTTCAGGAAAAGAAATTCGTGCTATCGCTAAAGAAAACAAAAAAATAATGAAACAGCTGGAAGCTTACAAGAACCGTAAAGCGGAAGAGTCAGAATATCTGACAGAGATGAAGAATGGTGAAAATATCTTAGAGATTGACAATTTGCATTCTTATTTCTTTACAGAGCAGGGTGTTGTAAAAGCGGTAAATGGTGTTTCGTTTAATATTCCAAAGAATGCGACAGTTGGTGTCGTAGGCGAATCTGGTTGTGGAAAATCTGTAACAAGTATGTCTGTTATGAGACTGCTTCAAGGACCAACCGGACAGATTTATTCCGGTGAAATTCGCTTTAACGCGAAAGAAGAGTCCGGAGAAGAAAAGGTGTATGACATTGCAAAAATGCCAATTCACGATATTCACAAGATTCGAGGAAATCAGATTGCAATGATATTCCAAGAGCCGATGACATCGTTGAATCCGGTGTTCACGATTGGTCAGCAGTTGGATGAGGTAACCTTTATTAATCATCCAAATGCGACAAAGGAAATGGCAAAAGACAAATCCATCGAGATGTTAAACTTGGTTGGTATTGCAATGCCAGAACGTGTTTACAATGCGTTTCCGCACGAATTATCAGGTGGTATGCGTCAACGTGTCATGATAGCCATGGCACTTGCAAGTGACCCTAGACTTATTATTGCAGACGAACCTACAACAGCCCTTGACGTTACAATTCAAGCACAGATTTTGGACTTGCTTCGCGACTTAAAAACGAAGATAGATGGCTCTATTATGCTGATTACCCACGACTTGGGTGTTATTGCTGAAATGGCAGATTACGTTGTGGTTATGTATGCTGGTAAAGTAATTGAAAAGGGAACTGTGGATGAGATATTCCACAATCCGTTACATCCATATACAATTGGTTTGCAGAAATCAAAACCAACCTTAGATTCTGACAGTGATACTTTGTTTAACATTCCTGGCAATGTTCCAAATCCGGTTAATATGCCAAATCACTGTTATTTTAAGGAGAGATGTGGACAGTGCATCGGAAAATGCGGCGGGGATTACCCAGAAATGATTCGGGTGAGTCCAACTCATTTTGTAGCATGTCATTTATACGAGGAGGGAAAGAACAATGAATAATGAACAAAATATTCTTGAGGTTCAGAACCTCCGCAAATGTTTTCCACTCAAAAAAACGCTTACCGGAAAAGTAACACAGGAATTAATTGCTGTGGATAATGTTTCTTTCGAATTAAAAGCAGGAGAAACACTTGGTATCGTAGGTGAGTCAGGTTGTGGTAAGACAACATTAGGTAGAGCAATCCTAAAATTACATCAACCAACAAGTGGACGCATTATATTCGAAGGTGAAGATATTACAGATTACAATTCTGCACAAATGCGTGAAATTCGCAAGAAAATGCAGATTATTTTCCAAGACCCATATTCTTCATTGCCACCAAGAAGTACAGTTGGTGGAATCCTTTCAGAACCTGTTGAGGTGCACAATATTGTACCGAAAGCTGAAGTGAAGGATTACGTGTTAGATTTGATGGAAAAATGTGGTCTTCGTGATTATTATTACGAAAGATATCCACATGAATTCTCGGGTGGGCAAAGACAAAGAATCTGTATTGCCAGAGCATTGTCGGTGAATCCGAAACTGGTTATCTGTGATGAACCTGTATCTGCACTTGATGTGTCAATTCAGGCGCAGATTATAAATTTGCTTAAGAAATTACAGCAAGATATGAACCTTACATATGTATTTATTTCCCATGATTTATCAGTTGTTAAATTCATTTCTGATAAGATTGGTGTTATGTATCTTGGTTCAATGGTTGAATTTGGTACGAAAGAAGACATCTTTGCAAATCCATTACATCCATATACAAAGGCGCTGTTTTCAGCAATTCCATATCCGGACCCGGATGTGAAGATGAATCGAATTATCTTAAACGGAGATATTCCTTCACCTGCGAATCCACCTAAGGGATGTAGATTCCATACCCGTTGTCCGCATGCAAAGGATATTTGTAAAGAAGTGACACCGGAATATAAAGATTATGGAAATGGACATTGCGCAGCATGTCACTTGTTGGAAGAATAACTATGGCTGAAAAGAAACAAAAGAAAGAAAAAATTATATATATTGATGATGGGAGAACCATAGCAGATATGTCCGGTATATCCGGTAGAATGCATTGGACCAAACAGGGAACCACATCTAGTCCAAAGGAGATTTGGAATACCTATTGGACTGCGGTAAGAATGATGTTCAAACCAATGCTGGTTGTCATTGGGTTTCTGACAGTTATTTTTGGAATTGCAGCCCTTGCATTTTGGTTAATGTAATTTTTGCAAAAAAGTATTTACATTGCATTTATGTTGTGTTATTATAGCATGGTGTAAAAACCAAGGTTCGGTAATTGGACACTCCAACCGTTACTTAATCTTCGGTGTTATTTTAAGAAAATAGGAGGAATGAAGCATGATTTCTAAAGAAAAGAAACAAGCAATCATGGCAGAATATGCCAGAACAGAAGGTGACACAGGTTCACCGGAAGTTCAAGTAGCTGTGTTAACAGCAAGAATTAACGAATTAACAGAACACTTTAAGGCTAATCCAAAGGATCATCATTCAAGAAGAGGTCTTCTTAAGATGGTAGGTCAAAGAAGAGGTTTACTCGCTTATTTGAAGAAAAACGATATTGAGAGATATCGTGCTTTGATTGAAAAATTAGGATTAAGAAAATAATTAAAGTATTCAAAAAAATTATACAGACACAACACAACAACAACTAAGAAACAAACTCAGATGGGTTTGTTTCTTTTTTCTTGCCAAATTCACAGTAACGTGGTAAAGTCTTGAGTATAGTTTTCGAGAGGAGAAATTCGATATGAATAAAGTACCATTCGTTACAAAAGACAAGTTAGATGAGATTATGAAGGAATATCCGACTCCATTCCATTTATATGATGAAAAGGGAATTCGTGAGAATGCAAAAGCATTAAAAGAAGCGTTTTCATGGAATAAAGGATTTAAAGAATATTTTGCAGTGAAGGCAACGCCAAACCCATTCTTAATCAATATTTTAAGAGAGTATGGTTGTGGTTGTGACTGTTCTTCTTATACAGAATTAATGCTTTCTGAAGCAATCGGAGCAGTTGGTGAGGAGATTATGTTTTCTTCCAATGCAACTCCGGCAGAAGAATTTGTATACGCAAACAAGCTTGGGGCAATTATAAATTTAGATGATTTCACGCACATTGATTTCTTGGAAAAAACCATAGGTCATATTCCGGAAACCATCAGCTGTCGCTATAATCCAGGCGGACTGTTTAAGATTAGCAATGATATCATGGACAACCCTGGTGATGCGAAATACGGTATGACAACGGAGCAGCTGTTTGAAGCATTTAAGGTATTAAAAGCAAAGGGTGCAAAAGAATTCGGTATTCATGCATTTTTGGCTAGTAACACTGTTACAAATGAATATTATCCAATGCTTGCGAAAGTTTTGTTTGAAGTAGCTGTCAAATTGCAGAAAGAAACAGGCGCACATATTAAATTTATTAACCTTTCCGGTGGAATTGGTATTCCATATCGTCCGGACCAAGAACCAAATGATATCTATGCAATTGGAGAAGGGGTTAGAAAAGTATTCGAAGAAGTATTAGTGCCAGCAGGAATGGGTGATGTGGCGATTTACACAGAACTTGGACGTTTCATGATGGGGCCATTCGGCTGTCTTGTTACAAAGGCAATCCATGAAAAACATACACACAAAGAATATATCGGCTGTGATGCATGTGCGGTAGATTTAATGCGCCCAGCTATGTATGGAGCATATCATCATATAACTGTTACGGGCAAAGAAAATGAAGTTTGTGACCACATGTATGATATTACCGGATCTCTTTGTGAAAATAATGATAAGTTTGCAATTGACCGCATGCTACCAAAGGTTGACATGGGAGATACATTAGTAATTCATGATACCGGCGCACACGGATATGCAATGGGGTATAATTACAACGGAAAATTGAAATCTGCCGAGCTGCTGTTAAAAGAAGATGGTAGTGTACAACTGATTCGTAGAGCGGAGAAACCAAGTGATTATTTTGCAACATTTGATTGCTTTGAAATAGGAGCAAAATTAAAATAGGAGGGTTTCCTTTGAACAGTAAAATTGTTTTGATAGACGGTCATAGTATCTTAAATCGCGCTTTTTATGGAGTGCCGGATTTGACAAATTCAGAAGGGCTTCATACAAATGCTATATATGGATTTTTAAATATTATGTTTAAAATTCTTGAGGAAGAGAAACCGGAATATTTAACGGTTGCATTTGATGTGCATGCACCGACATTCCGCCATGAGATGTATGCGGAATATAAGGGGACAAGAAAACCGATGGCAGACGAGCTTCGTCAACAGGTGCCGGTAATCAAGGAAGTCCTTCGTGCAATGGGTGTGAAAATTATTGAGCAGGCAGGATTAGAAGCAGATGATCTTTTGGGTACCATTTCCAAACGTTGCGAGAGTATGGGAATGGATGTGTCTGTGATTTCAGGTGACCGAGATTTGTTGCAATTAGCGACTGAGAAGGTAAAAATTCGTATTCCGAAAACAAAACAAGGAAGAACAGAGGTTGAGGATTACTATGCAGAGGACGTAAAGACTCGCTACGAGGTAACTCCAAAAGAATTTATTGATTTGAAAGCACTTATGGGTGATACATCGGATAATATTCCAGGTGTACCAAGTATTGGCGAAAAAACTGCTACAAAGATTATCGTAGAATATGGTTCTATTGAAAATGCATATGAACATGTAAGTGAACTCAAACCACCGCGTGCCGCAAATGCATTACAGGAACATTATGATTTGGCGCAAATGAGTAAGGTGCTTGCTACGATTAATGTGGATGCAGATTTTGATTATAATTTGGAAGAAGCAAGATTGGGAGACTTATATACAGAAGAAGCGTATGTGTATTTCCAAAGATTGCAGTTTAAAAATCTTTTGGCAAGATTTGAGGTTTCAGCACCGACAAATAAGGTTGAGGATGCATTTAAAAAGATTACAGTCAAGAAAGAGGCTGATGAAATATTTGCAAAGGCAAAACAGCAAAAAGTAGTCGGAATTTCTTTTTATAAAGACACATCAAATGTGTTGCCGCTATTTATGATGGATGCAGGACTTACAGGTATCGGTATTTCGTTTGGGAAAGAGGATATTTATGTTATTACCACAGAGGAAGATATTACTATTTCCTATTTGCTTGAAGAAGTTGTCAGTGTGTCGAAATGTGTCGAAAAGTTTTGCTTGTTTCACACAAAAGAGATGTTGGAACACATAGAAAGCGTGCGTAGAGAGGTGTGCTTTGATGCTATTATTGCAGCATATCTTTTGAATCCGCTTAAGAACGATTATGATTTCACAGATGTAGCAAGAGAGCAGCTGGATATTTTAATTGACGATAAGGCAGATGAGCTTCAGAAATGTTTTTATGAATGCTATGTGGCATATGCAAGTTTTGAGCCTTTGATGAACAAGCTTGCTGATGCTCAGATGGACAAACTGTTTTTTGATATTGAGATGCCACTTCTTTTTACGCTTTATGAGATGGAAAAGAATGGCGTAAAAGTTGAAGCGCCGGCGCTTAAAGTTTACGGAGAACAACTGGCGGTTAAAATCGTTGAATTAGAAAAGAAGATTTATGAGGCTGCCGGAGAAGAATTTAATATTAATTCACCGAAACAATTAGGAGTAATCTTGTTTGAAAAACTAGGATTACCAAGTGGAAAGAAAACAAAAACCGGTTATTCCACATCTGCAGATGTTTTAGATAAACTTGCTGTAGATTATCCAATTGTTTCTGATATTTTGGAATATCGTCAGCTTACAAAGTTAAAGTCTACGTATGCAGACGGCTTAGCGAACTATATTCAGGAAGATGGACGCATTCACGGCAAATTTAATCAGACGATTACGGCAACCGGAAGAATCAGTAGCACGGAGCCAAACCTACAAAATATACCGATTCGCATGGAACTCGGAAGACTAATACGAAAGGTGTTTGTTCCGGAAGAGGGATATGTGTTTGTTGACGCGGATTATTCTCAGATAGAGCTTCGCATCTTAGCACATTGCTCCGGCGATGAACAGCTAATTGCAGCATATAGAGAAGCAAAAGATATTCATCGGATGACAGCTTCGCAGGTATTCCATATTCCTTTTGATGAAGTAACAGAGCTTCAGAGACGAAATGCAAAGGCTGTTAACTTTGGGATTGTATACGGAATTAGTTCTTTTGGCCTTAGTCAGGACCTTAGTATTACGAAAAAAGAGGCTGCACAGTATATTGATAATTATTTTAATACCTATCCGGGAATTAAGAAGTTTTTGGATGATGCAGTCCAGACGGGAAAGAATAAGGGCTATGTAACTACTTTATTTGGAAGAAGAAGACCGATTCCGGAATTGTCATCAAGTAACTTCATGCAACGTTCATTTGGTGAGCGTGTGGCTATGAATTCGCCGATTCAGGGAACTGCTGCAGATATCATGAAGATTGCTATGATAGGTGTTCAAAAGAGATTAAAAGAAGAACAATTAAAATCAAGGCTTGTACTGCAAGTGCACGATGAATTATTAATTGAGGCTCATGAGTCAGAGCTTGATAAGGTAAAAGAAATTCTTAAGTATGAAATGGAACATGCTGCACAAATTTCGGTTCCTCTTGATGTTGATATGCATACTGGAAAGAATTGGTACGAGGCAAAATAATGAAAACAATTGGAATTACAGGGGGAGTCGGTTCTGGAAAGAGCCGGGTTCTCTCTTATATGGAAACAAAATATAACGCCGTCATTTGTCAAGCGGATCATGTGGCTTGGAAGTTACAAGAACCAGGTCAGAAATGTTATGCTCAAATCGTGGCATATTTCGGTGAAAACATTTTGGATGAAGACGGCACAATTAATAGAGGTAAATTGGGTCAAATTGTATTCGCAAACAAGGAAAAATTGTATAAACTAAATCAGATTATGCATCCGGCTGTGAAAGAGTATATTGTTGAATGGATACAGAGAGAACGCAACGATGAAACTGCATATTTTATTATTGAAGCAGCGTTACTTTTGGAAGATGATTACAGTCAGATTTGCGACGAAATGTGGTATATTTACTCTAATGAGAGCATTCGTAGAGACCGATTAAAGTCAAGCCGTGGGTATACGGATGAAAAAATAGATGCAATCATGGCTTCTCAATTATCAGAGCATATTTTTCGCAAAGAATGTCAGATTGTAATTGACAATAGCGGAGTTTTTGAGGATACTTGTTTTCAGATTGAGAAAGCAATGAAACGTTAGGAGAAACTAGATGAGATTATGTAGCATTGCAAGTGGCAGCAGTGGAAACTGTATTTATGTCGGAAGTGACAATACGCATATACTGGTAGATACAGGCATTAGCAAAAAAAGAATAGAAGACGGGCTTGCTGAAATAGGGCTAACAGGTGAAGATATCAATGGGATATTTATTACCCATGAACACGTGGATCACATTCAAGGGCTTGGCGTTTTTAGTCGAAGATATAATGTGCCGATTTATGCATCAAAGGGTACCATTATGGGGATTCGAACCTGCAAAACAATTGGAAATATACCAGATGGGCTCTTGCATGAGATTTCAATTGATGAGATATTTGAGATTGGGGATTTAAAGGTAAGACCATTTCATATTTCACATGATGCTAACGAACCGACTGGATTTCGTATTGAAGGTGAAGATAAGGCGATTGCGGTTGCAACAGACCTTGGCACATATGATAATTATATTGTGGAAAATTTAAAAGGCTTAAATGCAGTACTGTTAGAAGCGAATCATGATACACATATGGTAGAGGTCGGTCCGTATCCATACCCATTGAAACAGCGAGTGTTAGGAAATAAAGGACATTTATCAAATGAGTTGTCAGGAAGATTACTTTGTGATATTCTACATGATAACTTGAAGTGTGTTTTGCTTGGCCATTTGAGCAAGGATAATAATTACGCGGAACTTGCTTATGAAACTGTAAAATTGGAAGTAACAATGAGCAATATACCATATAACGGAAATGACATTCCGCTTATGGTTGCTGATGGAGACAAAATGTCAAAAATCTTTAATATCTAATATAGGAGGTAACATATGAAAAAATGTATTATCACTGTTGTAGGAAAAGACACAGTAGGAATTATTGCAAAGGTTTGTACATATTTGGCAGAAAACAAAATTAATATTTTGGACATTTCCCAGACTATTGTACAAGGGTATTTTAACATGATGATGATTACCGATATGACGGCGACAGAAAAAGAATTCGGCACCGTTTTTGAGGAATTAGAAGCAATTGGTGAAGAGATTGGCGTTACAATCCGTTGCCAGAGAGCAGAAATCTTTGAAAAAATGCATAGACTGTAACTGTTCAGAGGTTGGCTATGAATAGTTACTATGGACATTAAGAACAGGAGACTTGAATCATGATTAATATTTATGAAGTCACAGAAACAAATCAGATGATTTCACAGGAAAATCTGGATGTGCGTACAATTACCTTGGGAATTAGTCTCATGGATTGTATTGATTCTGATTTGAATAAATTAAATGAAAATATTTATAACAAAATCACAAGTATTGCAAAGGATTTGGTATCCACCGGTCAGGCAATTGAACATGAATTTGGTATTCCGATTGTAAATAAACGTATTTCAATCACACCAATTTCATTGATTGGTGCCGCTGCATGCAAAAGCAGCGAGGATTTTGTTACAATTGCAAAAACATTAGACCGTGCAGCACATACCGTAGGTGTGAACTTTATCGGTGGATATTCTGCGCTTGTTTCAAAAGCAATGACAAAGAGTGAAGAACTGTTAATTCGTTCTATCCCACAAGCACTTGCAGAAACAGAACGCGTTTGTAGTTCGGTTAATGTAGGCTCAACAAAAACTGGTATCAATATGGATGCTGTAAAGCTTTGTGGAGAAATTATTAAAGATACAGCAGAAGCAACGAAAGACAGAGATTCTCTTGGTTGTGCAAAATTAGTGATTTTCTGTAATGCTCCGGATGACAATCCATTTATGGCGGGTGCATTCTTGGGAGTGACAGAAGGTGACGCTGTGATTAATGTAGGCGTCAGTGGTCCTGGTGTTGTGAAGCACGCTATTGAGCAGGTACGTGGACAGGGATTTGAAGAACTATGTGAAACAATTAAGAAAACCGCATTTAAGATCACACGTGTAGGGCAATTGGTAGCTGGAGAAGCTTCAAAACGCCTCAATATACCATTTGGTATTATTGACCTATCCTTAGCTCCGACACCGGCGGTAGGAGATAGTATTGCTGAGATTTTAGAGGAAATTGGTCTAGAACGAGTTGGTGCGCCGGGGACAACTGCTGCACTGGCTATGTTAAACGACCAAGTGAAAAAGGGCGGTGTTATGGCATCTTCTTATGTCGGCGGCCTTAGTGGTGCATTTATTCCTGTCAGCGAAGACCAGGGCATGATTGATGCAGTAACAGTTGGAGCATTGACACTTGAAAAACTCGAGGCAATGACCTGTGTATGTTCCGTTGGACTTGATATGATTGCAATTCCGGGAAAGACAAAAGCCACAACCATTTCCGGTATTATCGCAGACGAAATGGCAATTGGTATGGTGAACCAAAAGACAACCGCTGTTCGTTTGATTCCTGTCATCGGCAAAGATGTAGGAGAAATTGCTGAATTTGGCGGTCTGCTTGGATATGCACCGATTATTCCAGTTAATGAATTTGATTGCAGTGCGTTCGTAAACCGCAAAGGAAGAATTCCTGCGCCAATTCATAGTTTTAAGAATTAAATAGTTTATTTGTTGAAATACCCACACTTTCAAAGCGTGGGTATTTTTGGCTATATGTCAATATTATTGTTTAGATATTAAATTATAACAATTTGGTGTTCATATTCATTTATATAAGGTGTTTTGAATTTATTAGTTACAACAGATTCATAAAGGTTTGATGCGTATATGTCTTGCTCTAATATTTGAACTGTTGTATCTGACAAATCTTTTGTTGCTGTTAATTTTGTTAATAGAGGAATAGCAGATGCGTTTTTAATTACTGTCAAAACATCAGAATCACCTGTTCTAAAACCAAGTACTCTTGCATAGTGAATGTCTGTATAATCCGTTTTCTTAATTCTAAGTAATATATGCAGAAGAGCGCGGCTAACTCTTGAATATGTCACTTCTTTCGTCTTTAACAACTCGCAAAATTGCTCAAAATCAATATACTCATTTCGTTGATTATAGATGCGGTTTGCTAGTTCTTCAGAAACATCAGCATATTCTGTTAAAGATGATTTTGTCTCATTCAGTAGTCTGTATTTTAATAACAACGAGAAATCATTTGTATATATTGGATATCTGGTTTGATAATGCGCTTCTAATAGTGTCATACAATTCGACGGAATCTGTCCGCTAAGGTTTGAAAAATTACCATTTGATATTGTTTGGCGCAAAGCAGTAGCAGAACTAAATTCTTCTTGTAAATCAATGTCATGATATTGAGAAGATATTCGTTGTATAGTATATGGTTTTGTTTTGCTATTCAAACGATATATAGCTTTTAAATATTCAATTCCAAGTATGTTATTCGGTTGCTCTAGCAAATGTGCAATTGAACTATTAGAACATATTGTTTCAATTGCTTTTTGGCGTGCGAGTGGAAAAGACAGTCCGTTGCGTAAATGCATCTGTAAACTTTCTCTGTACTCATGAGGCTCATCACATAAAATCTTTGCTAAATCACTAAGAATTATTATATCCCCACATTCACTGCCAAAACAAATCGCATCCACACAACCTAGACTATTCAAAATAGAAACAGCGCCATATGCAAATTGTTCGGCTGTACCTGTTGCATAGCAAACAGGAAGTTCAATCACAAGTGAAGCGCCAGCTTTTAATGCCATCTCAGCACGCACATGTTTTGGCATAATAGCAGGTGCACCACGTTGCACAAAGTTTCCACTCATTACGACAATGGCAACATCTGCACCGGTTATTTCTTTTGCCTTATTAATATGATATTGATGACCATTGTGAAATGGATTGTATTCCGCAATTAAGCCGACAATTTTCATGAGTAACCTCCAAAGAATTTAATAAGATTATTATAATACATAATGATGGAATACGCAAAAAGATTCAAGCAGAAGTTATAATAACCCCTTTGTATTTGACAATCTACATAAAAAAGAGTTAGAATTAATAAGATATATGTTAGAAATAAAAAATGGGGAGGTATATGAAAGTATGGAATTAGTACTGGAATTGCTTGAAAACAGGCAGTATAAAGAATTAAAAACAGAATTGGAAAATATGCACCCCGTTGATATAGCGGAGATATTGGAAGAACTTGATGAAAAGCAGGTTTTACTTATTTTTAGATTGTTATGCAAGGATGAAGCGGCTGAGACTTTTACTGAAATGAACAGTGATATGCAGGAGATGCTAATCAACGCCTTGACGGATTCCGAGATTAAAGAAGTCATGGATGAAATGTATCTGGATGATACTGTTGACGTATTGGAAGAGATGCCGGCGAATGTAGTAGATAGACTTCTTCTGGCAACAGATGAGGAAACACGACGTCAGATTAATACACTTCTTAATTATCCGGAAGATAGTGCCGGAAGCATTATGAATGTGGAATACATCGCATTCCAAAAGGACATGACGGTAGAAGATGCAATTTTAAAAATTCGTCAAGTCGGACTGAATCGTGAAACAATTTATACATGTTATGTAACGGAGAAGCGCAAACTAATTGGTGTAGTATCACTGAAAGAATTGCTGGTGAGTGGAGACAATCGTTTAATTGAAGAAATTATGGAAACCAACCTTCTCTATGTGCACACCCACGATGACCAAGAAGAGGCGGCTGCAATGATTAATAAGTATGGGTTAATTGCAATACCTGTTGTGGATAAAGAAATGCGTATGGTCGGCATAGTAACCGTTGATGATGCGATTGACGTTATCGAAGAAGAAACAACGGAAGATATGAGCATGATGGCCGGTATCGTTGCGCCAAGTGAAGAGGATTATTTTGTGACGACTACTTGGGAACATGCGAAAAGTCGTTTTCCGTGGCTATTGTTTTTGATGTTGTCGGCGACATTAAGTGGACTCGTACTAGGACATTTTGAAGCAGCGCTTATTGCCATGCCGATATTAAACACCTTCGTGCCAATGCTTACAGGAACAGGTGGTAACTGTGGCTCACAAAGTTCTACATTGATTATTCGTGGACTCGCAACAGATGAGATTGAATTTCGGGATATTCTAAAGGTTATCTTTAAGGAACTACGTGTTGCCGCATTAGTAGGTGCCATGCTTGCAATTGTAAATGGCATTCGTGTTGTGATTATGTATCACGACCCGATGCTTGCGTTCACATTGGGAATTACTCTGTTGTGTACGGTTGTGTTGGCGAAAACAATCGGTTGTACATTGCCTCTTTTTGCAAAGAAATGCGGACTTGACCCGGCGCTTATGGCAGCACCGCTTATCACCACGTTGGTAGATACAGGAACGATTCTAATCTATTTTACAATTGCTACAAAAATCTTTGGAATATAGCGGATTGTTCTTAAAAAGAGACAATCTACACCCTTGTATACAAAATACGAATAGGGTATAATATAGCATATTATACTGCGCCGGAGCATAGCGGAGTGTGCATCCGTGCGGAGCGTAGCATGTGCGAAGCACATGGTATAATTAGACTATGCGAGAAAAAATGAAAGGAGTCATTAAGTCATGGGATTTATTGATGTAATTAAAGAAAAAGCAAAACAAAACGTAAAAACCATTGTTCTTCCGGAAACAGAAGACAAAAGAACATATGAAGCCGCTGAAGCAGTTTTACGTGATGGTACAGCAAAATTAATTTTGGTAGGCAGCAAAGAAGAAATTGAAAAGAATGGCGCTGGCTTTGATATTTCAGGTGCAACGATTGTTGATCCTGCAACATATGAGAAGACAGAAAGTTATATTGCAAAATTAGTAGAACTTCGCTCGAAAAAAGGAATGACCGAAGAACAGGCAAGAGAATTATTGCTTACTAATTATTTATACTATGGTGTAATGATGGTAAAAATGGGGGATGCTGATGGTATGGTATCCGGTGCATGTCACTCAACCGCTGACACATTAAGACCATGTTTACAAATCCTTAAAACAAAACCGGGTACAAAGTTAGTTTCCGCATTCTTTGTGATGGTTGTTCCAGATTGTGATATGGGTGCTGACGGAACATTCATTTTTGCAGACTCTGGCTTGGAACAAAATCCGGATTCAGAAAAATTGGCGAACATTGCAATTTCTTCTGCAGAATCATTTAAAACATTAGTTGGTGTAGAACCAAAGGTTGCTATGCTTTCGCATTCTACAATGGGAAGCGCGAAGCATGCAGATGTTGATAAAGTAGTTGAAGCTACACGTATTGCAAAAGAAATGGCTCCTGAACTTATGTTAGATGGAGAAATGCAGTTGGATGCAGCTATTGTTCCGGAAATCGGTGAATCAAAAGCGCCGGGAAGCAAGGTTGCAGGACATGCTAACGTACTTGTATTTCCAGACTTAGATGCAGGAAACATTGGTTACAAATTAGTACAAAGACTTGCAAAAGCAGAAGCCTATGGTCCATTAACACAAGGTATTGCGAAACCGGTTAATGATTTGTCACGTGGATGTAGCGCGGCTGACATTGAAGGTGTTGTAGCAATCACAGCAGTACAGGCACAAGCAGAAGAAAATAACTAATACGGAGGACAGAAATAATGAATGTTTTAGTAATCAACTGTGGAAGTTCATCATTGAAATTCCAATTAATTAATTCAGACACAGAGGCAGTTTTAGCCAAAGGGCTTTGCGAAAGAATCGGTATTGACGGAAGATTAACATATCAACCAGCAGGTGGAGAAAAGAAAACAGAAGATAAGGCAATGCCAACACATACAGAAGCAATTCAATTTGTAATTGACGCTTTAACAGATGCAGAACGAGGCGTTGTTGGAAGTTTGGAAGAAATCGGTGCTGTAGGACATAGACTCGTTCACGGTGGAGAAAAGTTTGCAAGTTCAGCAGTTATCACAGATGAAATGTTAAAAGCAGTAGAAGAGTGTAATGACTTGGCACCACTTCACAATCCTGCAAACTTAATTGGTGTTGATGCTTGTAAGAAATTAATGCCAAACACTCCAATGGTTGGTGTGTTTGATACAGCATTCCATCAGACAATGCCTGAAAAGGCATATATGTATGGATTGCCATCTGAGTATTATGATAAATACAAGGTAAGACGTTATGGTTTCCACGGAACAAGTCACAGCTTTGTTTCAAAAAGAACTGCTGAAATTTTAGGAGAGTCTTATGACAACCTAAAAACAATTGTATGTCACTTGGGAAATGGTGCAAGTATCTGTGCTGTTGAAAATGGTAAATCTGTTGACACATCCATGGGACTTACTCCACTTGAAGGTCTTGTAATGGGAACGCGTTCCGGTGACATTGACCCGGCCATCTTAGAATTCCTTGCTAAGAAAGAAGATATGGATATCACAGCACTTATGAACATGTTGAATAAAAAATCTGGTGTGCAAGGAATGTCCGGTCTGACAAGCGACTTCCGTGATTTGTGGGCAGGTGCTGAAGCAGGCAATAAACATGCACAGACAGCATTAGACGTGTTCTGTTATCGCGTAGCAAAATATGTTGGAAGTTATGTGGCAGCTATGAATGGTGTTGATGCCATTGCATTTACAGCCGGTATCGGTGAAAATGATGGCGGTGTAAGAGAGCGTGTATGTAAATATCTTGGATACTTGGGAATTGAAATCGATGCAGATGCGAACAAAAAACGTGGTGAAGAAGTAATGATTTCTACACCGGATTCCAAAGTAAAGGTGCTTGTAGTTCCAACTAACGAAGAACTTGCAATTGCACGTGAGACAGTAGCATTAGTTTAATACAATTTTTGTAAATATTTGTTGACAAACAAAATTTACATGATATAATAATTTAGGTGTGATAAGGAGAACTGTATGTTTATTAACCTATCAGACGTATTATCTGAACTTCATAAGCCTATTGACAAGGTGGTTCCGGTAGAAATGACTGACATTGAAACTGCATTAGGATTTATGCCGGTTATTGAAAAAGAAGATGCTCATATTGTTGTAAAGCATGTGAAGCAAAAGGAACTTACGATTGCTGGTGCTTGCAGATTAGTGCTTGAAATTCCATGTGATCGTTGTTTGGAGCCAGTTGCAACTGAGTTTGATTTGAAATTTTCAAAGAACATTGACTTAGGGGCAGATGATAATCAGATAGATGAGTTGGATGAAAAAAATTATATTGACGGATATAATCTTGACGTAGACAAGTTGCTCTATAATGAGATATTGATAGGATGGCCGATGAAAATTCTATGTAGTGAAACTTGCAAAGGAATTTGCAATACATGTGGTCAAAACCTAAATAAGGGAACTTGTAACTGCGAAGATACAAGTCTTGACCCTAGAATGTCAGTTATCCGCGATGTGTTTAAGAATTTTAAGGAGGTGTAACCTATGTCAATTTGTCCAAAGAATAAATCTTCTAAAGCTAGAAGAGATAAAAGAAGAGCAAACTGGAAAATGAGTGCTCCAAACTTAGTAAAATGTAGCAAATGTGGTGAATTAATGATGCCACACAGAGTTTGCAAGGCTTGCGGATCTTACAACAAAAAAGAAATCGTAGCTGTAGATTAATTAAGAATTAGTTGAAAAGGCGTAAAAGTGAAAGCTTTTACGCTCTTTTTTTGTTAAATTGTATTGATTTTTATAGCAATGTTTAGTAAAATTACGTTAATGTCAGGAGGAATAGCTATGTCAGAAATTACGAGAGTAGCAGTTGATGCTATGGGAGGAGACAATGCTCCGGGCGAAATTGTGAAAGGTGCAGTCGATGCCGTTAATTCACGTGGCGACATTAAAGTACTTTTAGTAGGCCAGGAAGAAGTTGTAAAAAAAGAACTTGCTCAGTATACATATAGTAAAGAGCAAATCGAGGTGATTCATGCATCTGAAGTAATTGAAACAGCAGAACCACCGGTTATGGCGATTCGCAGAAAAAAAGATTCGTCCATAGTTGTAGCAATGAACCTGGTAAAACGAGGAGAGGCGGATGCTTTCGTTTCGGCAGGAAGCTCTGGTGCGATTCTCGTTGGAGGTCAATTGATTGTTGGTCGCATTAAAGGGATTGAAAGACCACCATTAGCTCCACTCATCCCTACAGCAAATGGAGTATCGTTACTCATTGATTGTGGTGCGAATGTGGATGCGAGATCTTCTCATCTGGTACAATTTGCTAAAATAGGTTCTATTTACATGGAAAATGTAGTAGGAATTAAAAATCCAAAAGTGGCAATTGTAAATATTGGTGCAGAAGAAGAAAAAGGAAATGCACTTGTAAAAGAAACATTTCCGTTATTGAAGGAATGTGAAGATATCAATTTCATTGGCAGCATTGAAGCACGTGATATCCCACAAGGGTTGGCAGATGTTATTGTTTGTGAAGCATTTGTCGGCAATGTCATTTTAAAACTTTATGAAGGGCTCGCAGGTGTTCTGATTAAAAAAATCAAGGGCGGATTAATGTCAACATTAAAAAGTAAAATTGGTGCTGCTTTAGCTCTACCAGCACTTAAGAACACGTTAAAGAGTTTCGACACAAGTGAGCATGGCGGGGCACCGTTATTGGGACTGAATGGCCTCGTTGTGAAGACACACGGTAGCTCAAAGGCAATTGAGGTGTCTAATTCTATTATTCAATGTGTTACGTTCAAGGAACAGGGAATAAACGATAAGATTCGTGAACGTATCCAAGTAAATGAATAAAATCCAAAAAAGGGAGAAGAAAAAATGGAATTTGAAAGATTAAAAGAGATTATTGTTGACGTATTAAATGTAGGAGAAGAAGATGTAAAGATGGAAAGCACTTTCGTTGATGATTTAGGTGCTGATTCATTGGATATTTTCCAAATCATTATGGGAATTGAGGAAGCATTTGATATTGAAATCGAAAATGAAGACGCTGAAAAGATTGTTACAGTTGGAGATGCGGTTGAACAAATCAAAAATGCAGTAAATTAATTATATTTCGAAAAAGCCCAAAAGGGCTTTTTCGCTTGTAAAGAGTTTAAGCGAGGATTATATGCAAGAAAGATTAAGAGAATTACAAAACAAAATAGGTTATCGTTTTCGAGACGAGGAACTGCTCATTTCTGCTTTGATGCACAGCTCTTATACAAATGAAAAACATATACCGAAGCATAAATGCAATGAGCGCTTGGAATTTTTGGGCGATGCAGTTTTGGAATTAATTTCCAGTGAGTTTTTATTCTTTGCAAACAGAAAGACTCCGGAAGGCGAATTAACAAGAATGCGCGCAAGCATGGTCTGTGAGCCGTCATTGGCGTTTTGTGCAAGAGAAATCGGGCTGGGCGAGTATTTGTTACTTGGAAAAGGTGAGGAAGTCACAGGAGGCAGAAAAAGAGACTCTGTCACATCAGATGCTTTAGAAGCGTTGATCGGTGCGATATATTTAGATGGTGGTTTTGCTAATGCAAAAGAGTTTATCAAAAATTTTGTGTTAAATGATTTAGAAAATAAGAAACTCTTTTATGATAGCAAGACTATCCTTCAAGAGATGGTACAAGGTGTACATGGAAAGCAAGTTTTGTATAGACTTGTAAAGGAAGAAGGACCTGACCATAACAAATCATTTACTGTGGAAGCATATATCGGAGATTTGTTATATGGTGAAGGAACAGGAAGAACAAAGAAGGCAGCGGAACAAGAGGCTGCTTATCATGCAATTTTAAAATTACGCAAGGGAAACAAAGAGTAGGTGTAAGATGTATTTAAAAAGTATTGAAGTACAAGGGTTCAAATCATTTGCAAATAAAATCGTGTTTGATTTTCATAACGGGATTACGGGCATTGTTGGACCAAACGGTAGTGGTAAAAGTAATGTAGCGGATGCGGTACGTTGGGTGCTTGGTGAACAGCGTGTAAAACAACTTCGTGGTGGTAACATGCAGGATGTTATCTTCTCAGGAACAGAAATGAGAAAACCGTTGAGTTATGCAACAGTGTCTATTACTATGGATAATGCTGACCATCATTTGCCAATCGATTACAATGAAGTAACGATTACGAGAAAGTTGTATCGTTCCGGAGAAAGTGAGTATCTTATCAACGGAAGCATTTGTCGTCTGAAAGACATTAATGAAATGCTATATGATACGGGTATTGGTAAAGAAGGTTATTCCATTATTGGACAAGGTCAGATTGATAAAATTCTAAGTGGTAAACCAGAGGAAAGACGAGAACTTTTTGACGAGGCGGCAGGTATTGTTAAGTTTAAGAGACGTAAAAATATGTCCGTGAAAAAACTGGAAGAAGAACGCCAAAATCTCGTTCGTGTAACAGACATTTTATCAGAACTCGAAAAACAGATTGGGCCATTGCAGAAACAATCTGAAACTGCCAAAGAATATTTAAAGAAAAAAGAGTCATTAAAGAGATATGATATTAATATGTTCCTGCTTGAAACATCACGTTTGAAAGCAGAGATTGATTCTCTTGATGAGAAAATTAAAATTACCCAGGATGAACTGGATGCAGCTACTGCACAATATGAAAATACGAAAGTAGAATATGAAGCAATTGAAGTCCAAACGGATGAAATCGATGCATCCTTAGAGACAGCAAAACGTCAGTTGAATGAGACTACATTGCTGAAGCAGCAATTAGAGGGTCAAATTGAACTATTAAAAGAACAGATTAACACAGCAAGAATGAATGACGAGCATTTGGCTCAACGTTCAGTTGCAATTGTTGCAGAATTAGAAGAACGTGAGAAACAGTTAGAAAGTCTATCAAACGAGAAATCCGAATTAGAAGCACAGATTTCAGAGAAGAACGCTGAACAAATGAAGGTTCAGGAAGAACTTTTGCGTACACAGACTCGTATTGCAGAACTGGCTGGTGCTGTGGAAGATGGAAAGAACAATTTAATTGAGCTTTTAAATAACCGTTCATTGACAAAAGCAAATATTCAGAAATTCGATACCATGCTGGAACAAATCCAGGTTCGTAAGGCAGAATTAAATCAGAGATTGATTGCTGCTGAAAGCGAAGCTGTGGAACAGGATGAGTTTATCAAAAAATATGAGGATGAACTTAAGGAAATATCATCAACTATTATCGGATATGTGGATGAAAATAAAAAATATGAAGCCGAGATTGAGCGATTACAGGCAGAAATTAGTAAAAAGACAGAAGAATACCGTGTTTCAGAAGTTTCATATCACAGAGAAGAATCTCGTCTTGAATCCTTAAAGAACCTAACAGAACGTTACGATGGATATGGAAACAGTATCCGTAAAGTTATGGAAAGACGAGAACAGGAAAAAGGTATCCTTGGTGTTGTTGCTGATATTATCAAGGTTGACAAAGCCTATGAAATCGCAATTGAGACAGCCCTTGGTGGAAGTATTCAAAATATCGTAACGGATAGCGAAGATACCGCTAAACGCATGATTCAATATTTGAAGCAGAACAAGTTCGGACGCGCAACATTTTTACCTCTTACCAGCATCAATGGAAGCAATTCTTTAAAGCAAAATGATGCCTTAAAGGAAAAAGGTGTGGTTGGTGTTGCAAGTTCTTTGGTTCATGTGGAAGCAAAATATGAAAAGCTTGCCGAAAATCTGCTTGGACGTACCATCGTTGTAAAACATATTGATGATGGTATTGCGCTTGCAAAGAAATACAAACAGTCACTTCGTATTGTTACTGTGGAAGGCGAGCTTATCAATCCAGGCGGAGCCATGACCGGTGGTGCGTTTAAGAATTCAAGCAATCTTCTCAGCAGAAGACGTGAAATCGAAGAAATCGAAAAGAAAGTAGCACTTCTGAAAAAAGAAATGCAAGAGATGGAGCGTGCTTTAGAGGCTTGTAAAGAAGAGCGTACAGCATATTATGCAAAAATTGAAGAGTTAAAAGCAGAGCTTCAAAAGGCATACGTTGTACAAAATACGGCAAAAATGAATATGGACCAAGTTTCCGCTAAAAAAGCTGATGCAAAAGCACTTGTAAATCAAATTCAGCGAGAAGGCGAGGATTTGGACTTACAGGTTGCAGAAATCAAAGATAACCACGAATCCATTTTGGTTGAATTAGAATATTCTGAGAAATTTGAGCAAGAATTAAATACAAGTTCAGAAGCAAATCAAAAGGAACTGGAAGCGGCCAGAGAGCTGGAAAGCAAACAATTGCAGGATGTTGAGGCAGCCCATTTATCATACGCTTCTTACGAACAAAAACTTGCATTTATGGTTGAAAATGAAGACCGTATCAAAGAAGAAGTAGAAAAATATAAGGAAGAACTTTCTGGATTGGATGCTAGTAAAGGTGATGCTTCTGAAGAAATTCGCAAAAAAGAAGAACAGATTGAAGAAATTCGCAAAACAATTGAAAATTCAAAAGAATTATTTATAGAGATTGAAGCGGAAATTCAGAAATTTGTTTCTGAAAAGGAAGAATTGAATAAAAAGCATAAGGAATTCCTTGCAAAACGTGAAGATTTGTCAAAACATATGGCAGAGCTTGACAAGGAATTGTTCCGCTTAAATAGCAGAAGAGAAGGCTATGAAGAGGCTTCTGAAAAGCAAATCAATTATATGTGGGAAGAATACGAACTCACATATAGCAGTGCAATGGAACTTCGTGACGAAGATTTGACAGACCTTGCATTTATGAAGAAAGAGATTCAAAGACTCAAAAATGAAATCAAAGCACTTGGTTCTGTCAATGTAAATGCCATTGAAGACTATAAGAATGTGTCTGAACGTTATGAGTTCATGAAGACGCAGCATGATGACTTAATTGAGGCAGAAGCCACACTGATTCAGATTATTGAAGAACTGGATGCAGCAATGCGTAAACAGTTTAAAGAAAGCTTTGAAGAAATTAATAAAGAGTTTGATAAAGTATTCAAGCAATTATTTGGTGGCGGAACAGGAACGCTAGAGCTTATCGAGGATGAAGACATTCTGGAAGCAGGTATTCGAATTATTGCACAACCGCCAGGAAAGAAACTACAGAATATGATGCAGTTATCCGGTGGCGAAAAGGCATTGACAGCAATTTCGTTATTATTTGCAATTCAGAACTTAAAGCCATCACCATTCTGTCTGCTTGACGAAATTGAGGCTGCTCTTGATGATTCGAACGTAGACCGATTTGCAAAATATTTACATAAACTGACAAAACATACACAGTTTATCGTAATTACGCACCGTAAGGGGACCATGACAGCGGCAGACCGCTTGTATGGTATTACTATGCAGGAAAAGGGTGTATCTGCTCTTGTTTCTGTAGACTTATTAGAACATGAACTAGATGATTAGGAGGCTTTATGTCAGAGGAAAAGAAAGGCCTATGGGGGCGCCTTGTATCAGGCTTATCAAAAACCAGAGATAACATTGTTTCAGGCATTGACAGCATTTTTCATGGATTTTCAAATATTGATGATGATTTCTACGAGGAATTGGAAGAAATCTTAATCATGGGTGATTTGGGTGTACATGCAACTATGGACATCATTGAAGATTTGAAAGAAAAGGTGAAAAAGAATCATATCAAGGAGCCGGTTGATTGCAAACAATTTTTAATCGAGAGCATCAAAGAACAAATGGATGTAGGAGAAGCGGCTTATGAGTTTGAGCACCAAACATCGGTTGTGTTAGTGATAGGCGTGAATGGTGTTGGGAAGACTACAACCATAGGAAAATTGGCGGGTAAGCTTCGTGAGCAAGGAAAGAAGGTTGTTCTTGCCGCAGCGGATACTTTTCGTGCGGCGGCTGGTGAGCAGTTAAAAGAATGGGCACATCGTGCAGAGGCTGATTTAATCGGCGGACAGGAAGGCTCAGACCCAGCTGCAGTTGTCTATGATGCGGTGGCGGCGGCAAAATCCAGAAAGGCGGATGTACTCCTTGTTGACACAGCCGGAAGACTTCACAACAAGAAAAACTTGATGGAAGAGCTTCGTAAAATCAATCGTGTGTTGGAACGGGAATATCCGGAGGCGCATCGAGAGACTTTGATTGTATTAGATGGTACAACAGGACAAAATGCGTTGGCTCAGGCCAAGGAATTCAAAGATGTAACAGATATCAGCGGTATTGTCCTTACAAAAATGGATGGAACAGCCAAGGGTGGTATTGCAGTTGCAATCCAGGCGGAGCTTGGTATTCCGGTAAAATATATCGGTGTGGGTGAAAGCATCGATGATTTGCAGAAATTTAATTCAGACGATTTTGTAAACGCCTTGTTTACAACGGAAGAATAATTGGAGGAATTTATGTTAACCTTAGATAAATTTGAATTGGCTAGTGAAGTGGTAAAGAAAGTCACAAAGCCAACAAAATTAGTATATAGTGAATACTTGAGTGACCAAACCGGTGGAAAAGTATTTTTAAAACCGGAAAATATGCAACACACAGGCGCGTATAAGCTTCGTGGAGCTTATTACAAGATTAGTACTTTAACAGAAGAAGAGCGTGCAAAAGGAATTATTACCGCTTCGGCGGGCAATCATGCGCAGGGCGTGGCTTATGCAGCAAAGGAATTCGGCTGCAAGGCAATCATTGTAATGCCTACAGTTACACCTCTTATAAAAGTGAACCGTACTAAGGCTTATGGCGCAGAAGTAATTCTACACGGTGATGTGTATGATGATGCATGTGAGAAAGCGAAACAACTTGCAGAAGAAACAGGATGCACTTTTGTTCATCCATTTGATGATGAAGATGTAATTACCGGACAAGGAACCATCACCATGGAGATAATCCAGGAACTTCCGACAGTAGATTACATATTTGCCCCGGTTGGTGGTGGCGGACTCATCAGCGGTGTGGCAACCCTTGCAAAAATGTTGAATCCAAAGATTCAGGTAATTGGTGTGGAACCAATTGAGGCAGCAAGTATGTCTGCATCTTTAGAAGCAGGCGAGGTGGTTACACTTGATAGTGCAAATACGATTGCTGATGGTACTGCAGTAAAGACAGTTGGTGCAAATGCATTACAATATGTAAAAGAAAATGTGGATATGATGCTTACTGTTGAAGATGACGAGCTTATCGGCGCATTTCTTGACATGGTAGAAAATCATAAAATGGTTGTGGAAAATTCAGGACTTCTTACGGTGGCTGCATTAAAACAGTTAGACTTAAGAGGAAAGAAGGTTGTTGCAATCCTAAGTGGTGGAAACATGGATGTGATTACCATGTCCTCAATCGTACAGCATGGATTGATTCAGAGAGACAGAATCTTCTCAGTATCTGTACTTCTTCCGGATAAACCGGGTGAACTTGTGCGTGTGGCAGATACGATTGCAAAGGCACAGGGTAATGTTATCAAACTCGAACATAATCAGTTTGTAAGTACGAACCGTAACGCAGCTGTGGAACTTCGTATTACACT
>JAZRQP010000040.1:0-2143 GCA_045649885.1 Faecalimonas sp.
GAACCTTTTGAAGAGGAAAACTTTGGTGAGGCAATTCAGCAGGTATGGGATGCAATCAAGAAATACAACCCTCAAAGCATTGGATATGCTTGGGATGATAGCAACCCCCGTATTCAGTTAGAGCCTATCGGCACACGAGGATATATTGAACTGCATCCAGTAAAAAGTATTTAACCAATTCTAATTTATCTAACAGATAGCAGATGAGAAATAACCTCATCTGCTATTTTTGTCCTCCCACCATTCTTGCCATAATTCTATGAAAAAGCAAATGAAAATCATTGCCCAAGAATCATCTGCAAAAAATCTATTATCATTTCGCTCACAGACAATAAATTCTCTTTTAAGCATCACGAAAGAAGGTTGGATGGAAAATATTATAAGAAATTTTCAAAAAGGGCTTGGCGCCGCGAAAAAAATCAGTATAATAGTAATATAACCTAATATTACATATTTCAACAAATTACGACATTCACCTACATACAAAACTCTGGCGGGAGTATTGTATGTAGGTCTTTTTCTTTGTTGTGACCTTTTTCCTTTCCCCCCTTGTCTGGCAGCAAGGTAGTCGTGTGTGTTGAACTTTTCAGTGGGCATCCTCCAACCGCCCACCATATTTCTCCTTCATTTATCAATATTAGATGCAATCGTGCCGTGCCAGCGGCACTCCTACATACAAGAAAGGAGAAAAATGTATGAATGTAATTATTTTAGAAATTGATGGGAATGTTTTCATCATCCCCACAAAGAATTCCTCTGAGGTGGTTATCAGAGTTCTTAAACCTGCTCCCCAAACTGAACCGACCTATCATTTGCTTCGTGTAAATGGGATGGATGGTTGGATGGGTGGTGTAATTCTATGATTAGATGTTATGCAAGAGTTTCCAGCAAAGGTCAAGAGAAATACGGAAACGGTCTTGAAAGTCAAATTGCTGAACTAAAAGCAGCAGGCGGAGAGATGGTCTATTCCGATGCTTACACTGGAACTGAATGTTCCAGACCCAATTTTGATAAACTTCTGGAAGAGTTAGAACCCAATGACACCTTGATGTGTACGAAACTGGACAGAATTGCGAGAAGTTTCTCCCAAGGTAGCAAACTGATATCTGACCTCATTGACCGTGGTGTTAAGGTTCATATCTTAAACATCGGTCTGATGGACAACACCAGTTCATCCAAACTCATTAGGAATATTTTCTTCGCCTTTGCGGAATTTGAGCGAGATATGATTTTGGAGCGATGTTCTTCTGGCAAAGCAATCGCAAAATCTAAACCCGACTTCAAGGAAGGTCGTCCGAAGGTTTATTCCGATGAACAAATCGCTCTTGCGGTGTCTTTGTTGGAGAATAATTCGTACAGGCAGGTGGAGCGAATGACTGGTATCTCAAAATCTACCCTTTCACGAGCACGGCGAAACGCTAACTTATGACAATAAGAATTGACCACGGAAAATCAATCGTTTCTCTGAAAGTTATGACCATTCCTCAAAACTCAAAAGTTTATAGACACTTATTATGCTCCGAGCATTTTGTTCGGGGCATATTTTCTTGAAATAAAAACAAAAAAATTAAATGCTTTAAACATCTTAAAATTTAATTTTTTTGGAGGAATTCACTATGACAAATACACGCATTGCACGAGGAAAAATCTTTTTCGCTGACATCCCTAAAACAGTGGGCTCTACTTATTTCGGAAAAAGGCCCATTTTGGTACTGTCGAACAATCTTAATAACAAATTCAGCCGCACCATTACTGCAATTCCCTGCACCACAAGAGTAGGTATCAGTCGTGGTGGAAAAAAGAAAGACCTTCCAACCCATGTATACATACCGAGTGGGAAAGGAGGTACAGGGCTTAAACGAGATACTATCGTTATGTGCGAGAATATCTGCAATTACTCTGTTGAGATTTTAGAAGAATGCATTGGAGAAATTGATGAAAGTTCGGAGTTGATGCGCGAAATTGAAAAGGCAGTCCAGATCCAGATTGGTATTATTGGATGACAAAGCAAAACCCACGGTTCGCCACCGTGGGTTTTGTTATGTTTAAGACATAAATTTTGCAAAAAGGCTTGGCTTTAAATGCAAAATATGGTATAATTAAAAAAACAAAATATTACATATTCCGACATTAAGACTTACAT
>JAZRQP010000041.1:0-12141 GCA_045649885.1 Faecalimonas sp.
CTCAGTTTGGATGGCCCCGGACTTGTTTTGTCCTTGCCAATACGGTAAGGGAAAAATCCTGGGATGGAAGAATCTCTGCTGACAACAAGGAATGGGCGCATCGCACGCCCATCTTTCCGGATGTGGATGCCCAGGGAAAGAACAAGCGACTGCGGTATGTGGTGGACAGCCATGCCGGTCTGACCGATCTTTTCATTTCTGCGCTTCGGAGGGAATACCAGCAGGAAAAGGTGCAACCAGAAAAGCCTTCTGTCCGAGACAAGCTGCAAGCTACACCGAAAAGAAATGCGCCGAAAGTTTCGGCGCATTTCAAAGAACAGGAGCGTTAATGTAATGCCTGATCGTACCCGTTCTACCTATGTAGCCTTTTGGATATCAGACGAAGAAAAAGAACTGATTCAGCAAAAAATGGAGCTTATGGGAATATCCAATATGAGTGCCTATTTAAGAAAAATGGCCATCGACGGCTACACAGTCAGATTGGATTTGCCAGAGCTAAATGAAATGGTTTCTCTGCTACGATATGCTGGTAATAACTTGAATCAGCTGACAAAACGCGTACATGAAACCGGACGATATTATGAGGCTGATCTGGAGGATATTAAGCAGAATCAGGAGCGTTTATGGGAGGCTGCACAGAAAATAATCATGACTCTCTCCGAGGTAAGATGAAGCTATCCGCATCCTTGCTCGTTGTCGATCTATCCGGTATCATATACATAGAAAAAGGAGGCGCAGTCATATGAGGATACTTATTAAAATTACCCTTTTGCCTGTTGTTATTGTAATCGATCTGATGACTTGGATTTGTATTGGTCTGATCTCCTGTTCGTCCCTGATCTTTGGTTTCGCAAGTTTCATGCTGACTCTTTTAGGCATTACTGTCATGGCAACCTTTTCCTGGCAGAATGGATTGATCCTGCTTTTCATGGCCTATCTCGCAAGTCCCATGGGCTTACCGATGTTTGCTGTTAAACTCCTCAGTGGCCTGCAGTATATCACTGGCGCAATTAAAGCACTGTAATAGTCAATGAACGGTCTGCAGTCGCAGGCCGTTCTCTTTTTTCGGAGGTGACATATTTGGCAACCACGCGGCTAATGCCATTACATATTGGAAAAGGGCGCACAGTGGGCACAGCCATTACAGATATCATTGACTACGTCGCAAACCCAGGAAAGACTGACTGTGGGAGACTGATTACCAGCTGGGAATGTGACAGTCGGGTTGCTGATGCTCAGTTCGTTTATAGTAAGCAGCAGTACATTCGCCAAACAGGTAAAGTCCAAGGAGCCGATAATGTTATTGCTTATCATCTCCGGCAATCCTTCCGACCGGGAGAAATCACCCCAGAAGAAGCCAATCGTCTTGGCTGTGAATTGGCACGGAGATTTACGAAAGGAAACCACGCCTACATTGTCTGTACACACATAGACAAAGCTCATATCCATAATCATATCATCTGGAACTCCACGTCGCTGGATGCAACCAGAAAGTTCCGAAATTTCTGGGGAAGCACAAAAGCAATTCGCAGGCTTAATGATACCATCTGTATCCAGAACGGCTATTCCATCGTTGAGAATCCCAAAGGCAAAGGCAAGTCCTACGACAAATGGCTGGGAGATAAAAAGAAACCTTCTCACCGCGAAAGAATTTGTTTTGCCATTGATGCAGCTCTTGCAAAGAATCCTGTAAGCTTCAATGCGCTGCTAGAGATTCTTCAGCAGGAAGGATATGAACTCAAGCAAGGAAAGGTTCCCTCAATCCGTGGATCGGAACAAAGAAACTATATCCGGATGGACACGCTCGGTGAGAATTACACTCCAGAAGTATTAAGTGCAGTAATCAAAGGGCAGCGTGTACATGCTCCCAAAATCCGAAGCAATCAACAGCGCAACAGCAACAAGCGAAATATTCAACTCATAATAGATTATCAAACTGCTGTTAATTCCAAAAAAGGACCAGCATACGAAAACTGGGCCAAGCGATTCAATATGAAGCAAGCATCTCAAGCTTTGCTATACCTTCAGGAACATGATCTTACACAGTATTCAGATTTAGAAAAACAGGCAGCTACGCTCTCTTCTGAATTATCGAAAGCTAGGCAGCAAAATAAGGAAATGGAGGATAAACTTCAACGGAACGCAGTTACACAAAAACACATACAAAACTATAAGGAAACCAGAGAGATATATGTAGCATACAGGAAAGCGGGTTATTCTAAAAAATACCTGTCGGAACATGAATCAGATATCATTAGACACCAAGCGGCCAAGCGATATTTTGATGAGCTAGGAGTTGAAAAACTTCCTACCACAAAGCAGTTAAAAGCTGAGTATGAAAAAACATTGACGCAGAAACAGGCTGCCTTCGCTCAATACAGAAAAGTAAAAAAACAACAGGAGGAATTTCTTACTGTAAAAGCAAATATTGATGTCTTGCTAAAAGATAGCCCTAAACATTCACAGGTTGTAACAGCAGAACGATAACCCTTCATACTGAAAATAATTCCGGTACGGAATCTCCGTACCGGGAGTTTTTTATTCTCTTGATTGCAACTGTCGATAGAATTCAGACAGTTCTGACAGGCTGTTTGTTATGTTCTTAATCGGGAGAGAATCAAATGTAATTTCGCGATAAGGAGTTGAACGTTCCTTGCTCAATCTTGGATCTATAATCGATACAATTCCCGTGTCTGTATAATTGCGTATCAATCTGCCAATTCCTTGCTTTAGCTTTGTTATCATTTCCGGAACGAGCACATCCATAACAGGATCATCTGCAACGGATGTTTTATAGTCAATAATTGGATCGGGAACCGGAAATGGTAACCGAAAGACAATCAAGTTTGAAAGACTCTTTCCTTCAATACTGATTCCTTCCCAATAAGCGCCTGTCCCCAGCAAAACAGAGTTTACATTACTCCGAAATTCTTTCATCACTTTATCTTGCGATGATCCTTGCTGTTGAATCAGAATTTTGTATGGTAGCTTTTTCTTTTTGAGACGTTTGTATACTTCCTCCATATCTGACTTAGCTGTAAATAGTATCAATGCTTTTCCTTCAGATATCTTCAGTATTTTTGCTATCCGCCCCACCGCTTCTTCAACGAACTTATCATGGTCTTTGGTCGGGTGTGGTAAGTCATCACAGCAATAAATCATTGCATGTTCATCATATGGGTATGGAGATGGTTTAGGCTCAGATAGGATCGCATTTTTCTTGATGGGAAAGCCAGTATTATTTACAAAGTACGCATATTGATCTTCCTGATTTTTACTGGAGCATGTTAAGGTTGCTGATGTAAGAATCGTTTGAACCGGGCCAGTGAAAAAGCAGCTTCGAATAATGTGATTAGTGTTTTTAGGACAGCCTAGTATTTCAATTTCTCTGCCATGCCTTTCGATCCATCTCAACACATCATCTGAATCATCGCAAAGCTCTTGAAGGTCTTCCGCAAGAATATATAGATCCTCTGTGACATGTGATTCTTTTTTATATCTGCTTCCAAAGGAGCTGTAAATATTTATACTCACTGCAATATCATCAATTTGATTTACCATATCCTCAAACAATGAAAGAACCGTCTCATCTTCTTTGAAAAAGAATCGTTCTGCAGTTTCGGCATTGTGCTTTGCCCCTTTGATTTGCTCTGTAATTTGTTTTTCCAGACATGCAAAAAACTCATCTACTATAGCAAAAGCTCTTGTGGCTTTTTCCTCTGCAAGCACTTTCTCTATAGGCGGTAGTGATTTAATTGCTGCTTGTAATTTAGCTACGATCATGCTTTTGGAAAAACGACTTGTGGTTGCGCTACGTACTTTCTCTTCCAGGTTATGTGCCTCATCAATTACAACTAACTCGGCATTACATGTAATCAGTCCATCCCGACCTCTCCTTAAATTCAAAAGGTGAGATGTTAAAAAATCCTGGTTACACAGTATGATGCCATTAGTTTGGAATAAAGTATTTCGCATTTTCCTATAGCCGCATGAACAGCAACAATGCTCACAAGTTCTTTTCCCATACTTCTGAATGTTAATTTGCTTCCAAATATGTTGGGGAATTTCTGCAGGAAAGCTCTTCCTGTCATAACAGTTGTTCTTCAAACCTTGTTTGATCTCCGCCGCCATCTCAGCATTATTTTTTTCGAGATAGCTTTTTGCGCGATCATAACAAACAAAATGCGTCTGACCTTTGGCAAACACCACTTCCGGAGCTATCCCTAGTAATCCTTGTAAGCGTGTAATGTCATTCAACAATTGCTCTTGAAGCGCGATCGTAGATGTAGCAATGATTACCGGTTTCTTGAATGTGTTGTTGTACAAAAGAAGCGGAACCAAATAGGCAAATGATTTTCCAATGCCTACGCCAGCCTCTACCGCTAAATGCTTCTTTTTGAAAATTGCATCCACAATTTCCATTGCCATATCAAATTGTCCATCACGCTTTTCAAAGCCATGTTTTACAGGACCTTCATCACAAAAGAAAGACATAACTCCTTGGCCAATTTCATAATAACACGCTTGTCTGAACCTTGTACTGTTTTGATACTTTAGATTGTTATACGAGCTAATTATCAACTTTTCTCCTTTCGCAGATAATTCTCGTATCTTTCATATCTGCTTTCACAAAATATTAGCTACCCATATTGTAAGGAACATTTTTCTCAAGCGCAATTATGGGACCAACAGAATCGTTCGACCAAGATTGACAATATCTTTAATCAGCGATTTTTAATCGCGTAGCCGCAGGTTTATCCTGCATTCCAGAACACATTTTGTGTTCGCCGGGGATTGGGGTGGAACCTCAACAAGTATAAAAACCTCCGACTTCCGCGCTTCGCGGATTCGGAGGTTTTGAGCGTGTGTTTAAACACAGGCATTGCTTGCATCGTTTCTTTACAGGATTATTTCCTCTATTTTTCTACATTAAAAAGCCCACCCCAGTCATAGACCAGGGTGGGCAAATATGGATTTCCCATACTCATTATTATGTAGTGCAAAAACAAAGCTACCTTATGCTTTCAAATCATAAAACTTTGTAGAATCAATCATTAAGATTCTTTTGGGAGAGATACCTTGCCTTTCAAGCGCTTTCTGCATTTCCTCTTTTTTGTTTTCATCAAAGTAATATATTTTCCAAATAGCTGACCGTTTTGTGAATTCATCAATTCGTTTGAAATATGGAAGATCTACTCCGGCAATAGAGTGTCCAATGACAATTATTTCTTCAACTCCGTACTTATATAAGGAGTTTAATTTATGCATGTAGTCATTTACATTTTTGAAAGTTGTATTATAGTATTCACCTATAACGCTACAAATGCTAATCTCTTTTTCATTACACCATATCTGTGCATGATTTCTTCTTGCCTTTATGTTCTCTATGCGTCTTGTATTTCCGTGTCCCAGAATAGGATCGTCATCATATTTACGCAACGAACCATGAATATGTAAAACATTACAAGCGTCAACTTGATAAGCAGTTTCCAGTACAGAAGTATAATTAAAAGTAATGAAAAAATCATCTGAGCCCTTCGATATTGCCGAAGTAATTGGAAGGATATCTCTAATTTTTATAGTTCTGATCCATTGTTTCAGATACCCCGCCAACTTATCGATATATTGGTATTCAGAGCGAAAATAACTACGCAAGGTATCCTCGATTCCAACGTCTCCGCTCTCCAATCCCATATCAATTGATGTAGCTTGTTCGATTATTACATCTTCATTAATGTTTGCTAAATTAGTTTCAAAATCGTTCCACAACAATTCTTTTTTATAATCGTCAGAATCCCCATTGTAAATATGATAATGGTGTTCAAACGCTTCAAGAAAATCAGGATAATGGCTCTCAAGGTATATTCTAAAATCCCAATATTTTGTAGGTAAGTTATGTGCAAGGTCAAAACCATTTCCCATGATGAACAGGCGCATTTTTACCCCCTCTTTCTAGTCCATTGTATTAGGTAGAACCAATCTACCAGACCTGCCCTTATCGAATTATTTCATAGATCTCAGAAAAGTCAATAGCTACATTATTTACCTGCAGGGTCTGCCAGTAAGCATCTACCTTCACGAAGGTGCCTGTGATCTGCAGAGTTTCCTGCTCCATGCTGCCATAGTAAACCACAGTGATAGGCTGTCCCTTGCGTAGTTCTAACAGTGTGTTATTTATCTGTTCTTTCATGTAATCCGTTAACTCCCTACGAGGCTCAGGCCTCTTTTCTTTGGCTGCGATAGCCTCTTTCAATCCCTTCAATGCATCAAACGGAGCGAACTGCTTGGCCCGTCTGGAGGGTGGCATAGGTGCCCTTGGCGTTCGTTTACGCACGGTGTCCTCCGATCTGTGAATTACGTTCTCGGCCTGTTGCGGCAGGATCGTAATTCATCCCCTTCAGGATTGAGTTTTTACCATACTTCGCACGAATACCAAGCATCGCTTCCTGCAGCGCCTTGTCCCGGAGTTGCTTGGTCGTATCCTCAAACATATTCAGCTGAAGTACGCCTCTGTCTTCAACCACATTATTGCAGGATAGGCAAACTCTGCGAATCGCAAATCTTGGATCTACAATCCGGCGATAAAGAGTCTCAATAGCCGGAACCAGCATAGATGCTACGTTGGTTTCCATACCGAGCTTTGCCGTGCCGCCTGCGCCTGGAACACCTTGGGTATAGGAATAACCTATGTATAGGGAAACCGAGTCTGTGGCGAGATTCTTGGCCGCCATATCCAAGCATAACTGATCCATCATTTCTTTCGCTATGATAATGCCTTCCTGGTACTTATAATCGCGCATCAGAACTTGTCCACTGGATAAACTTTTTGACTTTGATTTGTAGGCTTTGATATCAGCAATTGTCGTTGATTCTCTGCCCCAAGCATGGTCGATCATTAACTCTGCATCAATACCAAACCAGTCATACATGAAGTCCTCGTTCATCATTGCGATTTCACGCATTGTTGTTATTCCACGACTGCGAAGCCTGTTGGCTTTTCCTTCCGCTATCTGCCAAAAATCAGTAATTGGTTTATGATCCCATAACTCTGTACGGTAGGACTCTTCATCCAGTTCGCCGATAAAATCGGCAGCATGTTTTGCCTTTATATCAAGAGCAATTTTTGCAAGATAAAGATTTGTGCCAATTCCACAAGTGCAGATTGTTCCTACAGTCTCTTTGACATCCTGAATGATTTTAATCGCCAATTGCTTGGCCGTCATCTGGTACATATGCAGATAAGGCGTCACATCCAAAAAGGATTCATCAATGGAATAAACATGGATATCTTCTGGTGCTATATATTTCAAAAAAACTCCGTAGATTTCAGCTGCACAATCAATGTAAAGCTGCATTCTGGGCTGTGCAACAATATGTTTAATGTGGCGTGGTATGTCTTTAATTCTGCATCGGTTTTTTACGCCCAGCGCTTTCAGTGAAGGGGAGACTGCAAGGCAAATCGTATTTTCCGAACGCTCAGGATCTGCGACAACCAGATTAGTTTTCATCGGATCAAGCCCACGGGCAACACACTCAACTGTGGCATAGAAACTCTTTTGATCTATGCACAAATATTGCTTGGTTTCCATGTGCTGCCCCTCCTGAAATATATATTGACGTTATAGAACTTTTGTTCTATTATAAAAAGCAAGCAAAAGAAAGTCAAGCTACAATTACTGGGAGAGCGTAATCATGCCCAATAAAGCGGACTGATACGGTTTATTTACCATTAGGGAGCCCCTGGGAGACTCAAACTGTAACAGCTTTTCCTGAAATGTCAAGACTTGTTCTTACATATTTTTCATGCTATAATCCAGCGCAGTGTGCGCCATAAGGAGAGATAGAGAATGAGTATGATAGCAACTTCAATCCGATATTATACTGACCGCGAGAGGATTGCTTATCAAAATATCTCCGGTATGAACGATGTACTCCAAGCAAAGCCTGCGGAGATTGAATCTGTAAGCGCAAAATACCCCGATGCTGTATTTGCCATCATGATCCATGATGAGATGGTATGCGGTATCAGAGGTATCCGTAATATCGCCCAGAAAGCACACGCAGCCATTATGGATGGAGAGGACATGGAGAATATTCGTTTCCGCTACTCCAAAGAAATGGATGAATACTTCAAAGAACATACTTGGGATGATTAAAAAATAGAAGGCACAGAAGACTTTGGATTGCTTCTGTGCCTTTTTGTTTATCGTACTTTCACACTTCATCTGTGATCCGGAGTAAATATGGAGATTGACCTGTTTTGGGCGTAAAAAAGGGGCTGTAATAAACAGTCCCTTCTTTTTATTCAATCATCTTCCAACAACTTAGAGGGAGGAATCCCAAGAACATCTGCGATTTTGAACAGTGTTTCCAGCGAAACGCCTCTTATGGTTCCGGTTCCTTCTACTTGTCCGATGAAATTCAGACTTTTTCCGATCTTCTCAGCAAATACTTCTTGTGTAAAGCCAGCCTTCTTTCGGTAATAGGCGATCTTCAAACCCAGCGTGATATATCTGTCAGAATACTCAGTACGCATAGTCCCACCTCCCATTAATATGCTACCAAGTATTTCACAAAAATATAATTGACCGCTGTTAAAGGATTATTTACTTTAAGTCAATAATTATATATAATAAGAAAAAAATACTCAATTACCGATGGAACAAAACAAAAATGTGTCCCAGTATGGGACACATTCAGAGTATCGTTTATTTGCTGCTCTCAGATGAGATCCAGTCCAGAAATGTCTGCACTTTTTCCAAGTCCGCCTCGCTAAATGATCGCAGACGGTTACAGACATCATGGTAGGGTGTAGTTTTACTCTCCAGAGGGGCAAAGAACTCAGTAGGCATCATATTGAAATATACCATGATGTTGAACAGTTCTTTAACAGACGGCATAGATGCTCCACTGGTTATACCCCTGATATATGACCCGTTTTTGTCCAAATCCAAGCTCATACGATGTTCAGATACATCTTTCTTAATTCGTAATTCGGTAATGCGGGTGCGAACAAAATCAATGTATTGGGTATCTGTCATTCACTACCACCCCCTTCTTCGTTATTTTAGTACGAAATATGAGGTTCTGTTGGTAGTGTTACCTTTAATTTTCACTTTATTATCGTCTTGGTTGGTAGTATAATAACCAATATTTAGAAAAATTCGTGTTTCTGCTACGAACCAGAACACAGGAGGGTTGCTCAATGAACCAATATACGGTAAGTTTCTTCGGTCATAGAATCATCGAAGATCCTCTTTTGATTGAACAACGCCTTGAAATACTGATCCGCAAACTCTTGGTGGAAAAGGAATATGTGGAGTTCCTTGTGGGCCGGGATGGAGAATTTGACCAGCTTGTATCCTCCACCATACGACGCTGTAAACGGACAATCCGGAATGACAACAGTACCCATGTTTGGGTACTGCCATATCCCACGGCAGACTTCCGAAACAACGAGGATGCCTACCGGAATTATTACGATGAAATTGAAATATGTGACACCTCTGCTAGCTGTCACTTCAAAGGTGCCTATCAAACGAGGAACAGGGAAATGGTTAACCGTTCTGACATGGTTGTGTTCTGCATCCAGCATGAAAGCGGTGGTGCATGGCAGACATTGAAATACGCAAAAAAGCAGCAAATTCCCTGTATCAATGTCAATAATCCAATGGAGGTATCAGAATGAAAAAATGTATCCTGTCTGCACTTGCTGGTGCTGTGACGATGTTGGTCCTGTTAGCTGTGATTGCCAACATTCAGACTGTAAAGGCATCTCTACAGGAAGAATATGAACATATTGATTATGTATCCAATATTACAGACGCGGATTGTTATGTCTGCGGCGAAAGTGGCGATACCGCTGCGTCGGCATATTGGGGTGAGGACAATATTGGCCTGATCAATCTGAATAACTTTGACTTGCTGTATTTGGGAATCAACCGTTACGGAAATAGAAGGGAGTTGATCCAAGAACCTGCAGGAGTGATGTTATCCTGCGGGATTATGGACGAGGAAGAGGATACTTATGCCCATGCCTATGTTTTTCCTGACAATGCCTATGCCACCCTCCAGATAACCGGAGTCCAGTATGCTATTGATCGGGATCTGATTCAGAATAGTTTATGTCAAACCTGTCTGGATTCCATTAATAATCTTTGGTTCACAACACAACCTCCTGCAGAGTACGCAGTAATTAGTTTTGAGGACCGGACAATCCAGCCTTTGTTAAACGCACATCCTTGGTTTGCATCGGGGAATTATGGTGTTGATTGTGAGTTTAAGGAGGAAGGTGAAATCGATCTTCTGGTTCATTACTGCCCAAACCGCTATGAATAAAGAAATGCGTCCCAACTTTGGGACGCATTTACTCAAATAAGATCCAGTTTCATTTAGAATTAAGAGCGTGCTGAGTTAATATAACTTTCACCGCAGGATGCCTTCCTTTTGCGGAGGGATCTGATCCCGATAAATTCCCTGAAGCCGGGTGATGACCTTTGCCTTTTCTGACAGGGAATCAAATTCCGGGATGGTACCAATCACATTATCGCACAGCCACTCCATCTGAAGGATTTCTTCGGGGCTAAATTTTTTCGTTCCGTCGTTACGAACAACTCCCTCCTGGGAAACAACTTTCCGAAGGAATGGATCGACTGTGCCGTTCTTAATACCCGCATTCAGCATATTTGCAAGAGCCTTTGCGCCCTCCGGCAGTTTGTCAGTGAAATCCAAACCGACAACGCCGCTGGCAATCCCCCACCAGTAGTTCACTGCACGGTCTTCTCTCTTACCGCTGGGAGACTCCCATTCTCCGCCAAGAATACTCTGGGCGATCTGCAAATAAAATGCGCCCCAGTCCCAATAAGGGGAAGCAATCCATTCGCTGGAACCGTCATCCAGGATGCGAATGGTTCCCCATTGCCCTTCACTCCAACCTTTCTGGGGAATATCAAGCGTGGAAATAACATCAATGTTTTGGCTAACCAGTTCATTCATCGGATTGCTGTCAGCACAAGCCCATTTCAAACGGATTTGTGCATTCGGGTTTGTCAGCTGGGCACCCAGTGCAAAGGCATTGATTCCTGCAATAACGCCAAAAATTGGATAACTGGCAATGTAACCTATATTATCATTCTTGCTGATGGCTCCCGCAATTGCCCCGGAGATAAACTTGCCTTCATAAATACGGCTGTAATAGGTCCGAACATCGCTATAAGGCATATTTACAGAGCAATTAAGAATCCGGGTTTCCGGATGACGTGCTGCCACCCGGCGGCAGACCGTAATCAGAGAAGCCGTTGTGGCAAACACCACTTCCGCACCATTCTTGATGGCGATCTCCATGGCCCGCTCTGCTTCATCGCCAGTGCCGACACCAAAATAGCGCTGTACGATTACCTGGTCGCCCATTTCAACCTCCAGATGCCGACTGCCCAAATCATGAGCCCGAACCCAATTACTGTTTTCCGGTTTAAGCTCGTGAATGAATGCAATGTTTAGATAGGACGGCATCATGGAGAAAGCACGGCGGTTCTTAAAGGGCTTGTCTTCCCCACAAGCCGCCTGTGTATTCACTTCAATGGCATTCTGTTGTCCAATTGACTTCACACTGGGCCATATCGACTCAAGGCTGCGAAGCAATTCCTGATTGGACATGGTTTTGATTCTCTCAAAGGAATAGACCTTAAGCCATTCTAGCAAAGCATCTGCTGCAGTCGCTGTCATGTTTGAATCGTAGAACTTCTGATAAGCGCGGTCAAAATAGTAGAAGCTGGAACGGAAATTTCGGCGCTCCTCTTCGGACCAAACATGATCCGGATCATGGCCTAGGGCAGCCTGCAGCTTCGGGAAACTATTCAGTCTGGAAAATGCCACTTCGTACAGTTTTGTCTTGGGGTAGTATGTAAGAAATTCTTTATACGCGAGGATCTCCGGTAGCGAGGATGCTCCGGGTAATATCCGGATTACACTTCCCTGAATGGTCGCTGCACCAAAGTATTTTAGAACACTGACTCGCTTGTTTCCCTCCTGAACATAAAACCGGCCCAAGAACTCGAAACAGAGAACTGGATCACGAATTCCAGACTCACCGAGATGGTATTCGCATAAACTCCGCCACTTCAGACCAAATTCACTATTGGC